>NZ_QGTX01000001.1:1132500-1830239 GCF_003182485.1 Geodermatophilus normandii | reverse complement strand
GGCCGGGGGTCTTGCGGAAGCGCGTCATCACGAGCTCCTGGTCCTTGTTGGTGTCGTGGCCCTGGGGAGGGCGTGGGCGGGGGTCCGGGGAGCCGGGGCGGTCTGCCCGGCGGGGGTGGTCACCGTGCGGCGGCCATCAGCTCGGCCGCACCGCGGTCGAGCAGGTCGGCGGCGAGCTCGCGGCCCAGCCGCTCGGCGTCGCCCACCGGGCCGGTGGCCGAGCCGCGGACGCCGTCGCTGCCGTCGATCGCGGTGACCGAGGCGCGCAGGTACAGCTCGGCGCCGTCCTCGCCCTCGGCCAGCTCGGCGTGGGCGGCGACCGGGGCGCTGCAGCCGGCCTCGAGCGCGGCCAGCGTCGTCCGCTCGGCCAGGACGCAGGCGCGGGTGCCGGCGTCGTCGAGGGCGGCGAGCAGGCCGAGCGTGTGCTCGTCGCCGGCGCGGCACTCGACGGCCAGGGCGCCCTGCGCGGGGGCGGGCAGCACCTGCAGCGGGTCGAGGGTCTCGGTGACGGCGTCGAGCCGGCCGAGGCGGGCCAGCCCGGCCCGGGCGAGCACGACGGCGTCGAGGTCGCCGGGGACGACGCGGGCCATCCGGGTGTCCACGTTGCCGCGGATCGGCACGACCTCCAGGCCCAGGCCGAGGGCCCGCAGCTGCGCGACCCGGCGCGGGGCGCCGGTGCCGATGCGGGAGCCGGCGGGCAGCTCGCCCAGGGTCAGCCGGTCGCGGGCGACGAGCGCGTCGCGCGGGTCCTCCCGCGGCGGCACGGCGGCCAGCACGAGACCGGGCTCCGGCGCGGTGGGCAGGTCCTTGTAGCTGTGCACGGCCACGTCGACGGTGCCCTCGAGCAGCGCGCGACGGATCGCGGTGACGAAGACGCCGGTGCCGCCGAGCTGGGCGATGGCCGCGGCCGACCGGTCGCCCTCGGTGCTGATGTGCACCAGCTCGACCGGCACGCCACTGGCCGCGGTGATCGCGTCGGCGACGGTCTGCGACTGGGTGTGCGCCAGCTGGCTGGCCCGGGTGCCCAGGCGCAGCGTGCGGGTGGCGGTGCCGGTCGACGGCGTGGTCATGCCGCACCGCCCGGGCGCAGGTCGTCGGGGTCGACGGCGACCGCCTCGGCCAGCCGCCCGCCGTCGGCGGGGACGTCGGTGTCGATGCCGAGGCCGAACAGCGCCCGCAGCGCGTCGGCGTAGTCCACACCGCCAGGGGTGCCGGCGAGCTCCTTGACCCGCACGGTCGGCTCGTGCAGCAGCTTGTCGACGACGCGGCGCACGGTGCGGGCGATCTCGCTGCGCGCGCGGGCGTCGAGGTCGGGCAGCCGGGTGGACAGCCGCAGCAGCTCGGCGTCGACGACCTCGGCGGCCTGGCTGCGCAGCGCGGAGACGGTCGGGGCGACGGCGGCGGCCTGCTGCTCGGCGCGCAGCAGCGCCGTCTCGGCCTCGATGAGCGCGTGCGCGGCCGAGACGTCGTCGGCGGCGACGGGGCCGGTGCCGCCGGCGGCCGAGCGCTCGCCCTGCAGCAGCGCCAGGTCCACCAGGTGCACGCCCGGCAGCGCGGCGACGCCGGGGTCGACGTCGCGGGGCAGCGCCAGGTCGACGACGGCCAGCGGCCGGCCGGCGCGGGCGGCCATCGCGCCGGCGACGACGTCGGTGCCGACGACCAGGCCGGTGGCGCCGGTGCAGGTGACCACGACGTCGGCGTCGGCGACGGCCTGCTGCAGGTCGGCGAGCTCGGCGGTGCCGCCGTCGACGGCGGCGGCGAGCCGGGCGGCCGACTCCGGCGAGCGGCTGGCGACGGTGACCAGCGCCCCGCGGCGGGACAGCGTGGTGGCGGCCAGCGCGCCCATCGAGCCCGCGCCGACCACCAGCGCGGGGCGGCCGGCGAGTGGGCCGACCCGCTGCTCGGCGTGGTCGAGGGAGACGGTGACCAGGTTGGCGCCGGCGCGGTCGATGCCGGTCTCGGCGTGCACCCGCTTGCCCACGCGCAGGGCGTGCTGGGCGACCGGGTGCAGCGCGCGGCCGACCGCGCCCTCCTCCTGCGCGAGGGCGTAGGCGGCGCGCAGCTGGCCGAGGACCTGCGTCTCGCCGACCACCATCGAGTCCAGGCCCGCGGCCACGGTGAACAGGTGGGCGACGGCCTGGTCCTCGTAGTGGACGGTGACGTAGGGCGAGAGCTCCTCGACGCTGGCGCCGGCCTGGCGGGCCAGCACGCGGCTGACCTCGGCGACGCCGCCGTGGAAGCGGTCGACCTCCGCGAAGACCTCGACCCGGTTGCAGGTGGCGAGGACCAGCGCCTCGCTGACGTGGTCGCTCCGGACCAGCTCGTGCAGGGCCTTGACCTTGTCGTCCGCGCTCATCGCGACCTGCTCGAGCAGCGCGACCGGCGCGGTCCGGTGGCTGATGCCGACGGCGAGCAGGCTCATGCCATCCCCCCGGCGGGGGCGAGCGCCGTCCCGAGCGGCGAGGCGGCCGGGCCCCGCTGCTTGTCGAGGAAGGCGAGCACCTGCAGCTCGACGGACAGGTCGACCTGGCGGACGCCGACCCCGGCGGGCGCGGACAGCGTCACCGGCGCGAAGTTCAAGATGCTCCTCACCCCGGCCGAGGTCAGCCGGTCGCAGACCCGCTGCGCCACCTCGGCCGGCGTCGCGATGACCCCGATCGTCGCCCGCGTCGCGGTGAGGACCGCGTCGAGCTCCTCCATGGGCCGGATCGGCAGGTCGCCGATCCGCTGCCCCACCCGGGCCGGCGAGGCGTCGAAGAGGCCGACGAACTCGAAGCCGCGGTTGCCGAACCCGCCGTAGCCGGCCAGCGCCGACCCGAGGTTGCCGATCCCGACGAGGACGCAGGCGTGGGCGGTCTCCATGCCCAGCACGCCCGCGATGCGGTCGCGCAGGGTGGACACCTCGTACCCGACCCCGCGGGTGCCGCAGGGGCCGAGGTGGGAGAGGTCCTTGCGCAGCCCGGCGGGGTTGACGCCGGCCGCGGAGGCGAGCTCTCCGGAGGAGACGGTGCCGCGGCCGCTGTCGGCGAGTCCGGTGAGCACCCGCAGGTACACGGCCAGCCGGGCGACGGTGGCCTCCGGGATCCGGGGCCGCGACTGCATCACGGGCCTACTCCACAGCGGTCGCGCCCGGGCGCCGGCGGGAGCCTGCGGGGGCGGACGACATCGGGGATCCGGGCGGTGGACCACCCGGCGACAGCCACGGTAACCGCTTGTGAACGCAGGAACAAAGTCGCGCACCCAGCCGCAGGCCCCGGGCCTGCGCGGATGCGCGGCGCTGTGTCCGAGACCATACCCACCCGGGCGTCGGCCGCCCCTTCCGGGTGGCCCGCTAGCCGATCCCGAGGTCGCGGCGCAGGCGGGGGACGTCGACGGTGAAGTAGGAGTGCTCGCGACCGTCGAGCAGCACCACCGGCACGCGGTCGCCGTACTCGGCCTGCAGCTCCGGGTCGGCGTCGACGTCGACCTCGCGGGTGCCCACGCCCGCCTCGGCGGCGATCCGCCCCAGCGTCTCGGCCGCGGTGACGCACAGGTGGCAGCCGGCGCGGGTCAGCAGCTCCAGCCGCTCGGCGGGCCCGGTCACGGGACGTCCTCGTCGACCGCCGGCAGCCCGAGCTCGCGCAGCCGCGCCCGGCTCACCTTGCCCGTCAGCGAGTGCGGCAGCTCCGGCCGGAAGGTGATCGACGTCGGCACCTTGTAGCGCGCCAGGGCGGAGGCGGCGTGGGCCCGCAGCTCCTCGGCGGTCGCCTGCGCGCCCGGCGCCAGGACGACGACGGCCCGCACGGCCGCCCCGGTCCGGGCGTCGGGGAGCCCGATGACCGCGCTCTCGGTGACGGCGGGGTGGGCGTCGAGCACCCGCTCCACCTCGGCCGGGTAGACGTTGAAGCCGCTGACCAGCACGAGGTCGCTGCGCCGGTCGACCAGGTGCAGGTCGCCGTCGCGGTCGCGGTAGGCGAGGTCGCCGGTGGTCAGCCAGCCGTCGTCGTCGGGGCCGTCGGCGCCGTCGGGCCAGAACCCGGCGAACAGGTTGGCCCCGCGCACGAACAGCTCCCCCGGCCCCTCCTCCTCGACGTCGCCCGCCGCTCCGCGCAGGGCGACCTCGACGCCGGGCACCGGGCCGCCGATGCAGGCGGGCTTGGCGCGGCCGGTCGCCAGGGTGCTGGCCACCACCGGGCAGGCCTCGGTGAGGCCGTAGCCCTCCCACACCCGGACGGCGGCGCGGTCGCGCATCGCCGTCCAGGTCTCCTGCGGCAGCGGCGCGGCACCCGAGGAGGCGATGCGGACCGCGGCGAACGCCCGCCGCAGCCCGGCGTCGCTGCCGTCGGCGTCGGCGACGGCCAGCCAGGCCTGGTACATCGGCGGCGCGCCCGGGACCGCGGTGACCTGCTCGCGCTCCATGACCTCCAGCGACGCCCGCGGGTCGAAGGCCGGCTGCAGCACGGCGCACGCGCCGGTCGCCGCCACCAGGCCGAAGCCGGCGTTGAGGCCGTAGACGTGGAAGAGCGGCAGGACCAGGAGCACGCGGTCGTCGGGGCGGACCGGCGGCGGCTGCATCGCCAGGCACTGCTGCTGGTTGGCGCGCAGCGCCCCCGCGGTGAGCATCGCGCCGCGGGGCCGGCCGGTGGTGCCGCTGGTGTAGGCCAGGAACGACAGCGCGTCGGGGTCGTCGGGGTCCACGGGCGGCGGGCCGTCGCCGTCGGGTGGTCCGGCCACCACGGGGACGCCGCCCGGCGCGGGGCGGTCGGCGGCCGCGACCAGCAGGGCGGCGCCGGAGTCGGTGAGCAGGTGCGCGAGCTCGGGGTCGGTGTAGCCGGTGTTCACCGGGACGACGACGAGCCCGGCGCGCAGGGCGCCGAGCACCGCCCGCAGCCAGTCGACGCCGTTGGGGAGCTGCACCGCCACCCGGTCCCCCGCCGCCAGCCCGCGGGCGGCGTACCCGGCGGCGGCGCGGTCGACGAGCGCGTCGAGCTCGCGCCAGGACAGCCGCGTCCCGCCGTCGACGACGGCGGGGGCCTCGGGTCGCTCCCCGGCCGCGGCGCGCACGAGGGCGGCCAGCCCCGTCGGGGTCGACATCCCGGTTCCCGGCGGGGTCACGGACACCTCCTGCGGGCGGCGGCCGGTCCCCCCGGGGAGGTACCGCGGGGTGCCACTCGGCCGGCCGACGTGGACGGTTCGCAGTCATGTTGTCACCATGGGAGAGGACCCGCAGCACCGCGGGACACCGCCGAGCTGGGAGGACCCCCGTCGGGCGAGCCGTCGCGGCTCGGCGGGCCGACGAGGAGGTCGACGTCCCGCATGCCGCCACCGCGCCCCGTGGACGAGCGGTCGTCCGCCGTCCCGGCCGGGCGGCGGCCCGGTCCGCGTCCCCGTCCGACGCCCTGGCCGCGCACCAGCGTGGAGGCCGTGCCCGCGGTGCCGGCGTCCGCCGGGGACCGGCTCGAGCCGGACGTCGTCGCCGGCCCCGCTCCGGAGGCCGTCCCGGGGACCGAGGAGGACGACGCCGTCCTCGCCGAGGAGCTGGCGGCGCTCGAGCAGGACCTGCCCGGCGACCGGGTCGACGTCTGGGGGCTGGTCCGGCAGGCGCAGGACGGCGACGCCGAGGCGTTCGGGCGCCTCTACGACCACTACGTGACTCTGGTCCACCGCTACGTCCTGCACCGGGTGGGCGACCGCGCGCAGGCCGAGGACTTCACCAGCGAGACGTTCGTCCGCGCGCTGCGCCGCATCGACTCGCTGTCCTTCCAGGGCCGCGACGTCGGCGCCTGGCTGGTGACGATCGCGCGCAACATCATCCGCGACCACGTGAAGAGCAGCCGGTTCCGGCTCGAGGTCACCACCGCGGACATGCGCGACGCCGACCAGGCCACCGACGGGCCCGAGGACGCCGTCGTCGCCCGCCTGACCAACGAGCAGCTGCTCGCGTGCGTCCGCCAGCTGGGCAGCGAGCAGCAGGAGTGCATCTCGCTGCGCTTCCTGCAGGGCCTGTCGGTGTCGGAGACCGCGGCGGTCATGGGCAAGAAGGACGGCGCGGTCAAGGCGCTGCAGCACCGCGCGGTGCGGCGGCTGGCCGCCCTGCTGCCGGAGGGGCTCCGGTGACGGGTGTGCCCCCGTCCGGGGGAGACCACGTCGTCAGCCCCCGGACGGCCGTAACGCCGGCGTCCGCGCGTCGTTGCTCCGGTCGACCGCGTCCCCACCGACCGACCGGAGGACCCAGGTGAGCGACCGGCACGACGCCGCGGGGGCGTCCCGCCGCGCGTCCGTGCACGGGCGCGAGGCGGCCCTCGAGGACCGGCTGCGCGCGCTCGCCACCGACCTCGACGACGAGCCGTCGCCGGACTTCCGCGCCGCCACCCGCGCCCGGCTGGTGGCGATGGCCGCCGTCCGCTCGCCCGAGCCCGAGCCGGAGCCCCGCCGCGGCCTGGCGCGACTGCGGGCGGCCCGGCCGGGACGCCGTCCGGCCTGGCGGGCCCGGCTCGCCGCCGGCGTCGCCGGTGCGGCCGTGGCGGTCACGGCGCTGGGCAGCCTGGTCGCGCTGTCCACCGACGCCGAGCCGGGGGACGCGCTCTACGGCCTCAAGCGGGGCACCGAGCAGACCCAGCTCGCGCTGGCCGGCGACGAGCGGGGGCTGACCCTGCTGGAGTTCGCCACCACCAGGCTGCGGGAGCTCGACCGGCTGGTCGACGGCTCCGCGACGGCGCCGCCGGCGGACCTGGTGCTCGACACCCTCGCCACCATGGACGCCCAGACCTCCGAGGGCGCCGCCCTGGTGCTCACGCAGGCGGTGGCCGGCGGCGACGCCGGCCCGCTGTCGGTCCTCAGCGGCTGGGCGCAGGACCAGGGCGACGGCCTCGCCGGCCTGCAGGCCGCCCTGCCCGCCGACGCCGGGGACGCGGCCACCCGCTCCCTGGGGCTGCTCGGTGCGGTCGGCACCCGCGCGGCGGACCTGGAGGCGGCCCTGGACTGCCCCACCGGCCCCGCGGTCGCCGGCGCCGACGACCTCGGCCCGTGCCCGCGCCCTGCGCGGCCCCGCGACGCCGGACCCCTCCGCCCCGGCCGCGCCGCCCGCTCCGACCGCCGGCCCGAGGCCCGGTCACGGACGGGCCGGCCGCCCCGTCGTCGCCCGCGCCGTCGTCCCCCCCCTCGGGTGCACCCGCGGCCCCGCCCTCCTCCGGCGGGGCTCCGCCGGCTCCGGCGGCACGGCACCCGGCGGCGGCAGCGCGCCCTCCGGCGGGGGCAGCGCACCCACGACGTCCCCGTCCGCACCGACCGGGGGCCTGCCGATCCCGGCGCCGACGCTCCCGCTCCCCCGGGGACGGCAGCGCGCCGGCGACTCCCACCGCGCCGTCCGGCCCGCTCCCCGACCCCCTGGGCGTGTGCCGCCTGGTGCCCGTCCTGTGCTGAGGTCCGGCTCCGGCTCCCGGGCGGCCGCTCGGTAGTGTCGCCGGGTGCCGCCCGGGAGGCGGCGGGACCACCCCAGGGGAGGGAGCCCGTGCCGGGTCTGCCGTTCCGCGGCCGCCGCAAGCAGGACGCCGGGGCACCGACCGAGGACGAGATCCGCGCGCACGTCGCGGGCGCCGCGTCCGCGGCCGCCGCCGAGGTCGAGCCGGTCCCGACCGTGGTGGCCGACCGCACCGCCGCCGCGTTCTTCGACGTCGACAACACGATGATGATGGGCGCCTCGCTGTTCTGGTTCGCCCGCGGCCTGGCCTCCCGCAAGTACCTGACCTCCCGGGACATCGCGCGCTTCGCGTGGCAGCAGGCGAAGTTCCGCGTCGCCGGCAACGAGAGCGCCGGCGACATGCTCACCATCCGCGAGACCGCGCTGGCCTTCGTCGCCGGCCGCGAGGTGTCGGAGATCGTCGACGCCGGCGAGGAGATCTACGACGAGCTCATGGCCGACCGGATCTGGTCGGGCACCCGCAACCTCGCCCAGCAGCACCTCGACGCCGGGCAGCGGGTCTGGCTGGTCACCGCGACGCCGGTCGAGCTGGCGCGGATCATCGCCCACCGCCTGGGACTCACCGGCGCGCTGGGCACGGTGGCCGAGGTCGTCGACGGCTGCTACACCGGCCGGCTGGTCGGCGAGCTCATGCACGGGGAGGCCAAGGCCGAGGCGGTGCGGGCGCTGGCCGAGCGGGAGGGGCTGGACCTCGCGCGCTGCACCGCCTACAGCGACTCGGCCAACGACCTGCCGATGCTCACGCTCACCGGGACGGCGGTCGCGGTGAACCCCGACACCGAGCTGCGCGCCGTCGCCCGCTCCCGCGACTGGACCATCCGCGACTTCCGCACCGGCCGCAAGGCCGCCCGGATCGGCGTCCCGACCGTCGCCGCGGCGGCCCTCACCGGCGGCGCCGTCGGCGGCGCCCTCGCCTTCCGCCGCAGGCGCCTGCTCTGATCGTCGGCCTCCGGCCCTCACTCCTCGGCGCGCCTCGCGGGGCGACCGCTGCCGGCGCCCGCGATCGACTGCCGTCCCCGGCTCGCCAGCGCGGCTCCGGCCCGCTCCTCGGCGGACCCTCCGGGCCCGCACCCGTCACGGGTCAGCTGAAGACGGAGCTGCGCTGCAGGAGGAGCCGGTAGATCGACTGCTGGATGGTCTCGCGGACCTGGTCGGTCAGGTTGAACACCAGCATCGGGTCCTCGGCGGCCGCGGGGCCGTAGTGCGCCGTCTCGATCGGCTCCCCGAAGGCGATGAGCCACTTCGACGGCAGCGGCACCAGCCCGAGCGGTCCGAGCGCGGGGAACGTCGGCGTCACCGGGAAGTAGGGCAGCCCGAGCAGCCGCGCGAGCGTCTTCGCGTTGCCGATCATCGGGTAGATCTCCTCGGCGCCGACGATGGCGCACGGGATGATCGGCTTGCCGGTGCGTAGAGCCGCCGTGACGAAACCACCTCGGCCGAACCGCTGCAGGGTGTACCGCTCGCGGAAGGGCTTGCCGATGCCCTTGAAGCCCTCCGGGAAGACGCCGACCAGTTCGTCGGCGCACAGTAGTCGCTCGGCGTCCTCGCTGCAGGCGAGCGTGGCGCCGAACTTGCGCGCCAGGGAGCCCACCACCGGGAGGTCGAACACCAGGTCGGCGCCGAGCAGCCGGAACCTGCGCTGCGCGGGGTGGTCGTCGTGCAGCGCGACGGTGGTCATGAGCGCGTCGACCGGGACCGTGCCGGAGTGGTTGGCCACCACCAGCGCCCCGCCGTCGCTGGGGACGTTCTCCACGCCGTGGGTCTCGACCCGGAACCACCGGGAGAACAGCGGCCGCAGGGCCGGCAGCAGCACGTGGTCGGTGAGGTCGGTGTCGAAGCCGAACTCGTCCGTCTCGTACTCGCCGGTCAGCCGCCTGCGGAGGAAGTCCAGCCCGCCGGCCACCTGTTCGTCCCAGCCGGGGTCCGGCGGCTGCGGGACGTGCGGCTGCCCGTCGTCGTCGGGACGCAGCCGGATGACGCGGGCCTCAGGCATCGCGCACCGCCCGCAGGCCCGGCGGCGCCGGCGCGGGCCGCAGCCGCCCGTGCACCGTCGTCCCCACCGAGGAGGCGACCGACCCGGCGCGCGCGACGAGCTGCTGGGCCCGCGTGGTCACGTCGGCCACGAGCTCCGGCGGGATCACGGGCGGTGCGGTGTGCGCGTAGTCGGCCAGGGCCTCGGCGGTGGTGTAGCGGGGCGTGTAGCCGAACTCGGTGCGCAGCACCGTGGTGTCGACGACGCGGCCGAAGTTGAGGAAGCGCATCTGCTCGGGGGAGTAGTCCACGAAGCCGAAGCGCCGGGTGAGCCGGCCCAGGGAGCCGAGCGCCGGCGAGGGCACCGGCAGCTGCAGGCGGCCCAGC
Source organism: Geodermatophilus normandii (assembly GCF_003182485.1). Taxonomy (NCBI): domain Bacteria; kingdom Bacillati; phylum Actinomycetota; class Actinomycetes; order Geodermatophilales; family Geodermatophilaceae; genus Geodermatophilus; species Geodermatophilus normandii. The sequence continues at coordinate 1,820,422 of NZ_QGTX01000001.1, read as the reverse complement.
CGGCGGATGACCTGCGACAGGAGCAACGTGCCCTCTCCCCCGACGTTGACGGTGCCGGCGAAGTCCCCGGTGGTGGCCTGGGTGAGCACGCCCAGCGCGTCGTCCTCGTGCAGCAGCTGGACGCGGGCGTCGTAGCCCAGCGCGGTCGGGACGACCGGCATGCGCAGGAACCCGGACAGCACGGAGTCGATGCGCGGGCCGATGAAGTTGGTGAACCGCAGGACGGCGACCCCGACGTCGGGGCGGCGGCGCGCGAAGGACCGCACGTAGCCCTCGATGTCGAGGCTGTCCTTGGCGAACCCGCCCGAGGGCACCCGCCGGGCCTGCATCGCCTCGGTGAAGACGGCGGGGTCGCGCGGCGAGGCGCCGTAGACGGCGCTGGTCGACTTGAGCACCAGCCGGCGCACCGAGGGCGCGCGCTGGCAGGCGGCGAGGAGCTGCATCGTGCCGATGACGTTGAGCTCCTTCATCGGCCCCCGGCCGCCGGACCCGGCGGGCGTGGAGCTGATGTTCATGTGCACGACGGTGTCGACCGCCGCGGTGCTGATGACCTTGCCGATCATCGGGTTGCGGATGTCGGCGCGCACGAACTCGGTGCGACCGAGACGGCGGAGCAGCTCCGCCGACGGGGGGACGGTGTCGACCCCGATGACCCTGTCGATGGCCGGGTCGCGAGCGAGCTCGGCCGCCAGCGCACCTCCCAGCCACCGGCTGACACCGGTGACGAGGACGACGGCGGGCGGCACGAGCGTCAGCTCACTTCTTGTTGCGACGCTGAACGCGGGTCTTCTTGAGCAGCTTGCGGTGCTTCTTCTTCGCCATCCGCTTGCGGCGCTTCTTGATGACCGAACCCATGTGTCCTGCTCCCGACGTCGTGGCCGCGTGTCGCGCCGGGGGCCACGGGGGCGGAACCGGACGCCACGCGAGTGTGGATCAGCTCGTGTGCGACGGCTCCGGCCGGGGCCGGGGTGTCGCTCGGCGTCCGAGCCTACCCGGCGCCCCCGCGGCGACGCTGCCGCGGGAACCGGGCCGGACGGATCCCACCCGGAAAGGCCGGGTGAGGGCGCTGCTGACGTGCTGGACCGGGCCTCCGCCCGGGGTGGGGGGTCCTGCTCAGGCGATGTCGGTGTAGGCGTCGCGCAGGTAGTCCTGGACGGCGCGCTCCGGGACGCGGAACGAGCGGCCGACGCGGACGGCGGACAGCTCGCCGGCGTGCACGAGGCGGTACACGGTCATCTTCGAGACGCGCATCATGCTGGCGACCTCGGCGACGGTCAGGAAGGTGACGGCGGCGCGCGGCTGCGGGACGGCCGGGCGGCCGACGGGCATCGCGGCGGGGTGGGCCGGGCCGACCGGGCGGGCCATGGCAGCGGCCGGGATCGGGCGGGCCATGGGCCGCGGGCCGGGGACGGCCGGGCGGACGTAGGCGGCGTTGGTGCGCTGGGGCATGGTCATGATCAGCTCTCCGGACCTAGCACGAGTCGGGCGCCGGCTTCCCCACCGGCTACGGGACACGCACGTGCTGATACAGAGAGTAGGGGGACCCGCGTGACGGAAGCGATGGAAGAAACGGACACGGGGAACGGTCCGTCCCTGGCAGAACTACACCTATGCAACTCGCTTCACAGCCGTATCGGCGCGTCTCCCCGTCGATGTGTCGACACGGTGACGCTGCGTCCCCGCAGGGTGTCCACGGGCGGGTTATCGTCACCGGCTCCCGTCGGCCCGGCCCAGCTCCACCGATCGCGCCGCGGCCGCCTCGATGGCCGCGATCAGCGCCGAGCGCACCGAGTGCCGCTCGAGCTCCCGGATGCCGGCGATGGTCGTGCCGCCCGGGCTGCTCACCGCGTCGCGCAGCTGGGCCGGGTGCTCCCCCGACTCGCGCAGCATCACCGCTGACCCCAGCGCGGTCTGGACCACCAGCTCCGTGGTGAGCGCCCGGGGCAGGCCGAGCAGCACGCCGGCGTCGACCATCGCCTCGACCAGGTAGAAGAAGTAGGCCGGTCCGCTGCCCGACAGGGCCGTCACCGCGTCCTGCTGGTACTCCGGCACCCGCGCCACCCGGCCGACGGTCGACAGCAGCGCCTCGGCCTCGTCCAGCTCCGCCTCGCCCGCGGAGGCGCCGGCCGACAGCACGCTCATCCCCTCGTCGACGAGGGCCGGGGTGTTGGGCATGACCCGCACCACCGGCACACCGGCCGGCAGCGCCGCCTCGATCGTGGCCGTGGAGATGCCGGCCGCGATGCTGACGACCAGGTGCCCCTCGTCCACGGCGGGTGCGAGCAGCACCAGCAGCGAGGGCAGGTCCTGCGGCTTGACCGCCAGGAGCAGCACCCGCGCCCGGGCGGCGGCCTCCTCGATGCCGACGACGTCGACGCCGTAGCGCGCCGCGAGCTCGCGCCCCCGCTCCGGGTGCCGCTCGCAGACGACGACGCCCTCGGCTCCCGACCGCCTGACCAGTCCCGCGAGCAGCGCCTCGCCCATCTTGCCGCCGCCGAGGACCGCCAGGCCCTGCCGCTGTGCCATGCCGTTCTCCCAGCTCTCGGTGTGCGTCGGACCCACGCCGGACCGTAGTGCGCACGGGTGTGCCGTCTCCCGGGCACGGGTAGCGGCGCCCGCATGGCAGGAGAACTGGACGGGATGAAGGTGGCCGTGCTCGCGACCGACGGCGTCGAGCAGGTCGAGCTGGAGCGGCCGTGGCAGACGCTGGAGGAGGCCGGCGCGGAGCCCGAGCTGGTGTCGCTGGGGAGCGGCACGATCACCATGTACCAGCACATCGACAAGGGCGACCAGAGGAAGGTGGACACCACCGTCGCCCTGGCCGACCCCGAGGACTACGCGGCGCTGGTCCTGCCCGGCGGCGTCATCAACGGCGACTTCGTGCGGGCCGACGCCGACGCGGTGGCCTTCGTGAAGGCCTTCTTCGAGGCGGACAAGCCGGTGGCGGCGATCTGCCACGCACCCTGGGTGCTCGCCGAGGCCGACGTCGTCCGCGACCGGCGGATAACGTCGTGGCCCTCGCTGCAGACCGACCTGCGCAACGCGGGCGCCACGTGGGTGGACGAGGAGGTCGTCGTCGACGGCAACCTCGTCACCAGCCGCAACCCCGACGACCTCGACGCGTTCGGCGCGGCGATCGTCGAGCAGTTCGCGCAGGCCGGCGCCGAGGACGACGACGAGGACGAGTGAGCCGCGGCCGGGCTGCCCGCCGGCGCCTCAGGTGCCGGCGAGCAGCCCGGCGGCCGGGGCGATGGTGAGCAGCGTCCCGGCGAACACGAGGACGGCGACCAGCCGCAGGCCCGTGGGCTCGCGGCCGGTGCGCTGCCGCCAGGCCCCGACGCCGGCCACCAGGCCGGTGACCGCCAGCGGGGCGAGGACCACCGCGACCTGCGGCAGCTGCTCCCAGACGACGGTGGCCAGGAAGTAGATGCCCACCCCGGCGGCCAGCGCCAGGACGAGCTCGCCGGCGAAGCGCAGCCAGGCCAGCGCCCCCTCCCGGGCGCCGAGCGGCTCGTCGAGCACCTCGGTCTCCCCGGGACGGGTCACCGGGATCGGTCCGGTGGCGGGCGCGGCGCCCGGGACGCCGGGCTTGCGGGAGGGCCGGATCCCCGGGATGGCCGCCGTCGACGGCCCGTCCGGCCCGCGGGTCGCACCGGCCGGCGCCCCCGCGACGCGGCCGGTGTCCCGGGCCTCCTCGAGCCCGCGGTCGCGGGCCTGGCGGCCGGTGTCGGCGACCCGCCCCGTGTCGCGGGCGAACCGGCCGGTCTCCGACACCCGGCCGGTGTCGCTGGCCCGGCGCCCGGGGTTGGGCTGCTCGACGTCGGTGTCGGGCTCCCGCTTGCGCTGCTTGATCGGGAGGTCGCCGGTGTCCCCGCGGCGCCGGCGCACGCTGCGCGGGGCCTCGATGCCGGCCTCGCGCAGGATGTCGGCCAGCGGCCGCCCGCCGGTCTCCGGTCCGGGCCCGGGATCGGGGTCCCTGCGGGGCTGTGCCATCACGCGCCTCCCAAGGAGTCCAGTCGCCGCAGGATGACGCCCTCGCGCAGCGCCCACGGACAGATCTTGACGGAGGGTAGTTCCAGCGCCTGCATGGCGGCCTGCGCCACCACCGCGCCGGCCGGGACCTGGTGGGCGCGGTCGGGCGACACGCCGCGCAGCTCCGCCAGGCCGCGGGACTCGATGCGGGACACGAAGCCGATCAGCTGGCCGAGTCCGTCGAGGGTGAGGTTGCGGTCGACCCGCAGGCCGGCCGAGTAGGGGGCCGCGCCGGTCAGCCGGGCGAGGGTGCGGAACGTCTTGCTCGTCGCCGCGACCAGGTCCGGCGTCCCGGCCGCCCGCAGCTTCCTCGCCGCCGGGCGGAGGACGTCGGCGGCGTGCTCCTGCAGCGCCTCGAGCTTGGCGAGGTCGGGCTTGCCGCCCTCGGCGGCCCCGGAGAGGAAGCGGCGCGTCATCCGCCCGGCGCCGAGCGGCACCGACAACGCGACCTCGGGGTCCTCGTCCACGCCGCTGGCCAGCTCCAGCGAGCCGCCGCCGATGTCGAGGACGAGCAGCCGGCCGGCGCTCCACCCGTACCACCGGCGCACGGCGAGGAAGGTCAGCCGCGCCTCCTCCTCGCCGCTGGTCACCTGCAGGTCGACGCCGGTCTGCGCGCGGACGCGGTCGAGCACCTCCAGGCCGTTGACCGCCTCGCGGATCGCGGAGGTGACCAGCGCGAGCACCTCGTCGCAGCCCTGCTCCTCGGCCCGCTTGCACGCCTTGCCCACGGCGTTGAGCAGGGCCTTCTCGCCGGCCTTCGACAGGACGTCGTCCTTGCCGACGTGCTCGGCCAGCCGCAGGACGGCCCGGTCGTCGTAGGTCGGGGTCGGGTGGCCGCCGCGGTGGGCGTCGACCACCAGCAGGTGGACGGTGTTCGAGCCGACGTCCAGCACCCCGAGCCGCATGCGGTCAGTCTGCCTGGCCCCCTCCCGAGGCTCGCGCCGAGCGGAGCGACGCCGGAGGGGACGGGGTCCTCTCTCTAGGCTGGGCCGGTGCAGGACGTGCCCCCGGAGGTCGACCCCGACTTCGCCCGCGAGTGGATCGAGTTCCCGGACCCGGCCGACCCGCGGCACGTCGTCCGCGCCGACCTGACCTGGCTGGCCTCGGCCTGGACCTGCGTGTTCGGTCGCGGGTGCGCCGGCGTCGTCGAGGGCCGGGCCGACGACGGCTGCTGCAGCCACGGCGCCTTCTTCACCGACGAGGACGACCTCGCCCGGGTCACCGCCGCGGTCGCCGACCTCGCCGACGAGGACTGGCAGCTCGCGCCGGTCGGCCGCGGCGCCTGGACCGAGGAGGACGCCGCCGACGACGAGGGCGGTGTGCGCTCGCTGCGCACCCGCCTGGTCGACGGCGCCTGCGTCTTCCTCAACCGGCCCGGCTTCCCCGGCGGCACCGGCTGCGCGCTGCACCGAATGGCGCTGCGCGAGGAGCTGCACCCGCTGACCACCAAGCCCGACGTCTGCTGGCAGCTGCCGGTGCGGCGCGAGCAGGAGCACGTCGAGCGGCCCGACGGGACGACGGTGCTGGTCAGCACGATCGGCGAGTTCGACCGGCGCGGCTGGGGCCCGGGCGGCGCCGACCTGCACTGGTGGTGCACCGGCTCCCCCGCGGCACACGTGTCCCCGGAGCCGCTGGTCACCACCTACGCGGCCGAGCTCACCGCGCTGCTGGGCCCGGCCGCCTACGGCGAGCTGCGCCGGCTGACCGAGGCCCGGCTCGACCTCGGCCTGGTCGCCCCGCACCCGGCCAGCCCGGCGCCGGTGTCCCTGACGCTGCAGCGCCGGCGGCCGGGCGGCTGACCGGAACTCCCCCGTCCGGGTGCGGCACGGGCCGGAGCGGCCCCGCGCGCCACTACCCTTCTCGGGACGACCGCGACGACCGGACGGCGGGAACTGTGAGCGACGGACAGGCGGCGACCCCCGGCGTGCGCCCGGGCGGGTCGTCGGCCAGCGGCCGGGCGTCGGACAACGCCCTGCTCGCCCTGGTCCGCATCCCGGTGTTCCGGCGCATGTGGGCGGCGATCGCCGTCTCCAGCCTCGGCGACTGGCTGGGCCTCCTGGCGACCACGGCGCTGGCCCAGCAGCTCACCCGCGACGAGTCGCTCGGGGTCCAGGGCGCGGCGATCTCCGGAGTCATCCTCACGAGGCTGCTGCCCGACCTCCTCCTCGGCCCCGTCGCCGGCGCCCTGGCCGACCGCCTCGACCGCCGCACCACCGTCGTCGTCGGGGACCTGCTGGCCTGCGGGCTGTACCTGTCGATCGGGCTGAGCTACGAGCTGACCTGGCTCTACGTCGCCCAGTTCCTCGTCGAGGCCGTGGGCCTGTTCACCAACCCGGCCAAGCAGGCGATCTGGGTGGCGATCGTCCCGCGCGAGCGGCTGGCCGTGGCCAACCAGGTCTCGCTGTTCAGCGTCTACGGCGCGGTCCCGGTGGCCTCGCTGCTGTTCGCGCTGCTCTCCACCGTCGCCCGGGTGTTCCCCGGCAGCGGCCAGAGCGGGGACGCGCGGACGGCGATCGTCGTCGCCCTGCTGTTCAACGCCGCGACCTTCGCGCTCTCGGCCACCACCGTGCTGCTCTCGCGCCGGCTCATCCCGCCGACGCCGACCGACCGCCAGGCGTCGTCGAACGTGTTCTCCCTCATCGCCGAGGGCGTCTCGTTCCTGCGCGGCCAGCCGCTGATGCGCGCCCTGTACGTCGGCGTCATCGGGGCGTTCGGCGCGGGCGGGCTGATCATCGGCGTCGCCCAGCTCTACATCGCCACGCTGGACGCCGGTGCGGCCGGTTACGGCGTCGTGTTCGGCATCGTGTTCACCGGGCTGGCCCTCGGCATGCTGGTCGGGCCGCGGATCCTGCCCACCATCCCGCGGCGCACCCTGTTCGCCCGCTCGATCGGGCTGGCCGGCATCGCGCTGCTGGCCATGTCGCTGCTGCAGGACTTCGTGCTCGCCACGGGTGCGGCGTTCCTCGTCGGCCTGTTCGCCGGGATCTCCTGGATCATCGGCTACACGCTCATCGGCTTCGAGGTCGAGGACCGGCTGCGCGGGCGGGTGTTCGCCTTCGTCGTCTCCTCGGTGCGCATCGTGCTGCTGCTGGCGGTCGCCGTCGGCCCGGGCCTGGCCGGCGTGCTCGGCACCCACGACCTGCGCGTCGGCGAGCTCATGCTCACCCTCACCGGCCCCGGGCTGACCCTGATGATCGGCGGCGCGCTCGCCCTGCTGGTCAGCGCCTACGCCGTCCGCCAGGTCGTCCCGCGCGGGCGGCCGGGCACGCGCGCCCGCGACGTGTTCCGGCTGCTGTGGGGCAGCTCGGACATCCTCTCGGCCTCGGCCAGCACCACCGGGCTGTTCCTCGTCGTCGAGGGCGCCGACCGCGACCTCACGCGCCGCTACACCGCCGACCTCGCCCAGGTGCTGCGCGAGTGCGGGTGCCCGGTGGTGGCCACGCACGAGCCCAGCGACACCGCGCTCGGCCGGCAGGTCCGCACGCTGCTCTACCCGCCGGCACCGGACCCGACGGCCGGCGTGACCGACGGCGAGGGCCACCCGGTGGCGGCCTACACCGCCGCGCTCCTCGCCGCGGCCGACCGCGCCGAGCACGTGGCCACGGTGATCCGGCCGGCGCTGCAGCGGCGCGAGGTCGTCGTGTGCAACCACTACGTGGACACCTCGATCGCCTTCCAGGGCGCCGGGCAGGGCCTCGACGCCGACCGCATCTACCGCACGTCGCTGTGGGCCACCCGCGGCCTGCTGCCCGACCTCACCGTGGTCGTGGACTCCCCCGTCACCGCAGGTCCCGCCGACGCCGACGCCGACGCGGTGCGCGCGGCCTTCCTCGACCGGGCCGACGCCGCGCCGGACCGCTACGTCGTCGTCCCGGGCGAGCTGCTCGGCACCGACGGCAGCCCCGAGGGCTCCGGGCTCGTCTCGGCCGCCGTCCGCCGCAGGATCACCGCCCTGCTGGCGCAGCGCTACCCCGAGCTCGGCGAGACCCGTGCCGACGGCGCCTCGGGCGCCGCCGACCCGCCGGTCGGCGCAGCACGGACCGGTACCGGGGGGATCGCCGGCGGCTCCGTAGGCTGACCGGCGTGAGTGGCCCGGCAACCTCTGCCCCGGCGACGTGGACCCCCGAGGACACCGAGGCGGTCGACTGCTGCCTGTGCGGCATCCCCGGCCGGCTCGTGCACGACCTCACGCCCTTCGGCGTCGTCCGCTGCCCGTCCTGCGGCCTGGTGTTCGTCAGCCCGCGGCTGCGCCCGGAGGCGCTGCAACGGCTCTACGACGACGTCGGCTACTTCGAGGGCGGCGTGTACGGCGGCGGCGTGGAGGGCGGGGCGGACGGCGGGGGGTCGTCGCAGGACCGCCGGTTCGACCCGGCGATGCTCCTGCAGCGCACCTGGACCGCCGGCCGGCTGGCGCTGCTGGACCGCGTCCGCGGCCGCGCCGCCGGGGGCCGGCTGCTCGAGGTCGGCGCCGGCTACGGCCTCTTCCTCGACGCCGCGCGCCGGGCCGGGTGGACGACCAGCGGGGTGGAGCTATCCCGCACCGGCGCGGAGCACGCCACCGGGGCCCTCGGCCTCGACGTCTTCTGCGGCCAGCTCGCCGACGCGCCGCTGGAGCCCGGGTTCGACGTCCTCTGCGCCTGGGACACCGTGGAGCACGTGCCCGACCCGCTGGACTTCTGGCGGACGGCGCGCTCGCTGGTCGCCGACGACGGCGTCGTGCTGTTCTCCACGCCCTACGTCTCGTCGCTGCCGGCCCGGTTGCTCGGCAGCCGCTGGTGGACGCTCAAGCCGGCCGAGCACATCTGGCACTTCACCCCGCGCACGCACGCGATGGTGCTGGCCCGCGCCGGGTTCGCGCTCACGCAGGTGGTGCGCAGCCCGCTGGCGCCGAGCAACGCCGGCCGCCTCGACTCGCTCGTCGGCGTCGCGCGGCCGATACCGCTGGGCTGACGTCCGCCCGCCAGGGCGCCCGCGCGTCCGTCGACTAGGCGGCCGTCCCCTCGCCGGCGGGGACGACCTCGACCGGTGCGCTGCCGGTGCGGAAGGTCTGCCGGTAGGCCCGCGGGGAGACGCCGCGGCGCCGGCTGAACTGCTCGCGGAAGCCGGCGGCGGTGCCGAAGCCGACCAGCCGGGCGATCTCCTCCACCGGGGCGTCGCTCTCCTCGAGCAGCGCCTCGGCCGCCGCCAGCCGCTGGCCGAGCAGCCACGCGTGCGGCGTCGTCCCCGTGGTCGCCTTGAACCGGCGGGCGAAGCTGCGCGGGCTCATCAGCGCGCGCCGGGCGAGGGTCTCGACGCTGATGTCCTCGGCCAGGTGCGCCCGCGCCCAGTCCAGGACGAGCCCGAGCAGGTCGTCCTCGCACCGGGCGACCGGCTCGTCGATGTACTGCGCCTGCCCGCCGTCGCGGTGCGGGGGGACGACCATCTCGCGGGCCAGCCCGTTGGCCGCCGCGGCGCCCCACTCCCGGCGGACGAGGTGCAGGAGCGCGTCCACGCCGCTGGCCGTGCCGGCGCCGCTGATGATCGTGCCCTCGTCGACGTAGAGGACCCGCGGGTCGACGTCGACGGCCGGGTAGCGGGCGGCCAGCTCACCGGCGTAGCGCCAGTGGGTGGTGGCCCGCTTCCCGTCCAGCAGGCCCGCCGCCGCGACGACGAAGGCACCGGTGCAGTGGCTGACGATCTGGCCGCCGCGGGCGTGCACGGCGCGCAACGCATCGAGGACCGGTGAGGAGACGGGTCGGGAGAGGTCCTCCCACGCGGTGACCAGCACGATGTCGGAGACCGCCAGGCGCTCGAGGCCGTGCTCGACGTGGAGGGTCAGCCCGGTGTCGGTGCGCACGAGCCCCGGACGGTCGGTGACCACCGCGAAGTCGAAGCGGGGCATGCCGAGGCGGCGGTAGTCGTAGCCGAACACCTCGGCGGCGACCCCGAGGCCGAAGGCCCCGAGGACGCCGTCCCCGGCGAGCAGGCTGACGACGAGCGGGCGGTCCTCCACCGTGCCGAGGGTCATGGCGGCAGTATGGCAGGAACGACGCGATCCGTGTCACCTCTGCCACTCGTCGCCTCGACGGCTCCCGAGCACGCTCGTCCCATGTTGCTGATCACCTGCCCCGTGACCCGGACCGACGAGCTGGTCGCCGACCGGCGGATCCGGTCGGTCGCCAACCACCCGACCCACGTGGCGCTGGCCGTGGAGTGCCCCTCCTGCGGGAGCGTGCACGTCTACCGCACCGGCCGGCGCTGGGAGGCCACCCGGGCCGAGCGGGCCGCGCAGGCCGCTCGACCTGCGGCGGAGCTCACCTCCGCCTAGACTCGAACACATGAGCGAATCGAACGTGAACACCGGTCAGGCCGGCGACCCCACCGCGGAGAAGGACCCGTCGGACTGGGTGACCGGCGACGAGCCCGCCACCGGGGCGCAGAAGAGCTACCTGCACACGCTGGCCCGCCAGGCCGGCGAGGACGTCCCGGAGGACATCACCAAGGCCGACGCCTCGATCAAGATCGACGAGCTGCAGGAGGAGACCGGCCGGGGCCAGTGACGCCCCGGCCGGCCTCGCCGGCTACTGCTCGAACTTGTACCCGAGGCCGCGCACGGTCACGAGGTGCTTGGGGTTGGCCGGGTCGGGCTCGATCTTGGCGCGCAGCCGCTTGACGTGGACGTCGAGCGTCTTGGTGTCGCCCACGTAGTCCGAGCCCCACACCCGGTCGATCAGCTGGCCGCGGGTGAGCACGCGGCCGGCGTTGCGCAGCAGCAGCTCGAGCAGGTCGAACTCCTTGAGCGGCAGGGCCACCGGCTCGCCGTCGACGGCGACCACGTGCCGCTCGACGTCCATCCGCACCGGGCCGGCCTCCAGCGCGCCCTCGGCCGAGACCTCGACGTCGCCGCGCCGGCGCAGCACGGCCCGGATGCGGGCGACGAGCTCGCGCGCCGAGTAGGGCTTGGTCACGTAGTCGTCGGCCCCGAGCTCCAGGCCCACGACCTTGTCGACCTCGGAGTCCTTGGCCGTGAGCATGATGATCGGGACGTTGCTGCGGGAGCGCAGCGCCCGGCACACCTCGGTGCCCGGCAGCCCCGGGAGCATGAGGTCGAGCAGGACGATGTCCGCCCCGGCGCGGTCGAACTCGGCGAGCGCCTCGGGACCGGTGGCGGCCACGACCGCCTCGAAGCCCTCGCGGCCGAGCATGTAGGACAGCGCGTCGGAGAAGGACTCCTCGTCCTCCACCACGAGCACTCGGGTCATGACCGTCCTTCCTGGAGGACCCCGTCGGCGTCGGACGCCGCGTCGGGAGGTTCGGGGCGGTCCTCGACCGCCAGGGGGATGCGCAGCGTGAAGGTCGAGCCGAGGCCCTCCTCGCTCCACACGCTGACCGAGCCGCCGTGGTTGCTGGCCACGTGCTTGACGATCGCCAGGCCCAGCCCCGTGCCGCCGGTGCTGGTGGCCCGCGACTGGTCGACCCGGTAGAAGCGCTCGAAGACCCGCTCGCGGTCGGCGCGCGGGATGCCGATGCCGCTGTCGGTCACCGCGATCTCGGCGAACCCGCCGCGCGCCCGCGCCCCGACGGCGATCTTCGTGTTCTCGGGGCTGTAGGCGACCGCGTTGGCCAGCAGGTTGGTCACCGCCGTCGCCAGCTGCGCCTCGACGCCCCGCACCAGGATGCCCCGGCCACCGCCGACGGCGATCGTGATCCCCTTGGCCGCGGCGGCCAGGCCGGTGCGGTCGACGGCCTCGGCGAGGACGGTGTCGACGTCGACCGGCGCCAGCTCCGGCAGCGGCTCGGCGCCCTGCAGGCGGGACAGGTCGATGAGCTCGCGGACCAGGCGGGCGAGCCGGTCGGCCTCGTGCGCCATCCGCGCGGCGAAGCGCTGCACGGTCTCGGGGTCGTCGGCGGCGCCCTGCATGGCCTCGGCAAGCAGGCCGAGCGCGCCGACCGGTGTCTTGAGCTCGTGGCCGACGTTGGCGACGAAGTCGCGCCGGACCGCCTCGACCCGCCGCGCCTCGGTGACGTCCTGCAGGACCAGCGCCACGGGGCCGGGCACGGCCGACGGTGCGGCGTCGCCGGACGCGGTCTCGAGCCGGATCGCGTGGGCGCCGACCAGCCGCGTGCCGCCGCCGACGACCTCGCCGGGCAGCGAGACGTCCGAGCGCCGGTTGCCCCAGCGCCGGACCTCGCGGACCAGGTCCTGCAGCGCGGGGACGACGAGCCGGCGGTCGCGGACGATCCCGAGCCCCCGTGCGGTCGGGTTGGCCACGACGACGGCGTCGTCCTTGTCCAGCAGGAGCACCGCGGGGTCCATGAGGTCGAGCAGCCGGCGGGCGAGCAGCGCCTCGGCGGCGGCGTCGCGCCCTCCGTCGTCGCCGGCCCGGTCGGCGCGCTCGGCACCGCGGCGGGCGAGCAGCACCCCGACGGCCACTCCGAGGGCGCCGACGACGAGACCGGTCACGAGGGCGACCAGCGGGCTCACGGGGCCGATGCTAGGCCGCCCGGGACCGCCGTCATCCCCCGTGTGAGTGGCGTCGGAACGGCACGGAGCGACTGTTCACGCCCGGGTGTCCCCCCGTTCACCGACGGGCTCCGCTCGGGTGTCCCGGGAGCACCTACCCTCGGGGCGTCAGGCCGGCGCATCGAGCAGGCGGTGTCCGGCCGGTGGCACCCGGTGGACGGCCGGGAACGAGGAGGACCCGTGCGCGAGCACTACCGCGAAGAGCTCGAGGACATCAACGCCTGTCTGGTGGAGATGTCGAACTCGGTCGGATCGGCGATGAGCAAGGCCACCACCGCCCTGCTCGATGCCGACGTGGCCCTCGCCGACCTGGTCATCGCCGGGGACGAACACATCGACGCGGTGCGCGAGAGCATCGAGGAGCGCTGCTTCACCCTGCTGGCCCGCCAGCAGCCGGTCGCCACCGACCTGCGCACGGTCACCACGGCGATGCGCATCGTCGGTGACCTCGAGCGCATGGGCGACCTCGCGGTGCACGTGGCCAAGCTGGCCCGGATGCGCTTCCCCGAGTCCGCCGTCCCCGCCGAGGTGCGGCCGATCTTCCTCGAGGCCGGCCACGTGGCGCAGAGCCTGGTCGCCCAGGTCGGCACCGTGATCGCCAAGCTCGACGTCCAGGGCGCCGCCCGGCTCGAGAAGGACGACGACCTCATGGACCAGCTGCACCGCCAGCTGTTCACCGAGCTGCTCAGCCCCGGCTGGCCGCACGGCATGGAGTCGGCCATCGACATCACGCTGCTCGGCCGCTACTACGAGCGCTTCGCCGACCACGCCGTCAGCGTCGCCCGCCGCGTCGTCTTCCTGGTCACCGGCGAGCGGGACATGGTCGCGCTGCCCCACTGACCCCGCACACGACGAGGGCCTCCCCACCGCGCGGTGGGGAGGCCCTCGTCGTGCAGGGCTACTTCTTGCCCTGGTTCTTGACCGCCTCGATGGCGGCCGCCGCGGCCTCGGGGTCGAGGTACTCACCACCGGGCTTCAGCGGCCGGAGGTCGGCGTCGAGGTCGTAGCGCAGCGGGACGCCGGTGGGGATGTTCAGCCCGACCACCTCGTCCTCGCCCATGCCGTCCAGGTGCTTCACCAGCGCGCGCAGGCTGTTGCCGTGCGCGGCCACCAGGACGGTGGCGCCGCTGCGCAGGTCCGGCACGATCGCGTCGTACCAGTACGGGAGCATCCGGACGACGACGTCGGCCAGGCACTCGGTCGCCGGGCGCACCTCCGGCGGGAGGAACGCGTACCGCGGGTCGGCGTCCTGCGAGTACTCGCTGCCGGCCTCGATCGGCGGCGGCGGCGTGCTGTAGGAGCGGCGCCAGACCATGAACTGCTCCTCGCCGTACTCGGCGAGGGTGGCGGCCTTGTCCTTGCCCTGCAGCGCGCCGTAGTGCCGCTCGTTGAGCCGCCAGGAGCGGCGCACCGGGATCCACTGCCGGTCGGCGGTGGCGAGGGCCAGCTCCGCGGTGGTGATCGCCCGCCGCAGCAGCGAGGTGTGCAGGACGTCGGGGAGCAGGCCGTGCTCGGCGAGCAACTGGCCCCCGCGGGCGGCCTCGGCACGGCCCTTCTCCGACAGCTCGACGTCGACCCAGCCGGTGAACAGGTTGGCCTTGTTCCACTCGCTCTCGCCGTGGCGGAGCAGGACCAGGGTGCCGGGCGCGCCAGCCGCAGACGTCGTCACGCCGCCCATCCTGCCCGACGCCACCGCGCACGGTGCCATCAGCTCAGCAGCGGCCAGAGCACCCAGGCCTCGTAGAGCACCGGCGGCGCCAGCCCGGCCAGCAGCCAGGGGCTCCGGACCCGGCGGGAGGCACCCCAGCGGACGGCGGCCACCAGCGCCACGCTGCAGGCCAGCGCGACCGCCAGCCACAGCGCGGTGGCGGCGACGTCGACGACGAACAGCTGGGTGAGCACGAGCTGCACGGCGCACAGCAGCAGCGGGTAGACCAGCCCGGAGGCGGCCACCACGCCGATCAGCGCGCGGCCGAGTCTCTCCTGCGCGACGGGCGGCTCCTGCACCCCCTCCACGCTAGGCGGAGGCGGCCTCCTGCGCCCCCGGCCGGCGGCCGGGCATCCAGACCAGGACGACGACGGCGGCGATCGCCGCGGCCGCCGCGGTGCCGACCGCGGTCAGGTGCATCGCCGAGACGAAGGCCTCGCGGGCGGTGTCGGCGAGGGCGTCGGCGGCCGCGGCGGCTCCGGGCTCGCCGGCCGCCCGCGCCTGTTCCGCCGTCGTCCGGGCGGCCTCCAGCGTCGCCGCGATCGAGGTGCTCGCCTCGCCGCGGGCGTCGGCGGGGAGCACGTCGACGGCGCGGCCGAGGTCCGCCGCGTAGGCGGTGGCCAGCAGCGATCCGAGGATGGCGACCCCCAGCGCCCCGCCGACCTGGCGCACCGTGTTGTTCACCGCCGCGCCCGCGCCGGCCTTCTCGCGCGGCACCACCGACATGATCGACTCGGTGGCCGGCGCCATCACCGCGCCCATGCCGAGCCCCTGCACGGTCAGCGTGGTCAGCAGCAGCCACAGCGGGGCGGCCTCGTCGAGCAGCTGGAAGCCCAGGAACGACAGCGTGATGAGGACGAAGCCGGTGGCGCAGACGGCCTTGGCGCCGAACCGCTCGGCCAGCCGCGAGCTGCGCGGCGCCATGACCGCCATGCCCAGCGCCACCGGGATGAGCGCGGCCCCGGACTGCAGCGGGTCGTAGCCGCGGGCGCCCTGCAGGTAGTAGACGAGGTAGAAGGTGGCGCCCATCAGGGCGAAGAAGTTGAGCCCCAGCGCGGCCGCGGCGGCGGAGAACGCCGGGTTGCGGAACAGGGAGACGTCGAGCGCCGGGTGCGCGGAGCGCCGCTGCAGCCAGACGAACAGCACCATGAGCAGCGCGCCGCCGACGAGCGGGACCAGCACCCCCGGCGTCGCCCAGCCCACCCCCGACCCGCCGTGGATGATCCCGTAGACCAGCCCGGCCAGGGCGGCGATCGACAGCAGCACGCCGGGGAGGTCGAGCCGGCCGGGGTCGGGGTCGCGCGACTCCGGCACGAACGCCAGCGTGCCGACGACGCCGAGCACCGCGACCGGCACGCCGATGAGGAAGATCGCGCCCCACCAGAAGTGCGTGAGCACCGCGCCACTGGCCAGCGGCCCGCCGGCGACGGCGAGCCCGGCCGTGGCCGCCCAGATGCCGATGGCGCGGCCGCGCTCGCCGGCGGGGAAGACGTTGGTGATGACGGCGAGCGTCGTCGGCTGCACCGCCGCGCCGCCGATCCCCATGACCGCCCGCCAGGCGATGAGCTCCAGCGGGCTGTCGGAGAAGGCCGCCATCACCGAGCCCCCGGCGAACACCGACAGCCCGATGAGCAGGACGCGGCGGCGGCCGATGCGGTCGCCGATGACGCCCCAGGAGAACAGCAGCCCGGCGAAGACGACGATGTAGGCGTCGACGGCCCACTGCAGCTCGCCCTGCGTGGCGCCGAGCTCCCGCTGCAGGGTCGGGATGGCCACGTTGAGCGTCGTGTTGCCCGTGATCACCACGAGCAGGCAGACGGTCATCGTGGCCAGCACCCACCAGCGCCGCGCGTAGCCGGGCCGCTCCTCGACCGCCCGTGCCGCCGCGGCCCGGCCGGTGGTGGTCATCCCCCGTCGTCCGGCGCGGGCGCTCCCCCGCCGTCGGCGGGCTCGGTCCGGCCCGCCCGGGCGAAGGCGGCGAAGGCCTCGAGGTTGCGCAGCGACTCCCCGCGCTTGACGCGCCAGTCCCACTCGCGGCGGATCGAGGTGCCGAAGCCGATCTCGAGCATGGTGTTGAAGTGGTCGTCGGCGTAGCTGAGGACCGCACCGAGCAGCCGGTCGAGCTCCTCGGGGGTCACCGCGGCGTGCGGGACGCGGCCGGTGAGGTAGACGTCGCCGACGCGGTCGACCGAGTAGGCGACGCCGTACATCCGCGCGTTGTGCTGGAGCAGGTAGGTCCACAGCTGCTCGCGGTTCTCGTCGGGCTGGCGGCAGACGAAGGCCTCCACCCGCAGCGCGTGCTCGCCCACGATGAGCCCGCACACGGTCTTGAGCTTCTGGGTACCGGGCAGGTCGACCAGCCACCGGCCGGGCGCGGGGTGCTCGTGCACCAGCTCGGCGTCGCGCAGGGTCCGGTCGATGACCGCGTCCAGCGCGGCGACGACGTCCGCGCGGGCGGCGCGCGCCTCGCCGGTCCCCTCGGTCACCAGGCCACCTGCGTCCCGAGCGCGACGCCGGTCACCGGCCACAGCGCCCGCCGCGCGGCACCGGCCATCTCGGCGGCGGCCATCTCCGCGGCCGACGAGGCGTAGGCCTCGACCAGCGCGTCGGCGGTGCGGTCCCAGGAGAAGGCGGCGGCGTGCCGGCGTGCCCCGGCGCCCATGAGCTCCCGGCGCTCGAGCACCGCGCGGACGGCCGCCGCGTAGGCGGCGGGGTCCCGGCCCTCGACCAGGACGCCGGACACGCCGTCGCGGACCGCCGTCCGCAGCCCGCCGACCGACGCGGCGACCACCGGCGTCCCGCAGGCCTGCGCCTCCAGCGCGACCAGGCCGAAGGACTCGTTGTGGCTCGGGACGACGGCGACGTCGGCGGCGCGGTAGTGCAGGGCCAGCCGCTCGGGCGGCTGCGGCGGCAGGAAGCGCACCAGGTCGGCGATGCCCAGGGACGCCGCGAGCTCCTCCAGCTGCCGCGGCGCCTCCAGCCCCGAGCCGCTGGGCGCCCCGACGACGTGCACCTGCAGCCGCGACCGCAGCGCCGGGTCGTCGTCGAGCATGCGGGCGGCGGTGGTGAGCAGCACGTCGGGCGCCTTGAGCGGCTGGATGCGGCCGACGAAGGTCAGGACGACGGCGTCGGCGGGCACACCGAGCGCGCGGCGGGCGGCGGCGCGGTCGCCGGGGGTGAACCGCTCGAGGTCGACGCCCGGCGGGACGACGAGGGTGCGGCGCGGGTCGGCGCCGTAGTGCTCGACGAGCTGCCGGGCCTCCTCCTCGGTGTTGGCCACCAGGCGGTCGGCCTCGGCCACCACCTGCTCCTCGCCGATCACGCGGGCGCGGGGCTCGGGCCGGTCGCCGTCGGCCAGCGCGGCGTTCTTCACCTTGGCGAGGGTGTGCGCGGTGTGGATCAGCGGCACGCTCCACCGGTCGCGCGCCAGCCAGCCGACCTGGCCGGACAGCCAGTAGTGCGAGTGGACGACGTCGTAGTGGCCCGGCTCGTGCTGGGCCTCCTCGCGCAGCACGCCCGCGGTGAACGCGCACAGCTGACCGGGCAGCTCCTCCTTGCCCAGGCCCTCGAACGGGCCGGCGCTCACGTGCCGCACGGTCACGCCCGGGCTCATCTCCACCACCGGCGGCAGGTCGCTGGAGGTCGCGCGGGTGAAGACGTCGACGGCGATGCCGCGGGCGGCCAGCCGGCGGGAGACCTCGACGATGTAGACGTTCATGCCGCCGGCGTCGCCGGCACCGGGCTGGTCGAGCGGGCTGGTGTGCACCGAGATCGTCGCCACCCGGCGGGGCATGCGCGCGGGGAGGAAGCGGCGAGCAGGCACTCCGACCTCCTGCCTCGCCCGTGCCGGGCACCGTCGCGGCACCCCTGTCGACTCTCCATCCTGCAACAGCGTCAGGATGACCACATGCCCGGTGTCGCCGATCTCTCACCGTCCGCCGCCCGCTCCCTGCCGGGGTCCGGGCGCACCGCCGTCGTCACGGGTGCCTCGAGCGGCATCGGTGCCGCCACCGCCGAACGGCTGGCCGCGGAGGGTTTCGACGTCGTCCTGGGCGCGCGGCGGATGGACCGGCTGACCGCGCTCGCGGAGCGGATCGGCGCCCGCGCCCTGCCCCTCGACGTCACCGACCCCGCGTCGGTCGAGGCGTTCACGGCGGCGCTGCCGCGGGTCGACGTGCTGGTCAACAACGCCGGCGGCGCCTTCGACACCCGGCCCGTGGCCGAGGCCGACCTGGACTCGTGGGCGCGCACCTACGACGTCAACGTGCTGGGCACCGTGCGGCTGACGAAGGCGCTGCTCCCCGCGCTGCAGGCCTCCGGCGCCGGCGACGTGCTGTTCGTCGGGTCGACGGCGGGCCTGGTCAGCTACGAGGGCGGCGCCTCCTACACCGCGGCGAAGCACGGCGTGCACACGCTGGCCGGGACGCTGCGGCTGGAGCTCGTCGCCGAGCCGGTGCGGGTCATCGAGATCGCGCCCGGGATGGTGCGCACCGAGGAGTTCTCGCTCAAC
The DNA here is from genome assembly GCF_003182485.1 of Geodermatophilus normandii. Classification (NCBI taxonomy): domain Bacteria; kingdom Bacillati; phylum Actinomycetota; class Actinomycetes; order Geodermatophilales; family Geodermatophilaceae; genus Geodermatophilus; species Geodermatophilus normandii. Next base: position 1,801,669 of record NZ_QGTX01000001.1, on the reverse strand, counting down.
CGCACCGGCAGCCAGGAGCAGGCCGACGCCGTCTACCGGGGCGTGCGCGAGCCGCTGGTGGCCGAGGACGTCGCCGACTGCATCGCCTGGGCGCTGACCCGCCCGCACCACGTCAACGTCGACCTGCTCGTCGTCCGCCCCCGGGCCCAGGCCGCCCAGCACAAGGTGCACCGCGAGTCGGACTGACCTCCTCCCGACGCGACGCCTCCGCGGCAGCGGCGCCGGGACGAGTGGGGGCCGGAGGCCTCCGCGAGGAGCGGCGGGCAGGGCTCAGCGCAGGCCGGGGACGGCACCTGACCGCGGTGGAGCCCGGTAGGGCGACCGTGTCACAGCCGGGTGGGTTCGGGGACCAGGGTGACGCCGAAGCGGTCGCGGACGGCCTCGATCACGCGGCCGGCGAAGTCCATGAGCTCGGCGGCGGTGGCCCCCGGCTCGGTGGTCAGCGCCAGGCTGTGCCGCGACGACGTCCCGACCCGGCCCGCGCGGGTGCCGCGGCCGAAGCCGGCCGACTGCACGAGCCAGGCGGCGCTGAGCTTGACCATGCCGTCGCCGGCCGGCCAGCTCGGGCAGCCGGGGACGGTCTGCGCGGCCGGGACGACGGGGTTGGTGAAGAACGACCCGGCGCTGCGGGTGTCGGGGTCGGCCGGGTCGACGACCATGCCCTTGCCCCGGCGCAGGTCGAGCACGGCCGCGCGGACGTCGGCCAGTGGCGCCCGGCCGCCCAGCTCCACGCCCAGCCGCTTGGCGAGCTCCGCGTACCCGACCGGCCGGGACAGGGGCCCCGGGTCCAGCGCGAAGGTGACGGTGAGGACGACGAACCGGCCGGGCTCGCGCTTGAGCCGGCTGTCGCGGTAGCCGAAGGCGCACTCGGCGTTGGTCAGGGTCCGCTCGCGCTTCTCGGCGCGGTCGTAGACGCGGACGGCGGTGACCGTCTGCGCGACCTCCTGGCCGTAGGCGCCGACGTTCTGCACCGGGGTGGCGCCGGTCGAGCCGGGGATGCCCGACAGCGCCTCCATCCCGGCGAGCTCCGCCTCGACGGTGAGCGCGACCAGGTCGTCCCAGTCCTCGCCGGCCTGCACCTCGAGGACCTCGCCGCGCCGCTCGACGCCGCGACTGCGCACCGCGACGACGTCGCCGGCCCACCCGTCGTCGGGCGCGACCAGGTTGGAGCCGCCGCCGAGCACCAGCAGCGGCCGGCCGGCCTCGTCGGCCTCCCGGACGGCGGCGACCAGCTCGGCGGCGTCGGTGACCTCGACCAGGCGCTCGACGGGGCCGCCGACCCCCAGCGTGGTGAGGTCGGCGAGACGGGCGTCGGATCGGACGAGCACCCGTCCACGGTAGCCGCGCGGCGCGGGCCGGCCGGGGACGCCGACTACCCTCGGCACCGGTGAGCGAGGCGGGCAGCGGGCACAAGCGCCGGGCTGAGCTGGCCCCGAAGAAGGCCCATCCCCGGCTGGCGGCGGGCCGGGCGCGGGCCCTGGGCCTGCCCACGCGAGGCACCACCAACGCCAACCGGCTGCGCCGCGTCGACCGCTGGCTGGTGGCCACCCAGGTCCCGCGGCTGCGCGACGCCGCGCGCCCGCTGGTGGTCGACCTCGGCTACGGGTCCTCGGCGGTCACCACCCTCGAGCTGGCCGACCGGCTGGGCGCCGAGGTGCGGGGGCTCGAGGTGGTCGGCCTGGAGATCGACCCGGAGCGCGTCGCCGCCGTCGCCGCGGACCGCGACCCGCCCCGCGTGGACTTCCGGGTCGGGGGGTTCGAGCTGGCCGGGCTGCAGCCGGTGCTGGTGCGGGCGTTCAACGTGCTGCGGCAGTACGACGAGGCGTCGGCCGCGCGGGCGTGGGAGACGATGTGCGCCGCGCTGGGGCCGGGCGGGCTCCTGGTCGAGGGCACCTGCGACGAGTGGGGACGGCGCTCCACCTGGGTGGCGCTCGACGCCGACGGGCCGCTGACCCTCACGCTGGCCGCCCGGGTCTCCGACCTCGACCGGCCGTCCGACCTCGCCGAGCGGCTGCCCAAGGCGCTCATCCACCACAACGTGCCCGGGCAGCCGGTGCACGACCTGCTGCGCGCCCTCGACACCGCGTGGGCGTCGGCGGCGGGCCTGTCGACCTTCGGACCGCGGCAGCGCTGGGTCGCCGCGGTGCAGGCACTCGCCGACGACGGGTGGCCGCTGGTGGGCAGCAGCCGGCGCTGGCGGCACGGGGAGCTGAGCGTGCGCTGGTCGGCCGTGGCGCCGCGGTGAGGCGCCCGCGGCCGGAGGTGTTCCCGCCGGGTCCCACCGAGGTCGACGGCGGGACCGCCGAGCTGCTCGGTGACGCCGACCGCGACGGCTCGTGGGTGCTGATGGTCGACAGCACGCCGCAGTCCCACGTCGACCTCGACGAGCCCACCCACCTGGAGTTCGAGTACGTCCGCCGGATGGGCCACGTGCTCGACCTCGCCGCGCCGGAGGGCGAGCCGCTCGACGTCGTCCACCTCGGCGGCGGTGCGCTCACCCTGGCCCGCTACGTGGCGGTGACCCGCCCGGGCTCGCGGCAGCGGGTCGTGGAGCTCGACCAGCGGCTGACCGACCTCGTCCGGACGCACCTGCCGCTCCCCCGCGGAGCGCGCGTGCGGGTGCGGGCCGGCGACGCCCGCGCCGGGCTGGCCGCCCTCCCGACGGCGAGCGCCGACGTCGTCGTCAGCGACGTCTTCGCCGGCGCCCGCACCCCCGCCCACCTGACGACGGTCGAGTACGCCGCCGAGGCGCGCCGGGTGCTGCGGCCGGGCGGGGTGCTGGCGGCCAACGTCGCCGACGGCCCGCCGCTGCGCTTCGCCCGGGGCCAGGTGGCCACGCTGTCCGCGGTCTTCCGGCACGTCGGCGTGCTGGCCGAGCCGGGCACGCTGCGCGGTCGGCGGTTCGGCAACCTCGTGGCGGTGGCCTCGGACGCGGAGCTGCCGGTGGCGGCGCTGACCCGGCGCTGCGCGGGCGACCCGATGCCCGCGCGGGTGGTGGCCGGCGACGACCTCAGCCGGTTCGCCGGGAACGCCCGGCCGGTGCACGACGCCGACGCCGCACCCTCACCGGAGCCACCCCCAGGGGTCTTCGGCCGCTGACCAGGGTCTTCCCCGATGTCCACGGCCACCGGCCGCGCCTACTGTCGGTGCATGACGTATCCCGCACCCGTTCCCAGCCGGCTGACCCGCGACTCGCGCAACAAGATGATCGCCGGCGTGTGCGCCGGGATCGCGCGCCGCTACGGCATCTCCACCGGGGGTCTGCGGCTGGCCTTCGTCGTCTCCTGCGTCCTGCCGGGCCCGCAGTTCATCGCCTACCTGGTCCTGTGGGTGCTGATGCCCCGGGACGACCGCTACTGACCCGCCGCCCGCGCGGCGGGCCGGCTCACCAGCTGTTGTTGCCGCGCTGGACCCCGCGGACGGCGGGGCGCACGTCGACCAGGTAGACCACGGTGGCGATCACCGCGGGCAGCCCGAGGAAGCTCATCGGGCCCTGCAGGTACAGGATCACGGCGGACAGCGCGGTGATCGCCGCCCAGGCCGGCTTGGTGAGCTTGCCGACGGCGACGTAACCGGCGGCCGGGCGGATCACGGCGTCGACGAACGCCCAGGCGGCGACGGCGAGCATCACCAGCCGCAGGCCCTCGACGAGGGCGAAGTCGAACCCCATGCCGGGGAGGGTACCCGCCGGGGACGGCGTCGGGCTCCCCTCGACGGGGACCACGTGCCAGGACAGGACAGGGCCCCGGAGCGCTGGTGCAGCTCCGGGGCCCTGGTCGGTGGCCCCCTCCAGGTCACCGCCCGAGCGTGCGCGGGGCGGGGAGGAGGGGGGCCTCGCTCAGTCGGTGCTCTTGGTGGTGCGGGCGCGCGACACGCGGGTCGAGGTGCCGGTGGCGGCCTTGCCGCGGGCCGCGGTGGTGCGCTTGGCCGGCTTGCGGGCGGCCTTCGCGGTCGCCTCGTCGGCGGCCTCGGCGGTCTCCTCGATCACGGACTTGGCCTGCTCGGCGGCCTGGTCGACGGCCTTCTCGGCCTTGACGGCGGCCTTGCTGGTCTTGCCGGCGGCCTTCTGGACCAGCGAGGTGACCTCGTTGGAGGCCTCGTTCACGGCCTCGGCGGTCTCCTGGATGGCGTCCTCGACGACGTCCTCGACGGTGTCGACGGCCTGCTCGGCGCGGACGACGAAGCGGCGGACGCCGGGCTGACGACGCAGCTCCTGCAGCACGTCGGCGCCGCGCTCGGCCAGCTGCTCGACGGCGGCGGTGGCCTGGGTGCGGGCCTGCTCGACCAGACCGGCGACGGTGCTCACGACCGTGTCGGGACGGACGGCGACGGCCAGCTGGCGGCTGTTCTCACGGGCCTGGGCGACGGCCTGCTCGGCGCGGGCGCGGGCCTCCTTGGCGGCCAGGTCGACCTGGACCTGGGCCTCGCCCGGGAGGGCCTCGGCGCGGGTGCGCAGCGTGGCCAGGACGGTGCGGGCCTGCTCGACGGCGAGGTCACCGGCGCCGACGGCGACGAGGAGCGGACGGCGGCCGCGCTCGGCGACCTGCTCGAGCAGGGTGGTGGCGGTGGTCATGCGGACTCCTTGGAGGGGTTCGGGTCGGTTCCGGGCGCGACGCCCGGGGTCGTGCTCGGGGCGGGGCGCGCGGCGGTGCTCGTGGCCGCGAACTCGCGGACGTAGGTCTCGTACAGCTCGATCAGCACGGCCTTGTGCCGCTCGGAGAGCTGGTCGTCGGACCGGATGGCCGCGACCGTGTCGGGGTTGCCGGCCCGCCGGTCGAGGATCCCCGCCTGCTCGTAGAGCGACTCGGCGGAGATCTTCAGACCCCGGGCGATGGCGGCGAGGATCTCCGCCGACGGCTTGCGCAGCCCCCGTTCCACCTGGGACAGGTAGGGGTTGCTCACCCCCGCGGTGCGGGCGAGCTCGCGCAGGGACACCCGGGCGGCGCTGCGCTGCTCCCGGATGTACTCCCCCACCTGCGAGCGCACCGCCGAGACCTGCTGGGCCTCGGCCGCGACGGTCTCCGCGACGCTGCCGGCGAGGAGGTCCACCTTCTCGCGGACCGACCTCACCTGACCGCTCACGAACTCGCCGGGGGTCTGCACTACCCAACGGTAACCAGGGGTGCTAGCAGTTGCAAGCGCGGCTGCTAGCACCGGCCCGTGAGACCCCTCACACCCGGCGTGTCGCTCGCCGGTCAGCCGGTGAGGACCGCCGAGGGCCGGACCTCGCCGACGACGCCGTCGCCGCCGGTCACGGGGAGGACGCTCCACCGGGCGAGCGCGTCGGCGTCGACCCCGAGACGGCGCAGCGCGGCGGCGAGCACCGGCGCGCGCCCGCGGTCCCCGCCGTCGTCGAGCTTGTAGGCGACCGCGCCGCGCCCGGGCAGCGCGGCGACGTGCACGCCGTCGGCCCCGCCCTTGACCAGCAGGCCGGGGACGGTCTCCATCAGGAGCGTGTCGTCGCGGTCGGTGCCGGCGACGTACCAGGGGTGGGCGCGCATCGCGTCGGCGACGGCCCGCTCCGGGCTTCCGGGGTCGGCGTCGACCAGCGAGCGCAGGCCGCGCGCGAGCCCGGTGAGCGACAGCCCGTGCTGGGGCGCGCCGCACCCGTCGACGACGACGGCGGCCACCGGCTCCCCCGCGGCCTCGCCCAGCCGCGCCTCGATGGCCTGCTGCAGCGGGTGGTCGCGGTCCAGGTAGCCCCCGGGAGGCCAGCCCGCGGCGACGCAGGCGGCCAGCATCGCCGCGTGCTTGCCGGAGCAGTTGAAGGCCAGCCGCTCGGGCGCGCGGCCGGCGACCGTCCAGGCGGCGCGGGTCGGCTCGTGCCCGGGCAGCGCGGCCGGGCACCCCAGCGCGTCGGGGCCGAGGCCGGCGGCGTCGAGGATCCCGGCTGCGACGTCGCGGTGGCCGTCCTCGCCGGCGTGCGAGCCGGCGGCGATGGCGAGCTCCTCGCCCGAGCGCGGCTGCCAGCCGGCGGCGAGGTAGGCCGTGGCCTGCACCGGCTTGTTCGACGAGCGCGGCAACACCGGGCGGGCGACGTCGCCGGCCGACCAGCGCACGGCGCCGTCGGGCCCCAGGACGACGACCGCGCCCCGGTGCACGGACTCCAGGAACCCCGAGCGCCAGACCTCCACGAGGACGGGCGCGTCGGGCCACCCGCTAATGGCGGCCCTCGTCGGCCAGGAGCGCGGCGACGTCGGCCTCGCCGCTGCGGTAGCGGCTGGCCAGCTCCCCGGCGAGGGCGTCCATCACCTGCTGCACGCCGCGGCGCCGCTCCGACAGCGACCCCTCGGCGGCGGCCAGGGCGCGGGCGGCCCGCTCGAGGTCGGCGTCGGGGAGGCCGGCGACGTCGGACAGGTCGACGTCGGGCGTCAGGCCGTGCACCCAGGACTCGTAGACCTCGGGCGCGGCCGGCTGCACCGTCTGGTGCCGGCCCAGGCCGTGCGCGGGGCCGCGGCCCTTCTCCGACAGGATCTCCGGCAGCAGGTCGACCAGCGAGCGCCCGTCGTGCTCGGCCCGGCGCTGCAGCTCCCGGCGGACGATGTCCAGCCGGCCCTGCAGCAGCCGCCGGGTGTAGGAGAGGTTGACCTCCTCCTGCTCGGCGCGCCGCCGCAGCCCCCGCACGTCGCCCATGGAGCGGGACTCCACGCCCTCGAGGAAGCCGGGGTCGAGCAGCGCGTCGACGGCCGCGCCGCCGGCGGGCGTCGGGGAGGGACTCACGGAGGTCACCGCCCGATGGTGGCAGACCGGACCGCGCGGACCCGGTCGCGGGCCGCCGCCCGGGTGTCGTCGAGCGCCGCGGGGGCGTCGTCGGGGTCGACGGACGCCCGCGCGCCGCCCACGGTCAGCTCGGCGTCGGGGGCCACCGACTGCTTGACCAGCGCGAGTGCGACCACGCCGAGCTCGTGGTGACGCACCACCGTGCCGGTGCGGCCGACCTCGCGGGCGCCGGACAGCACCGGCGTGCCGGGGGCGGCGAGGTCCTCGCTGACGCCGTCGAGGTGCAGGAGGACCAGCCGCCGCGGCGGGCGGCCGAGGTTGTGCACCCGCGCCACGGTCTCCTGCCCGCGGTAGCAGCCCTTCTCGAGGTGGACGGCGCTGGTCAGCCACTCCAGCTCGTTGGGGATGGTGCGGTGGTCGGTGTCGACGCCGAGCCGCGGCCGGCGGGCCTCCACGCGCAGGGCCTCGTAGGCGTCGAGCCCGGCGGAGCCGGCGCCGGCGGCGGTGAGCGCGTCGGCCCGGTCGGCGAGGTCGGCGCGGGGCACGAGCAGGTCGAAGGCGGTCGCCCCGCCGTCGCCGAGGGGCGGCATCCGGCGCACCCAGCCGCCGTCGGGCAGTGCGGCGACGGCGTACGGCGCCTCGGGCGCGGGCAGCCCGGCGGCGGCCAGCACCTCCGGCGCGCGCGGGCCCACGAGGGACAGCAGCGCCCGGTCGGCGGTGACCAGCGCGGGCTCGACGCGGAGCATGAACCGCATCCGGTCGAGGAAGGTCTGCAGCGCCGCGCCCGTGCCCGGCTCGACGTCGGCCCAGGTGGTGCCGCCGAGCTCGGCGAGGACCAGGTGGTGCTCGACGTGGCCGTGCGGGGAGAGGACCAGCGCCTCGGTGCCGGTGCCGTCGGCGAGCCGCTCGAGGTGCTGGCTGGTCAGGCTGTGCAGCCAGGTCAGCCGGTCGGCGCCGGGGACGGTGAGCACGTCGCGGTCGCTGCGGTCGACGAGCCCGGCCCCCTCGGCGAGCAGGCGCTGCTCGCGCAGGGGGTCGCCGTGGTGGGCGGCGACGGTCGTGCCCTCGGCGACGACGGCCCCCGGTCGTGCGGCCAGCGGTGAGGTGGTCATGTCTGCTCCGTCACTCCTGCGGTGTCCCTGCGTCCCGGCACCGGCGGCACGTGCCCGACAGCGCCACGTGCCCCACGTCGAGGGTGAAACCCAGGTCGGCGGCCAGACGTTCCGCCGCCTCCTCCAGCAGTGCCGGGTCGGCCGAGGAGATCTCCCCGCAGGAGGCGCAGACGACGTGCAGGTGCGGGTGCTCGGAGGCGTGGTAGACCGGCGCGCCCTTGCCCAGGTGGGTGTGCCATACCAGGCCGAGGCGCTCGAGCAGCTCCAGCGTGCGGTACACGGTCGAGGTGTCCGGCGCCGCGCCGCCGGGCCCGGCCTGCTCGCGCAGCCGGGCTCCGATGGCCTCCGGCGTGGCGTGGTCGAGCTCGGCGACGGCGGCCAGGACCTGCTGGCGCTGCGGCGTCAGCCGCAGGCCCCGGGCCCGGAGACGCTCGGCCAGCGGGGCCGGCCCCTGCTCGGTCGTCACCCGGCCGAGCCTAGTTGCGGCCCCCGGGAGGGGCCGCTAGGCGACGGCGCTGCGGGCGCCGGCCAGCACCCGCTGCAGGGACTGGAGGTGGCGCTCGGGGATGGCGTGCTCGCCGCGCGGCGGGAGGAACCGCGCGACGGTCGCGCCGGTCACCTCCGCCGCGGCCGCGGCCTCGGCGCCCAGCTCCCGCACCACCGCGGCGTCGCCCCACGACCGGCTGGCCGCCAGGTGGGCCATCGCCGCCGCGCTCTCGGCACGCTCACCCACGCAGTCGAACGGCTTCTCCGTCGCCCACAGCTTCCGGAACCCGTCGGCCAGCGAGGGGTCGGCCAGCGGGTTGCCGCCGAACATCCCCTGCGCCTCGGCCGGCGTCAGGAAGACGGCGAAGCAGAGGAAGGTGAACAGGCACTTGTCGCAGTGCAGGCACCAGCGCTGCTCGGCCTGCCCGCCCAGGTGGCGCTGGGTGTAGGAGCGGTTGCAGCTGAGGATGTCCGCCCGCAGCGGCAGCGCGGCGACGGCGGCCACCGTGGCCAGCTCCGACAGCTGCCGGGTGAGGCTGAAGTACCCGGTGCCCACCTCGGCGGCGGCCGCGGCGAAGAACCGCTCGAACTCGTAGGACTTCGAGTACTGGTGGTTCACGCCGGCGCCGTCGACGGTGAGGGTCTCCTCGTCGGCCGAGCGCTCGTTGGCGAACACCACCGGGTCGTAGCCGCCGAGGACGGCGACCAGCGTGGCGATCGAGGAGTTGATCGCGGTCACCGGCACGTGCCCGTTCAGGCCGCCCTGCGCCGTCCGCTCGGCGAGCAGCGGGTCGAGCCTGCGTCGCACCTCGACCAGCGGGACGCCGGCCGCGCGGGCGACGTCGCGCTGGGCGCCGGTGGGGTTGACCGCCAGCGCCGTGCCGTCGGGGATGACGACGAGCGCCAGCGCGGAATCCTTGCCGCCGCCCACCGGCAGCAGCGCCCCCCGCGTGCCGCCGGCAGGCGCCGGGCCCGGCTCGCGCACCTCGACGTCGAACTCGACGCGGTGCGGCACGGGCAGGCGGTTGACCGCGGCGAACTCGCCGAGCCCGTGCGTGTAGGCGGCCCGGGCGACGGCGAGCTGCGCGGCGGTGACCGGCCGCTCCACGGTGACGCGGCCGGGCGCGGCGAGCTTGTAGTAGCTGGTGCCCGTGACCAGGTGCACGAGGTCCAGCGCGGCGTCGAGCTGCGCCGGGACCGGGCCGGTCAGCAGCGCCGGGTCGAGGGCGAGCCGCTCGGTGAACTCGTCGTCGCCGAGCCGGTAGGTGAAGGCCGCCTCGCCGGTCGAGCGGTCCAGGGAGCGGCCGGCGACGACGAAGGCGCCGACGTCAGGCCGGCCCGACACGCTCGGCGCCGGCGTCGACGAGGATCTGCTCATAGGTGGCTGCCAACTCCTCGTAGTCGCGGAAGCGGTTGTAGCTCGGGGCGCCGGGCGAGAGCAGCACGACGCCGCCGGGTGCGGTGCCCGCGATCGCCGCCGCGACCGCCTCGGCCAGCGACTCCGTCTCGGTCAGGCGCACGGCGGCACCGGCTGCCTCCCGGCGGACGTCGTCGGCCAGCCGGGTCCCGGTGTCGGGGACGGTCACCAGGGCGACCTCCTCCCGACGGGACACCAACGCCGCGGCCAGCCCCGTGTAGTCCAGGCCCCGGTCCTGGCCGCCGGCGATGAGCGTGACCGGGCGGCCGGCCAGCGCGTCGAGGGCGGCCAGCACCGAGACCGGCGTCGTGCTCAGCGTGTCGTCGACGAACGTGACGCCGCCGAGCGTGGCGACCGGCGAGAGCCGGTGCGGCAGCGCGCGGAAGGCCGCGACGGCGGCGGTGACGTCGTCGGCGCGGGCGGCGAGGTCCAGCCCCAGCAGCGCGCAGGCGGCCAGTGCCACCTCGACGTTGCTGCGGTTGTGCGCGCCCGGCAGGTGGAGCGGCTGCACGCGCGCGGCGAGGCCGGCGGGCAGCACCTCGGCGGGGTCGACGAGCTGGGCGGCGTCGAGGTGCTGCTCGGCGATCGGCCGGGCCTGGGCGCTGACGACGACCGACCGCTGCGGGCAGGAGGAGAAGACCCGCAGCTTGTCGCGGTAGTACGTCTCCGCCGACCCGTGCCAGTCCAGGTGCTCCGGCGCCAGCGAGGTGAGCGCGCCCCTGCCGGCGAAGTCCGGCACGGCCGCGGCCTGGTAGCTCGACACCTCGACGACGAGCGTCCGGTCGCCCACCTCGCCGAGCACGTCGAGCAGCGGCGTGCCGATGTTGCCGGCGTGCACGGCCGGGCGTCCGGCGGCGGTGAGGACGGCGGCGGCCAGCGCGCTGGTGGTGCTCTTGCCCTTCGTGCCCGTGACGCACAGGACCGGGACCGCCCGCGCGGCGGCCTCGGCCAGCGCGACGCCGGTGCCGGTGGTCACGAGCGTGCGGTCGGCCAGCGTCCGCGCGTCCTCGCGGTAGGGGCTGATGCCCGGGGAGCGGAACACGACGTCACAGCCGGCCAGGTCGGCGACGTCGGGGGTGGCGGTCACGCCCTCCGGCAGCGCCGCCGGGTCCACGGGGCGGCTGTCGGCCACCAGGACCGACGCGGCACCGGCCGCCAGCGCCGCCGAGACGGCGGCGCGCCCCTCGCGCCCGTGGCCCCAGACCCCGACGCGGCGGCCGGCCAGCTCCGCGAGACGGAGGGACCGCTCCCGCGGGGGCGGTGCCGGGCGGGGGTCCACGGCGCCCACTCTACGGACCGGGCCCCTCGCGGACGGCGACGACGGAGGCCGCCCGCTAGGGTCGTCACAGGTGTGCCGGGAAGTCTGGTCGGCGGTGTCCGACCCGACCCACCACCCGGGAGCTGTCCCATGAACGCACCGCACGGCTCCACCCGCGTCTTCGCCCGCGGCTCGTGGACCGAGGCCAGCCGCATCGCCGCCGTCCTGCGCGAGGAGACCGTCGGCGGAGTCCTGCTCCTCGTCGGCACGGTGATCGCCCTCGTCTGGGCGAACTCGCCGTGGTCGGCGGCCTACGAGGCCCTGCGGGACACCCGGATGGGCCCCGCCTCGCTCCACCTGGACCTCACCCTGGGAACCTGGGCCGCGGACGGGCTGCTGGCGGTCTTCTTCTTCGTCGCGGGTCTGGAGCTCAAGCGGGAGTTCGTGGCCGGCGACCTGCGCGACCCGCGCCGCGCCGTCCTGCCCGTGGCGGCGGCGGTCGGCGGCATGGCGGTGCCGGCGCTGGTCTACGTCCTGGTCAACCTCGGCGGCGACGGCGCCCTGAGCGGCTGGGCCATCCCCACGGCCACCGACATCGCCTTCGCCCTCGCCGTCCTCGCGGTGATCAGCACGCACCTGCCCAGCGCGCTGCGGACGTTCCTGCTCACCCTCGCCGTCGTCGACGACCTGCTGGCCATCACGATCATCGCGCTCTTCTACACGTCGTCGCTGGCGGCCGGGTGGCTGGCGCTGGCACTCGTGCCGCTGGCGGTGTTCGGGTTCCTCGTGCAGAAGCGGGTCCGCTCGTGGTGGCTGCTGCTGCCGCTGGCGCTGCTCACCTGGGTCCTCGTGCACGAGTCCGGCGTGCACGCCACCGTCGCCGGGGTGCTGCTGGCGTTCACCGTCCCGGTGGTGCGCAGCGAGGCAGCCGGCGGCCCGGACGCCGGTCCCGGGCTCGCCGAGCACCTCGAGCACCGGTTCCGGCCGCTCTCGGCGGGCATCGCGGTGCCGGTGTTCGCCTTCTTCGCCGCCGGCGTGACCGTCGGCGGGTTCTCCGGGCTCGTGGAGTCCCTGGGCGACCGGGTGGCCCTCGGCATCGTCGCCGGGCTCGTCGTCGGCAAGGTCGCCGGCATCGTCGCGGCGACCTGGCTGGTCACCCGGTTCACCCGCGCGGAGTTCGCCGACGAGTTGGGCTGGCCCGACCTGGTCGGCATGGCGCTGCTCGGCGGGATCGGGTTCACCGTGTCGCTGCTCATCGGCGAGCTGGCCTTCGGGGTGGGCAGCGAGCGCGACGACCACGTCAAGGTCGGCGTCCTGGTCGGCACGGTCGTCTCGGCACTGCTCGCGACGATCGTGCTGCGGCTGCGCAACCGCCGCTACCGGCGGATCGAGGCCCTGGAGGCGGTCGACGCCGACGAGGACGGCATCCCCGACGTCTACCAGCGCGGCCCCGACACGCCCGGCGCCCCGGGGCTGCCCAGGCGTTCCGCTGACGGCTGAACAACGTCGTTGCCGACCGCGGAACCGCGACGTACCGTCGAGGTACGCGAGAGGGGAGGTGGTCCGAACAATTGATTTCTCATCGGACTCGTGAGGTGGCTGTCCGCTAGCCGCCGTCCAGATGGGCCGGCCGTTCGGAGTGGAACCCGAGCGGTGGCACGTCATCGCCCGTCCGTCGCACGGCGGCGAGCGAGAACCGGACAGTCATCCGACCCCCGGGCTGCCGACACTTGTCCAGTCGGCCCGTGAGCTGCCGCCCCAGGTGGCGCCGCGGAGCAGCCCGGGGGTTGTCCGTCCCCGGGTACGGACGGAACCCGGACCACCGTGGGGAGGAACGGCGGCCGTGCAGACCGCTGGGCGCACCGCGCCGGCCGGCCGCTGGGTCGCCGAGGCCGTCCGCGCCGCTCCCCCGACACCGTCGCCGCGCTGGTCCCGGCCCGCTTCGCCGCCTACGCCCGCGTCTTCCACCCCGCCGTCCGCTACGACGGCGACGACGACGTGCACGTGCGCTGGGACGAGGTCGCCGCGGCCAACGGCACCACCGCGCACCGGCTCATGCAGTGGCCCGGGATCACCGGCTCCTGGGAGCACCTCGGGGAGGCCGACCAGCCCGGGCTGTGGAACGACGCCCCCGCCGAGGGGCACCTGGTCGCGCACGTGGCGCGGGAACTGGTGACGGTCCTCCAGGACCAGACGACGACGCCGGGCGAGTGCTGGTTCGGCTGGGACGACCACGGCGCCGCCGACCTGCCCGGCTGCGCCTCCCCCGCGCCGACCTGCTGCTGACCCGCGGGCCGGTGGAGCGCGCCGCCACCAACTTCGCCCAGGAGCCGCGCGAGCAGAGCGCCGCGCTGTGGTGGCCGGCCGACCGCGCCTGGTGCGTCGTCACCGACCCGGCGCTCACGAGCACCTACGTCGGCGCCGGCGTGGCCGCCGTCGACGCGCTGCTGGCCACCCGGCTCGAGGTGGCCCCGGCGGGGCCCCGCGACCCGGTCACGCCCGACAGCGACCCGGTCAACCCCGTCGCGCCGCGCGGCTAGGACCGCGCGGGCACCGGGGCCCCGACGGTCGCGGCGACCACCTCGTCCCACGGCGTGGCGGTCAGGCCGAAGGTGTCCGTGGTCGCCGTGGCGTCGATGACGTACTCCCGGTCGAACTGGTGCCGGACGTCGACGACCTCCCGCATCAGCGGCGAGAACCAGCCGACGGCCGTGAGCACCGGCCACGGGATGCCGCTGACCGGCACCGGTGCCCGCCCCATCGCGCGGGCGAGGTCACCGAGGGCCTGGCGCTGCGAGCGCGGCGGGGCACTCGGCACGTGCCACGCCCGGCCCAGCGCCCGCTCGTCGGTGCCGAGGGTGGCCAGGGTGGCCGCGACGTCGGGGAGGTAGGCCCAGCTGCGCGGCGCGTCGGGGTCGCCGACCACCCAGGCGCGGCGCCCGCGGCGCAGCGCCGGGAGCTGGCGCACCAGGTGCGACTGCGCGGCGGGGACCTGCGGCCCGACGAAGTCCGCGGCGCGGGCCTCGGTCATCCGGATGCGGCCGGCCTCGTGCGCGGCCAGCGCCTCCCGCCACATCGCGGTCCGCACCCGGCCCTTGGTGTCGGTGGCCGCCAGCGGGCTGTCCGGCGACATCGGTCCGGCCGGACGGCCGTACACGTAGAGGTTGGCCATCGTGACCAGCGTGGCGCCGGTCCGCTCGGCCGCGGTGAGCAGCGCCGCGGCCACCGGCGGCCAGTCGGTGGCCCACCGGTCGTAGGCGGGGTTGACCGCGTTGTAGAGCGCCGCGGCGCCGGTGGCGGCGTCGGTCAGCGCGCCGGCGTCCGCGGCGTCCACCCGGCGGTGCTCGACGCCGTCGGTGGAGGTGCCGCCGCTGCGGGAGAGCACCCGCACCCGGTGGCCCCGTGCGGCCAGCGCCTCCGCCGTCGTCGTGCCCACCGGGCCCTTGCCCACGATCACGTGCAGCGCCATGAGGACTCCTCGTCCGGTTCGACGAGAGCGGTGCTCTCGTTCGAGGACGACGATCTCGCCAGAGGAACGAGCTGTCAAGAGCGGTGCTCTTGCTTGCGTGCGGTGCTCTCACAAGCGCATCATCGGCACGTGCCCACCGCCCGCGAACGCGTCCGCGCCGAGCTGACCGCCGAGATCACCGAGGCCGCGCGCCGCCAGCTCGCCGAGGTCGGCGCGGCCGCGCTCTCGCTGCGCGCGGTGGCGCGCGAGGTGGGCATGGCGTCGTCGGCGGTGTACCGCTACTTCCCCAGCCGCGACGACCTGCTGACCCGGTTGATCATCGACGGCTACGACGCCCTGGGAGCCGCGGCCGAGGCCGCCGACGACCCGGCCGCACCACCCGCGCGGCGCTGGTCGGCGGTGTGCACCGCCGTGCGCGACTGGGCACGGGCCCACCCGCACGAGTACGCGCTGCTCTACGGCTCACCGGTGCCCGGCTACTCCGCGCCGCGGGACACCGTCCCGGCCGCGTCGCGGGTCGGGATCGTGCTCGGCCGGGTCCTGGGCGACGCCGCCCGCGCCGGCCTGCTGCACGGCTCGGGCGGCCGCGAGCCCGGCCTGCTCGGCGACGCCGCGGTCGAGGTCCTCGGGAACGACGCCCCGGGCATCGACGACGCCGTCCGCGTGCGTGCCCTGTTGGCCTGGAGCTCGCTGTTCGGCACGGTCAGCTTCGAGCTGTTCGGCCACCTCGTCGGGTCGGTCGAGGACGGCGACGCCTACTTCGCCCGCGTCGTCGCCGAGCTCGGCGCCCTCGTCGGGCTCGGCGCGCCCTAGAGCCGCGCGAGCTCCGCCTCGAGGTCGTCGAGGCCGAGCGAGCCCTGCGACAGCGCCGCCATGTGCCACGCCCTGAGGTCGAAGCCCGCGCCGCGCGCCCGCTGCGCCGCGGCACGGCCGGCCAGCCAGGCGCGCTCCCCCAGCTTGTAGCTGATCGCCTGGCCGGGCAGGCCGAGGTAGCGGATCAGCTCGCTGTCGAGGAACGCCGGGTCGCTGCCCAGGTGCTCGCCGGCGAAGGCCCGCGCGAGCTCCGGCGTCCACGGCCGGCCGCGGTGCCCGGCCAGCACGCCCTCGGCGTCGTCGGGGACCGGCAGCCGCAGGTGCATGCCGATGTCGATGACCACCCGGATCGCGCGCAGCTGCTGGGCGTCGAGGTAGCCCATGCGGGCGCCGGGCTCGGTGAGGTACCCGAGCTCGTCCATGAGCCGCTCGGCGTAGAGCGCCCAGCCCTCGACGTTGGCGCTCACCGAGCCCAGCGACGTCTGGTAGGTCGACAGGTCGCGGCTCACGTACGCCCACTGGGCCAGCTGCAGGTGGTGGCCCGGGACGCCCTCGTGGTACCAGATCGAGACCAGGTCCCACAGCGGGAAGCGCTCGCGGCCCAGCGTCGGCAGCCAGGTGCGGCCGGGGCGGGAGAAGTCCTGCGCCGGGCGGGTGTAGTACGGCGCCGCCGCGCTGCCGGGCGGCGCGATCATCGCCTCGACGCGGCGCACCGGCTCGGCGAGGTCGAAGTGGGTGCCGTCCAGCGCGGTGATCGCCTCGTCCATCATCGCCTGCAGTCGCAGCCGGATCGCCTCCACGCCGTCGACCGAGGGACCGTGCTCGTCGAGCCAGCGCATCGCCTCCAGCGGCGTCGAGCCCGGCCGCAGCGCCGCCGCCTCCGCCCGCTGCTCGGCGAGGATCCGCCGGTACTCCGACCAGCCCCAGGCGTAGGCCTCCTCCAGGCCCTGCCCGGCGCCGAGGTCGGAACCGTTCCAGCGCCGCGCGGCGATCGCGTAGCGGTCCCGGCCGACGGCGTCCGGCGTCCCCTCGGCCCGCGGCAGGTACTCGTCGCGCAGGAAGTCGCGCACCTCGGCCACCGCGGCGTCGGCGTCGCGCGCGGCGGCGTCGAGCTCGCCGCGGACCGCGTCGGGCCCGGAGCCGGCCAGACCGCCGAAGAAGGGACCGCGCAGCCACTCGTCGAGCTGGCCGACGACGGTGGACACCTGCCGCGGCGCCACGAGCAGCCCGCGCCGGGCGCCCTCGCGCAGCGTCTCGAGGTAGCCGCGGTAGGCCTCGGGCACCCGCGCCATCCGGCGGGCGACGACGCCCCAGTCGTCCTCGGTCGCCGTGGGCATGAGCAGGAAGACCTGGCGGATCGAGTGCACCGGGCTGAACAGGTTCGACAGCGCCCGGAAGCCCTCGCCGGCCTCGTCCGCGGCTCGTTCGGCGCCCAGGCGCTCGCGCAGCAGGCGGGCGCAGCGGCGCTCGATCGGGTCGTCGTCGAGCGCCGGGTCGGCGGCCAGGACCGCGTCGAGCTCGGCGAGCGTGCGGCGGGTCAGCTCGGCCTCGGCCTCCAGGCCGGCCGGGCTCGGGTCGGGCAGCCGGTCGTCACCGGGGCGGGTGCCCAGCGACGTCGCGACGATCGGGTCGAGGTCGCAGACGGCGTCGACGTAGCGGTCGGCCACCTGCCGGGGAGTGCTGCGCGGTCCGCTCACCGCAGCCGCTCCAGGCGCGCCGACATGGTGGGCCGCAGCGCCGTGTCCGCGCCGGCGCGGTCGACGGCGTACATGAGCGCTCCCTCGACGATGCCGTACAGCCGCACGGCGCGGGTGGTCTCCGGCGCGTCGGGGGTCCGGGCCACGACGTCACTGGTGAGCTCCCAGCTCGTCGTCGTGCGGGCGCGGCCGACGTAGAGCTCGAGCAGGCCGTCGGCGCCGGCGACCAGCAGCTCGACGTCGTCCTCGCCGCGGGGCCGCCAGAAGCCGGACTCGCGCAGCGCCGGCCCCTCGACCCGGCCGTCGTCGCCGATCAGCCAGGTGCGCGACTCGTAGGCGAGGAAGTCGCGGCCGTCGTGCGCGAAGCGCACCCACTGGCCGAAGCGCCGGTCACCGGAGTCGCCGGCGCCGGCGAGCACGCCCTCGCCGTGCCACTCGCCCAGCAGGGGCAGCACCGACAGCAGGCCGTGCGCCACCTCGGGGCCCTCGCGGACGTCGACGGTGTCGACGACGGGCAGGTCGGTCGGGCCGGTCACCGGCCGGCGTCCGGGGCAGACATGCCCGTCACGGTAGTCAGCGCCCGCGGGCGGCGCGTCCGGGTGGGGACGGCGGCACGCGCGCGGGCTCGCGCCGGGCGCGCGGGCGGCGGGCCAGCCGGCGGACGGCGACCCCGCACGCCGCCGCCATCAGCAGCGCGAGCGCGACGAGGACCCAGGCGGCGACCACGACGCCACGGTAGGCAGCCCGCCGGGCGGAGCGCCGCGGGACCCGCCGGGCCGGGGAGGATGGGGCCCGTGCCGTTCACGGGAAGCCACCCCGCGGCCGTGCTGCCCCTGCTGCGCACGGGTCTGCCGGCCTCGGCACTGGTCGCCGGCTCGCTGGCTCCCGACCTGCCCTACTACCTGCCGCTCGACCTCGGCGTGCGGACCCACACCGCCCTCGCCGTGGTCACCACCGACCTGCTGCTGGGCGCGCTGCTCTGGGCGGTCTGGCACGGGCTGCTGTCCACCCCGGCGCTCGCCTGGGCGCCGGGGTCGCTGGCGGCCCGGCTGCCCGCCACGGCGGCGCCCGGGCTGCGCCGGAGGCTGCGCACCCCCGGCCGGGCCGTGCGCGTGCTCGCCGCGGTCCCCGTCGGCGCGGCCACGCACGTGCTGTGGGACGAGTTCACCCACCCGGGCCGCTGGGGGGCCGAGCACGTGCCGGCGCTGGCCGCCACCTGGGCCGGGGAGGCCGGGTACTCCTGGGCGCAGGACCTCAGCGGCGCGGGCGGGGCGCTGGTCCTGGCCGGCTGGCTGGCCCTCTGGTGGCGGCGCACCCCGTCGGCGGCGTCGGCGGGATCGCGCCCGCACTGGTGGCTGCCGTGGACGGTCCTCGCGGCAGCCGCCGGTGCCGCCGGCGCGGCCGCGGCCGCGGGCGCGCCGGACCTCCGGTCCGGTGCCGTGTGGGCGGCCTTCGCCGGCGGTGGCGCGGCGCTCGGCGTCGCCGTGGTGCTCGCGTTGACCTGGACGGCGTACGGGTACGGGGCAGGACGGGCCGCCCGGCGCTGAGGATCCTGCGCGTCGGACACGCTGGTCACCACGGGGGCCGGCACGCAGCGGAGGAGGGGTCATCGACCAGCGGGGAGACGACGTGCAGACCGCCGGGGCGCCGTCGTGGTTCCGCGTGCTGCAGGACGCCGCCTTCGTGCTGGCAGGGGTGTGCGCACCCGACGGCACGCTCCTGGCTGCCAACCGGCTCGCCGTCGAGGAGTGCGGCTACGACCGGGCCGAGGTCCTCGGCCAGCGGTTCTGGGAGACCGGCTGGTGGTCGGCCGACCCGGCGGCCCGCGAGCGGGTGCGCTGCTGGCTGGCCCAGGTGGCGGAGGGCGGGCAGCCGGTCCGCGCCGTCACGGACTACGCGCTGGCCGACGGCACGGTCCGGACGGCCGACCTGGCACTGGACCACGTCGCCGACGAGGCGGGCGGCCCGGGGCACGTGCTCGTCACCGGCATGGACGTCACCGACCGGCTCACCGCCGAGCGCACCGCCGCCGAGGCCGCCACGCGGGCCGGGGACGTCGAGGCCCTGCGCGCCGCGGAGACCCGGCTCTCCCGCGCGCTCGCGCTGTCCGAGCGGGTCCTCGGCAACGTCGCCGACGGCATCTACGGGCTGTCCGCCGACGGGCGGGTCGAGTTCGTCAACCCGGCGGCGGTGGCGACCACCGGCTGGGCCGCCGACGAGCAGCTCGGCACCGACCAGCACGACCTGCTGCACGCGCGCCGGCCCGACGGCTCGCCCTACCCGCGCCAGGAGTGCCCGGTGTGGCAGGCGCTGCACACCGGGCGCACCGTCGTCGCGGAGGACGAGGTCTTCTGGCGCCGGGACGGCACCCCGGTCCCGGTGACGCTGATCGCCGTCCCGACCGTCGAGGACGGCGCGGTCACCGGCGTGGTCGTGTCCTTCCGCGACCTCACCGACCGCATCGCCGCCCGGCGGCAGGCCGCCGAGCTCGCCCGGGTCACCGAGCGGGCGGCCGTGGAGCGGGCGCTGTCCGACCGGCTGCAGCAGGCGCTGCTCACCCCGCCGCCCGAGCCCGACCACCTGCACATCGCCGTCCGGTACCGGCCGGCCGCCGACGGCGCCCGGGTCGGCGGGGACTGGTACGACGCGTTCCTCCAGCCCGACGGCGCCACCGTGCTGGTGATCGGCGACGTCGTCGGCCACGACAGCGGCGCGGCCGCCGCCATGGGGCAGCTCCGGGGGCTCGTGCGCGCCCTCGCGTACGCCGCCGACGAACCGCCGTCGGCCACCCTGCGCCGGGTCGAGCACGCGGCGCGCGGGCTGGCGGTCGGCACGCTGGCCACCACGGTGCTGGCGCGCGTCGAGCGGCGGCCCGACGTGCCCGTCACCGGCACCCGCCGGCTGCGGTGGAGCAACGCCGGGCACCTGCCCCCGGTGCTG
This sequence comes from Geodermatophilus normandii, assembly GCF_003182485.1. Classification (NCBI taxonomy): domain Bacteria; kingdom Bacillati; phylum Actinomycetota; class Actinomycetes; order Geodermatophilales; family Geodermatophilaceae; genus Geodermatophilus; species Geodermatophilus normandii. Next base: position 1,781,757 of record NZ_QGTX01000001.1, on the reverse strand, counting down.
CTCACACCGGACGGCAGCACCGAGCTCCTCACCACCCGGGCCGACCTCATGCTCGGCGTCGACCCCGACGCCCCGCGCTCCGACCACGTCCGCGACCTGCCCGACGGCTCGACCCTGCTGCTCGTCACCGACGGGCTGGTCGAGCGGCGCGACAGCGACCTGGACGCCGGCCTGGCCGCGCTGCGCACCGCGCTGGCCGACCTCGGGACGACGCCGCTGGAGGAGCTGTGCGACCGGCTGATCGACCGGCTCGTGCCGCCGGGGCAGCCCGACGACGTCGCCCTGGTCGCCGTCCGCGCGTACCCGGAGGACCGGCCGCGGCCGCCGGAGGCCGGACCCAACCGCCTCCCGCCCGGCGTCTCCTGACACCGGAGACGCCGGTGCCCCCTCCCGGCGAGGCCGGGAGGGGGCACCGTGCGGACGGATCAGTCGAGGACGACGGTGGTCTCGGTCAGGCCGACCTCGGCGTCGACGACCCGCTCACCGCGGCCGACCGGGGCCAGCGACCGCAGCTTCCACTGCCCCGGGGCGGCGAAGAAGCGGAACTCGCCCTCCGGGCTGGTCACCACCTCGGCGGTGAACTCGTCGGTGGCGTCGAGCAGCCGGACGTACGCGCCGGCCACCGGGGCGCCGTCGTGCCAGACCTGGCCCTGGATGACCGTCTGGGTGCTCAGGTCGATGCCGGCGAGGGCACCACCCTGCTGAGGGGCTCCGCACACGTCAGGCACCCTTCTCGATCGGGACGCCGACCAGCGAGCCGTACTCGGTCCAGGAGCCGTCGTAGTTCTTGACGTTCTGCTGGCCGAGCAGCTCGCGCAGGACGAACCAGGTGTGGCTCGAGCGCTCGCCGATGCGGCAGTAGGCGATGGTGTCCTTGGACTCGTCGAGGCCGGCGTCGGCGTAGAGCTTGCGCAGCTCGTCGTCGCTCTTGAAGGTGCCGTCCTCGTTGGCCGCCTTGCTCCACGGCACGTTCACCGCGGTCGGGATGTGGCCGGGGCGCTGCGCGCCCTCCTGCGGGAGGTGGGCCGGGGCGACCAGCTTGCCGGCGAACTCGTCGGGCGAGCGCACGTCGACGAGGTTCTGCTGGCCGATCGAGGCGACGACCTCGTCGCGGAAGGCGCGGATGGAGGTGTCGGCGTCCTTCGCCTGGTACTGCGTGGCCGGGCGCTCGACGGGGTCGGGCGAGAGCGGGCGGCTGTCGAGCTCCCACTTCTTGCGGCCGCCGTCGAGGAGCTTGACCTGGTCGTGGCCGTAGAGCTTGAAGTACCAGTAGGCGTAGGCGGCGAACCAGTTGTTGTTGCCGCCGTAGAGGACGACGGTGTCGTCGTTGGCGATGCCCTTGGCCGACAGGAGCTCCTGGAACTGCTCCTTGCTGACGAAGTCGCGGCGCAGCGGGTCCTGCAGGTCGAGCTTCCAGTCGAGCTTGACCGCGCCCTCGATGTGGCCCTTGTCGTAGGCGCTGGTGTCCTCGTCGACCTCGACGAAGACGATGCCGGGCTGGCCGATGTGCTCCTGGGCCCAGTCGGCGTTGACGAGCACGTCGTTGCGGCTCATGGGGAGGTTCCTCCGTGTGGTGGGTGTACGGACGATCAGGCGGTGCGGACGGGACGGGCCCGCCGGACGGTGAGGTAGAGCTCGCAGCCGAGGCACAGGCCGGTGGCCGCGTTGAGCAGCGCCGCGACGAGCGCGAGGCCGGTGGCGAGCGCGCCGAGCACCGGCACCCCGAGCAGGTACCCCGCCGCGCCCACGGCGGTGGAGGCGAACCCGACGAACTGGGCGAAGCGCACCGGCGCCTCGGGCTCGCGCTCCCGCGCCGGCCCCAGCCGCGGGGCGACGAGGGTGCGGAACAGCACCGCGTAGGGGGCCGACCGCAGGCCGGCGGCCGCACCGACGGCGAAGACGACCGCCTGTGCGGCGGCCAGCCAGCCGCTCGCGGTCAGCAGGACGACGGCGAGGACGGCACTGGTGACCCACGCGGCGAAGCGCGGGCCGCGCACGTCGACCGTGCGGGCAGGACTCGGGGACATCGATGGGCTCTCCGGACGGCGGTCAGGGCGCGTCTGGGCGGAGCGGGGCCGCCCTCAGGAGGCCCGACACAGGCAGCTGCCGACGCGGCACAGGTCGACTGTGCGGCGCGAGGTCAGCAGGGTGCCCACGCGGCGAGGGTAACCGATCACGACCGGGGGCCGGTGTGGGCGTCGACGAGGGCGGTCAGCTCCTCCGGCCGCGGGGCGCCGCTGCTGCGGCCGAGCAGCCGCCCCCGGCGGTCCAGGTAGAACAGCGTCGGCGTGCGCCGGACGTCGAGCTCGCGGACCGCGTCGAGGGAGCTCTCGGCGTCGACGTGGACGTAGGCCAGCCCCGGCCGGGTGGCCTGCAGGTGCTGCAGCCGGGCACGGGTGGTCCGGCAGGGCCCGCAGAACGCGGTGGAGAACTGGACGACGGTCAGGTCGGCGTCGGCCGGGCGCACGCCCAGGCCCTCGAGCACCGCGGTGGGTCCGCCCACGCTCTCCTCCTCCTGCGCCGCCCGCAGCCGGCCGTCGCGGGTGCGCAGCCACCAGGCCGCCACGGCGGTCAGGGCCAGCGCCGCGGCGAGCACCGCCGCTCCGGTCCCGCTCATCCCCTGCACGAACCCGACCGGGTCGGTGCGCATTCCCGCCCGCGGTCAGGACGCGCGCAGCACCGTGCCGGTGCCCTCGGCGGTCACGTCCACACCCTCGTCGCCGGGCCGCAGGCCGGTGAGCTGCAACCCGAACGGCAGCTCGACGGGGTAGCGCAGGTCGAGCAGGTCGCCGGCCCGGTCGACGACGACGTCCGGGACGTCGACGCCGGCCGCCTCCGCGTCCTCGACGTCGACCACGAGGTCCTGGCCGTCGAGCGAGACCGTGCCGACGGCGGTCAGCGGCACCGAGTAGCCGAGCACCTCGACGGTGCGCGTGACGCGCAGGGCGTCGCCCTCGCGGGCCAGGGTGGTGTCGCCACCGAGCTGCTGGGCGAGCAGCGCGTAGGACAGGGTGGCGGTGCCGTCCACGCGGTCGACCGGCACCTCCCGCACCGACCCCGACAGCGCGTCGGACAGCGGGACGTGCGCCCCGCGGAGGCGGACGTCGGCGGAGGTGCCCTCGGGCCGGCCGAGCTCGTCGGCGGTCAGGGAGATGCGCACGTCGTCGTAGGTGCCCGACACCGCCTGCGTGAGGAACGGCCACCCCCGGACGTCGACGTCGGGGGTCCCGGCCAGGCCGCCCGCGTCGCGCAGCGCCTCGGCCACCCGGTCCTCGGCGATGCCCTCGGCCACCGGGTCGGCCACCAGCGCGAGCACGACGAGCAGCGCCAGGACGACGAGGAGGGCGCGCACCGGCTCAGACGACGGCCAGTGCCAGCAGCACCGGCGCGCAGACGGCCAGGGGGAGGACGGCCTCGACCGCGACGCCCCCGGCCGCGGCACCCCGGCCGCGCCAGTCGCCGAGGACGAAGGAGGCGGCGGTCCCGGCCAGCGCGGCGACCAGGCCGAGCACCAGGCCGGTGGTGGTGCCGGAGACGACGTCGACCAGCTCCGCGGTGCCGCTCCCGGACAGCGCCACGGCGACCCCGGCCACGACGGCGGCCAGCAGCCCCGGCACCCCGCGGTCGGCCCCGTCGGCGACGGCGGGCCGCGGCAGGACGGCGTCGACGAGGTGGCCGGCGACCAGCGCGGCGCCGACGACGACCAGCGGCGAGCCGGCGACGTCGCCCTCGTCCCCCGGCACGTCGGGCAGCAGCAGGAGGGCCAGCGCGCAGACGGCGGCGACCAGCAGCGCGACGCTGCCGAGCGAGCCGACCACGTCGGTGCGCGGCGGCCGGCGCAGCATCTGGTGCAGCACGGCGGCGATCAGCGCGGGGCCGGCCACGGCCAGCAGCAGCCCGGGGCCGGGCTGGTCACCGGAGGGGGCGAGCGGGCCGACGGCGAGGTCGGCACCCACGGCGGCCGCGGCCCCGAGGACCGTGACGCCCCCGGCACCGGCCGCTGCGGTGGCGGGCACCCAGCCGGCCACCAGGACCGCCTGCAGCACCAGGACGGCGACCAGCCGGCCGTGCTCGCCGACCAGGTCCGGAGCGAGCACCAGGAGCCCGACGGCGGCCCCCGCGACGACCGCGACGGCGACGTGCCGCGCCCGGGCGGCGGGCCGGGTGTCCAGCGCCGTGGTCACGCAGCCTCCAGCCCGGGACCGCCCGGCAGCCCCGCCGGTGCCGTCGTCTCCCGCTCGTCCCGATCGTCTCAGACGCCGGCCGCCCGGCGCGCGGAGCGACGGGCGGCTGGCGGCGTGTCCCGGCCCCGCCCGGACCGTGCCGGATCCGACACCGAGCGCTGCGCCGGGTCCCGGCGACACGTCGGTTATCCTGCTGTCTCGGTTCGACAGCGCCGTCGACGCCCTCCCCGAGGAGACGACATGCGACTCGTGCTCATGACCGCGGCGCGTCAGGCCACGACCGAGGTGCTGCCCGCCCTGGGGCTGCTCGGCCACCAGGTGCGCGTCGTGGCGCCCGAGCTGTCGAGCCTGCTCGACGGCGACTCCGGCGACGTGGTGCTCGTCGACGCCCGCCACGACCTCATCCAGGCCCGCACCCTGTGCGGGCTGCTGTCCTCCACCGGCGTGGCCTCCGCCCTCGTCGCCGTCCTCTCCGAGGGCGGGCTGGTCGCGCTGTCGGCCGACTGGGGCGTCGACGACGTCCTGCTCGACACCGCCGGCCCGGCCGAGGTCGACGCCCGGCTGAAGTGGGCCACCGCCCGCCGGCTGGCCGCGGCCACCCCGGCCGACGGCGTCGACGGCGGGGTCACTCAGGCCGGCGAGCTGGTCATCGACGAGCACAGCTACTCGGCCAAGCTCCGCGGCCGCCCGCTCGACCTCACCTACAAGGAGTTCGAGCTCCTCAAGTACCTCGCCCAGCACCCCGGCCGGGTGTTCTCGCGCGCCCAGCTGCTGCAGGAGATCTGGGGCTACGACTACTTCGGCGGCACGCGCACCGTCGACGTCCACGTGCGCCGGCTGCGCGCCAAGCTCGGCACCGAGCACGAGGCGCTGATCGGCACGGTCCGCAACGTGGGCTACAAGCTCGACCAGCAGGTCGCCGACGCCACCGCCGCGGCCGCCCGCGCGCAGGCCGAGGAGTCGGCCGCGACCACCGTCGTCGGCGCGCGCGACGCCGCTCCGCTGCCCTGAGCACCGCCGCCGTCTCCGACTCCGCACGGCTCGATCCGGCGCGGACCGCGGCCGTCCTCGCGCTGCTGCGTGCGGCGGCCGTGTCCGACGGTGTGCGCCCGCTGTCGGAGGAGGCCGAGCTGCGGCTGCAGCACGGCGGCCCGGCCGGTGGCCACGACGTCCTGGCCACCGACGCCGACGGCGCGGTGACCGGCTACGCCCGGCTCGAGCTCGGCGACGGCACCGGGGACGCCGAGGCCGAGCTCGTCGTCGCCCCCGCCGCACGGCGGCGAGGGACCGGGCGGGCGCTGCTCACCCGGCTGGAGGAGCTCGCCGGCGACCGGCCGCTGCGCGTCTGGGCCCACGGCGACCTGCCGGCCGCGACCGGGCTGGCCACCGGGCGCGGCTACACCCGGGCCCGCGTGCTGCTGCAGATGCGCCGGCCGCTCGGCGACGCCGACCTGACCGGGGGCCCGGCCCTCCCCGACGGCGTCGCGGTGGCCGCCTTCCGGCCCGGCCGCGACGAGGCGGCCTGGCTGCGGCTCAACGCCCGCGCCTTCGCCGCCCACCCCGAGCAGGGGGCGTGGACGTCCGAGGACCTGCTGCTGCGCGAGGCCGAGGCCTGGTTCGACCCGGCCGGCTTCCTGCTCGCCTGGCGCGGGGACCGCGACGCCGGCGGCACGCTGCTCGGCGCGCACTGGACCAAGGTGCACCCGCCGGGCGACGCCGGACCGGACGCCGTCGGCGAGGTCTACGTGCTCGGCATCGACCCCGACGCCCAGGGGCTGGGGCTCGGCCGGGCGCTCACCGTCCGGGGCCTGGCCCACCTGCGCGGCCGCGGCCTGGACGAGGTGCTCCTCTACGTCGAGGAGGACAACACCGCCGCGGTGACCCTCTACGAGCGCACCGGCTTCACGCGGTACGCCGTCGACGTCTCCTGGCGGCGCACCCCCTGACCGGGGGCAAACGCCCCTTCCTCCCGCACTCCCGGCACGCTCCGCCACCGGAAACGCGCCGGTTCACCGACTGGACGTGACGGCGTTCTCACCCGGTCGGGAAAGGCTCCGCGGGCGTTCACCGGCCGTTCATCGAGCGACCCGGGACCGGCCACCTGTGCTCCCTACCGTCCCTCTCGTTGGTCCTCCCCTGCCCGGCAACGAGGTCCGGGCTCCTCCGAAAGGCACTGGGTTGAAGCTCAGCACCAGGTCGCGCGCCGTCGTCCTCAGCACGGCGCTGACCAGCACTCTCGCGCTCGCCGCCTGTGGTGCCGCCAACGAGTCCGAGGCCTCCTCGGGTGGCGGCAGCGGCTCGAGCGCCGCCTCGCTCAGCGGCGACCTCGTCGGCGTCGGCGCCACCAGCCAGCAGTCGGCCATGGAGGCGTGGCAGGCCGGCTTCGAGGGCGAGTACCCGGACGTGCAGTTCAGCTACGCCCCCGAGGGCTCCGGTGCGGGTCGCGAGCAGTTCATCAACGGCTCCGCCGACTTCGCCGGCTCCGACGCCGCGCTGGACGAGGAGGAGCTGACCGCCGCTTCGGAGCGCTGCGCCGGTGGCGAGGTCTTCGAGCTGCCGAACTACATCTCGCCGATCGCCGTCGCCTTCAACGTCGAGGGTGTCGACGAGCTGAACCTCTCCCCGGCCACGATCGCGGGCATCTTCAGCAACACCATCACGACCTGGAACGACCCGGCGATCGCCGCCGAGAACCCGGACGCGACCCTGCCCGACACCGCGATCACCGCGGTGCACCGCGCCGACGACTCGGGCACCACCGAGAACTTCACCGACTACCTGCACCAGGCCGCGGCCGACGTGTGGACGTCGGAGCCGGACGGCGAGTGGCCGCTGCCGGGCGGCGAGTCCGCCCAGGGCACCTCCGGCGTGATCGAGGTCGTCACCAACACCCCCGGCGCCATCACCTACGCGGACGCCAGCCGCGCCGGTGACCTCGGGGTGGCCGCCGTCGCCGTCGGCCAGGAGTTCGTCGCTCCGTCCGCCGAGGCCGCTGCCGCCGTCGTCGAGAACTCCCCGGCCGTCGAGGGCCGCGGCGAGTACGACTTCGCCATCGAGGTGAACCGGCTGACCGAGGAGTCGGGCGAGTACCCGATCGTCCTGGTCAGCTACCACATCGGCTGCATCGAGTACGACGACCAGTCGAAGGCCGACAACGTCAAGGCCTTCATGTCCTACGTGATCAGCGAGGACGGCCAGGCCACGGCCTCCGAGAACGCCGGCAACGCCCAGATCTCCGACACCCTGCGCGAGCAGGCCCAGGGCGCCGTCGACGCCATCACCGCCGCCGCCTGACGGCGGCCCACCGCGAGGGCCCGGGACGTCGACCGACGTCCCGGGCCGTCGCACCGCCCGGACCCGGGCACCGGAACCCACGAACGACTCCCACGGAGCAGCGGTGACCGCCACGAAGGCCCCGACCGAACCACCGTCACGGCAGCGCGCCGTCCGCAGGGCGGGTGACCGGCTCTTCTCCGGCGCCGCCAAGGGCTCCGGCGTCTTCATCCTGCTGGTCCTGGCCGGCGTCGCCGCCTTCCTGATCAGCGAGGCGCTCCCCGCTCTCACCGCGCCGTCGGAGGAGATCCCCGGCGGCGAGGGCCTGGCCGGCTACGTCGGCCCGCTCGTCCTCGGCACGCTGCTCGGTGCCGTGATCGCGCTCGTCGTCGCCACGCCGCTCGCCGTCGGCATCGCGCTCTACACCACCTACTACGCCCCGCGGCGCATCGCCGCCGGCATGGGCTACGTGATCGACCTGCTCGCGGCGATCCCCAGCGTCGTCTACGGCTTCTGGGGGATCGCCGTCCTCGCGCCGGAGCTGGTGCCCTTCCACCAGTGGCTCGCCGACACCCTCGGCTTCCTCCCGGTCTTCGCCGGCCCGGCCTCCACCAGCGGCCGCACGATGCTGACCGTCGGGATCGTGCTCGGGGTGATGATCCTGCCGATCATCTCGGCCATCTCGCGAGAGGTGTTCAGCCAGGCGCCGGCGCTGCACCGGGAGGCGGCCCTGGCCCTGGGCGCCACCCGCTGGGAGATGATCCGGATGGCCGTGCTGCCCTACGGCAAGTCCGGCGTCATCGCCGGCGCGATGCTCGGCCTGGGCCGCGCGCTCGGCGAGACGATGGCCGTGGCGATCATCCTCTCCGGCGGTGCCGGCGCGACGCTGAACGTGATCAGCAACTCGAACCCCTCGACGATCGCCTCGAACATCGCCCTGTCGTTCCCCGAGGCGACCGGCCTCGACGTCAACACCCTCATCGCCAGCGGCCTGGCCCTGTTCCTCATCACCCTGGTGGTCAACATGCTCGCCCGCTGGGTCGTGAACCGGCGCGCCGACTTCTCCGGAGCCAACTGATGAGCATCGACACCCAGTCCGCGCCGCAGCCGACCAGGCACGCCTCCGGGCCCGTCCGGTCCCGTCGGCGGCTCCCCCGGTTCGCTCCGCTCGGCGTCTACCTGGCGGGCGTCGCCCTGGGGGCCGCCCTGTCGGCGCTCACCGGCTTCAGCCTCGTGACGACCGTGGTCTACGGCGTCGTGCTGGGCACGCTGGCCGTCTACGTCGTCTCGCGCTCGGTCGAGGGACAGCGCAAGGCGACCGACCGGCTGGTCACCTCGCTGGTCACCACCGCGTTCGCGATCGCGATGGTCCCGCTGGTCTCGCTGGTCTACACCGTGCTCGACAACGGCCTGCCCCGGTTCGACGCCACCTTCTTCACCAACTCGATGTACCGGGTGGTCGGCGAGGGCGGCGGCGCCTACCACGCGATCCTCGGCACGGTGATCATCACGGCGCTGGCCACGCTCATCTCGGTGCCGATCGGCCTGCTGGCCGCCATCTACCTCGTGGAGTACGGCACCGGCCGACTCAAGCGGTCCATCACCTTCTTCGTCGACGTGATGACCGGCATCCCGTCGATCGTGGCCGGCCTGTTCTCCTTCGCGCTGTTCACCCTGGTCTTCGGCAACTCCGTGCGGCTCGGGGTCATGGGCGCCGTGGCGCTCTCGGTGCTGATGATCCCGGTGGTGGTCCGGTCCTGCGAGGAGGTCCTCAAGCTCGTCCCCAACGAGCTGCGGGAGGCCAGCTACGCCCTGGGTGTGCCCAAGTGGCGCACGGTCGTCAAGGTCGTCCTGCCCACGGCGGTCGCCGGCCTGGGCACCGGCATCACGCTGGCCGTCGCCCGGGTGGTCGGCGAGACCGCACCGCTGCTGGTGACCGTCGGCCTCATCACGGGCACGAACCTCAACCCGTTCGACGGGCGCATGGCGACGCTCCCGGTGTTCGCCTACTTCCAGCTCACCCAGCCGGGCACGGCGACGCAGGCCTTCCTCGACCGGGCCTGGACGGCAGCCCTCGTACTGATCATCCTGGTCATGGCGCTCAACGTCGTCGCCCGCCTGATCAGCCGCTTCTTCGCTCCCAAGACCGGTCGCTGACCGACCCGACCCGGAGGATCTGCACGTGGCCAAGCGCATCGAGGTCTCCGACCTCAACATCTACTACGGCAACTTCCTGGCCGTGGAGGGCGTCAACGTCTCGATCGAGCCGCGCAGCATCACGGCGCTGATCGGCCCCTCGGGCTGCGGGAAGTCGACCTTCCTGCGCTCGCTCAACCGCATGCACGAGGTCATCCCCGGCGCCCGCGTCGAGGGAAAGGTCGTCATGGACGGCCAGGACCTCTACGGCGCCGACACCGACCCGGTCGACGTCCGCCGGCAGATCGGCATGGTCTTCCAGCGGCCCAACCCGTTCCCCACGATGTCGATCTACGACAACGTCATCGCCGGCAACCGGCTCAACAGCAAGAAGATGAAGAAGGCCGAGACCGACGAGCTGGTGGAGCGCGCGCTGCGTGGCGCCAACCTGTGGAACGAGGTCAAGGACCGGCTCGGCCGTCCCGGGTCGGGCCTGTCCGGCGGCCAGCAGCAGCGGCTGTGCATCGCCCGCGCGATCGCCGTCGAGCCCGACGTGCTGCTGATGGACGAGCCCTGCTCGGCCCTGGACCCCATCTCCACGCTGGCCATCGAGGACCTCATGGCCGAGCTCAAGGAGCGGTTCACCATCGTGATCGTCACGCACAACATGCAGCAGGCGGCACGGGTGAGCACCTCCACCGGCTTCTTCAACCTCAACGGCGTGGGCCAGCCCGGCCGGCTGATCGAGTTCAACCCGACCGAGAAGATCTTCAGCAACCCCGACCAGAAGGCGACCGAGGACTACATCTCCGGCCGCTTCGGCTGAGCCACCTCGTCCGACGAGGGCCGCCGCGGCACGGCCGCGGCGGCCCTCGTCGTGTGCACGCACCTCCGTCGTGCGGGCGGATCGGCGCGCTGTGTGCCCGCGCCGGTCAGCCGCAGCCGACCCGGCCCGCGCGCGTCGTGGGCGCAGCCGCCGGGGTCGTCTCCGCGGCCGGCGCCGGTGCGACCGCCGCGGCGGGGGCCGGAGCGGGGGCCGGGGCCGGGACCTGTACCGGGACGACGCCGGAGTAGCCGGGGCCGAGCACCAGCTGCACGGCGTCGCCGATGGCGTCGCTGGGCTGCAGGACCGCGCCGGGGACGGCGGCGGCCACGGTGCGCGCCTGCTCGACGACGCCGGGACCGTGCCGGACGACGGTCCGGTCGACCGCGCCGCGCTCGTTCCCGACCTGGCCCACCGTGAAGCCCTGCTGGCGCAGCAGGTCGCCCACCGTGCCGGCCAGCCCGCCGGTGGCGGTGCCGTTGAGGACGTCGACGGTCACGGAGGCCGGGGCGACGGTGAGCGGCTGCTCGGCCGCGCCGGCGGTTGCCTGCTCCGCGCCGGTGTCCACGGCGGGGCTCTCGGCGGCGCTCTCGGCGGCCGGCGACGCGGCCGCCGCCGGGTCCTCCACGGGCGCGGTGGCCGCAGCGGCGACGGGGGTGGCCAGCTCGGCGGGCACCGAGCTGTCCTCGATGACGCCGTCGAACAGCGAGCGGGTGGCCGCGCCGTCGAGCAGCACGTAGGCCTGGTCGCTGCCGGCCGGCACGTAGTCGACCTGCGCCACGGGCAGGCCGGCGTGCTGCACGGCGTCGTCGTCGAGGCCCGCGAGTGCCGAGGCCAGGGTGCGCAGGTCGCCGAGCGTCGTCTGGTCGTCCACGGTGAGCGCGTCGGCGGCGCGGGTCAGGAAGCGGGTCAGCTCGTAGGTGTTGGCGAGCGTCCCCACGGTCATCGCCGAGCGCATCGTGGCCGACAGCAGTTGTTGCGTGCGCTCGGCGGCGGCGACCCCGGTGACGTCGGGACCGACGTCCCCCGGCGCGAGGTAGCGGGTGGCCTGGGCGCCGGTGAGCTCCGAGGTGCCGGCCGGCAGCGGGGTCGCGGACGCGGCGTCGGCCGGGCCGGCGGCGGGCAGGCAGACGCTCACGCCGCCGACGGCGTCCACCACGGCGGGCAGCCGGCCGAGGTCGACGGCGAGGTAGTGGTCGACGCGCAGCCCGGACAGCTGTTGGACCGCGCGCACCATGCACGACGGCCCGCCGGCCAGCAGCGACGTCGCGAAGGCCTCGGACACCGGCTCGCGCATCGAGCCGTCGTCGGCCCGGCAGCCGGGGGTGTCGACCAGCGCGGTCGGCGGCACGCTGACCAGGACGGCGCGGTCCTCGGCGGCGGCCACGTGTACCAGCATCGTGGTCACCGATGCCGGGCCGTCGGTGCCGGGCAGGCCGGTGCCGATGACGAGGTAGGTGGTCGCGCCCTCCTGCAGCTGCGGGGCGATGACCTCCGGGCCCTCGGGGGCGAGCGCGGCGACGCGGGCGATGCTGCGGTCGACGTAGGCGTACAGCCCGGCGTGGTAGCCGACGACGAGGCCGAGCAGCACGCCGAGGACGACGGCGGCGCGGACGAGCCGTCGCCGTCCGGGGCTGCGCGGCGGACGTTCGGCGAGCGGGCGCCGGGTGCTGCCGGCGCCGGACATCGCCGGGCCGTCGAGACCGGGGATCGGCGGGTGCGCGGGCCGGCCGGGCAGCGGCGGTACCGGACGGGAGTACTGGATCCCGGAGGCCGGGGTACCGGGCAGCGGCGGGACCGGCCGGGAGTGCTGGACGCCGGACGCGGCGGTCCCGGGCAGCGGCGGCACCGGACCCGACCGGTGCCCGGCCGGCAGCGGCGGCACCGGCCGGGAGCGCTGGACGGCCTGCTCCCGGGGAGCGCCGGGCAGCGGCGGCACCGGCTGGGACCGGTGGACGCCGCCGAGCGGGGGCAGCGGCGGGACGGGGGCGGAGCGCTGGACGCCGGCCGGGCCGCCCGGGACCGGGGGCAGTCCGCGTCGGGGCCGGCGGAGTCGTCGGGCGCGGCGGGCGGGTCGGCCGGGGACCGCCGGCCGGGGACCGCGGGCGCGGCCGGTGACCCCGGCACGGGCGGGAGGGGGCCGCGGTGCGGCGGCAGCGCCTCACCGGGCTCGAGCGGGATGGGTACCTCGCCGGTGCGCCGGGCGGCCCGGCGGCCCGTGGCGCCGCCCTGGCGGGCCAGCAGCTGCTCGACGGTCACGGGACCGGGCGCGCCGCGGTCCCCGGCCCGCCCGTCCCGCCCGCGCTCGTCCCCCACCGGTGTCGACATCCCATCGTCGTGGTCCGTGCCGTGCTGTCCGTGTCGTGCCGTGCACGTGGTGCTGTTCGTGTCGTTGCGCCCCGCATGCGCGGCAGCACTCAACGATACGGCCGCCAGGCCCCATCGCCCGGTCACACGCGCCGGGACCCGCCGGGCGAGTACGTCCCGGAGCCCCCCGTCCGGGCGCGCACCGGCCCTCCGACCAGGCAGGGCACCCCGTCGGGACGTAGCGTCGGCCCGTGAGACTCCCGTCGATCCCCGGTCCGTCCGACGTCTTCTCCGCCGTCGACAGCCTGCGCGAGGGGGTCGCCGAGGCGCTGGCCCTGGTGCCCCGGGTGGCCGCGGCGGTGGGCCGGCTCGAGGGGCTGCTGGACCGGGTCGACGCCGTGGTGGACCGGGCGGAGGGCCTCGTCGACCGGGTCGACGACGCGGTGACCGCACTGGACTCCACCCGCCAACGGGCCGACGACCTGGTCGCCGGTGCGGGCGCCACCCTCCACGCGGCCGACGCCGCCATCGGCGCCGTCGAGCAGACCCAGCAGAAGGCCGACGCCGCCATCGGCAACGTCGAGCAGACCCAGCAGAAGGCCGACGCCGCCATCGGCAACGTCGAGCAGACCCAGCAGCGGGCCGACGCCGCCATCGGCGCCGTCGAGCAGACCCAGCAGCGGGCCGACGCCGCCATCGGCGCCGTCGAGCAGACCCAGCAGCGGGCCGACGCCGCCATCGGCGCCGTCGAGCAGACCCAGCAGCGGGCCGACGCCGCCATCGGCGCCGTCGAGCAGACCCAGCACAAGGCCGACGCCGCCATCGGCGCCGTCGAGCAGACCCAGCACAAGGCCGACGCCGCCATCGGCGCCGTCGAGCAGACCCAGCAGCGGGCCGACGCCGCCATCGGCGCCGTCGAGCAGACCCAGCACAAGGCCGACGCCGCCATCGGCGCCGTCGAGCAGACCCAGCACAAGGCCGACGCCGCCATCGGCGCCGTCGAGCAGACCCAGCAGCGGGCCGACGCCGCCATCGGCGCCGTCGAGCAGACCCAGCAGCGGGCCGACGCCGCCATCGGCGCCGTCGAGCAGACCCAGCAGCGGGCCGACGCCGCCATCGGCGCCGTCGAGCAGACCCAGCAGCGGGCCGACGCCGCCATCGGCGCCGTCGAGCAGACCCAGCACAAGGCCGACGCCGCCATCGGCGCCGTCGAGCAGACCCAGCAGCGGGCCGACGCCGCCATCGGCGCCGTCGAGCAGACCCAGCACAAGGCCGACGCCGCCATCGGCGCCGTCGAGCAGACCCAGCAGCGGGCCGACGCCGCCATCGGCGCCGTCGAGCAGACCCAGCAGAAGGCCGACGCCGCGATCACGGCCGTGGCCGCCATCACCGACCGGGCGCGGGGGACGGTGGAGCGGGCCGAGGGCGCGGTCGGCGGGGCCGAGGGGCTCGTCGGGCGGATCGACCCGCTGCTGGGGGGCTACGAGGAGCCGCTGGCGCGCCTGGCGCCGTCGGTCCGCCGGCTGGCCGAGACGCTCGATCCGCACGAGGTCGAGGCGCTGGTCGTCCTCGTGGACCGGCTGCCCACCCTGGTGACCCACCTGGACGAGAGCATGCTGCCGGTGCTCGAGTCCCTCGGCGACGTCGGCACCGACGTGCACGACCTGGTCGACACGATGCAGGACATCCGCGAGGTGGTGAAGGGCTTCCCCGGCTCGAAGCTGTTCCGGCGGCGCGGCCGGGAGGAGATAGCCGAGGACGGGAACGACGAGGGGGCCCAGGAGCGCACCGGCTCCTGAGCCCCCTGCGGGTCCCGGTGGTCAGGTCTCGGTCGGGTACCCCAGCGCCCGGGCGACGTCGCCGATCCGCTCGTAGGTCTGCCCCTCCGGGAGCCGCTGGAGCTCCTCGACGACGGCGTCGGGCGCCCGGTGGTCGAGCGCGGCCTCGACGAGACCGGGCCCGTCGGCGGGGAAGTCGGCACGCACCAGCCAGCGGGCCAGCTCGGCACGGGCCACGACGGCGTCCTCGGTCATGCCGACCGGCACACCGCCGATGAGCGTGCTGTTCGGGCTGGTCGCGGTGTCCGGTTCACCCTCGGCGACCGGCTCCACCTCGCGGAACTCCTCGGACCGGGTGGCATGGCCGGACTTGAGCATCCCCTGGATCTCGTGCTCGAGCTCCTCGTCGACCCGGGGGCTGTGCTTGTCACTGCGGGAGGACGCCCCGGCGAAGCGGTCGTCGGTCTCGCTCACGTTGTGTCTCCTCTACGGGTCCGTCTCACTTCTTCTCCAGCGCGGACGGCTTGTGCACCGCCGTCTTCCCGCTCTTGTCGCTCTCCACCTCGTACTGCGGCTCGTCGGGGCTGGCCTTCACCTTCCGGCCGCCGGCCTCGGTCTCGGAGGTGATCTCCTTCTTCACCGTGCCCTCGGCCTTGCTGCCGTGGCTGTTCCAGGTGACGTGGTCACCCTTCGAGAAGTCGTCGGCCATGTGTCGGTCCTCCGCGGTCTCAGTGGTCCACCCCCCGTGCCCGCCCGGCCGAGGGAGCACACATCCGCGAGGGCGGTGTCGGTACCGGGCCCGCGGGCGACGGAGATCACCCTCGCGGCGACGCCCACCACCCGATCGGGCAGTGCCAGGTCCACCGCGGTCACGTAGCGTTCGTGTCGACGGGGGTCCTCGGGGCGAACCTGCTGCTGAGAGTCGAGCAGGGGTCACGCTCCGTGACATCTCCCGTCCTCGATCGCCGGCCCGGTCGACCTCATTCCCCCGGGGTCGGCCGGGTCGGCCCGTCGCCCGCCCGGTCCCTACGCTCGCCGCCGTGACAGAACCCGCCGGCAGCCGGCCCCTGGGCGGTCCTCCCGTGGGGCGCCCCGCCGAGGGGGAGGCCCACCTCCCGGGCAGTCCCCGGCCCGTCGACGTCCTCACCGTCGTCTCGGTCTCCGACGTCACGCCGTCCGTGCGCCGCGTCGTGCTGTCGGGGACGCCGGACGCCGTCGCCGCGGCGGGGCCGACCGTCAACCTCCTGGTGCCGCGCGTGGGCGATCCCGATCCGCGCTGGCCCGCGGTGGCGCGGGACGGGCGGATCGTGTGGCCCGCCGGGTCGCACGGCATCAGCCTGCGCAGCTACACCGCCCGCCGCCAGGACCCCGCCCGGGGCGAGGTGGACGTCGACTTCGTGCTGCACGGCGACGGGCCGGCCGCCGCCTGGGCCGGGGCCGCCG
Organism: Geodermatophilus normandii; assembly: GCF_003182485.1. NCBI lineage: Bacteria > Bacillati > Actinomycetota > Actinomycetes > Geodermatophilales > Geodermatophilaceae > Geodermatophilus > Geodermatophilus normandii. The sequence goes on along the minus strand of NZ_QGTX01000001.1, from coordinate 1,765,813 downwards.
CTCCCGGCGCCCTGCTCGGCGTGGCCGGCAGCGGCGCGCTGGGGGACCGCCCCGCCGGCACGCTGCTCCTCGCCGGTGACGAGACGGCACTGCCGGCGATCAGCCGCATCCTGGCCGCGGCCGACCCGGCCGCCCGCGGCGTCGCCCTGGTCGAGGTGGCCGGCCCCGAGGAGGAGCAGGTGCTCGCCGCGCCGCCGGGGGTGGAGGTGCGCTGGCTGCACCGCGGCGACACCGCGCCGGGTGAGAGCACGCTGCTCGCCGACGCCGTCGCCGCGCTCGAGCGGCCGGCCGGGGACGACGTCTTCGCCTGGGTGGCCGCCGAGTCGGCCGCGGTCCGGGCGGTGCGCGCGGACCTGCGCGGCCGGTGGGGGCTCTCCCGCGCCCAGCACCACGCCATCGGTTACTGGCGCCGCGGCCGCGCCATGGCGCCCGCCTGAGCCTCCCCGCGGGAACGGCTCCCCACAGGCAACTCACAGGTAGCGTCCAGTGCGACCGCAGCCCCGACGCAGAACCTGAGGGCATGACCACAGCAGCCAGGCGTCCGACGGGAGTTGTCGTGACGGGAGCACGCAGCGCTCGACCCACCGCTCCGGAGGCGCGGCTCCTGGTGGTCGACGACGAGCCCAACATCCGCGAGCTGCTCTCCGCCAGCCTGCGCTACGCCGGCTTCGAGGTGGCGACGGCGGCCGACGGGCAGCAGGCGCTGGCCCTGGCCTCGACCTTCCGTCCCGACCTGCTGGTGCTCGACGTCATGATGCCGGGCCTGGACGGCTTCGGCGTCGTGCGGCGGCTGCGCGAGAGCGGGCGGCACACGCCGGTGCTGTTCCTCACCGCGCGTGACGCGGCCGAGGACAAGGTCTCCGGGCTCACCCTCGGCGGCGACGACTACGTGACCAAGCCGTTCAGCCTCGACGAGGTCCTCGCCCGCATCCGGGCGGTGCTGCGCCGCAGCGCCGGGCAGCAGCGCGCCGTGGAGACCAGCCGGCTGACCTTCGCCGACATCGAGCTCGACGAGGAGTCCCACGAGGTGGTCAAGGCCGGCCAGGTGGTCAGCCTCTCCCCCACCGAGTTCAAGCTGCTGCGCTACCTCATGGCCAACGCCGGGCGCGTGCTGTCGAAGGCGCAGATCCTCGACCACGTGTGGAACTACGACTTCAACGGCGAGGCCAACGTCGTCGAGTCCTACATCTCCTACCTGCGGCGCAAGGTGGACACCACCGAGCCGCGCCTGCTGCACACCATCCGCGGGGTGGGCTACACCCTGCGGCTGCCACGCGGCGCGTGAGCAGGCCCGCCGGGCTCCCCGGAGCGACCGCCCGCAGCGGCCCCCGCCTCCCGCGGGTGCCGCTGCGGATCACGCTCGTCGCGCTGCTGCTCGTCCTGGTGGCCCTGGCGCTGGTCGTCACGGGGGTCACGGCGACGTCGCTGCTCAAGCGGTACCTGGTCGCGCAGCTGGACCAGCAGCTCGAGGAGACCGTCCGCGACGCGACGGCCGACGAGCGCATCCTGGCCGGCTGCTACCTGGGCGGCCGGCAGCGGGGCGTGGACCCCGACAGCTACCTGGCCTGCGTGGTGCCCGGCGAGGAGGCGCCCATCGTGCTCAACGGCCCGCTCACGGCGGCCGAGCAGCCCGACCTCGACGTCGAGGACGTGGAGGAGATCGCCGACGACGCCGCGGTGGCGTTCGGCGGCCCGCGGGGCGAGGGCGGCGGCCGCCCCGGTGAGTCGACGGCCCGGACGGTGGCCTCCGGCGACGGGGACACGAAGTGGCTCGTCACGGCCGAGCAGCTGCCCGGCGGGCTGACCATCGTCGTCGGCGGCGACCTCGACCGCGACGACCGGGTCATCGCCCGCCTGGTGTCCATCGAGGTCGTCGTCGGACTGGTCGTGCTGGTGGCGCTGGGCGTGGCCGGCTACTGGCTGGTGCGCAGCAGCCTGCGCCCGCTGGCCGGCGTGGAGCGCACCGCCCAGGCGATCGCCGCCGGCGACCTGTCCCAGCGGGTGCCCGCGGGCGACGACCGCACGGAGGTCGGCCGCCTGTCGCAGGCGCTCAACGGGATGCTCGCCCGGATCGAGACCGCCTTCCGGTCCCAGCAGGCCTCCGAGGAGCAGGCCCGGGCCTCCGAGGAGCGGATGCGCCGGTTCATCGCCGACGCCAGCCACGAGCTGCGCACCCCACTGACCTCCATCCGCGGCTTCGCCGAGCTCTACCGGCAGGGCGCGGTCGCCGGCCCCGAGGAGGTCGCCCGCCTCATGGAGCGCATCGAGAGCGAGGGCGGCCGGATGGGCGTGCTGGTCGAGGACCTGCTGCAGCTGGCCCGGCTCGACCAGCAGCGGCCGCTGAGCATCGCCCCGGTCGACCTCGCCGAGGTCGCCGGCGACAGCGTCCACGACGCGCGCGTCCTGCAGCCCGACCGGCCGGTCAGCCTCCACCTGGACGACTCCCTCACCGAGGTGCCGGTGGTCCTCGGCGACGAGGCCCGGCTGCGCCAGGTCGTGGGCAACCTCGTGACCAACGCGCTGGTGCACACACCGGACACCGCCCCGGTCACGGTCTCGATCGGCGAGGACACCAGCGACGGCGGCGACCGGGTGGTGCTCCGGGTGACCGACGAGGGCCCCGGCATGGCGCCCGAGGACGCCGCCCGGGTGTTCGAGCGCTTCTACCGCGCCGACGCCTCGCGCAGCCGCGTGGCCGGGGGGACCGGGCTCGGGCTGTCCATCGTTGCCTCGCTCGTGGCCGCGCACGGTGGCGACGTGCACCTCGACACCGGCCCCGGACGCGGCGCGACCTTCACGGTGCGGCTGCCCCGCTCCGGCCCCGACCTGCCCGGCGGGGCCCGGGCAGCGCACCGGGCAGCGCCCCCGGCGGTGGCCCCGGCAGTGACCCGGCGGGCGCGCCGTGGGGTCTGCCCGGCGGTGCCCCCGGCGGTGCCCCCGCCCCGGCGGGGCTACCGTCCGCCGGTGAGCACTGACAGCGGAGGAGCCCCGTACGACGCCGTGCTGATGGACGCCGTCGCCGACCTCGGCGGGGCCCTGCGCGGCCTGGTCGACGCCTCGGTGCGCACGTCGGTCCCGGCCGCGGACCTGACCGCGGCCGCCGCGGTCGTGCGCGAGGTCACCGGCCGGCTCACGGCATCGATCCGCCCGCCCGGACAGCTGTCGGCGCTCGACGACCCGGTGCGCTTCCGCCGCGTCTACAACCCGGTGACCGGGGTCGGCAGCGCGTTCGCCCCGCCGCTGCGGCTGCGGGAGGAGCCCGGCGGCGTCGTCGGCGAGGCGGTCTTCGGCCTGGCCTACGAGGGACCGCCCGGCTTCCTGCACGGCGGGATGAGCGGCCTGGTGATGGACCAGGTGCTCGGCGCGGCGACGATCCGCGCGGGCCTGTGGGGCATGACCGCCCGGCTGGAGCTGGACTACCGCCGCCCCGTGCCGCTGGACACCCCCGTCGTCTGCCGGGCCCGGGTGACCGAGGCCGGCGGCCGCAAGTCCGTCGTCACCGGCACGATCGCGCTGCCCGACGCGCCGGACCGGCCGCTGGTCGAGGCGCGGGCGGTCTTCGTCCTGCCGCGCCAGGAGCTGCGCGCCGAGTACTTCGCGGGGGTCACCGACGCCTCCGGCCGGCACGCGCCGCCGTCGCGGCCCACCGACGCGACCGCGCCGGGGGCCGGCGAGTGAGGGACGTCGAGGTCGCCGCCGCCGCGGCGCGGGCGGCGGCGGACGTGCTGATGGCGCTGCGCGCCGGCGGCCTGACCGGGCGCGCGCTGGGCGATGCCGGCGACGCCGCGGCGCAGGACGCGATCACCGCCGTCCTCGCCGGCGAGCGTCCCGACGACGTCGTCTTCAGCGAGGAGGCCGCCGACGACCGCAGCCGGCTCGAGGCCGGGCGCGTGTGGATCGTCGACCCGCTCGACGGCACCCGTGAGTACGGCGAGACGGACCGGTCCGACTTCGCCGTGCACGTGGCCCTGTGGGCCGGCGGCACGGTGACCGCCGCCGCCGTGGCCCTGCCGGCCGTCGGCGAGGTGCTGGTGACCGACCCGGCTCCCGGGCTGCCGCCGGCGGTCGCCCGGTCGCCCCGGATCGCGGTCAGCCGCACCCGGCCGCCCGCGCAGGCCGGTGCGGCCGCCGAGGCGGTGGGCGGCGAGCTGGTGCCGATGGGCTCGGCCGGCTTCAAGGTGACCGCGGTGGTGCGCGGGGAGGTGGACGCCTACGTGCACGCCGGCGGGATGTACCAGTGGGACTCGGCCGCGCCGGTCGCCGTCGCCCTGGCCGCGGGGCTGACGGCGCTGCGGCTGGACGGGTCGCCGCTGCGCTACAACGGACCCGACCCCTCCCTGCCGGACCTGCTGGTGTGCCGCCCGGAGCTGGCCGGTGACCTCCTGGCCGCCGTCCGCCGACCGGCGTGACGGACACTGGAGCGGTGACGACCCCCGACTACCGGCTCACCCAGCTGGAGACGCTCGAGGCCGAGTCGATCCACGTCATCCGCGAGGTGGCCGCCGAGCTCGAGCGCCCGGTGCTGCTGTTCTCCGGCGGCAAGGACTCCATCGTCATGCTGGAGCTGGCCCGCAAGGCGTTCGCGCCGGCGCGCATCCCGTTCCTGGTGATGCACGTGGACACCGGGCTCAACTTCCCCGACGTCCTCGAGTTCCGCGACAAGCGGGTCGCCGAGCTCGGCGTCGAGCTGGTCGTCGCCTCGGTGCCCGACGCGATGGCCCGCGGCCTGGTCAAGGAGGAGCCCAACGGCTCGCGCAACCGGATCCAGACGCCGGTGCTCCTCGACGCGGTCGAGGAGCACGGCTTCACGGCGCTGTTCGGCGGCGCCCGCCGCGACGAGGACAAGGCGCGGGCCAAGGAGCGGGTGTTCTCCTTCCGCGACGAGTTCGGCCAGTGGGACCCGAAGAACCAGCGCCCCGAGCTGTGGGACCTCTACAACGGCCGGATCCACCTCGGCGAGTCGATCCGCGTGTTCCCGCTGTCGAACTGGACCGAGCTCGACATCTGGCAGTACATCGCCCGCGAGGGCATCGAGATCCCCGGGCTGTACCTGGCGCAGGAGCGGGAGGTCGTCGAGCGGCAGGGGATGCTCTACGCCGTCAACGAGTTCGTCCGCCCGCGCGAGGGCGAGCCGACGTTCCGCGAGACGGTCCGCTACCGCACGGTCGGCGACGCCAACCTCACCGCCGCGGTGCGCTCGCAGGCGACGACGGTCGCCGACGTCATCGCCGAGATCGCGGTGACCCGGATGACCGAGCGCGGCGCCACCCGCGGCGACGACAAGGTCAGCGACGCCGCGATGGAGGACCGGAAGAAGGAGGGCTACTTCTAGCCCTCCGGCGGCGGCGGAGGTGGCGGAGCAGCACGACGACGGTGACGGCGAGCAGCAGGAAGCCGACCGGCCAGGCCACCGCCTCGGGCGCGGCGACGCCGAGCGCCTCGGCGACGACGTAGCCGACCGCGTAGCCGGCGACGACGACCAGCAGCACCGGCACGAGGAACACGAACCCGCCCACGCCCGCTCCTCCCCGCGCCCGGTGGCGCTGCTCACACCAGCGTCCCCCGTTCCGGCCCCGGCCGCCGCGGCCCCGACGGGCGGGGGAGGATGGAGGCCATGTCCGAGCAGTCCGCCGTCGACGTCCACTCCCCCGCCGCCGAGCAGGCGGCCGAGCTGGCGACGGCGCGCAAGGACATCCTCCGCATCGCCACGGCCGGGTCGGTCGACGACGGCAAGAGCACGCTGATCGGCCGGCTGCTCTACGACAGCAAGGCCGTCTACGAGGACCAGTACGCCGCGATCGAGCGGGCGAGCAAGGGCGACTACGTCGACCTGGCGCTGCTCACCGACGGCCTCCGCGCCGAGCGCGAGCAGGGCATCACCATCGACGTCGCCTACCGGTACTTCAGCACCCCGCGGCGGACGTTCATCCTGGCCGACACCCCGGGGCACGTGCAGTACACGCGGAACATGGTCACCGGCGCCTCCACCGCCGACCTCGCGATCGTGCTCGTCGACGCGCGCAAGGGGATGCTCGAGCAGAGCCGCCGGCACGCCTTCCTCGCCTCGCTGCTGCGGGTGCCGCACCTCGTGGTCGCGGTGAACAAGATGGACCTCGTCGACTGGTCGCAGGAGGTCTTCGAGACCATCCGCGACGAGTTCAGCGCCTTCGCCGCCCGGCTCGACGTCCCCGACCTGACCGTCGTGCCGATCTCGGCGCTGCACGGCGACAACGTGGTCAGCCGCTCGGAGCGGGCGCCCTGGTACCAGGGGTCCTCGCTGCTGCACCACCTCGAGCACGTGCACGTGGCCAGCGACCGCAACCTCGTCGACGTCCGCTTCCCCGTCCAGTACGTCATCCGGCCGCAGTCCGACGCCTTCCACGACTACCGCGGCTACGCCGGGACCGTGGCCAGCGGGGTCCTCCGCCCCGGCGACGAGGTACAGGTCCTGCCCAGCGGGCTGACCACGACGGTCGCCGGCATCGACGGCCCGCGTGGCCCGGTCGAGCAGGCCTTCGCGCCGATGGCGGTGACGGTGCGCCTCGCCGACGACGTCGACGTCTCCCGCGGCGACCTGCTCTGCCGCCCGGGCAACGTGCCGCAGGCGACGCAGGACCTCGACGCGCTCGTCTGCTGGATGGCCGACGAGCCGCTGCGCCCGCGGCAGCGGCTGGCGGTCAAGCACACGACCCGCACGGTGCGCGCGATGGTCAAGGAGCTGACCTACCGGCTCGACGTCAACACGCTGCACCGGGACCTGGAGGCCGGCGAGCTCGGCCTCAACGACATCGGCCGCGTGAAGCTGCGCACCACGCAGCCGCTGTTCGTCGACGACTACAACCGCAACCGGGTCACCGGCCGGTTCATCCTCGTCGACGAGGCCACCAACGCCACGGTCGGCGCCGGGATGCTCCCGCCCCACCGCTGAAGGACCCCCCTTCCCCCCGGCGCTCGCGAGCCCGCGTCGGGGCCTGCGAGGGGCCGTCAGCGCAGGCGGACGGGGAGGGTCTCGAAGCCACGCAGGGTCTGCAGGTCCCGCCGGACCGGGCGGCCGGCCACGCGCAGCCGCGGGAAGTGCTCGCTGAGCACCCGCAGCCCGACGGCGCCCTCGAGCCGGGCCAGGCCGGCGCCCAGGCAGTAGTGGATGCCGCCGGAGAAGGCCAGGTGGTCGCGGGCGTTGGCGCGGGTGACGTCGAAGCGGGCGGGGTCGTCGAACACCGCGGGGTCGCGGTTGGCCGCGCCGAGCAGCAGCGTGACCCGCGTGCCGGCCGGCAGCCCGATCCCGGCGACCTCGGTGTCGCGGACGATGCTGCGGCCGGTCAGCTGCACCGGGCTGTCGGAGCGCAGCACCTCCTCCACCGCGCCGTCCCAGCCGGCGGGGTCGGCGCGCAGCGCGTCCCACTGGTCGCGGTGGGCGTCGAGCAGGACGACGGCGTTGCCCAGCAGGTTGACGGTGGTCTCGAAGCCGGCGCCGAGCAGCAGCATGACCGTGGCGTGCAGCTCGCGCTCGGTCAGGGCCTCGTCGCCGGGGAGGGTGACCAGCCGGCTGACCAGGTCCTCGCCGGGGTCGCGACGCAGCCGGGCGAAGTGCCCGCGCAGGAACGCGTGCATGGCCCGCAGCGCGCGCTCGGCGGCCACGTATCGGCGCAGTGGCAGCCCGGGGTCGAGGGTGGCGGCCGCCGCGGCGCCCCAGCGCAGGAAGTCCTCGCGCCGCTCGGCGGGGACGGCGAGCAGGTCGGCGATGACCAGCACCGGCAGCTGCGCGGCGTAGGCGCCGACCAGGTCGACGACGTCGTCGCGGCCGGCCAGCCGGTCGAGCAGCGTCTCGGCGGTGCGCTGCACCATCGGCTCGGCGGCCAGCGTGGCGCGCGGCGTGAAGGCCCGGCTCACGAGCCGGCGGAGGCGAGTGTGGTCGGGCGGGTCGGTGACCAGCATCGACGGCGGCTCCGCGACCCCGGTGGCGTCCAGCTCGTCGCCGAAGCGCAGCGCCCACCGGACGAGCGCCGGCGCCTGCGAGCGGTCCCAGCCCACGCCGGCGGCGTCGGAGCGCAGCACCTCGGTGGCGACGGCGTGCGAGGTGGTCACCGGGCCGAGCGCGCTGGGTGACAGCAGCCCGCGGGCTCGCAGCTGCTCGTAGAGGTCGTAGGGGTCCTCGCGCGACTCCGGCTCGCGCAGCAGGCGGCCGACCGGGTCGCCCCGGCGGGCGGCGCGGGCCAGGTAGACCGCCGGCAGCCCGTGACGCACCGCGTAGCGGGTGGCCGTGCGCACCGGCCGCAACAGGCCCGGCCGCGCGGGGCCGTCGCCCGGAACGGTCCGGGCCGAACGCGGGGACGTCGTCGTCACGGGCACCTCCCGCCCGGCCGGTGCCGGGCGGGAGGCAGTCTGTCAGCCGCTGGGCCCCTGCAGGGTCCCGTCGCGAGCGTGCGAGCGGCGGGGGGTCCTTACTCCGTGTCCGGCGGCGCGGGCGTCTGGCTCGCGTCGCCGTCCCAGTCCTTGCCGGCCTTGTAGGCGTGGCCCGAGGCGCTGTCGGTCTGGCCGGCGACGGTCTCGACCATCTCCTCGTCGGACAGGCCCTCGCCGGCTGCCTCGGTGTGGCTGGTGGGCTCGCTCATCCTGTCTCCATCCGTCGAACGGCGTCGGTCTCCCCCAGCCCTCCCCGGCGAGCCCCGCGGTCAAACAACCGGCCCGCGCCCGGGCGCGAGCACGAACCAGACGCGCTTGCCGCCCTCGACGTCCTCGACACCCCAGTGGTCGGCGATCGCGTCGACGATCTGCATCCCCCGGCCGCGCGGCTGGTCACCGCGGAGCTCGCCGACGACGGGACGGATGGCGGACCCGTCGGACACCGCGATGCGCAGCCATCCGTCGGAGTACTCCAGCTCCAGGGACAGGACGCTCCCCCCGCCCACGTGGTCGACGACGTTGGCGACGACCTCGGTCACCAGGAGGGCGACGTCCCCGGCGTCCTGCGGGGCCCGCCAGGCGAGCAGGGCCTCGCGGACCACGTGCCGGGCAGCGGGGACGCTGCGTGGCGACGGCGGCAGGTCCACCCGTGCGGTGAGTGTCGACATCGGTCCCCCCGTACCGGCGGCTCGCGCCGGTCGATTGCGCGCTACTCAATCGGGGACGACCTTGCCACCCGACCCGCACGAGTGCAACCCCCGTTGCGTGCAAGTGCTGTTGCGTGTCACGCCTGTTGCATGCAACGGCCGTTCAGTACGGTGGTGTCCAACCGATCGCGGTGGAACCAGCCCGCCGTCCGCGCAGGAGGACCAGTGGTCACAGGCCCCACGCACCCGTCGCCGGCGACGCCCAGCGACGATCCCGGGGACGATCCCGGGGACACCGCGGTCGCGGCGCTGGAGCAGCTCGTCCGCGAGATCGACCGGTGCGCGGTCGAACTGCAGGACGCCCGCGAGCGCGCCCAGCAGCTGCTGGGCCGGCGCCGCTCGGGGGACAGCTGGCTGGACATCGTCAGCGGGGAGACCCGCCCGCTGGTCGTCGAGCGGATCTCCACGGTGCTCTCCGCGCTGGCCGGCGCCGGCTCCTCCTGGCGGCGCGCCCAGGCGCGGGCGCTCCAGGCCGAAGCGGTGAGCATCAACCGGATCGCCGCGATGTTCGGCGTCACGCGCCAGCGGATCTCCGCGCTGCTGCGCGACCAGCCCGGGTCCTCGGCCGGGACGCTCGAGGACCCGCCCGCCTAGGCCGTCAGGGCGTCGATGGCCTTGTAGACGCGCTGCTCGGAGATCGGCCGCGGTGTCCCGAGCTGCTGGGCGAACAGGCCCACGCGCAGCTCCTCGACCATCCACCGGATGCGGGCCACCGCGTCGTCCGGCGCGCCCGTGGGCGGCACCTCGCGCCGCAGCTGCTCGTACTCGGCGGTGACCGCGGCGACCTGGTCCGTCCAGAGCGCGTCGCGCACCGCGTTGGCCGGGAGCTTCTCCAACCGCAGCGCCATCCCCCTCAGGTAGCGCACCAGGTCGGGCAGCCGCCGGCGGCCGGCGTCGGCGACGAAGCCGCGGTGCAGCAGGCCGGCCATCTGCCGGCGCAGGTCGGCGATCGCGGCCTCGGGGACCCGCCGGCCCGGCGCGGCACCGATGGCGACGGCGACCTCGCGGGCCTGGGTGAGCACCGCCTCGACCCGCCGGACGGCGTCCTGGGTGATCGGCAGGAGCTGCTGCCTCGCCGTCGCCACCAGCGCGGTGAACGCGGCCTCGTCGCGCGGCGGCCCGCCGGCGGCGGCGAGCAGCTCGTCGGCGGCGGCGTCGACGCAGTCGTCGACCAGCGCGGGGATCTCGCCGTCGGGGTTGAACTGCAGCGCCAGGCGGCTCTTCGGGCCGAGGCCCTTCACCACCTGCCGGGTCGGCGAGCCCGCGACGAGCACGAGCAGCCGGCGGGCGCCGCGCCAGGTCAGCCGGGTGGCCTCGGCCTCGGTGGCCACCACGCGGACGCCGGCCGTCGTCCCCTCGTCGACCAGCGCCGGGTAGGCGGTGACCACGTGCCCACCGCGGCGCACCTCGACGGTGCGCGGCAGCTCGCCGATCGTCCAGGCGGTCAGCCCGGTGCGCTCGAGGTCGGAGGCGGCCCGCGCGAGGCTGGCGCGGCTGGCCGGGGCGACCCGGGCGCGCAGCGGGCCGAGCTCCTTGCCCCTGGCGAGCTCGCGCCCGCCGTCGTCGAGCACGCGGAACGTCGCCCGCAGGTGCGCGGGCACCTCCGCGGGCGCCCAGGCGTCCGGCGGGACCACGACGGCCGCGGACCGGCGCAGCTCCCGCTCCAGCGCCGGGAGCAGCGGCTCGGTGGGGCTGATCCGCGGCAGCACCTCGCGCACGCGGTCGGGGATCGGCACGAGCGCCCGTCGCAGCTGCTTGGGCAGCGTCCGCAGCAGCGCCGTCACCAGCTCCTCGCGCAGGCCGGGGACGGTGAAGGCCAGCGACTCCCCGGACGTCCGCTCGGCGACGGTGTCGAGCACCGCCAGCGGGACGTCGACGGTGACGCCGTCCTGTGGCGTGCCGGGGGCGAAGGCGTAGGACAGCGGGAGGGTCAGCCCCTGCGTCAGCGGCACCTCGTCGGGGAAGTCCTCGACGCGCACCTGCCCGGCCGCGGCGGCGTTGGTGAGCATCTCCGGCGTGAACGTGAGCAGGTCCGGCGTGGCGCGACGCGCGGACTTCCACCACCGGTCGAAGTGCCGGGTGGAGACGACGTCGGCGGGGATCCGCGCGTCGTAGAGCTCGTGGAGCGTCTCGTCGTCGACCCGGATGTCGCGGCGGCGGGCCCGCTCCTCCAGCTCGGCGACCCGCTCGATGGCGCGCTGGTTGTCGGCCCAGAACCGGTGGTGCGTCGTCCACTCGCCCTGCACCAGGGCGTGCCGGATGAACAGGTCCCGGGAGACGACGGGGTCGATCGAGCCGTACTGCACGCGCCGGCCGGCGACCAGCGGGATGCCGTAGAGCGTCACGCGCTCGGTCGCGACGACGGAGCCGCGTTTGGCGTCCCACCGCGGCTCGGAGTACTCCCGCCTGACCAGGTGCCCCGCCAGGCGCTCGACGTCGTCGGGGTCGACGCGCGCCACGGTGCGGGCGAACAGCCGGCTGGTCTCCACCAACTCGGCGGCCACCACCCAGCGCGGCGGCTTCTTCGCCAGCGGCGTGCCCGGGGCGATGACGAACCGGGCGCCGCGCGCGCCCAGGTACTCGCGCCCGCCGCGGCGGCGGTCGCCGTCGCGCTTGCGTGTGTCCTCGACCTGCAGGCCGACCTGGGACAGCAGGCCGGCGAGCAGGGCGACGGAGATCCCGCGCTCGTCGGGCTCCGCGGCGAGCGAGCCGGGGGTCATGCCGAGGCGGCGGGCGGTGCTGCGCAGCTGGCCGTGCAGGTCCTGCCACTCGCGGATGCGCAGGTAGTGGAGGAACTCGCGCTTGACCGTGCGGCGGAAGGCGCTGCCCGACAGCGCCTCCTGCTGCTCGGTGAGGTACCGCCAGAGGTTGAGCAGGGTGAGGAAGTCCGAGTGCTCGTCGGCGAACCGGGCGTGCATCTCGTCGGCGGCCTGCTGGTGCTCGCTCGGCCGCTCGCGCGGGTCCTGGATCGTCAGGCCCGCCGCGACGACGAGCACCTCCTCCAGGACGCCGCGCCGGTCGGCCTCGACCACCATGCGGCCGAGCCGGGGGTCGAGCGGGAGCTGGGCGAGGGCGCGCCCGGTCTCGGTGAGCCGCCCGTCGGAGTCGAGGGCACCGAGCTCCTCGAGCAGGGCGCGGCCGTCGGCGACGGCACGCCGGTCCGGCGGGTCGACGAAGGGGAAGTCCTCGACCGCGCCGAGGTCGAGCGCGGCCATCTGCAGCAGCACCGAGGCCAGGCTGGTGCGGAGGATCTCCGGGTCGGTGTACTCGGGCCGGCCCTCGAAGTCCTCCTCGGTGTAGAGGCGGATCGCGATGCCCTCCGCCACGCGTCCGCAGCGGCCCGAGCGCTGCCGCGCCGACGCCTGGCTGACCGGCTCGATCGGCAGCCGCTGCACCTTCGTCCGGGCGCTGTAGCGGGAGATGCGCGCGGTGCCGGGGTCGACGACGTAGCGGATGCCGGGCACGGTCAGCGACGTCTCGGCGACGTTCGTGGCCAGCACGACCCGGCGGCCGGCGTGCGGCTGGAACACCCGGTGCTGGTCGGCGGCCGACAGGCGGGAGTAGAGCGGCAGCACCTCGACACCGGGGAAGCGCTCGGCGAGGGCGTCGGCGGTGTCGCGGATCTCGCGCTCGCCGGCGAGGAAGACCAGGACGTCGCCCGGGCCCTCGTGCCCCAGCTCCTCGACCGCGTCGCCGATGGCGGTGACCTGGTCGCGGTCGGGGTCGGCGGCGGGGTCGCCCTCGGGGGCGTCGGGGTCGACCACCGGGCGGTAGCGGACCTCCACCGGGTACGTGCGGCCGCTGACCTCGACGACGGGCACGTCGGCGCCGTCGACGGAGAAGTGCTTGGCGATCCGGTCCACGTCGATCGTGGCCGAGGTGATGACGACCTTGAGGTCGGGCCGGCGCGGCAGCAGCTGGGCGAGGTAGCCGAGCAGGAAGTCGATGTTGAGGCTCCGCTCGTGCGCCTCGTCGACGATGATCGTGTCGTACTGGCGCAGCAGCCGGTCGTGCGCGATCTCGGCGAGCAGGACGCCGTCGGTCATGAGCTTCACCAGCGTGCCGTCGCCGACCTGGTCGGTGAAGCGGACCTTCCAGCCCACCGCGCCGCCCAGCGGGGTGTCGAGCTCCTCGGCGATCCGCTCGGCCACCGTGCGCGCGGCGATCCGCCGCGGCTGGGTGTGCCCGATCCGGCCCCGCACGCCGCGGCCCAGCTCGAGGGCGATCTTGGGCAGCTGTGTCGTCTTGCCCGAGCCGGTCTCGCCGGCGACGACGACCACCTGGTGCTCGCGCAGGGCCGCGGCGATGTCCTCGCGGCGGGCGCTGACCGGCAGCTGCTCGGGATAGGTGATCGCCGGGAGGGCGGCCCGCCGGCGGGCGACACGCTCCTCGGCGGCGCTGACGTCGGCGGCGATCTTGGCGAGCGCGCGCTCGCGGGCGGCGTCGTCACGGGTGCGCCGCAGGCCCTCGAGCCGCCGGCCCAGCCGGTGCTCGTCGTCGAGGGTCAGCGCGGCCAGCCGGGACCGGAGGTCCGGGAGGGTCGCGGTCACGGGCGCGCTCGGCTCTCTTCCGGGTGAGGGGACGGCAGGCGGCGACCGGGGCCACCGCCCCCAGGATCGCACCGGATCGGACCCGCACCGCCGGACGCCCGGCGCATCAGGTCCGGCAGGGACAACGCCGCGGGGCGACCGGGCCTTCCCGCCCCGCGTCCTGGGTACGTGCCTCGTCACTGTCGTGCAGGTCACGCATGCATGTAACCTGCAACTGGTTGCGTGTGTCGCGCAACCAGTTGTAGCGTCCATGCATCCCCTCCTCCTGCTGAACCGGAGTCCCCATGCCCACCGCCTCCTCCCCCGACGCCGGCCCGTCCGCCGCGCCGTCGCCGGAGCGGACGGCCGAGGTGCGCAGGCTCTCGGAGCAGATGCCGCGCTTCATGCGGCTCGTGCACGCCTTCAAGAGCCTCCCGGCCGCCACCGACGGCCGGGAGCGCGCCGCGCTGGTCCTGCTCTTCCCGCTGACCCGCCTGGGGCCGCTGCGGCAGAGCGCACTGGCCGAGCTCGTGCACGCCGACCCCTCGACGGTCAGCCGGCACGTCGGCTGGCTGGTCGAGCACGACCTGGTGCAGCGCGTGGCCGACGAGACCGACGGCCGCGCCACCCGGCTGGTCGTGACCGACGCCGGCCGCGCCGCCGTCGAGCGGCTCGCCGAGGAACGCACCAGCCAGCTGTGCTCGATGCTCACCGACTGGTCCGACGCCGACCTCACCGCCCTCACCGGCCTGTTCGGGCGCCTGCTCGACGACCTCACGGCAGCGCTGCCGTCCGATCCCCGCTCCCCCTCCGCACTCCCCGTCCCGAGAGAGAAGTCATGACCCAGACCACCCGCGCGAGCGCGGCCGGCCGCAGGGACGCCCGGGCGGCGGCCGCCGCGCCGGACTCCAGCGGCGTCTTCAGCCACCGGCAGATCATCACGATCCTGTCCGGCCTGATGCTCGGCATGTTCCTGGCCGCCCTGGACCAGACGGTGGTCTCGACCGCCATCCGCACCATCGCCGACGACCTGCAGGGCTACGACCTGCAGGCCTGGGCGACGACCGCGTTCCTCATCACCTCGACGATCGCGACGCCGCTCTACGGCAAGCTCTCCGACATCTACGGCCGCCGGCCCTTCTACCTGTTCGCCATCGCCGTCTTCACGATCGGCTCGGCGCTGTGCGGGATCGCCGACTCGATGTACGAGCTGGCCGCGTTCCGCGCGATCCAGGGCATCGGCGCCGGTGGCCTGATGTCGCTGGCGCTGGCGATCATCGCCGACGTCGTCCCTCCCCGGGAGCGCTCGAAGTACCAGGGCTACTTCATGGCGGTGTGGGGCACGTCCAGCGTGCTCGGGCCGGTCATCGGCGGCTTCCTCGCCGGTCAGGCGTCGATCGTCGGTGTCGACGGCTGGCGGTGGATCTTCTGGATCAACGTGCCGCTGGCCGTGTTCGCCTTCGCCGTCGTCATGCGGGTCCTGCACCTGCCGCACGAGCGGCGTCAGCACCGCATCGACTGGCCCGGCGCGGTGGCCCTCGTCCTCGCGCTGGTGCCGCTGCTCATCGTCGCCGAGCAGGGCCGCACCTGGGGCTGGGGCTCCGGTCGCGCCCTGGCCTGCTACGCCATCGGCGCCGCCGGCCTCGTCGGGTTCGTGCTGGCCGAGCGGGCGTACCGGGACGACGCGATCCTGCCGCTGCGGATGTTCACCAACCGCACCTTCTCGGTGAGCAGCGTGTCGAGCATCGTCCTGGGCGCCGGCATGTTCGGCGGCATCCTGCTGCTGCCCCAGTACCTGCAGGTCGTGCACGGCTCGAGCCCGACGGTCGCGGGTCTGCAGATGCTGCCGCTGGTCCTGGGCATCATGACCGGCGCGCTGACGTCCGGTCAGGTGATCGCGCGGACCGGCAAGTACAAGGTCTTCCCGCTCGTCGGCGTCGTCTTCATGGTCGCCGCGCTGGTCGCCCTGTCCCTGGTGGTCGAGGCCGACACCTCGGTGTGGACGCTGGTGCCCTTCATGTTCCTGCTGGGCCTCGGGCTCGGCTTCAACATGCAGCCGGTCATCCTCGCCGTGCAGAACGCCGTGTCGCCGCGGGAGATCGGCGTCGCCACCTCCTCGGTGACGTTCTTCCGGCAGATGGGCGGCACGATCGGTACGGCGGCGTTCCTGTCGATCATGTTCTCGCGGCTCGGCACCGAGGTGCCGGAGCAGATCCGCCAGGCGGCGCAGTCCGGCCCGGAGGCCGCCCAGCAGGCGGGTGCGCTGCTGGAGGCGGGCCCGGAGAGCGTCCTGTCCGACACCAGCGCGATCAACGCCTACCCGGCGCTGGTCACGCCGTTCCGGACCGGCTTCTCGAACACGCTGGACCTGGTGTTCCTGGTGGCCGCGCTCGTCGTCGCGGTCGGCTTCTTCGTCCTGTGGTTCCTGCCCCAGCTCGAGCTGCGCAACCAGTCGGGCATCCAGGCGCAGCAGGAGGCCGCCGGCCAGACCGCCGGTGACACGCCGGGCGCCGGCGCCGCCGAGGACGCCGCGCAGGCGGCCGGTGCCGCGGCCCCGACGTCGACCGCTCCCCCGACCGGGCGCCCGGGCGACGCCGAGCCCGCCGGCCGGCACCGCGGCTAGGCACCACGGCCAGGCACCACGGCCAGGCACCACGGCCAGGCACCACGGCCAGGCACCACGGCCAGGCACCCGCACGACACCGAGGCCCCTCCCCGCACCGCGGGGAGGGGCCTCCGCCGTCTCCGCTGCCGGTCGTCGAGACGTCGCCGCGGACACGCGCGGACACGCCGGCGTGGGCGGCGACGAGCCGACGGTCGACCCGGCCGGCGGTCAGCCGTGGGGCAGGAAGACGGCGCGGACGCAGCCGTCCTCCTTGTCCTTGAACATCCGGTAGCCGCGCGGCGCGTCCTCCAGCGGCATCACGTGGGTGGCCAGGTGCTCGGTGGTGAGCTCGCCGCGGGCCATGTGCTCGAGGATCCGCGGCATGTAGCGCTGCCCGTGCACCTGGGCCCCGCGCAGCGTCAGGCCCTTGTTCATGGCCGCGCCCAGGGGGAACTTGTCCACCGGCCCCGCGAAGACGCCGAGCACGAAGACGCTCCCGCCCTTGCGGCAGGCCATGATCGCCTCGCGGACGGCCGACGGCCGGTCGGTCTGCAGCCGCAGCTGCTGCTTGACCTGGTCGTACACGTTCTGGATGCCGGTGCTGTGCGCCTCCATGCCGACCGCCTCGATGCAGACGTCGGGCCCGCGGCCGCCGGTGCGCTCGCGCAGCTCGGCCATGACGTCGGTGGTCGAGTAGTCGATGACCTCCGCGCCCACGTGCCGCCGCACCTGCTCCAGCCGCTCGGGCAGCCGGTCGACCACGTACACCTGCTCGGCCCCGAGCAGCATCGCCGCCCGGGCGGCCATCTGCCCGACCCCGCCGGCGCCCCACACGGCCACCGTGTCCCCGGGCTTCGTGCCGGCCAGGTCCGCGCCCATCCAGCCCGTGGAGACGGCGTCGGAGGCGAACAGCGCCCGGTCGTCGCTGACCTCGTCGGGCACGACGAAGCTGCCGACGTCGGCGAAGGGCACCCGCACGTACTCCGCGTGCGAGCCGGCGAAGCCGCCCATCGCGTGCGAGTAGCCGAAGCAGCCGCCCGGGCTCTGACCCCACAGCCCCTCGGTGATACCCGGGTTGGGGTTGCCGTTGTCGCACAGGGAGTACAGCTCCTGCCGGCAGTACCAGCAGTTCCCGCAGGCGATGAAGGAGTTGACGACGACGCGGTCGCCGACGCGGCGGTCCCGCACACCGGGGCCGACCTCGACGACCTCGCCCATGAACTCGTGGCCGAGCACGTCGCCGGCGCGCATCGCCGGGATGTAGCCGCCCAGCAGGTGCAGGTCCGAGCCGCACGTCGTCGTCCGCCGGACCCGCAGGATCACGTCGCGGTCGTTGAGGATCGTCGGGTCGGGGACGGTCTCCACCGACACCTCGTTGACGCCGGTCCAGGTCGCGGCCCTCACAGCACGCCCTCCCTCGGCGCGGCCTCCGCCGCGCCCTCGAGCGCGGCACCCTGCGGGGTGGCGGCGCGTGTCCCGTGCGGCTGCGGGTCCACCCGCAGCACCTCGCCGACCTCGAGCAGCGCCTTGGCCTCGCGGAGCGCGGCGCGCAGGTCGCCGATCTCCTCCTCGCCCGGCGTCCCGCGGTAGCGCGCCGCGAGCTCGGTGCCGCGGTCGCCGGGCGCCGGGGTGGTGCGCACCTCGATCCGGTCGCCGAGCGCGGCCAGCGGCGCCGGCAGCCCCGCGGCGTCGACGTCGGCCGGCTCGCGCAGCACGGTCACCGCGCGCCAGCGGCGGGCGGCGACCTCCGGGGCGTCGGTGGCCGACGCCTGTCCGGCGCCGGGCAGGCGGACGTGCTGCAGCTGCCTGAGCAGTGCCGCACCCGCTCCCCCGGCGAGGCCGGTCGCCCGGCCGATCAGGTGGTCGAGGTCCATGAGGGAGGTGCTACCCCTCCACGGACCCGGCCTATCGTGGGCCGGTCGGGCAGCGTGCCCGTTCTCCCGCCGCCGTCGTCCGTGGAGGCCCCGTGTCCAACCTGATCCTGTCGCCGCGTGACCTGGACTTCCTGCTCCACGAGTGGCTGGACGTCGAGACCCTCACCAAGCGGCCCCGCTACGCCGAGCACTCGCGCGAGACCTTCGACGCGGTGATGGAGCTCGCCCAGCGGATCGCCACGGAGCACTTCGCGCCGCACAACCGGAAGGCCGACGAGAACGAGCCGCGGTTCGTCGACGGCAAGGTGGAGATGATCCCCGAGGTCGGACAGGCGCTCGCGGTGTTCCGCGAGTCCGGGATCATGTCCGGGACCTTCGACGAGGAGTACGGCGGCATGCAGTTGCCGCAGACCGTCGGGCAGGCGGCCTTCGCCTGGTTCAAGGCGGCCAACGTCGGGACGTCGAGCTATCCGTTCCTGACCATGGGCAACGCCCGGCTGCTGCTGGCGCACGGCTCGCAGGAGCAGAAGGACACCTTCGTCCGGCCGATGCTCGAGGGCCGCTGGTTCGGCACGATGGCGCTGTCGGAGCCGCAGGCCGGGTCCTCGCTGGCCGACATCACCACCCGCGCCGAGCCGCAGGACGACGGCTCCTACCGGCTCACCGGCAACAAGATGTGGATCTCCGCCGGCGACCACGAGCTCACCGAGAACATCGTCCACCTGGTGCTCGCCAAGATCCCCGGTGGCCCGCCCGGGGTGAAGGGCATCTCGCTGTTCATCGTGCCCAAGGTGCTGGTGGCCGACGACGGCTCGCTCGGCGAGCGCAACGACGTCGTCCTGGCCGGCCTGAACCACAAGATGGGCTACCGGGGGACGACGAACACGCTGCTCAACTTCGGTGAGGGCGTGCACCGTCCCGGTGGCCGGGCCGGCGCGGTCGGGTACCTGGTCGGGGAGCCGCACAAGGGGCTCTCCTACATGTTCCACATGATGAACGAGGCCCGGATCGGCGTCGGGATGGGCGCGACCGTCCTCGGCTACACCGGCTACCTGCACGCGCTGGAGTACGCGCGCACCCGCACCCAGGGCCGGTCGGCGAGCAGCAAGGACCCGTCGTCGCCGATGGTGCGGCTGGTCGACCACCCCGACGTGCGCCGCATGCTGCTGGCCGCCAAGTGCTATGCCCAGGGCGGGCTGGCGCTGGGCCTGTACTGCGCCCGCCTGGTCGACGAGGAGCGGACCGGCGAGACCGAGGAGGACCGCAGCCGCGCCCACCTGCTGCTGGACACGCTGACCCCGATCGCGAAGGCGTGGCCCTCGCAGTGGGGCCCGGTCGCCGACGACCTCGCCATCCAGGTGCACGGCGGCTACGGCTACACCCGCGACTACCCGGTCGAGCAGTTCTACCGGGACAACCGGCTCAACCCGATCCACGAGGGCACCAACGGCATCCAGGCCCTCGACCTGCTCGGCCGCAAGGTCACCGTGCACGGCGGTGCGGGGCTGCGGCTGCTGGCCGAGACCATCGCCGCGACCACGGCCCGCGCCGCCGGGACGCCGTTCGCCGACCTCGCCTCCGACGTCGACGCCGCCGTCACCCGGCTGGTCGGGGTGACCGGCACGCTGTGGGGCGCCGGCGACCCGGCGCTGACGCTGGCCAACGCCTCCGCCTACCTCGACGCGGCCGGGCACACCGTCGTCGGCTGGCTGTGGCTGGAGCAGGCACTGGCCACCCGGGACGAGACCAGCGACTTCCACGAGGGCAAGCGCGCCGCGGCGCGGTTCTTCCAGCGGTGGGAGCTGCCGAAGGTGCACGGCTGGCTGGACCTGCTGGAGTCCCTCGACCGGACGGTGCTCGACACCCCCGACGCCCACCTCTGAGGACCCCCTCCCCGCCCCTCGCCCGCTCGGGGCGGTGCCCGGGAGGGGCCGGGGACCGGATCGACCGGACCCCGGACGCACGCGCGCCCCGCGGCTCCCGGGAGGGAGCGGCGGGGCGCGTCCGCGTCCGGGGTGGTGCGGCTCAGGCCGCCCGGGCCATCCCCACCGGCTCGACGGCGACAGCCGCAGGAGCGGCCTCGCGGCGGGTCGCGGTGCCGGCCGCCGCCCGCTGCTCGCGCTCGTAGCGCGCCGTCGTGGAGGTGCCCATCGCGATCACCAGAGCGGTCAGCACCACGAACCCGACCAGGGTGACTGCAGGCCACAGAAGCATCTCGAACGTCCCCTTGCTCGTCTCGTCTCGCCGCCCGGCTGCAGGCCGGCGGCGCGTCGTCCGGGGACTGTGTCCCCAGCGAACCGCCCTCTCAATCGTCGCTACGTACTGTTCACCTGACGGACTGTGAGCGGACTCACCGTTGGGTCCCGCAACCAGCCCGCCGCGTCGTCGGGGGCGGCCGCATGGTGTCATCGGGAGGTGTCCACCGGCGCCCAGGTCTCCCGCGCCGGAACGGCCTCCCCCGGCGCCCCGACGCGTCCGGCGCTCCTGGTCCTGACCCTGTCACTGGGCGTCACCACGCTGTCGTTGCTGCAGAGCCTGGTGGTCCCGGTGCTCGGGCCCATCGGCGAGCAGCTCGGCGTCTCACCGGCCGCCGCCGGCTGGGTGCTCACCGCCAACCTGCTGGCCGCCGCCGTGCTCACCCCGGTGCTCGGCCGGCTCGGGGACACCCGGGGCGAGCGGCCGGTCATCCTCGGCATCCTGGCCGCCGTCGCGATCGGCACGCTGCTGGCGATCGTCACCCGCTCGCTCCCGCTGCTGATCGTCGCCCGCGTGCTGCAGGGCGCGTCCTACGGGCTCTTCCCCCTGTCGATCAGCGTCCTGCGCCGCGAGCTGCCACCGGAGCGGCTCAGCGTCGCGATGTCGATCGTCAGCAGCACCCTGGGCGTCGGCGGCGTCGTCGGCCTGGTCGCCGCCGGCCTGCTCACCGGCGACGGCGGCGACTACCACCGGCCGTTCTGGATCGGGCTCGGCGTCACCCTGCTGTCCCTGGTCCTGGTGGCGGTCCTGCTGCCGCGCCGCGCGCCGACGGCGACCGGCCGGGTCGACTGGCTCGGCGCCGTCGTCCTCGGGATCGGCCTCGTGCTGCTGCTCCTGCCCGTGTCGCAGGGCAACGGCTGGGGCTGGACCTCCCCGCTGACGCTCGGCTGCGCGGCGGGGGCACTGGCCGTCCTGGGCCTCTGGGTGCTGCTGCAGCGCCGCAGCACCCAGCCGCTGGTGCGCCCCGCGCTGCTCACCGACCCGCGCATGCTCGTGCCGAACCTGGCCGGTCTCATGACCGGCGTCGGCCTGTTCGTGTCCTTCCTCGCCGTCATGCAGTACGTGCAGACACCGCCCGGCGTGGCCGGCTACGGGTTCGGCGCGCCGGTGCTCGAGGCCGCCGTCGTGTACCTGCTGCCCGGCGGCGTGGTCGGCATCCTGCTCGCCCCGTTCGCCGGCACGGTGGTCGACCGGATCGGCGCGCTGCCCACCCTCCTCGTCGGAGCGGTCAGCGGCGTGGCCGGTTTCGTGGTCCTCGCCCTCGGCCGGTCCGAGCCGTGGCTGGTCGTGACGGCGGGGCTGCTGTCCCAGGCGTGGGTGACCGTCGCCTACGCCGCGCTGCCCACGCTGGTGGTCCGGGCGGTGCGGCGGACCGAGACCGGCGTGGCCAACGCGGTCAACTCGATCGCCCGGGCGGCGGGCCAGGCCGTGGGCAGCACGCTGACCGTCGCCCTGCTCGGCGCCGCCACCGACCCGGCGACCGGCCTGCCGCGGGCCGGGGGGTTCACCCTGGTGGCCCTGCTCGGTGCGGGCGCGGCGGCGGCGGTCGCGCTGGTGAGCCTGGCCGGGATGGTGCAGGCCCGGCGCGGAGGGGCCGCCGGGCCCGACGACCTGCACGACGTGGAGCGGGCGACCGCCGGCGCAGGCGAGTGGTCACCCGTCTCGGGGATCCGCTGACACGCCGCGCCCGGATGATCACCGGAGCGCATGGAACGGTCCCGCCCGGGGCACCCACCCGGGGCGACTGCGCCCAGCCCCGGAGGACCCCATGGCCCGAAACACCGGCTCCCGTGCCACTGACACGGAGGCCAAGACCAGGTTCGCCGGCAACACCGCCGGCGACCCGGCTCCGCACGACGACAAGGTCAACTCCACGCGGTTCGACAACGCCCCCCGCGGGACCGACACCACGCCGACCTTCTTCGGCACGGTCAAGCGGACCGTCAAGGAGTTCAGCGAGGACAACCTCACCGACTGGGCGGCGTCGCTCACCTACTACGGCGTCCTCGCGCTCTTCCCGGCGATCATCGCGCTGACGTCGATCGTCGGCCTGCTGACGACCCCGGAGCAGCTCACCACCGCACTGACCACCGTGGTGCCCGGGAGCGCGGCGGAGACGCTGGGCCCGGTCATCGACCAGGTCGCCGGCAACCAGAGCACCGCCGGGTTCGGCCTGGTCATCGGTCTGGTCGGCGCCGTCTGGTCGGCCTCGGGCTACGTGGGTGCCTTCACCCGCGCCTCGAACGTCGTCTACGAGACGCCCGAGGGCCGCAAGATCTGGAAGCTCAAGCCGCTGCAGCTGCTGGTCACCCTGATCGGCATCCTGTTCGCCGCCGTCATCGTGGCGATGCTGGTGCTCAGCGGCCCGGTCGTGGAGGCCATCGGCTCGGCCATCGGCCTGGGCGACACCGCCCTGACCGTGTGGAACGTGGCCAAGTGGCCGGTCATCCTCGTGGTCCTCGCGCTGATGATCGCCGTCCTCTACTACTCCACGCCGAACGTCAAGCTGCGCGGCTTCCGGTTCATCAGCCCCGGCGCCGGCGTCGCGATCCTCGTGGCCGTCGTCGCCTCCGCCGCGTTCGCGTTCTACGTGGCCAACTTCGGCAGCTACAACAAGACCTACGGCACGCTGGCCGGCGTCGTCGTGTTCCTCGTCTGGTTCTGGCTGATCAACGTGGCGCTGCTGTTCGGCATCGAGTTCGACGCCGAGAAGGAGCGGACCAAGGAGCTGAAGGACGGCGTCCCGGGGGCCGAGAAGGAGATCCAGCTCGACGCCCGCGCCGAGCCGAAGCCCCGCAGCACCAACTAGGAGGAGACCCGGCACGCGCGAGAGGCCCCCTCCCGGGATCGCCTGTTCGGCTTTTAGTGTGGGTACATGGCGCACAAAGGGCGCACGCCCGATGTGACAACGCGTGACCCCGGTCCACCTCGGACCGGGGTCACGCTCACGTTCGGGGGCCTCGACGGCGCGCGGTCAGGGTGGCCCTGTGCGTCGCGGCGGTGCGGGAGGTGGCCGGTGTCGGCGTGTCGGGTGCGGGGGCCGCGCGCCTACGGGCAGCTTGCGTCCCCACTGCTGTTGCGCACGCAGCACACTGGGTGCGTGCGCGACCTGAATGAGGCGGCCGAGCGCCAACAGCGTGTGTTCGACCGTGCTGTCGCTCGGGAACGGGAGGCCATCGCGGCGCACGAGCGCGCGGCCACCTTCCACGACGCCACTGGCGAGGTGCTCGCGCAGGCGGCGCTCGGCGAGCTGAACCCGGAGAGGTCCGCCGGTATGGCGCGGCGAGCGGCCAATGAGCGGCGCCTCGCGGACACAGCGCGGGAGCGCGCACGGACCGCCCGCGCACGGCTGGCAGCGGAAGGGGTCACCGTCGAGGAGTGAGACCGGCCGGGCGCGTAGGTGGACCCGTCAGATCGGCAGGTACGGGTTCACGTTGACCCGTCCCTCCGGCCGGGCGAGCCGGGGGTGGGTGATGGTCCGGGCGGTCAGCGCGCGTTCCGCGCGGACGGCGGCCTGCTGGTGCCAGGTCAGCCACAGCCGCAGGTCCTCGTAGGCCGGGTCGCTGGTGCGGTGGGCGAGCACCTGGTCGGCGATGGCCTCGGCGGCGGCCAGGCCCCCGGTGTCGATGACGGCCTCACAGGCGACCAGCGCCAGGCGGGGCTCGACGAGGTGCAGGCCCTTGTCCATCGCGGCTTCGAGGTACTTCATCGCGGCGGTGATGCGGCCAGCGTCGTCCTCGTTCGTGACGACGAGCCAGGCCATGTAGGCCGCGGCGTCGGTGTGCGGGCCGGGCCAGGTGTTGATGCGGCGGTCGGGCCGGCTGCCGAAGAGCCGGTCGCGGATGCTGGCCTCGGTGAGCACGCCCCGCGCGCCGAGCGTGGCGATGCGGGCGACCGGCTGGTAGATCGTGTCGCGGGGCAGCCGTGCCCGGCGCGGCAGTCGGTGCACGCCTCGGCGCGCACCTCGGCGCAGGGGGTGCTGGCGGCGACTAGCGAGCGCTGCCCGGCCCACCACCGCAGCGCCCGGGTGTGCGTCAGCGTCGGGGCCGCGGGGTCGGCCCCCTCGATGAGCTCCGCGACCGCGCCGAGCAGCGTGCCCGGCTGGCCCGGCTCGGTCAGCGAGGGCAGCAGCGCGACCAGCGGGTCGAGGAGCGCCCGCCGTTCTCCGGGGCGGCCAGGCCCGCCTCGCCGCGCAGGTGCGGGCAGCGCAGGACCGCGCACTCCCCGGCGAGGTCGAGCCAGGCCCGGTGCTCGTCGGCGGTGCCCGCGTGCGTCAGCGGCCGGTCGTGGCGGGCCAGGTGCTCGGCCGGCAGCACCGGGTCGATGTCGCGACGGCTGCGGATGTAGCCGGGCAGACGCGGGGACTGCGTGGTGCCGCGGTCGTGGTCGGCGAGCAGGTCCCCGAGCGAGGCGTAGGACGCGCCGGCCGCGTGGACGAGCAGCTTGACCAGGGCGTCGGCGGTGGCCCGGGCGTCGCCGCGGGCGTGGTGGGCCGCGCCGTTGGTCACGCCGAGCAGCTGGCACAGGGTGGCCAGGCTGACCACGCCCCGGTTGCCGATGCCGGGCACGCGCAGCAGCCGGGGCAGCGTGCTGGTGTCGACGACGGGGAGGTCCGGCAGATCGGCCAGGCCGACCGTGACGCGGGTGTCGCCGGCGGCGCGGGCCTCGTCGAGGCGTTCCAGCTCGCGGCGGAGCACCCGCAGGTCGCTGCCGGTGTGCTGGACGAGCACCGCGCCCGGCACCCGCAGCGCGTCGAGGATGGCCGGGGCGTGGTGGCGGAACGGCCGCTTGCCGGCGACGGCCTCGGTGGTGAAGCCGTGCACGCGGGTGGAGGCGGCGCTGACCGGGACGCCGGGGTTCATCTCGCGGTACAGCTCGCCGTCGCGGACCCGCTTGCCGCGCACGACGCGGACGACGGCGACGGAGATGAGCCGGTCGCCGTCACCGTCAGGGTCGGCGGTGTACTCGGTGTCGAGCACCACGAACGGCCGCTGGGTGAGCAGCTGGAACAGCTCGAACCCGGTGTCGGACAGGCTCACGAGGCACCGCCGAGACGCTTGTCGGCCAGGGCCGCGACCAGCAGCGGGTTCAGCAGCGACGAGTAGCCCGGCGACGGCGTGCCGTCCTCCCGGGGCGGCGGCTGCGCGTCGGCCAGCAGCCGCGGTGCCGGCGCCCACCCGCCGGCCGTCTCGTTGCTGTCCCGGATGGCCTTCGCCACGGCATCCAGGTCGCCGAACGCGCCCTGGTCACGGGCCACGGCCAGGTCGAAGAGGAAGTTGGTGCGGGCCAGGTTCCGGTACAGGTGCTTGCGGTTGTCCAGGAACGGCTCGAGCTGGAGGCGCATGCGGGTCTCGACCGCCGCGTTCGAGGCCGGCAGCTGTGGCTGGCGGGCCAGCAGCGGCAGCGCCGCCGTCAGCCGCGGCTCGTACATCTTGCGCTGCTCGGTGAGCTTCACCACCGGGGCCGGCAGCGCCGCGACGGCGGCGATGAGCTCGTCCCACCACCGCGACCAGTCGGCGGCGGTCCGGTTGAGCAGCTCGTCCCGGGTCAGCACGTCCATGTGCTTGGCCAGCTGCGGGATGAGCACGGCGCGGCCCTCGACCTTCGTCGTGGTGCCGGTCAGCTCCATCAGCCCGTCGCGGATGTTGCGGTGGACGTGGAACAGGCTCGGGATGAGGCCGACCGCTCCGGGGCCGTAGTGCGCGTTGACCGCGCCGGTGATGGCCAGCGAGCTGTCCGCGACGATGTAGTCCGGTCGCACCGGCAGCTCGTTGAGCACCAGCCGCCACGCCTGCTGGTTGCCGCGCGGGTAGGCCCGAACCATGCGCAGCCGCGCCTCCCGTGACGGCAGCGTCATCGGGTCCGGTGCCGGCCGCCAGCGCACCTCTACGACCACCAGCAGGCTCCACTGCGCCTGCTGGAACCGGTTGCGCGCGGCCTTGCGGCGGCGGGTCAGCACGACCGGCAGCTCGTCGAGGATGTAGGTGAGCGGGGCCGCCAGCGACGCGCTCGGGTCGGCGGCCAGGGCGGCGTCGTTGGCCGCGCGCTGCCGCTGCTCCCGCTTGACGACCGCCTCGACCGCCTGCTCGAACAGCAGCGGCGCGTACTGCTCCACCAGGTCGGCGGCCAGGTGCCAGGCGGTCTTGCCCTGCTTGGTCGTCCACGACCCTGACGCGCTGCCCGCGCCCGCGGCGAGCAGGTCGATGCCGTGCGCCTCGTGCAGGTGCCGCACGGCCAGATCGCGATGCTCACGCATGGCCAGGGAGACCTTCGCGTAGCTCGCCCCCAGCGACAGGTCGTTGAGCGCCTTCGCCACGGCCTTCAGCGACCAGGGGGTGTGCCGCGCCCCGGTCAGCTCACCGCTGTGCGGCGACAGCAGCTCGTCGCAGGTCGCGCAGGTGTCGCTGCCCACCTCCACCGTCTCCCGCGACAGCGGCGGGACGAAGGTGTGTGCCTCGTCGGCCACAGGCACGCACCTGTACCGCTGCCGCCGCCGCGACCCCCGGCCGAACGAGCCGTGCCGGGTCACCTTCGAGTCCTCGTGCTCCGGGCACTCCGGCGGCACATCCAGCGAGGTCAGCGTCTTCCCGACCGCACGCGCCATGACCTGGAAGTGGTGCACGGAGCCGTCCGGGCGGGTGCACCTGTACCGCGCCCAGGTGCCCGCCTTCGTCCGGCGCGTGCCACGGGCCGCGACCCGGGCGTCCGCGTGTCCGGCCTCCGGGCAGCGGACCCGGCGCGGCTTCGGCCGGGCCGTCGGCCGGTCCAGCGGCCGCGTGAAGAAGTGGTGTGCGCCGTCCAGCACGCACTCGAACCGCTGCTGCGGCCCACTCGCCGCCGGACGGAGCCCGCGACGGCGCACCCGGCTGCCGGCGTGCTCCGGCTTCGGGCAGGCGGGCACCCCGCTGACCTCGCTCATCGACACCCCCGTGACAGAGACCGACCCCCTCGGTCACGGAGAGTGTACCGAGGGGGTCGGACAGGGATGCACCCAAACCCACACTAAAAGCCGAACAGGCCGGGATCGGGAGGGGGCCTCTCGCCGTGTGGTCAGCGGGCGGTGGGCGGGCCGTCGCCGCGGCGGGCCGGCCGGGTGCGCTCGACGACGGCCGCCGCCGTGGCCAGCCCGCGGCTGAGCGCCTCCCCGGCCGGGGCCAGGGGCGCCGGCGCCCGGCGGACGAGGGAGTCGACGACGTCGCGGCTGCGGTCCAGCACCGACAGCGGCAGCCCCGACAGCGCGTTGCCCGGCGGGCGGCGGGACACCGTCGGGTGCGCCCGGGTCGGCGAGATCCGGCGCACCAGCTCCCACCGGCGGCCCAGCCGGCGCAGCTCGGCGGGGTCGAGACGCTCCTGCAGCCGCGGGAACAGGACGTCCTCCTCGTCGCGGACGTCCTCGCGCAGCACCTCGACCAGCCGGGCCAGCCGGGCCGGCCGCTCCGGGGAGTCGGGTCCGCCCTCCTCGAGCGCGGCGACCAGCTCGTTGACCTCCTGGTGCTCGATCTCGATCCGGCGGGTCAGGTCGTCGCCGTCGGGGAGCACCCGCCGGACGACCGGCCAGATGACGGTCTCCTCGGCGAAGGCGTGGCTGAACACCAGCCGGTCGATGCGGGTGAGCACCTCCTCCTGCGCGCGGCCGGTGCTGCCGTCGAGCTCGTGCAGCAGCCGGTCGAGCTCGACGTGGTCCGCGCGCTGGCGCACCAGCACGCTGCCGGCCCCGCCGAGCTCGTCCTCGGTCTGGTCGGCGATGGATCGGGGCACGGGGCCCTCCTGGGGACGTGTGCGGTCGGAACCGCTGGTCCCTGCCCGGATCGGCTCCCCGGCATGCCGCCGGCGCGGGTTGCGTCCGGGGAGCCGGGGTAGGTCGGGCACACGGGACAGCGGGGTCCCGCCCCTGAGGAGGCACTCCATGGCCGACCGATCCAGCGTCACCTCGGACTTCTACGAGCTCGAGCACCTCCTGGACGACCAGGACCGCGCCACGCTGCACCGCGTCCGCGCGTTCATGGACGAGCAGGTCGAGCCGATCATCAACGAGTGGTGGACGCGGGCCCAGTTCCCCCGCCAGCTCATCCCGGGCCTGGCCGAGCTGGGCATCGCCGGCGCGCAGTACTCCGGACACGGGTCACCGGGCCGCTCGTCCCTGTTCGACGGCATGGTCTCGATGGAGCTCGGCCGCGGTGACCCGTCGGTGGCCACGTTCATGGGCGTCCACGGGGGCCTGGCCATGGGGACGATGCACCTGTGCGCCTCCGAGGAGCAGAAGGAGCGCTGGCTGCCGGCGATGAGCCGGATGGACCTCATCGGCGCCTTCGGCCTCACCGAGCCCGAGCACGGCTCCGACGTCGCCCGCGGCATCCAGACGACCGCCCGCCGGGAGGGCGACGAGTGGGTGCTCGACGGGCAGAAGAAGTGGATCGGCAACGGCAGCTTCGCCGACCTGGTCATCGTCTGGGCCCGGGACGTGGAGACCGACCGCGTGCTCGGCTTCGTCGTGGAGACGCCGGCCCCCGGGTTCAGCGCCGTCGACCTCGAGGACAAGATCGCGCTGCGGGCGGTGCAGAACGCGCTGATCACCCTCGACGGCGTGCGCGTGCCGGAGGAGAACCGGCTGCAGAACGCCACCAGCTTCCGCGACACCGCGAACGTCCTGCGGGCGACGCGGGTGAGCGTGGCGTGGTCGGCGGTGGGCTGCTCGCGGGGCGCCTACGAGCACGCGCTCCGGTACGCCACGGAGCGCGAGCAGTTCGGCCGCCCGATCGCCTCCTTCCAGCTGGTGCAGGACCTGCTGTTCCGGATGCTCGGCAACATCACCGCGTCGGCGGCCCTGTGCGCCCGCGCCTCCCAGCTGCAGGACTGCGGCATGCTCCGCGACGAGCACGCCTCGATGGCCAAGGGCTACTCGACGATGCGCATGCGCGAGACCGTCGGCTGGGCCCGTGAGCTGATGGGCGGCAACGGGATCCTGCTCGAGAACCACGTGGGCCGGTTCGTGGCCGACGCCGAGGCCATCTACTCCTACGAGGGCACCCGCGAGGTCAACAGCCTCATCGTCGGCCGCGCGATCACCGGCACCAGCGCCATCGTGTGACTCGGCCCTCCTGCAGGGTCCCGCCGCGAGCGGAGCGAGCGGTGGGGGGCAGGAGGGCCCTCACCGGCCGTCCCACCAGCGGGCGGCGGCCTCCTCCGGGGTGCGGCCGTCCACCGCGACGGAGCGGTTGAGGCCGATCAGGTCGATCGTCGTGAGCTGCGCGCTGACCCCGTCGAGGGCGGAGCGCAGCCGGTCGCCGCCCTCGGTGGCCACCTCGGTCCGCACCAGCGGCACGACGTTCTCCCGCGGCTGCAGCGACCGGTCGTCGCGCAGCAGGTACAGCGAGGCGTCGGTCAGCCGGGCATCGGTGGTCTCCAGCATGCCGACGTCGATCTGACCGGTGACCAGCGCCTCCACCGTCGCCGACCGCGACGGCATGCTCCGGACCTCGGCGAACTCAACGCCGTAGACCTCGCGCAGCCCGGGCAGGCAGAACCGGCGCTCGGTGCACTCCGGCGGCCCGCCGAAGACCATCTGCGGCGCGAGCGCGGCGAGCTGGCTCAGGGTCGTCATGCCGTGCCGGACGGCGAGGTCGGTGAGCACGACGAACCCGTTCTGGTCCTCGGCGTCGGCGGCCGCCAGGACCGTCAGCCCCCGCGGCGCGAGGCTGGCCGCGAGGCCGTCCCGCAGGACCGTCGGGTCGTGGGACGTCGAGCCCGCGCCGGCCTGCAGGAACTCCGAGGCGGTGCCCAGGTAGTCGACGACGACGTCGACGACACCCTGCTCGAGCGCCGGGAACACCACCTCGCGGGTGCCGATGCCGTGCTGCACCGCGACCTCGAACCCGGCCCGCCGCAGGCCCTCGGCGTAGACCTCGGCGAGCGTCTGGTTCTCGGCGAAGTCGTAGGAGGCGATCCGCACCACGCCCTCGGCCGGCGGGCCGGCGTCCGCGACGGGACCGGCGCACGCGCACAGCAGGGCGGCCAGGAGGAACAGGGCGGCAAGCGGTCGACGACGCATCGCGGGCCCTCCGGGAGGAGGCGGCACCCCGGCGGGAGCCCCGCAGGGTGGGGCAGACGCTAGCCCCGACCGGGACCTAGGTCGATGGTCCCGGGGGCGCTCGGGGGGCAGCATCTGCGGGCATGGCGGCCACGACGCGGGCCCCGACGACGCCGGCCCCACCGGCGTCGGCTGCGGCGGAGCAACCGGCGAGGGGTCAGGTCCGGCGCCCGGACCCCCCGCCGATCCAGCGCGTCCGCCGCCGGCGCCGCCCCTCCGGTGAGCCGCCGCCGCTGCCGCGCCACCTGAACGCCTCCGGCAAGCTGTGGCTGGCGCTCAGCGGCGTCGTCCTGGTCAGCCTGGTCGTCGTCGTGACCACGCGCAGCGTGGCGTTCTTCGACCTGCTCGACACGCGGGTCCTGCAGGGGATCGCCGAGATCCGCTCGCCCGGCCTGACGCGGGTCGCCGAGGTGGCCGGGGTCCTCGGGACCAGCCGGGCGATCCACGTGCTGTGGCTGCTCAACATCGCCGTCCTCGCCGTCTTCCGGCGCTGGCGGCACCTGTTCATCTGGATCGTCGTCGGCCTCCTGGTGATCAACGTCGCCGCGACGGCCGCGGCCACGCTGCAGCGCCCGCGGCCCTACGAGGTCGAGGTGATCGGCCCCTGGCTGGGCTACTCCATGCCCTCGCTGCCCATGACGGTGCTGGCGACCTTCCTGGTCAGCAGCCTGTACTCGCTGGTCCCCGCCGGGCGCCGCCGGAACGCCGCCAAGTGGGTCGTCCTCGTGCTGCTGCTGGTGACCGCCGCGTCGCGGCTCTACCTCGCCCAGGACCACCCCACCGACGTCGTCGCCGGGGTCGTCCTCGGGGTCGCCGCCCCGCTCGCCGCGTTCCGGCTATTGACGCCCAACGAGGTGTACCCGGTCCGCTACCGGCGGGGCAGCCCCGCCCACCTCGACGTCACCGGAGCGCGCGGCGAGGCGATCACCCGGGCGCTGCAGGACCAGCTCGGCGTGGTGGCCACCTCCGTCACGCCCTTCGGCCTGTCCGGCTCGGGCGGCTCCACCCCGTTGAAGATCACCGTCAAGGCCGGCGGCGACGAGGAGAGCTGCATCTTCGGCAAGCTCTACGCCGCCACGCACGTCCGCTCCGACCGCTGGTTCAAGCTCGGCCGCACGCTGCTCTACGGGCGGCTCGAGGACGAGAAGCCCTACCACTCGGTGCGCCGGCTGGTGCAGTACGAGGACTACGTCCTGCGGCTGCTGTCGGACTCGGGGCTCCCCGTGCCGCACCCGCTGGGGATCGTGGAGATCACGCCCGAGCGCGAGTACCTGCTGGTCACCGAGTTCCTGCAGGGCGCCCGGGAGATCGGCGAGGCCGACGTGGACGAGGGGGTCATCGACCAGGGGCTCGCCGTCGTGCGGCGCATGTGGGAGATCGGCATGGCCCACCGCGACATCAAGCCGGCCAACCTGATGGTGCGCGACGGCACGCTGTTCCTCATCGACTCCGCGTTCGCCGAGATCCGGCCCAGCCCGTGGCGGCAGGCCGTCGACCTGGCCAACATGCTGCTGGTCCTGGCGCTGCGCACCGACGCCGCGACCGTCTACGCCCGCGCGCGCCTGCAGTTCTCCGACGAGGAGATCGCCGAGGCCTTCGCCGCCACCCGCGGCCTGACCATGCCCTCGCAGCTGCGCCGCATGCTGCGGGCGCAGGGCCGGGACCTGCACAAGGAGTTCCTCGACCTGCTGCCCTACCGGCTGCCGCCGGTGCGCATCCAGCGCTGGACCTGGCGCCGGGCCGGGCTCAGCCTCGTCACCGTCGTCGCCCTGCTGGTCACCGTGGGCGTCGTCATCGACCTGCTGGGCTCCCCGCTGTGACGCGGTCGGCGCTCCCCACGCTCCTGGCGACCGCCCTGCTCGTGGCCGGCTGCACGAGCGCGGGCACCAGCGTCAGCACCGAGGTGCCCGCCTGCGCGGCCGGCGACGACGCCACCGCGGCGAACGGTGTCGTCCTCATGGCGCAGTCGGTGCCGACGGCGTCCTGGGTGCCGTGCGTGGAGAACGTCCCGGTCGGCTGGCGCTTCGCCGGCCTCGACGCCCGCTCCGGCTCGGCCCGGTTCTGGCTGGACTCCGACCGCGACGGCGCGCGCGCCATCGAGGTGCGGCTGGCCGGGGGGTGCGACACCCGCGGCGCCACGGAGATCCCGAGCGAGCTCGACGACCTGCGCCGGTACGAGCGGGTGACCCAGGTGAGCCCGCAGTACCTCGGCCGCCGGTACTACGTCTTCGACGGCGGCTGCCTGACCGTCGTCTTCACCCTCTCCGGGGACAACCGCGGGGAGCCGCTCGCGCTGGTCACGCAGAGTCTCGGCGTCGTCAGCCGGGAGGACCTGGCCACGCAGGTGTTCGACGCGAGCGGCGGGCGGCTGCACCTGGACCCGCCCGCCGGCACCGAGGGCGAGGGGGACCCGCCATGACCGCCGTCGCGCCACAGGCACCGCCCGCCCGGCCGCCGAGGAGCACCCCCCTGTGGCGCCGCCTGCTGGCGCCGGTGCTCTCCCTGGCCCTGCTCGGCGCCGTCTTCTTCTGGTTCCTGCCGCAGTTCACCAGCCTGGCCGACGTCTGGTCCGCGGTGCGCGGCATGTCCTGGGCCGAGCTGGGCCTGCTGGCGGCCGTGACGGTCTGGAACCTGGCCACCTACCAGTTCGTGATGGTCGTGACCATGCCGGGGCTGCGGCTGCGGGAGGCGACGGTCTCGACGCTGACCACCACGGCGGTGTCCAACACCGTGATCGGCGGGGCGGCGATCTCCCTCGGGCTCACCTACGGGATGAACTCCTCGTGGGGCTTCTCCCGCTCCCGGACGTCGGTCTCCCTGCTGCTGTCGGGGCTGTGGAACAACTTCGCCAAGCTGGCGCTGCCGGTGCTCGCCCTGTCGCTGCTCGCCTTCTCCTCGACGCCGACCACCGGCCGGCTCCTCGCGGGGCTGGCCGGGATGGGCGGGCTGGTCGCCGCCGTGGTCCTGCTCGGCCTGCTGCTGCGCAGCCGGGAGGGCGCGGCCCGGATCGGCACCGGCGCGGGGCGGGTGGCCTCGGCCGTCCTGCGGCCGTTCGGCCGGCCACCGGTGCACGGCTGGGACCTCGCGACGACGAAGTTCCGCGACCGGACGGCGCTGCTGCTGCGCGCCCGCTGGCACTGGCTGACCCTCGCCACGCTGGTCAGCCAGCTCTCGCTGTTCGTCGTCCTGCTCATCGCGCTGCGCGCCGTGGGCGTGACCTCGGGGCAGGTCAGCGCGCTCGAGGCGCTGGCGGTCTTCGCCTTCGCCCGGCTGCTCACCGCCGTTCCCTTCACCCCGGGCGGGCTGGGCGTCATCGAGCTGGCCCTGATCACCGGACTGGCCGCTGCCGGCGGGGACCGGCCGCTCGTGGCGGCGGCGGTCCTCGTCTTCCGCGGGCTGACCTACGTGCTGCCCATCCCGCTGGGCGTGGGCACGTACCTGTTCTGGCGGCACAACCGCTCGTGGCGGCGCGAGCCGAACACGGCACCGCGTACGGACCTGGTGCCGGAGACGGCGTGAGAGGGGCAGCGGTCACCCGCGCCTCCCCGGCCGCGCGGCCCGTCCGCGACGCCCTGCTGGCGGCGGGGGGCGCGCTCGTGCTGGTCCTCGCCGCGCTGCCGATCGAGCGGACGTCCGTGCCCGCGGCGGAGGCGGACCTGTTCCGGGTGGTCAACGGGGTGGACCTGCTCCCCTTCGTCCTCGTCTGGCCGGTCATGCAGCTGGGGAACGTCCTCGTGGTGCCCGCCAGCGCGCTGGTCGCCGCCGCGCTGCGCCGCTGGCGGCTGGCGGCTGGGCTGCTGCTGGGCGGCGCCGGGACCTACCTGGCGGCGAAGGCGATCAAGGACGTCGTGGTACGCGGCCGGCCGGACGGGTTGCTCGCCGACGTCGTCATCCGCGGCGCCGCCGCCCACGGCCGCGGCTTCCTCTCCGGGCACGCCGCCGTCGTCGTCACCCTGCTGACGATCGCCTGGCCGTGGCTGGGGCGCCGCGGGCGGATCGCGGGGGTCCTGCTGGCGGCGCTGGTGTGCCTGGCGCGGGTGTGGACCGCGGCGCACCTGCCCCTCGACGTCGTCGGCGGCGTGGGGCTGGGCCTGCTGGTGGGCGGCCTGGTGCGGCTCGTCGTCGGGCGCCCGCGCTGATGCTGGTCGACACCCGCCGCGGCCTGCGGGTCAGCGGCGTCCTGCTGGCCGGTGCGGTCGCCGTCGGGACGCTGGTGGCGCTGCCCGCCACCCGGCCGGCGGTGCAGGTGGTCGACGACGCGGTGTGGCGCTGGGCCGGCGGCGTGGAGAACGGGCCGGCGACCGTGGTGGCGGTCGCGATGTCGTGGCTGGGGGGCGTGTGGGTCACCTGGCCACTGCGGGTGCTGGCGCTCCTCCTGCTGGCCTGGCGCCGGCACTGGTCGCGGCTGGCCGCCTTCGCGCTGGCGGTGGTCACCAGCGAGGCCGCCATCGGGCCGCTCAAGGCCCTCTACGACCGGCCGCGCCCGCCGGGTGCCCTCGTCGAGACCTCGGCGGCGTCCTTCCCCTCCGGGCACGCCGTGGCCGGAGCGGTGACCGCGGTCGGGCTGGTGCTGGTGCTCGCCCCGCCCGGCCGGTCCCGCTGGCGCTGGGAGGTGTGGGCGGTGGCCTTCGCGACGGTCATGGCGCTCTCGCGGGTCTACCTGCGCGCGCACTGGCTCTCCGACTCGGCCGCGGGGGCGCTGCTCGGCGCCGGTCTCGCCCTCGGCTGGCCGGCCGTGGTGCTGGCGCTGCGCGACCGCGGCACCCCCTCCGCCGGTCCCGGGGACGGGGACGGGCGTGACGACGAGGCCTCTCCCGCGCGCTCTCCCTAGGCGGCGCCCCCACCTGCCGGACGCGGGGACCTGTGCTTGAGTGAAGCGGGTCACAGGGGCCGACCAGCCGTCAGGAGTCTTGATGACCACCACCGCAGAACGACCGCGCGACACCCCGCCGGCGCGCCCGCGCCCGGCCGCCGCCGGCGACGGCACCGCCGAGGAGCAGGCCGGCGAGGCCGTGATGGGCCTGGACATGGTGCTCGTCGACGCCGCCCGCGGGCCGCTGCGGCGGATGGTCCCGCCGGTGCGCACGCTCGCCGCGCTCGGCACGTCGCTCGCGCGCCGCCCCGACGCGGTCGGGGGACGTCTCAAGGAGCTCGCCGAGGAGGTCGGGAGGATCGCGGCCGGCCGCTCGGAGATCGCCCCCTCGCCGAAGGACCGCCGCTTCGCCGACCCCGCCTGGAGCGGCAACCCGCTGCTCAAGCGCACGATGCAGGCCCACATCGCCGCCGCCCGGGCCGCCGTGGGCCTGGTCGACGACGCCGACCTCGACTGGCAGGACGACGAGCGGATCCGCTTCGCGCTGACCAACGTCGTCGACGCGCTGGCGCCGAGCAACGTGCCGTTCCTCAACCCGCTGGCGCTCAAGGCCGCCATCGACACCGGCGGCCGCAACGTCGTGACCGGGCTGCGCCGGCTGGTGTCCGACGTCGTGTCCCCGCCACGCGTGCCGTCGATGGTCGAGCCGGACGCCTTCACCGTCGGCGAGGACCTCGCGGTCACCCCGGGCGCCGTCGTCCTGCGGACCGACGTGTTCGAGCTGATCCAGTACCGGCCGACGACGGAGACGGTGCGCAGCGTCCCGCTGGTGATGGTGCCGCCGACGATCAACAAGTACTACATCACCGACCTCGCGCCCGGGCGCAGCATCGTCGAGCACTACGTGGCCGCCGGCCAGCAGGTGTTCATGATCAGCTGGCGCAACCCCGACGAGCGGCACGCCGAGTGGGACCTGGACACCTACGGCCAGGCGGTCCTCGAGGCGGTCGACGCCGCCGAGCGCATCACCGGCAGCGAGCAGGTGGCGCTGCAGGCGTTCTGCTCCGGCGGGATCATCACCGCGATGGTGCTGGCGCACCTCGCCGCCACCGGCCGGCTCGGGCAGGTGGCCGCCGCGAGCTTCGCCGTCACGGTGCTCGACTGGGCGCGGGCCGGCACGGTGTCGGCGCTCATGGACCCCGAGGCGGTGCAGGAGGCCACCGAGAAGTCGCGGCGGAAGGGCTACCTCGACGGAGCCATGCTCGCCGAGGTCTTCGCCTGGTTGCGGCCCAACGACCTGGTGTGGAACTACTGGGTCAACAACTACCTGCAGGGCAAGCCGCCGGCGGCCTTCGACATCCTCTACTGGAACGCCGACACCACGCGGATGACCGCGGGGCTGCACCGCGACTTCATCGAGGTGGCGGTCGGGAACTCCCTCACCGAGCCGGGCGGGGCGACGATGCTCGGCACGCCGGTGGACCTCTCCGCCGTCGACGTCGACGCCTACGTCACCGCCGGGATCGCCGACCACCTCTGCCCGTGGCAGGCCTGCTACCGCACCACCCAGTTGCTCGGCGGGGACACCCGCTTCGTGCTGTCCACCAACGGCCACATCGCCTCGCTGGTCAACCCGCCGGGCAACCCGAAGTCGACCTTCCAGGTCGCGCCCGAGACGCCGGCCGACCCCGAGCGGTGGCTGGCCTCGGCACACAAGGAGAAGGGCTCCTGGTGGCCGGACTTCATGGCGTGGCTGGGCGAGCGCGCCGGCGAGGAGGTGCCGGCACCGACGACCCTGGGCAGCGCGGAGCTGCCGGTCCTGGGCGACGCACCGGGGACGTATGTCTTCGACAAGTGAGCACCGCCCCCGCGCCGGCCGGGAGACGGTCCGGACGCTGACGGTCGGCGGCCGCACGCTGCGGGTGAGCGAGCGGCGCGGGGACGGGTCGCGGCCGCCGCTGCTGCTGATGAACGGCATCGGCGCCAGCCTCGAGGTGCTGCAGCCCTTCGTCGACGCCCTCGACCCGCGCCGCACCGTCGTCCGCTTCGACGTGCCGGGGGTCGGCGGGTCGCCGCCGCCGGTCGTCCCGTACGTGCTGGCCACGCTGACACCGGTGGTGTCCGCGCTGCTGCGCCGGCTCGGCCACGACGAGCCGGTCGACGTCCTGGGGTTGTCCTGGGGCGGGGGGCTGGCGCAGCACTTCGCCGTCCAGCACCGCCACCGGTGCCGTCGGCTGGTGCTCGCCGCCACCGGCACCGGGTCGCTCATGGTGCCGGCGTCCCCGCGGGTGCTCGCCCACATGCTCACGCCGCGGCGGCACCGCGACCCGGAGTACGCCGCGCGGATCGCCGGCACGATCTACGGCGGCACGGTCCGCACCGACCCGGAGCGGGCCGCGCGGGCACTGCACGCCGACACCCGCGTGGGCCCGCGGCGCGGGTACTACTACCAGCTGGCCGCGAGCACGGGCTGGAGCAGCCTGCCGTTCCTGTCGCTGATCCGGCAGCCGACGCTGGTGCTCTCCGGCGACGACGACCCGATCATCCCGACGGTCAACGCCCGGCTCCTGTCCCGCGGCATCCCGCGGGCCCGGCTGCACCTCTACGCCGGCGGCCACCTGGCGCTGGTCACCGAGGCCGACGAGCTCGCGCCGGTCGTCGACGCCTTCCTCGACGAGCCCGGGGAGCCCTGACCGCCGGGCCGGGCTAGAACCCGCAGGCGCTCCCGCCGTCGACGAAGCCCTGCCGGAAGCTGTCGACCAGCTCGAAGCCCGACAGCCCCGACTCCGGGACGACGGTGGGCTCGGTGGCGTACTGCAGGAGCACGACGGCGGCCTCGTCCACGTCGCCGGGGGAGATCTCCAGCCGCGCGCCGTCCAGGTCGCCCAGGTACGCCTCGCGGGCGAGCCAGCCGGTGGCGCACACCGCGCTGGTGACCGCCTCGGGGTCGTCGACCGACAGCCCGCGCTGCTCCCGGACGGCCATCGCGTAGGGCAGGCCGAGCAGCGTCGTCACGGCGAAGTCGCCGACGTCGTCGTACACGGGCTCGAGGAGGTCCGCGGCGTCGTAGCGCACCGAGCCGTCCTCGGGGCAGTACTGCAGGTCGAGCTCGGCGCCCTCCCCGCCGCACACCATCCCGGAGCCGTCGGCGGCCCGGACGTCGGGCGGGGCGAGTGTCCCGCCGAGCGCGTCGGTGCCGGGGAAGCCGCGGGCCAGCGCCTGGTCCCAGAACCCGGCCAGCACGTCGTCGGCGCCGTCGACGACGGCGCGGTAGGACCCGCCGCCCCGGCCCGGTCCCCGGCCGGCCTCCTGCTCGGTGTAGACGCGCGACCCGTCGAAGGCGGCGCAGGCCCGCGGGCCGTCGGCGTAGCCCTCCTGGAACGCCGAGAGCTGGTCGAACAGCGAGCCGTGCGCGTCCTCGGCGTCGGGCGAGGAGCCGACGGCGTCGCCGAAGTACAGGTAGCCGAGCAGGTAGGGGTCGAGCTCCTTGGGGCGCACGGTGACGTGCTCGGCGGAGCCGGTGACGACCCACCTCGTCCACGCGCCGGCGAAGCACTCGGCCTGGGTCTCGGCGACGATCGAGGGGTCGTCGAGGCCGGCCTGGGCCTGGACCGCGTGGCCGACCTCGTGGGCCATGATCTCGGCGACGATGAACGGCCCGTAGTCCCCGACCAGGTCGGCCATCCAGGCGCGGTCGTAGACCACGACGTCGTCGTCGCTGCAGTAGTAGGCGTTGTCGGCGAGCTCGTCGACGTCGTCGGCGAAGCACGCCCCGCCCGGCAGGTCGGCGGCGTCGGTCTCGTCCGGGTCGATCGACCAGAAGCCGCCGCTGATCGGCCCGAACGTCCCCCCGAACACCTGCGGATAGGTCTCCTCCCAGTAGGCGAGGACGTCGGCGAGCGCGTTGCGGGCGACGCGGTCGGTCGGGTCGCCCTCCTCCGCGAGGGAGATCTCGACCTCGGCGGCGGTGGCGTCGGCCGTCGTCGTCCCCGCGGGCGAGGCCGTCCCGGCGACGACGGTGGTGCAGCCACCGACCAGCAGGCCGACGGCGAGCAGCCCGGCGACGGGGCGGGCGGCGGGACTCGGCATGGCCGCTGGAGGCTCCCCCGCCGCCGCCCCGCGGTCAACGGGGACACGCGCCGGCCTGCGGGCACCGGTCAGGACGCCGGGACCGCCTCCGGTGCGCCGTCGGGGCGCGGCACGGGCACCGGTCAGGACGCCGGGACCGCCTCCGGTGCGCCGTCGGGGCGCGGCACGGGCACCACCTCCGGCGCCGACCGCAGCAGCGCACCGGCCGCCTCGGCCGGCAGCGGGCGGTGCAGCAGGTAGCCCTGCGCGTGGTCGCAGGCCCGCTCGCGCAGCCGCTGCAGCTGCACCGGCTCCTCCACGCCCTCGGCGACGACGCTGAGGCCGAAGGTGTGCGCGGCGCGGATGATCAGGGCCACGAGCTCCCGCTGCCCCGGGTCGGGCGAGGTCACGAAGCTGCGGTCGATCTTCAGCGTGTCCACCGGCATGTGCCGCAGCTGCCCGATCGACGTGTAGCCGGTGCCGAAGTCGTCGATGGCGATGGCCACGCCCGTGTCCCGCAGCTGCGCGAGGTGGGTCATGGCGACCGGGTCGTCGACCAGGACGGTCTCGGTGACCTCGAGCACGAGCAGGTGCGGCGGCAGCCCGGAGGCGGCCAGCGCGTCGGCGACGTCGGTGACCACCCGCGGGTCGGTCAGGTGCCGGCCGGAGACGTTGACCGCCATGGTCGGCTCGGGTGCGCCCGGTGCCGACGGGAGCCCGGCCCGCCAGGCGGCCAGCTGGCGGGTGGCCTCGTGCAGCACCCACCGGTCCAGGTCGCAGACCAGGCCGGAGCTCTCGGCCACGGGGATGAA
This sequence comes from Geodermatophilus normandii, assembly GCF_003182485.1. Lineage (NCBI taxonomy): Bacteria > Bacillati > Actinomycetota > Actinomycetes > Geodermatophilales > Geodermatophilaceae > Geodermatophilus > Geodermatophilus normandii. The sequence continues at coordinate 1,725,659 of NZ_QGTX01000001.1, read as the reverse complement.
CTCGTCCGGCGGGACGAAGACGCCGTCGCGCTCCCAGCGGATCAGTGCCTCGTAGCCGTGCAGCCGCTGCCCGTCGACGTCGACCACCGGCTGGTAGTGCAGCCGCATCTGTCCGTTGCCGAGCGCCGCGGTGATCGCCGCCTCGGTCTCGGCCCGCGCGGCCAGCTGGCGGCGCAGGGCGTCGTCGAAGACCTCCGCGCGGCCGCGGCCGTGCTGCTTGGCGCGGTAGGCGGCGGTGTCGGCCTCGGCGAACAGGACGTCGGGGTCGGCGCCGCCGTCCCGGCTCACCGCGATGCCGATGCTCGCGCCCACGCACACCGTGGCGCCCCCGGCCTCGATCGGCTCGCTGATGCCGGCGATCAGGCGCTCGGCGAGGTCCTGCAGGTCGCGCTCGGTGCCGACCGGCTCGACCAGGACGACGAACTCGTCCCCGCCGAGGCGGCAGACGACGTCGCCGCCGCGGACCACCGAGCGCATCCGGGCGGCGACCTCGCGCAGCACCGTGTCGCCGGCGGCGTGGCCGTGGGCGTCGTTGACCGCCTTGAAGCCGTCGAGGTCGACGAAGAGCAGGCCGGTCATCTCGCCGGACCGGCGGGCGCGGTGCAGCGCCGAGGTGACCAGGGTGACCGCCTGCGCCCGGTTGGGCAGCTCGGTGAGCGGGTCGTGGGTGGCGCGGTGGGCGAGGGCGAACTGCAGCTCCTCGCGCTGGCGCACCGACGAGACGATCTGCTGGAGGGAGGCGTGCACGACCTCGCCCAGCGGGCCGGGCAGCGGCTGGTCGAGCAGCGCGTCGTCGAGGTCGCCGCGGGCCACGGCCTGCGCCTGGTCCTGGATGCGCCGCAGGCCGGCGACGGCGTCGCCGAGAGCGGCCGAGACGGTGCGCACCTCGCGCGGGCCGTCGACCTCGACCTCCACCAGCTCGCCCTGGCTGATCTGGGTGGCCTGGCCGGCCAGCACGCCGAGCTTGCGGGAGACGGTGCGGCCCATCCAGACCGCGCCCACCACGGAGAGCAGCAGCAGCCCCACCCCGACCTGCAGCGTGGCGCGCAGGTCCGCGGCGGCCTCCTCGCGGTCGGCCGCGGCCTCCGTCAGCACGGTGCCGACCGCGGTGTCGACCAGCCCGGCCAGCTCGGCGTCGCGGTCCCCGCTGCTGAACAGCAGGTCGGTCATGCGGGTGATGTCGGTGACGAAGACCTCGGGGGCGTCGGACGGGGTGAGCAGGGTGTCCAGCCGGGTCATCAGGTCGGAGCCCCGCAGCCGGTGCCACGCGGTGCGCAGCGACTCCGAGGAGACCTCGTCCATCTGCCGCTTGGCGTCGGTGTAGGACAGCCAGCCGGTCTCCCACGCCAGGCGGGAGCCGATGAGCGCGTCGTCGGCGGCGAACAGCGACCCCAGGTACAGCGGCATCTGCCGGCTGGCGGCCTGCGCGAGCTCGGCGACGGTCTGCACGTCCTGCACGGCGCGCACGGTCCGCGCCGGCACGCCCTCGGAGACGGTGGCCGCCGCGGCGGCGCGCTCGGCGGTCATGACCTCGTTCGAGACGTCGAGGTAGCCGAGGTAGATCTGCTCCAGCCGCACGGCACCGGCGTCGCTGCGCGCCCGGAGCCACGCCAGTGCCTCCTCCACCCGGACGGCGACCGCCGACCCGAGGGAGCCCTCCGGCACCGCGGCCAGCGCCTCGTCGGTCACCGTCCGGGCCTCGGCGAGGGACTGCTCGGCGGTGCCGCGCACGGTGTCCAGCAGCCACCCCGGCACGCCGAGCTGCCCGGCGGCGACCGGGTCGTCGATGACGGTCAGCGCCAGCGCCGGGAGGATCTCCTGCTCCGTGGCCGCCCGCAGCGCGTCGAGGACGGCCACCGCCCGGACCCCCTGCTCGGCACGCGTCGCGCTGTCCACCTCGGCGGAGCGGGCGCCCGCGATCAGGGCGGTCAGCACACCGACCCCGATGAGCGGCACCGTCACCAGCGCGGTGAGGTAGCACCACAGGGGGATCCCGCGGCGGCGGGCCCGGGTCGTCGTCGACTCAGCCATGCACCGGAGTTCGGCGGAGTTCCGGACGGACTGGACCCGCCAACCGGCCTCACCCCCCGAGCGGGTGGGTCCGGATCGCGGTGACCAGCGAGCAGCCGTCCTCCCCGAACGGGTCGACGACGAACCCGAACTGCACGAGCAGGTCGGCGAGCAGCGTGTTCATGCTCCGCTGCACCGCCGTGTCCAGCGCGGCACCGCGCACCTGCTGCAGGCTCATCCGGTCGTGCTGTCGCCAGCTCACCAGGACGCCGCCGTACGTGGTCTCCGGCGTCAGGCAGACCCCGCCGGCCGCCGCGGTCTCCGGGTCGGTGCCCGAGCAGTCGTGCAGCGCCAGGCCGGCCTCGACCAGCGCGGCGGCCACCTCCACGACCAGCGTGGTGAGGGCGTCCTCGTCGGTGAGCAGCTCGTCCCAGTCCTCGGGCAGCCGGTCGAGCTGCGTGCCGAGCTCGGCCAGCCACGCGCGGTCCTGCGGCGAGGGCCGCCGGGAGACCGAGCCGTCCTCGCGCAGCACGCCGTGGACCGTGCGGACCGCGCCGTCGAGCTCGCAGGACACCGCCGCCCAGTCGGCCTCCACCCGGTCGTCGAAGGGACCGGCCAGCGCTTCCGGCCGGTCCCCGGACCCGTCGACGAGCCACCACGCCGTCGGCGCGCCGGCACCGGGGAGACGCCGCCCGGCGGGGTGCGTCGCCAGGCCGACGGCGGTGCGCGCCGGGGTCACCGTCGCGACGGCGCCGTCGGCGGCCTCGCAGCCGCCCGCCGGGCCGGCGGGCACCGGGGCCTCGACGCGGGCCGCAGCGGCGTCGCGGACGTCGGCCGGAGCGGGTGCCGGCGCGGCGGGCTGCTGGGGACGGGACGCGGCGTTGCGCTCGAACTCGTAGCGGGCCGTCGAGCTGCGGCCGAGGACGACGACCAGACCGGCGACCGCGAGGAAACCCGCGACGGACACCGCCGGCCAGAGCAGGACCGCGGCCATCACCAGGCGCACCAGGACCGCTGCGGACCGGCGCCCCAGTCGGCCGCACGTCGCACCCAGCCGCGCACGACCGCCACCGGGTCGACCGGCTCGCGGCCGGCGGTCACGGGGTCGCCGGCCGGCAGCTCGTCGGCGTCGAGGTCGAGACCGAGCAGGTCGACCAGGTCGGCGATGCCGAGTCCGTCCCCGGCTGCCTCCGGGGCGGCGGCCCGGGCCGGTGTGGACGGGAACGGCCGGCGGGGAGCCGGCAGGGTGGGGGCGCTCACGGGTTCCTCCAGGACGCTCGTCCCGGCCGGGGAAGTGCCGGGGACACGCAGAGCATCGGGCTCCGGCCCCCTCCGGAGGCCCCCGTCGCGACACCGCGGGCCGCGGCGTCACGCGATCGTTGTGTCCGCCCTGGTCAGCGGCCGGTCACGCGGCCCAACGGGCACCGTCTTGTCGACTCGCCGTGCGCTCCCCCGCGTGGAGCGCGCCGCCGGCCGCACGGTCGTCCCGGACGGCGGCGTGTCGGCGCGGTCGGCCCGGCGTCGTCGACCCGGTGTCGTCGGCCCGGTGTCGTCGGCCCGGCGTCGGGGGGTCCCGGCGGAAACGACACCGGGACGCCGTCGGAGTCGACGGCGTCCCGGTGGGGTGGCCCGTGGCGGGCCGGGAGGGAGAGGTGTCAGTCGGCGTAGCGGACGACGTGTCCGCCGGCCTCCTCGCCGAGCGGCGTGACGTCGAGGCCGCGCAGCCAGAGCACGTCGGCCAGGGCACGGTTCATGACGGCCTGCACGGAGATGTCGGCGACCAGACCGTGGACCTGCTCGACGCTCATCCGGTCGTGCTGGCGCCAGCCCACGACGACGCCGTCGAGGCCGGGCTCGGCCGTCACGCAGGCACCGCCGAGCGCGGCGCCCTCACCGGCGGCGTCCCACAGGGGCAGCCCGGCCTCGGTGAGCGCGGCGGTGACCTCGACGACGAGGGTGGCCAGCGGGTCCTCGTCGGTCAGCCCGGCGTCCCAGTCCGCGGGCAGCCGGTCGAGCTGGTCGCCGAGGTGGCCCAGCCACGCCAGCTCCTGCGGCGAGGGACGACGGTGCAGGCCGCCGTCGGGCCGGCGGACGCCGTGGACGGGCCGGACCTCCTCGCTGTGCGCGACGGCCGCCCAGGCGGCCTCCGACCGGTCGGGGAACGGCCCGTCGACGAGCCGGTCGCGGCCCTGCCCGTCGTCGGCGACGAGCCACCAGCCCAGGCACGCCTGGTTGCCGACCCTGATCTCACTGCTGCTGCGGAGTGCCACTGGTCCCACCGTCTCGTCCCGTCCGTGGGGCCGTCGCCGGGGAAGTGCGACGGCGCCCGCACCCGCCGGGGAAGGGCGGTGCGGGTGGAGGAAACGTAGGTCCGCGCGACGCGCCGGACGGCGCCGCGGATCGCCCGCGGGACACGGCGTGTTCGGATCGTTGCGAAGCCCTCCCACCGGGTCGGTGACCTGGCCCCTCAACCGCCCACATGTCGACCGTTCCGCGCTCGCGCGGGCGTGTGGATCTGCCGAAACCGCACGACGACACCGGTTCGGCTCAACCCTCCCGGCGCGTCCGGCCGGACCGCGGGCCCGCCGCGCCCGGTGCCGGCCGCGATGCGCGATCATCGCCGGGGACGATCGGAGGAGACCCGTGACCGACAGCGCACCGGTGGTCGTCGACGCTCCTGCGGCGAACCGCTTCGAGGTCCTCGTGGACGGCCGGGTGGCCGGGTTCGCCGAGTACCGGCGGACGTCGTCGTCGGTGTCGTTCACGCACACGGTCGTCGACCCGGGGTTCGAGGGACGCGGGCTGGGCTCGGTGCTCGCGCGCGGCGCCCTCGACGCCAGCCGGGAGGCGGGACTGGCCGTGCTGCCCTTCTGCCCCTTCATCCGCGGGTACGTCGAGCGGCACCCCGCCTACCTCGACCTCGTCCCCGCCGGGCGGCGGGCCCAGTTCCGGCTCGCCCCCGCCACCGACCAGCCGACCCCCGACCCGAGGGAGCCGTCCCGATGACCGAGACCCGAGACCTGGAGGCCCTGGAGGCCGAGCGCGCCCGCATCCGGAGCGCGCACCTGCGGCCCGCGGGCGAGCGACCGCCCTCGACCGCCCGCGGACTGCACCACACGGCACTGATCAGCAGCGACGTCGAGCGGACGGTCCGCTTCTTCCAGGACCTGCTCGGCTTCCCGCTGACCGAGCTGATCGAGAACCGCGACTACCCCGGCTCCTCGCACTTCTTCTTCGACATCGGCAACGGCAACCTGCTGGCCTACTTCGACTTCCCCGGCCTCGACGTCGGCCCCTACGCCGAGGTGCTCGGCGGGCTGCACCACATGGCCATCAGCGTCGAGCCCGGGCGCTGGGACGAGCTCGTGCAGCGTCTCGCCGACGCGGGGGTCGAGCACGTGGTGCACAGCGGTGTCTCGGTCTACTTCCGCGACCCCGACGGCGCCCGCATCGAGCTGATCGCCGACCCGCTGGGGGAGATGTACGGCTCCACGGTGCTCTGAGGACCCGGTGCTCTGAGGGTCCGGCGCTCCGACGGTCCGGGCGGTCAGTCGTCGCCGCCGCGGCCGTTGCCGCGCCCGTTGCCGTTGCCGCGCCCGTTGCCGTTGCCCTGGTTGCCCTCGTTGCCGTTCCCGCGGCCCTCGTCGCCCTCGTCCCCGCCGTCGTCGCCGTCCTCCTCGGCGGGAGGGGTGACCGCGTACGTGACGGTCACCGTCTGCCCCGGCAGCACCGGTCCCTCGGGGGCGACGGCGGTCACCTGTCCCTGGGGCACCTCGCCCGTGGCGACGGGCTGCGGCTGCACCAGCAGGCCCAGCCCGGTGAGCGTGGCCTGGACGTCGCCCAGCGGGCGCCCCACCAGGTCGGCCGCCACGACGTCCACCGGCACCGGCCCGGTCGGCGGAGGGGCCGCCGTCGAGGTGGGGGCCGTGGTCGCGATCGGGGACGGTCCCGGGCTCGAGGACGTCGCCGTCGGGGACGCCGACGTGTCCTCCGGGTCGCCGCTGGTCAGCGCCAGCACCACGCCGGCCACGGCGAGCGCGAGCAGCGCGAGGAGCCCGGCGAGGACGGCTCCGCGGCGCCGCGGCCGGGATGCCCCGGGCGCCGGGGCGGCCGGCGCCGGGGCGGCCGGGGCCGGCGCGGACAGGACCGCGGTGGACGCCGGCGCCGGGAGGACGAGGGTGTCGTGCCGGGCGTCCGGCGCCGGCGACCGGTGCCGGAGGACCTCGTCGACGGCGTCCCGGAGCGCCGCGCCGTCCGGGAAGCGGGCGGCGGGGTCCTTGACCATCGCCCGCTCGACGAGCCCGCGGACGTCGGCCGGCACGTCCGGCGGCAGCGGCGGCGGCTCGTCGTGGATCTGCGCGAGGAGCACCTGGACCGGGGTCTCCCGGTCCAGCGGCAGCCGGCCGCTGAGGCACTGGTAGGCGACGACGCCGAGGGCGTAGACGTCGCTGGCGGGCGAGGCCTTCGCGCCCTTCGCCTGCTCCGGGGAGAGGTACTGGGCGGTGCCGATCACCTGGCCGGTCCCGGTCAGCGGCACGCTGGAGGCCGACCAGGCGATCCCGAAGTCGGTGATCTTCACGACGCCGTCCGGTGCGACCAGCACGTTGCCCGGCTTGACGTCGCGGTGGACCACCCCGGCGGCGTGCGCGGCGGCGAGGGCGGACGCGGTCTGCCGCAGGATCCCGAGCGTCGTCGGCACGTCCAGCCGGCCGGCGCGGCCCAGCAGGTCCGACAGCGACTCCCCGGCCACGAGCTCCATGACGAGGTAGGCCAGCGGCTCGCCGTCCGGGCCGACGGTCTCGCCGTAGTCGTGCACCGCGGCGATGTGGGGGTCGTTGAGCAGCGCCGCGTGCCGGGCCTCCGCGCGGAACCGCTGCAGGAAGGAGGGGTCGCCGGTGTACTCGCTGCGCAGGACCTTCACCGCGACGGGGCGCTGCAGCAGCGTGTCGGTCGCCCGCCAGACACGGCCCATGCCGCCGCTGGCGAGGACGGACCCCAGCCGGTAGCGGCCGCCCAGCAGCTCGCTCGTCGGGTCCACCCGTCCCCTCCTCGCGGCCTGCGGCGGACGGCCCCCGGTGGCCGTCCGCGTCCGGGTACCAGGAAACCAAGCGCCCGCTCCCGCGGCCCGCAGGGGCTCCGGCCCGGCGTCAGGGATCGGGGAAGGACCGGTCGCCGAACAGGACGCGGCGGGCGGCGGCCCGCCCGGGCGGGAGGCGCAGCAGCGCGAACGCGGCCGCGGCCACAGCGGGCGTGCGCACCTGGGCCAGCCCGCGGCGGAGCAGCAGCCGTCCCCGGAACTGCCTGCGCAGCGCGGCGCCGTCGTGGTGCCGCAGCGGGTCGGGGCTCCCGGTCCGCAGCGCGTCGTCGAGGACGTCGGCGGCGTGCTGCGAGAGCCGCAGGCACGGGTCGAGGCCGCCGGCGGTGAGCGGCGAGACCGCACCCGCCGCGTCCCCGACGAGCAGCCCGTCGGGGCAGCTGATCCGCCGCAGCAGGCCACCGACCGGGATCGGGCCGCCGCGCCGCTCGACCTCCCCGGAGCGGTCCGCGCCGCGCAGCCCCGGCGCCGAGGCGGCGAACCGCCGCAGCGCCGCGCGCATCCCGTCGGGGTAGCGGGCGGCGTACCCGGCGACGCCCACGTGGGCGTGCCGCCCGTCGTCGACCACCCAGGCGAGGTAGCCGGGGGCGAGAGAGGGGTCGAGGACGCAGTGGAACGTCGGGGGCTCCTCCCCCGGGCCGACGGCGGAGACCTCCTCGGCGCCCACGAGCAGGGCGGTGTTGCGGTCCAGCCCCAGGTCGCGGGCGACGGCGGAGCGGGCGCCGTCGGCACCGACGACGTACCGCGCCCGCACCCGCGTCGCGCCGTCCGGGCCGCTGAGCAGCGCGGCGCCGCCGGCGCGGCCGGCGTAGCGGGTGCCGAGGGCGATCCGCACCCCGGCGCCGGCCGCCTCGCGGGCCGCGGCCAGGTACAGCGGCCCCATGTCGCCGACCCGGTACTCGTCCCGGTCGCTGTCGAGGGGAACCGGGCGCCGCAGGTCCGGCGGGTACAGGACCACGCGCCGGATCGGCGGCCCGAGGCACCCCGGCGGCAGGGCGAAGTCGTCGAGCGTCTTGCGGACGAAGATCCCCGTGGTGCGGATCGCGCCGTCCAGGCGCTGCCGGCGGTCGGCCAGCAGCACGTCGTGGCCGCGCCGGGCCAGCAGGGTGGCCGTGTGCAGGCCGGCCAGGCCGGCGCCGACCACCAGGACGTCGGCGTCCGCGGTGCGGCTCACCGGTGCATGGGCGACGGCGCGTCGACGTCGTCCTCCACGTACTCCAGCAGATCACCGGGCTGGCAACCCAGCACCCGGCACATCGCCTCCAGGGTGCTGAAGCGGACCGCCTTGGCGCGACCGTTCTTGAGCACCGCCACGTTGGCCGGCGTGAGGCCGACCCGCTCGGCGAACTCGCCGACGCTCATCTTGCGGCGGGCCAGCTCGACGTCGATGCGCACGACGATCGGCATCAGATGACCGCTTCCATGTCGGTGCGCAGGGTCGTGGCCTGCCGCAGCAGCGCCCGCATGACGACCATGAGCAGCCCCGCCACGGCGCCCACCAGCAGCAGGACGAGCAGCAGCCCGGGGAGGACCGGGTCGTCGCTGACCTCGTCGACGACGAAGTAGTAGGAGCAGACGAAGGCGCCCACGAGCGCCAGCCACCCGGCGGCCATCGCCGTGACGATCGCGTTCACCCAGGGCAGGGCGCTCGCGCTGAAGATCCGGTCGTTCGTGACCAGGGTGAGCAGCTGCCAGGTGCAGACGATGACCACCTGGACGCACACCAGCGCCAGCACCAGGACCGTCGTCATGACCCACCGCACGGCCGACTGCTCCAGCGACGGCTCGGCGATGCCCGGGACCAGGCCCGGAACGGCCCAGACCTCGGCGGCGGCCAGTGCCGCGAACACCACCACGAGCAGGACGCGGAGGGGGAGCACCACTCGGTGCACGCGTGACATGCATCGACTCTCGCGCAGGATCTATCGATAGTCAATCGACAGGTGTCGACGAACCTGATGCGCTCCGGGTGTCACACGGCGTGGGCACCGCCGGTCCGGTTGGTGCCCCCGCGGGATGGGCACCCCCGGGCGGACGACGCCGACCCGAGACGAGCACATGCCCCAGGACTGCTGGCCGCGACGGCCCCGTCCCGCGACGACGGGTCCCCCCTGTGCAGCCGAGATCACCGACGCGAGGCAGCTGCGGACCCTCCGGTCCCGGCTGCGGTCCTGGCTGCCCGCCCACGCGCCGGGGGCGGGCGAGGACCTGCTCGACGAGCTGCTGCTCGCGGTCGACGAGCTGGCCGCGAACGGCCTGCGGCACGGCGCCGTCCCGGTGCGGGTGCAGACCGCGCGGACGGCCGAGGGGGTGCTGATCGACGTCAGCGACGGTGCTCCCGGGCACGGGCCCGAACCCGCCGTCGGCCGGGACCCGGCGCTCGGCGGCATGGGGCTGCACCTCGTCGCCCACGTGTCCACCGCGCGCGGCTGGGAGGTGTGCGGCGACCGCAAGCACGTCTGGGCCTGCCTCCCGACGGACTGAGCCGGGAGCGCGTGTGCAGTTCCCGCGCGGCGGTCAGTCCAGCCGCTGCACGCCGGCCGCGTGCCGGCGGGCGAGCTCCTGGTAGATCGACGGGTTGCCGTCGACCCACACCGCGGCACCCTCCGACAGCGGCCCGCGCACGCGCGCCGGGGCGCCGACCACGAGCACCTCGTCGGGCACCTCCATGCCCGGCGGCACGAGGCTGCCCGCGCCGACGAGTGCCCGGCGGCCGATCCGGGCGCCGTCCTGCACGGTCGACCCGTTCCCGACCAGCGCCTCGGCGCCGACCACCGCCCCGTGGACGACGCAGACGTGCCCGATGGTCGCGCCGGGCCCGACCTCGGTGACCGGGTCCTCGCCGCCGTGCAGCACGGAGTTGTCCTGCACGTTGGCCCCGGCACGGACGACGATCCGGCCGAAGTCGGCGCGCAGCACCGCGCCGTACCAGATGGACGCGCCGGCCTCGACGACGACGTCGCCGACGAGCGTCGCCGTGGGCGCCACCCACGCGTCGGGGTGCACCTGCGGCGATCGACCCTCGAAGGAGAACAGCGGCACGGTCCCGCAGCCTAGAGACGCCGTCGCACGGGCCGGGGACCGCGGCCCACGCGGAGCCCGAGCCGCCTCACGGGCCCCGTCGGCCGGCACCGCGGCCGTTCGCGTCCGTCGTCAGGGGCAACGGCGGTCAGGGGTGCGAGGCCGGAGGGGACCGGGTCACGTGACGGGGCGGTGACGGGACCGCTGCCACGGTGACCGCTCGCCGATGACGGGGTCGGGTGCACGGAGGCGGGCGAGGAGGCGGACGTGGGCGCGGACGTGAACGGGGACGGGGACGGCGACGGGGACGTGGCGGAGCACGGGGACCGACGGGAGCCGGTCGCGCCGTCGTCCTCCGTGACCCGCTCCTGGCCGGGCGCGGCCCGGCCGCTGGGTGCCACACCGGACTCCGACGGCACGAACTTCGCCGTCTTCAGCGAGGTGGCCGACCAGGTGCACCTGTGCCTGTTCGACGACGCCGGCACCGAGGAGCAGGTGCCGCTCACCGAGGTCGACGCCGACATCTGGCACGCCTACCTCCCCGGTGTCGGCCCGGGTCAGCGCTACGGGTACCGGGTCTCCGGACCGTTCGAGCCGGCCCGCGGGCAGCGCTGCAACCCGGCCAAGCTGCTCGTCGACCCCTACGCGAAGGCGATCTCCGGCGAGGTGCGCTGGCACGCGGCGGTGTCCGGGAGCAGGCCGGGAGAGCCCGACGTCCGCAGCGACGAGGACAGCGCCCCGTTCGTGCCGCGCGGTCTCGTCGTCGACCCGGCGTTCGACTGGGGGGACGACACCGCCCCGGGGACGCCGTACGCGGACACCGTCGTCTACGAGGTCCACGTCAAGGGCTTCACCCAGCGGCACCCGGAGGTGCCCGAGGGGCTGCGCGGCACCTATGCCGGCCTCGCGCACCCGGCGGCGCTGGAGCACCTGACCTCGCTGGGGGTGACCGCGGTCGAGCTGCTGCCGGTGCACCAGTTCGTGCACGACGGCTTCCTGACCGGGGCGGGGCTGCGCCAGTACTGGGGGTACAACTCCCTCGGGTTCCTCGCCCCCCACGGCGAGTACGCCGCCGGCGGCGACACCGGAGCCCAGGTGGCGGAGTTCAAGCAGATGGTGGCCGCGCTGCACCGGGCCGGCCTCGAGGTCCTGCTCGACGTCGTCTACAACCACACCGCCGAGGGCAACCACGAGGGCCCCACGCTGTCGCTGCGCGGCTTCGACAACGCGGCCTACTACCGGCTGGTCCAGGGCGACGAGCGGTACTACTTCGACACCACCGGCACGGGCAACGCGCTGAACGTCACCCACTCCGCGCCCCTGCAGCTGATCATGGACTCGCTGCGCTACTGGGTGCTGGACATGCACGTCGACGGGTTCCGGTTCGACCTGGCGAGCACCCTGGCACGGGAGGACGGCCAGGACCCGACCCCGGCGGCGGTGTTCTTCGACCTCGTCCAGCAGGACCCGGTGGTGAGCCAGGTGAAGCTGATCGCCGAGCCCTGGGACACACGCGGCCACCAGGTGGGCGCCTTCCCCGACCTGTGGAGCGAGTGGAACGACCACTACCGCAACACGGTCCGGGACCTGTGGCGCGGACAGACCCCCGGGCTCGGTGACGTCGCCCGCCGCCTCTCCGGCTCCTCCGACCTGTACGAGGCCACCCGGCGGCGGCCGACCGCGTCGGTGAACTTCGTGACCGCGCACGACGGGTTCACGCTGCGGGACCTGGTCAGCTACAGCCGCAAGCACAACGAGGCCAACCCCGCGAACGACGGCTCGGACGACAACCGGTCGGACAACCACGGCGAGGAGGGCCCGACCGACGACCCCGGTGTGCTCGCGGTGCGCGCCCGGCAGGTGCGCAACCTGCTGGCCACGCTGCTGCTCTCGCAGGGCGTGCCGATGCTGCTCGGCGGGGACGAGATCGGCCGCACCCAGGGCGGCAACAACAACGCCTACTGCCAGGACAACGAGGTCTCCTGGTTCGACTGGGAGGGTGCCGACGCCGACCTGCTGGCCTTCACCCGCCGCCTCCTGGCGCTGCGCCGCGCGCACCCCGCGCTGCGCCGTCGCCGCTTCTTCCAGGGCCGGCCGGTCCTCGACAGCGACGACGCCGACCTCGCCTGGCTCCGGCCGGACGGCACGCCGATGACCGGCGCGGACTGGACCACCCCGTGGGCCCGGGCCCTCGCCGTCCTCCTCGCCGGCGACGGGATCAGCGAGCCCGGGCCGCGGGGCGAGCGGGTCCGCGACGACGACCTGCTCCTCCTGGTCAACGCGAGCGGCGGCCCCGTGGACTTCGCCCTGCCCCCGGGGAACGCGGCGTCCCCGTGGTCGGTTCAGCTGGACACCGGATCGCTGCAGGGCGGGGCGGGCGGCCCGGTCGGCGGGTCGACGCTGCGCCTCGGTGACCGCCGGCTGGTGCTGCTCAGCCGCCCGCTCACCTGACCGGACCGGCACGACGACGCACGACCGACACACGACGACGCCCCGGCCGGGGGGAGCCGGCCGGGGCGTCGTGCCGTGCGTCAGTTCCAGGCGCCGTTGGGCGTGCTCTGCCAGGTGTGCCAGAGCGCGTGGTCGAGACCCTTGACGAACACCTCGAGCCGGCCGTCGGCGTTGCGCCACGCGACCGGACCGCCGCTCATCCCGCCGCTGAGCGTGTGCCAGCCGCTCCACCCGTTGTTCGGAGCGGTCTGCCAGACGTGCCACAGCGCGTCGTCCCCGCCGCGCACGAACACCTCCAGCCGCCCGTCGGCGTTGTTCTGCACCGACGGCCGGTCGATCCACCCGCCGAGGGAGGCCCAGCCGCTCCACCCGTTGTTCGGGGCGGTCTGCCAGACGTGCCACAGCGCGTTGTCCGTGCCCGTGACGAAGACCTCGAGCCGGCCGTCGGCGTTGCGGCCGGCCGCGGGCGCGCCCAGGATCCCGCCGCCGAGGGAGCTCCAGCCGCTCCACCCGTTGTTCGGAGCGGTCTGCCAGACGTGCCACAGCGCGCCGTCGTCGCCGCGCACGAACACCTCCAGCCGGCCGTCGGCGTTGCGGTGGATCGACACGGGGCTGGTCAGCCGGCCGCCGAGGGAGCCCCAGTCGCTCCACCCGTTGTTCGGAGCGGTCTGCCAGATGTGCCACAGCGCGCCGTCAGCCCCCTGCGCGAACACCTCGAGCCGCCCGTCGGCGTTGTTCGTGACCACCGGGTTGACGATCCACCCGCCGAGGGAGTGCCAGCCGCTCCACCCGTTGTTCGGGGCGGTCTGCCACATGTGCCACAGCGCGCCGTCGTCGCCCCGGGCGAAGACCTCGAGCCGGCCGTCGGCGTTGCGGCCGACGGTGGGCGCGCCCTGGATGCCACCGCCCAGCGAGTTCCAGGTGCTCCAGCCGTTGTTGGGGGCGGTCTGCCAGACGTGCCACAGGGCGTTGTCCGTGCCCCGGACGAACACCTCCATCCGGCCGTCGGCGTTGGACCCGGCCGCCGGGTCGAAGATCGTCCCGGACAGGGAGTTCCAGCGGAAGCGGGCACCGTAGATGGAGCGGATGCCGTCGATGTCGTCGGTGGTCAGCTCCCGCCGGGGACCGCCGTAGAAGGCGTACATCACCGCGGAGGTCTCGGCGGAGTGGGCCAGGCCCAGCCCGTGGCCGAGCTCGTGGAGGGCCACCGTCGGCAGGTCGATGCCGCTGGGCGGGTCGTCGACCGACCAGGTCTCGGCCTCGTCGAAGTGGCAGTCGCCGGCGATGTCGCCGCCGTTGGGCGGTGGGTAGAAGCAGTGCGCGAGCACCGAGCCCGGCCCGTCGAAGGCGTTGGTCGAGCCGTCCCCGTGGTTGCCGGTGAAGAAGCCGATGCGCACGTCACCGCCGGCCGGGTCCTCCAGGAAGTTGAGCGGCGTCACGGCCGACCAGCGGTCGAAGGCCCCGGTCAGGGCGGCTCGCACCTGCGCCCCCGTGAGGTCGGGGGTCGTGTTCGTGAAGGAGTACGTCACGGTCGGGCCGGGCCAGCGGTTGCCCTGGGCCACGAAGCTGGGCGCGGTGCCGCCCTCGACGATGTCGGGGAAGCCGCAGCGGGGCCGGCCCATCAGCTCGACGGTCGCCTCGTCGACCTCGCCGGTGACCGGCAGTCCGTTGGCCTGCTGGAACAGCCGCACCGCCGTCTGCAGCGTCTCGTCGAAGACCTCCGGGTCCTCCGGCGCGAAGGCCATCGCCGGGCGCCACTGCGGGTACCGGCGGGCCAGGCTCTGGTTGGGGAAGTAGCCGAACCGGTGCAGGTACTCGTACGTCCGCGTGACCTGGTCCCCGCGGTCGCCCAGGGCGGCCGTCGAGGGCGGCGCGACGGACCGGCCGACGGGCGCCATCGACTGCTCCCCGGACGGCGGGGGCATCACCGACGCGGCGCTCGGTGGCGCCGACGCGGACCGGGGGGTCGGGGCTGGTACTCGGACTGGGACGTCGTGCGGGTGGTGTCGGTCATCGACGTGGTCCCTCGGTGCGTTCGGACAGTGAACGCGGCCCAGCGTCGCCCGGGGGCGTCACGGGTCCGTCACCCGTCGGGAGCCCACGAGGAGGACGGCGGCAGCGCGCATCCGGGTCACTCGCGACCGCGTGGTCACGGTGCCCGGCGCAGTGGCCCCGCGGGATCGGACCCACTCCTGCGGATCAGGACTCACGGAGGCGGACGTGTCGGGTGGCGCGGCACGGTGCCCTCCCCGCAGGCCAGGACCACGTCGAGTGGCGGCGGCGACCGTGTCAGCCCGCAGGCCGGCGCGCCCTGCGGCCACGCTGCGACGACAGTCGGACCTCCCGCTCCCACGCCGCGCCGGCCACGGCGCACCGCTGCTCGTCGCGCGCCTCGACGGCGCGGGCGGGCCGACGGCGCGGGGTGCCACCCCGTGGGGTGACCGGGGTTCCACGGCCGATCATGACGGGCTCTGGCGGTCGTAGCGTCCGTGCCATGGGGG
Source organism: Geodermatophilus normandii (assembly GCF_003182485.1). Lineage (NCBI taxonomy): Bacteria > Bacillati > Actinomycetota > Actinomycetes > Geodermatophilales > Geodermatophilaceae > Geodermatophilus > Geodermatophilus normandii. The sequence goes on along the minus strand of NZ_QGTX01000001.1, from coordinate 1,710,581 downwards.
AGATCACGCTGCCGCGCAGCGAGAGCCAGGTCCTGCTGGAGGTCCAGGAGGAGCAGCTCGAGCAGTTGCACGTGCAGACCGAGCTGCTGCAGAGCATGCGCAAGCACACGAAGCTCGTCTACTCCGTACTGCTCGTCGCGCTGATCGTCTCCGTCATCGGCTCGGTGTTCGACCTGGTCCAGGCCGTCGACGCTGCCAACCGGTACTGACGGGGCGGGCGATGGGCCACCGAGCGGCGACAGCGCTGCCGTCCGAGCACGTCGAGGGGATCCGGGTCCCCTGGACCGTCACCTGCACGAGGAAGGCCATGGCTGTCGGGTTCATCGTGTTCTCGCTGTCGGCCTGCAGCTCGGACGGGGGCGACGTGGTCGACGAGATACGACACGAGAGCGACTTCGTCCAGGAGTTCATCCGCTGCACCGATCCGGAGACCGGCGCGGTCATCGAGGACCGCCACGACGACTGCCACCTCGACGGCTGAACCCGTCGCGGCCTTCCGGACGCAGACGACTCGCACTCGTACGGCGACTCGGACCGACCCAGCAGGACCTGCCGGTCAGCGCGGTGGGCCCCGTGGGGATCGAACCCACAACCCGCGGATTAAAAGTCCGCTGCTCTGCCAGTTGAGCTAGAGGCCCGGTGGGTGCAGAGAACCCTCCACAAGACGCACCACACAACGCGTGAGACGACTGGGGCGTCTGCGGCCCGCTGCGAGGCTAGCGCGCCGCATGCCGCGCGCAGGGACCGAAGGGGGTCCCCTCGGCGGAGCGACTCGGCCTCCGGGCCCCTTCAACCCGCGGCTCGTCGTGCGACAGCGGGTTCAGCTGATCGCGTATCGCCCTCAGCGGGCCACGTGATCTGCTGCTGCACGGCCGAGGACAGCCGGCTCGCGACCTGGCCGTGGCCATCGGTGGCGCTCGCGTTCGGGGGCCGACGCGGGCCGACGCCGGGCGGCCGCGATGCGCGCCTCCGGTGTCGGTGGGCGCACGTCCTGCCCGGGCGTGCCCGCCCGAGCAGGGACGTCGCGGTGGCCGTCGGAGCACCCGGGGCACCCTGGTCCCCGAGCGGCCCTGCGCGGGCAGCGCGCCTGTGACGGTCGGCCGCCCCGGAACTACCGGAGGGGGAACTCGCCGGTGTGCACGAGGTGGTCGGCGATGTCGCGCACCTTCTGGTTGGCGTGCATCGACGCCTGGGCCAGCAGTTGGAAGGCCTGGTCCGGCGTGAGCTTGTAGCGCTCGATGAGCACGCCCTTGGCCTGGTCGATCACCGCCCGGGAGTCCAGTGCGATCTCCAGGTTGTCGGCCATGTCGCGGGCGCTCTGGTAGGCGTGCATGTTGCCGGCCGCGACCGCGGCGTACGGGCCGAACCGCGTGGCGGCCGAGCGGCTGTCCTCGTCGAACGCGTCGGCGTCCCGGGCGTAGATGTTCAGCGCCCCGCTGACCTGCTGGTCCTCGTCGATGCGCAGCGGGACCGACAGGGAGCTCAGGCAGCCGCGCTCGACCGCCCGGGACAGGTAGTCCCGCCAGCGGGGATCGGTGCGGGCGTCGGCGACCTCGGTCACCTCGCCGGAGCGTGCGGCGTGCAGGCAGGGACCGTGGTCGCGTTCGTACTGACGCTCGTCGAGGTCGACGGCCAGCTGGCCGGTGCTCGCCATCAGGGTGGGCTTGTCCCTGACGAGCAAGGTGACCGACGTCTCGGGCCGGCCGGGCATCACGGTCCGGGTGAGGTCGGCCACCGCTTGCAGCAGGCTGTCCATCGACAGCTCACGCAGGGACAACCGACCCAGGCGCTCCAGCGCCTCGGCGGCGTTCGCGGGCTGCGGGTTGTCGTCGCCGACCACGGCACGGCCTCCGGTCTGATCTGCACCGGGGGGGGGGGGGGGGTGACCTCGGCTGCGCGACCCCGATCTGGAGTCCGCGCTCGCGCACTACGCCGCTGCTGGACGCACCATCGACGCCGGTCCGTTCCAACGCCTGTGCACACGCTACGCCCCGGGGAGGCCCCTGCGGCCGTCCCCGCACGCGTCCGATGCGGCGCATCCTCGCCGCGACGACCAGCGGAGCACCAGCCCCGGCGGCGCGTTGCCCGGCCGGCGGGTGCCCGCTACCGTTGTCCGCGGGTCGCAACCTCCGGCCGACTGCTCTTCAGCAGGCACCATGCCCTGGTCGACGGCGTCTCCAGCCGTCACCCCGTGCGTGCGCGCCGAGGGGGCCTCCCGTGACACTTCAGTCCTGGGGCGCGGCGAGCCCGCGTCACGGTGGACCTCGGTCCTTCCAGGTCCGGATCGACCTCGTCGGCTGCCGCGTGGACCTGGCCGGGCAACTCGACCGCCGCACGGTCCACCTGCTGCAGGCCGCGATCTCCACGCTGCTGCTCACCGACGGGGACACCTGGGTGGTCGACGCCACCGACGTCACCGCCTGTGACCCCGTGGGGATCCGTGGCATCGGAGCCGCCTACCGCCGAGCGCTCCGGCACGACCGCCGGCTCCGGGTGACCGGAGCCCCGCCGTTCCTCCACGAGGAGCTCATCCGCCTGCGCCTCGACCACCACCTGCTCGACGGCGACCGGGCCGCCACCGTCCCGAGCCCGCTGCCCGTGTAGCCACTGGCCGTGGCCCCGGCCGCGCCGCGGCGCCGCGCCCAGCCCACACCACGTCCGCCGACCACCGACGGTCGTCGGCGGATCCCCCGCTCCACGAGCCGGGCCGGGACGTCCCGTCGAGATCCCGACCGTGTCCCTGGCAGCGGCAGGTGGATCGTTCGCCGTCGTCGGCGATGCGCCGTGCCGCGGCCTGCAGCCGGCCGTCGGCGAGGGCCGCCGCGAGCGGGTCGTCCGTCTCCTCCACCGCCCGCAGCCGGACCCGGTCGGCGTCCGACGCGGCGGCGAGCGCGGCCAGGACCTCCGCGCCGGAGCCGGTCACAGCACGTCGAGGACCAGCAGCACGATGAGGGTCAGGACCGCCGACACGAGCAGGGATCCCAGGCAGCCCAGCCGGCTGGAGAAGAAGAAGAACACCTGCCACCGGTGCCCGTCGCCGCGCGACCGCAACCCTGCGTGACGAGGCGCACCACCCGGTCGGGGACCGGCACCCGTTCAGGGGACTGTGGCACCGACTGCCACTACCTACGGTCATCACCAGCGCGGCCCGGTGCCGCGCGCAGACCCCGGCCCGGCTGTCCGTTCCCCCCGGACGGCCGGGCCGGTCCCCTGTCGGCGGGTCCCGGCTCAGGCGCAGGCGCGGTCAACCAGGGCCGCGAGCTCGTCGCGCTGCGCCTGGTCCAGCGGCAGGTCGGCGGGCACCTCGTCGTCGGCGGCCACCTGCAGGCCGAGCAGGAACAGGTGTGGCTGCTTGGTCTCGGCGAGCGCGTGCGGGTCGCAGCGGGTCATCGTGAACTCGAGCCCGACCTCGAGCGTCGACTCCCCCGCCTCCAGCGTCCGCGGCAGGCCGTCGGCGACCACGTCGTAGAGGACGTTGCCCTGCAGCCGGGTCACGGTCACCGGCCGGTCGTCGTCGCCGGCGCGGGTGAGCGTGAGGGTGCCGGTCACCGCGTCGCCGTCCGCGGACAGGTCGCCGACGGTCACGTCCGCGACGGCGAGGACCGCCCGGACCGCACACCGCTCCTCGTGGATGCGCCCCAGCACCTCGGCGGCCAGCGGCACCCGCAGCGCCTCGGTGCGCCCGTCGGGCCGGACGACGGTCAGCCGCGCCGTCGCGGGCTCGGCGGCCCGGTCGCACACCGCGTCGCCGTACGGGGCCGGCAGGTCGATCGTGCGGCCGGAGGCGAACGCCGCGGTCACCGCGCGGTCGGGCAGCGGGGCGAAGCCGGGCGAGTCGACGGCGACGGAGGTGACGGTGAACGGCTCGGTCCCGGTGGCGGTGACCCGCACCTGCACCTGCCCGCCGATCGCCTCGTCGGTGCGCAGCTGCACCGCCTCCGCCTCGATGCCGGGTACCGGAGGGACCGCCGGTTCCCGAGCCGGGGCGGACGACGACGCCGGGGACGACGAGCCCGGCGCGGCCACCGACGAGCCGCACGCCGCGCAGAGCAGGACGGCGAGCAGGGCCGCCGTCCGCCGCATGCGGCGAGCGTAGGGCTACTGGTGGCGGCCGGGCAGTCGCGCCATCACCCGGCCGGCCTCCATCCGGACCTCGAGCTTCTCCTGCGGGTTGGCGGCCGGACCGCGCCGCGGCTCGCCGTTGTCGAGGTCGAAGGCCGAGTCGTGCCACGGGCAGACCAGGCAGGCGTGCCCCCGCACCTCCTCGACGCTGCCCTCGTACAGCGGCCCGGCCAGGTGGGAGCAGGCGCCGACGAAGACGTCGACCCGCCCGCCCCGGCGGACGGCGGCCAGCGGCACGGACACCCCGCTCCCGTCGCCGGTGCGCAGTGCCGGGCGCCCCTCGGGCAGGTCGTCGAGCGGCCCGAGGTCGATCCAGTCACTGGTCAGGGCGCGGGCGGCCGTGGCCGCGTGCGAGGCGCCCGAGGACTGCGCGTAGGACATGTGCCCGCCGATCGCCGCCGAGCCGGTGGCGATGCCGAGCCCGGTGTAGGAGAGCACCCGGCCCAGCGTGCCGCGGCCCTTCGCGCGGGCGACGAGCGAGCCGACGTAGAGCCCGAGCGCGGCCACGTTGGACACCGCGTGCAGCGCCCCCAGCCGGCGGACGCCGATCTCCTGCTCCGACCAGTCCGCCGCCCCCGACATCGCGGCCGGGACCGAGACGGCGACCCCGGTGGCGATGAGCACGGTGGCCGCCGGCCGCAGCGGGGGGACGGCGTCGAGCAGGCCGGCCGAGGTCCAGCTGCCGACGGGGACCTGCACGAGCACCGGGTGCAGGGGGTGACCCAGCCAGGTGCCGTGCAGCGCGTCCTTGAGCACGCCGGGCTTCAGCACCGCCTGGACCGCCTTGCGCGCCGGCTCGATCGCCTTGTCGAAGGTGCTCACGTCCGCGATCCGGTCGAGGAAACCCATCAGGCTCATGCGCGGCTCCCTACCCCCGGCGGGCCGTCGCGAAGCCGCCGTCCGGCCGCCCCGCACCGGGGCTGACCAGCGTGGCGACCGGCGCCAGCCGCAGCAGCGTGGCGACCGGCGCCAGCGCGGCGGCCAGGGCGGCGGACTGCAGCGACCTCGTGGCCCCACCGTGACGCACGTCCCCGGACGGCGACGAGGAACGCCCCGAGACCGCGGTGAGTGAGCGGACGCACACCCGGAGGGGCGACTGTCAGGGATTTACCCGATGGTCACCGGGAAGTGTCAGGAGGAGGCTGGAGACTGCAGAGGAACGACGCCGGGACGACCGAGGAGGGACGCCGTGACCTGCCCCTCCCTGCTGAGCCGCCCGGTCGCGGTCGTCGACCTCGTCACCGATCTCGCCGGCAGCGCGGTCGCCCTCGCGCGCTCCGACCGCGCCCTGGGCCAGTTCGCCCGGTTCGTCATGGTCGGCGGGTTCTCCAGCGCCGTCTACGCGCTGCTGTTCTGGCTGCTGCACGACCTGGGCGGGGTCCAGGCCAACGTCATCGGGTCGGCACTGTCCTCGGCGCTGGCCAACGAGATGCACCGGCGCCTGACCTTCCACGCCGGCGAGCGCGTCCGGTGGTTCACCGCCCAGTGGGAGGGCGGCGCGCTGGCCGTCGCCGGGATGATCGCCACGAGCCTGGCGTTGAGCTGGTTCAACGCCGCGGTCCCGGAGCCGGGCGTCCTCGCCGAGATGGCGGTCATCGCCCTGGTCACCGCGACCATCGGCACCATGCGCTTCCTCGCGCTGCGGTGGGCGTTCCGGCCACACCCCGCCTGATCCTCCCGATCGCCCCCCGCGTGTTTGCCGTTCGCGTGTCGTGAGCACACTGGGCCCTAGTGGTTGAACGCGCAACCACATGATCACCAGCAACACGAGAGCCGAGGCAGACCGTGACGAAGATCGCCGTCATCTACTACTCCTCCACCGGGAACGTCCACCAGCTGGCCGCCGCGGTGGCCGAAGGTGCCCGGGAGGCCGGTGCCGAGGTGCGCCTGCGCCGGGTGCCCGAGCTGGCCCCCGAGGAGGCCATCGACTCCAACCCGCTGTGGCGCGCGCACGTCGACGCCACCGCCGGCGAGGTCCAGGAGGCGACGCCGGCCGACCTCGAGTGGGCCGACGGGTACGCCCTCGGCAGCCCGACCCGCTTCGGCACGCCCGCTGCGCAGATGAAGCAGTTCATCGACACGCTCGGTGGCCTGTGGTTCACCGGCAAGCTGGCCAACAAGGGCGCGACCGCGTTCACCAGCGCGCAGAACGTCCACGGCGGCAACGAGACGACGATCCTGACGTTCTTCAACGTCTTCTCGCACTTCGGCGCGGTCATCGTGCCGCCCGGCTACACCGACCCGCTGCTGTTCGAGGCCGGCGGCAACCCCTACGGCGTCTCGAACGCCTCCGGCGGCAAGTCGGACACCGTCACCGACGCCGAGCTGGCCGCCGCGCGCTACCAGGGCCGCCGCCTGGCCGAGGTGTCGGCGAAGCTCGTCGCCGCCTGAGGTCCCCGGACGACCCGGGCCTCCCGTCCTGCCGCGTCCCGGCCCACCCCTGGTGGGCCGGGACGCGGCACGGTGAGCCGGGGCGGCGGCCGTCGCTAGCCTCGGCGGGATGAGCGACCCCACGCCGGCTGCCGGCCCCGGGCGCGGCGCGGACGGGTCGCCGGGCGCTGGGCGCTGCGGGTCCTGGTCGCCGCCGTGGGTGCCCTGATCGGCATCCTGCTGCTCGGCCGCGTCGAGTCGCCGATCGGCCCGTTCGACGCCAGCCTGGCCTTCGCCCCCACGGGAGGCGGCGCGACCGTCGAGGTCCCGCCGCTCGGCGCGCTGGAGGTCGACGCCTACGACGGCCCGCTGGGGCTCGACGTCCAGCTGCGCCGCGTCGACGAGACCCGGATCCAGGAGCTCGTCGCCGACCCGGCGCGGCTCGACGGCCTGGTCGACCGCGTCAGCGCCGACCTGCAGGACGCCGTCGTCCGGCTCGCCTGGACGACGGGGGCCGCCGGCGTGGGGGGCGCCGTCCTCGCCTCGCTCGCGACCTACCGCCGGTGGCGCGAGCCGTTCGTCGCCGCCGGCGTCTCCGTCGTCCTGCTCGCGGGCACGGCCGGCCTGGGCGCGGCCACCTGGCGGCCCGAGGCGCTGTCACAGCCCACCTACACCGGCCTGCTGGTCAACGCGACCAGCCTCATCGGCAGCGCCGAGGACATCGTCGCCCGGTTCAGCGCCTACCGGGAGTCGCTCGAGGAGATCGTCACCAACGTCGGCACGCTGTACTCGACGCTGTCGGCGCTGCCGGCGCCCGGCGGCCCCACCGACACCGTCGCGCTGCTGCACGTCTCCGACCTGCACCTCAACCCCGCGGGCTTCGACCTGGTGGCCCAGGTCGCCGACCAGTTCGACGTCGACGCCGTCCTCGACACCGGCGACATCACCGACTGGGGCAGCGAGCCGGAGAACCGGCTCATCGGCTCCATCGGCGCGCTCGGCGTCCCCTACGTGTACGTCCGCGGCAACCACGACTCCGCGGTCACCGCCGGGCTGGTCGCCGCCCAGCCCAACGCCACCGTCCTCGACGACTCGGCGACGACGGTTGCCGGGCTCACCGTGGTCGGGGCACGCGACCCCCGCTTCACCCCCGACCAGGACGCCACCGGCGACACCGAGTCCCTCGAGCAGACCGGCGAGGACCTCGCGGAGGTCGCCGAGGAGCAGCCCGACCCGCCGGCGATCGCGATGGTGCACGACCCGGAGCAGGCCCCGCCCCTGGACGGCGTCGTCCCGCTGGTGCTCGCCGGGCACACGCACGACCGGGAGGTCGAGACCCTCGACGACGGGACGCTGCTCATGGTGCAGGGCTCGACCGGCGGCGCGGGCCTGCGGGCCCTGCAGGGCGAGTACCCCGAGCCGCTGACCTGCACGGTCCTCTACCTCGACCCCGGCACCGGCGCGCTCGTGGCCTACGACGACATCACCCTGGGCGGCCTGGGCGAGACCGAGGCGACCATCGTGCGCACCGTCGTGCCGGAGGAGGCCGAGGGCAGCGGGACGGCACCGGGGACGGCACCGGGGACGGCGGCGGGACCCCCGCCTCCCCGACGGGCTGAGCCGCCCGCCCTACGCTCGCGGCATGGCAACGACCCCCCGCCTGGCCGCCGGCCTCCTCGCCGGCGCGCTCGTCCTCGCCCCCGTCGCGGGCTGCTCGTTCACCTCGCACGGCGTCTCCTGCTCCGGCTCGTCCTGCTCGATCACGCTCGACGGCGAGGGCAGCGAGGTCGACGTCCTGGGCACCACGGTGACGCTGGGCAGCGTGCAGGACGGCCGGGCGTCGATCACCGTCGCGGGGGCCAGCGTGTCCTGCGGCGAGGGCGAGACCGTGGCGGCCGGCCCGCTGTCCCTGGAGTGCAGCAGCGTGAGCGGCGACTCCGTCGAGCTCACCGCCAGCCTGAACTGAGCGCGGACCCCGCCCCTCGGGGGTCGCGCGCGGGTGGCCGGCGCCGGGGAGCACGCGTCCGTGCCGCCGCCCGCCACGCCCCGGGGGAGGGTGGTGTCAGGGGCGCCGCGGAGGCCATGTATCGTTCTCGGTGCCCCCGGCGAGAACGAGCCCCCATCGTCTAGCGGTCCAGGACGCCGCCCTTTCAAGGCGGTAGCACGGGTTCGAACCCCGTTGGGGGCACGCAGTACACAGCAAGGCCCTGTAGCGCAGTTGGTTAGCGCGCCGCCCTGTCACGGCGGAGGTCGCGGGTTCGAGTCCCGTCAGGGTCGCTCTCCGGTGCGAGTCACCGGGAGGGGCAGGTAGCTCAGTCGGTACGAGCGCTCGCCTGAAAAGCGAGAGGTCGGCGGTTCGACCCCGCCCCTGCCCACACACTCTCCCTCCACGGACGGAGCCCGGTGGTCGTCGAGGCACGCGACCCGGCCCGGGATCCCGCGCTCGCCGTCCGGCTGCTCGAGGTCCAGCACGCCGCCTACGCCGTCGAGGCGCGGCTGATCGGCGACGACCGCATCCCCGCGCTCACGGAGGACCTGGCCGCCCTGACGTCGGCCGGCCTGTCCTGGCTGGTGGCGCGCGAGGGCTCGACGGTCCTCGGCGCCCTGGGCTGGCGGTCCACGGACGGCACCGACGGCGGCATCGACGTCGACCGCCTCGTCGTCGACCCGGCGCACGCCCGCCGCGGCACCGGCCGGGCGCTCGTCGCCGCCGTCCTCGAGCTGGCCGGGGACCGTCCGGTCACCGTCTCCACCGGCCGCGACAACAACCCGGCCCGCCGGCTCTACGCGCAGGCCGGGTTCCGGGAGGTCGCCGAGCGGGAGGTCCTGGCCGGCCTGTGGCTCGTCGAGCTGGCCCGCATCCCTCAGACGCGGACGACGCGGTCGGCCACCACCTGGTCGTAGACCTGCTCGTGCACGGCCTGCACCGCCGCCCGCTGCCCGTCGCGCCAGGCCCGGTCGGCCGGCCGCGGCATCGGCCGCGCCAGCGCCGCGCCGACGGCCACCCCGAGCGACACCGGGTCGAACCCGCGCTCCTCGTCGTTGCCGTAGACGACGACGTCGGACCACTGGTCGGCGAACCAGCCGCAGCTGGGGGCCACGACCCGCGTGCCGACGTCGCGGCACACCTCGAGGTCGCGCGAGTGGGTGCCGCAGCGCTCGGGCAGCACCGCCACGTGCAGCTCCTGCAGTTGCGCGGCCCAGCGCGCCCGGTCCCGGGTCACCACCTCGAGCCCCTCGGCGCGGCCGAGCTCCGCCCCGCCCGGCAGCGCCTGCCCCGGCTCGAGGAACACCCGCAGCCGCCCGCCGCCGCTCACCGCTCCCGACAGCGCCGCCCGCACCATCGCCGCGGGCTCGGGCACCGCCGTCCCCGGGGTGCCGAGCGACAGGCCCACCAGCCCCCGCTCGGCGCCGGTGTCCGGATCGGCGGCGGCGACCGACGGGTGCGCCACGACGATCGCCGTCCGCCCGAAGCGCTCGGCGATCTCGTCGGCCGCCCCCGGGGTCAGCGTGAGGACCACCTCGGCGGTGGCCAGCAGCGCGGCCAGGTGGGCGTCGTGCCGGTGACGGGCCGGCTGGGCGGGGTCACGCAGCTGGTGGACGGTGACGACCAGCGGCACGCCGGTGCGGCGCACCGCCTCGGTCCAGCTGACCACCTCGTCCTCGGGCAGGTGCCCGTAGGCGGCGTGCACGTGGACGACGTCGACCAGGCCGGCGTGCGCGGTGAGGTAGGCGGGGTCGAGCCAGGGGCTCGGGTCGTGCCACGGGCCGACCCGCACCGCAGAGGCGGGCAGGACGGCGTCGACGTAGGGGTCGGCGTGCGGCACCGTCGCGATCCGGATCCGCGCCGGGGACGCCGACGGCGGTAGGGCGTGCATCACTCGGCGGGCGCACTCCTCCTGCGGTCGAGCACTGCGACAGCAGGGGCGGTGCTCTTCGATGAACTCCGGTCAGTTCCGATACCCCAGGATCGTGCCGCACAACCGTGTGCCGACTCACCTTATCGCCCGCCTCACCCGAACGGGGCTCAGCCGGTGCCGCTCCGCCCCTCCTGAGCGGCGGCGTACGCCGGCGCCCGGAACCGGGCCATCGGGCCGTCGGCGAGCAGGCCCGGCGGCGGGTTGCGGACGGCGTCGAAGTGCAGGTCGGGGTCGAGGTCGGGCGCCGGGTCCCCGAGCACCAGCCGGCCGAAGGGCACCCAGTCCCCCGCGCCGCGCGCGACGAGCAGCCGGAACGCCGCCCCGGGTGCGGCCGCCGCGACCGGCCCGGGGTCCGAGGGCAGGTGCTGCGGCCGCTCCGGGACGGCGGCCAGCCGCAGCGTCCCGGCGGCCGACCGGTAGCCCATGATCGACGAGTAGGGCACCGCGGCACCGACCCGCGGCACCGGCAGGAGGCGGGTCCAGCGGCCGCTCCCGGTGGTGGACAGCAGCAGGTCCACGGGCCGGTCGCCGTCGGGCAGCCGGACGGCCATCCCCAGCAGGTCGGGCAGCGGTGCGGGCAGGCCCGCGCCCCGGGACAGCCGGACGACGGCGGCCTCGCGGGCCTGCTCCTCCAGCCAGCGGACACCCCAGTCGCCGGGCACGCCGGTCCGTTCCACGACGGCCGAGAGGACGGCACCCCGCGGGTGCATCGGCTTGCCGTCGCGCCGCCGGGCCAGGGTGCCGAGGGGCACCGCGGCCAGTCGCCCGGCCAGGGTCGCGAGGTCCGCCATGCCCGCCCTCTACCCGCCGCACGGGAGCGCGCACGCCCGGTGCGTCAACCGGCAGGACCTGCCGGTGTCGTCCGCGATGTCCGTCGTTCCTTGCCTGTGACACGGAGCGGTCCGCCGCATACGTTCAGTGAGTGCTCACGACGCTCCTGGTCACCGGCGGGGTCCTCGCCGGGTTGGTGCTGCTGCTCGCCCTGATCGTCGCCCTGAGCTCCCGGCCCGCTCCCCGCAGCGCCCCCCGGCCCGGCGAGCGGTCCGCCGGCTGGGTGGCCGACGCCGGCCGCCCGCACCCCGACGCCTGGTCGCCGCTGACCAGCACGACGACGTCGGAGATCCGCCCGGTCCGCTGACCGGGCCCCTGGTCCGGCGTCCCGGCGGCTGCGACGAGCGCGCCGCCGGGACGACCCGTTCACCCCCGCCGGCTCACCGGCTCCCACTGCGACTCCGCGCGCAGCACCGGCTTGAGCACCTTGCCGCCGGGGTTGCGCGGCAGCACCGCCGTCCGCACCGACACGAACTGCGGCACCTTGAAGTCGGCCAGGTGCTCGCGGGCGTGGCCCATGAACGCCTCGACGTCGAGCTCGGTGCCCGGTACCGGCACCACGACGGCGCCCACCTTCTCCCCCATCACCGGGTCGGGCACCCCGACGACGGCGACCTCGAAGACGCCGGGGGCGGCCGCCAGCGCGTTCTCCACCTCGACGCAGTACACGTTCTCGCCGCCGCGGTTGATCATGTCCTTGGCCCGGTCGACGACGTAGGTGAAGCCGTCGTCGTCGATGCGCGCGAGGTCACCGGAGTGCAGCCAGCCGCCGGTGAAGGCCTGGGCGGTCGCCTCCGGCTTGTTCCAGTAGCCCTGCACCACGTTGGCGCCGCGGATGAGCAGCTCGCCGACGCCGGTCGCGGGGTCGACGCCCTCGAGCCGGAGGTCGACCACGGGGGCGGGGAAGCCGACCGAGTCGGCGTGCGTGCCGGCGTGGGCGTGCGGCAGGAACGTCGAGATCGACGACGTCTCCGACAGCCCGAAGCCGTTGCCGACCTGCGCCGACGGGAACGCCTCCTTGATCCGCGCCACCAGCTCGGGGGCGATCGGCGCCCCGCCGTAGGTGGCGAACCGCACCCCGGTGACGTCGACGTCGGCGAAGGCCGGCTGGTTGACCGCCAGCCAGAACACCGCGGGCACCGAGGTGACCACGGCGATCCGCTCCTCCGGGATCACCTGCAGGAACCGGCCCACCTCGAACGCCGGCATCACCACCGCCGCCGCCCCGCTCTGCAGCGCGGGCAGCAGCTGGCTGTTGCAGCCGGTGACGTGGAACAGCGGCACGCTGATCAGGTTGCGCAGCGACGGGTCCTCGCGGCCCAGCCCGACCACCCGCCGCGCGTTCTCGGTGTTGGTCAGGAAGTTCTCGTGGCTGGTCATCGCGCCCTTGGGGAAGCCGGTGGTCCCCGAGGTGTAGAAGATCGCCGCGAGGTCCGACCGGGACAGTCCCTCCTCCGCGTACGGGTCGCCGTCGGGCAGCGGGGCCCCCGGCGCGAGCACCACCCGGGCGCCGCTGTCGTCGACGACGTACTGCGCCTCCGCGTCGGTGAACCGGGTGTTCACCGGCACCGCCACGCCGCCGGCGAGCAGCGTGCCGAGGAAGCCGAGCACCCAGTCCGCGCCGTTGCCCAGCCGGATCGCCACGCGGTCGCCGCGGCCGACACCGGCCGCGCGCAGCCCGCCGGCCACGCGCGCCGCGCCGTCCCACAGCTCCCGGAAGGTCAGCCGGGGCCCGTCGACCTCGACGACGGCCTCGCCGCCGGGGTCGCGGTCGACCGAGGCCCGCACCATCGCGACGACGGAGTCGGGCAGGTCGGTGTAGTGCTTCACGCCCGCGGCGTCGCGCTCGACGCCGCTCTCGTCGAAGGGGTACGGGACCATCAGTACGTCCCGGTGTCCTCGAAGTACCGGCGGGGGACGTCCACGAGCATGGTGGTGATCTGCTCGTCGGTCACCCCGTGCTCGCGCAGGTAGGGCAGCACGTCCTCGTGGATGTGCGTGTAGTGCCACTGCGGCAGCAGGTCCATGACGCCGGGGGCCAGCCAGTCGATGTAGCAGGAGGCGTCCTGCGAGAGCACCATCTGCCCGGCGAAGCCGCGGCGGCACATCTCCACGACGACGTCGGCCCGCGCCTCGAACGTCGTGTCCAGGTTGATCCCGAAGCGGTCCATGCCCAGCACGAAGCCGGCTTCGGCGAGCTCGGTGAGGTGGTCGGCGTCGGTGGTGTCGCCGCTGTGGCCGAGGACGACCCGCCGCGGGTCCACGCCCTCGTCGGTCATCACCTTCTGCACCTCCAGGCCGGTGTGGCTGCCCGGGTGGGTGTGCACGGTGATCGGCGTGCCGGTGGCGCGGTGGGCCTGGGCGACGGCGCGCATGACCCGCTCCACGCCGGCCGTCAGGCCCTGGCGGTCGATGGCGCACTTGAGCAGTCCGGCCCGCACGCCGGTGCCCGCGATCCCGTCGGTGATGTCGCCGACGAACATGTCGACCATCGGGTCGGGCACCTCGGCGCCGACCGCCTCGTTGAGGGCCGGGCCGCGGTGGTGGAAGAAGAACGGGACGTCGTCGTAGGTGTAGCAGCCGGTGGCGACGACGATGTTGAGGTCGACCTGCTCGGCGATGCGCTGGATCCGCGGGATGTAGCGGCCCAGCCCGATCACGGTCGGGTCGACGATCGTCCGCACGCCCACCCCGGCCAGCTCCGTCAGCCGCCGGACGGCGTCGGCGACCCGGTCGTCCTCGCTGCCCCACTCCTCGGGGTAGTTCTGCTGGATGTCGGCGGTCAGCACGAACACGTGCTCGTGCATGAGGGTCGTACCGAGCTCGGCGGTGTCGACGGGGCCATTGACTGTCTGGACCTGCGGCACGGGTCCTCCTCGCGAGTGGTCGCCCGGCGCCGGTGCCGGGCGGGCACCGGGAAGCTATCGGTCGTGTGATCGGCGTCGCACCGGGGTCAGGCGCCTCCGGTCATCAGCTCCGCGGCGCGCTCCCCGACCATGACCGCGGTGGCCGCGGGCCCGCGCGTGGGCACCTCGGGGAGCACGGAGGTGTCGGCCACCCGCAGGCCCTCGACCCCGCGGACCCGCAGGTGCTGGTCGACGACCGCGCCGGCGTCGCCGTCGCCGCCCATCCGGGCGCTGCCGGCGAGGTGCTGGGCGGTCGCCAGGGAGGCCCGGATCCAGCCGTCGAGGGCGGCGTCGTCGGCGAGGACGTCGTCGGCGGGGGCGGGGCGGGCCGCCACGAGCGGCGCCAGCGCGCGGGTGCGCAGCAGCGCCGCGGCCAGCCGGACGGCCTCGCGCAGCCGCCGCCGGTCGGCCGCTGTCGCCAGGTAGCCGTGCGCGATCCGCGGGGCGGCGGCGGGGTCGGCGGAGGCCAGCGTCAGGTGCCCGCGGCTCTCCTCGCGGAAGAGGCCGGCGGCCAGCGAGAGCGTGCGGTCGTCCCCACCGCCGCCGGGGAGCACGCGCGCCCAGGGCCGCAGCCACGGCAGCACCTCGAGGTCGCCCGGCACGGGGGAGTCCGACGACGTCGCGTCGAGCGACCCGTGCAGCGGCAGCGGCCAGTCGCCGTCGGGGAGCCCGTCCACCGGCACCCACGGCAGGTACACGAGCGGGTGGTCCGACAGGCCGGCGCCGACCGCCGGGACGTCGGCGACGACGCCGAGTCCGGACGCGCGCAGGTCGGCCGCGGGGCCGATCCCCGACAGCAGCAGCAGGTGGGGCGAGCCGACGGCGCCGGCCGACAGCACGACCTCGGAGGCGCGCACGGGCCCGGCGTCGGTGTCCACGCCGACGGCGCGGCCGCGCTCGACCAGCACCCGCCGCACGCGCACGCCGCCGCGGACGGTCAGCGACGGCGAGCCACGCCGCGGGGCGAGGTAGGCCATCGCCGCGTTGACCCGCACGCCCCCGTCGACGCTGAGCGGCACCGGCCCGTAACCGGGCGGGCCGCCCGCGTTCTTGTCCGGCTCGTCGGGGAACCCGAGCTCCGCGGCCGCGCCGGCGAGGGCCTCGGTGAGCGGGGAGGAGCCGGGGGCCGGGTCACCGGCACCGGCCCGCCGCGGCCGTGCCCGGGACGGTCGCCGTACTGCCGGTCGTCCTCGAGGCGGCGCCAGGCCGGGAGCGTCGCGTCGAGGCTCCACAGGTCGTTGCCGGCCGCGGCCCAGCCGGCGTGGTCGGCCGGGGTGGCGCGGACGAAGTAGCCGCCGTTGACCGTGCTGGACCCACCGACCACGCGCCCGCGCGGCAGCGCCGCGGTCGTGCCCGGGAGGAGCTCGGCGGTGAACGACCAGTTCGCCGGGTGTCCGGGGACGGCGGCGGCGAGGGTGGCGGCGTCGCGCAGGTCGGCGGGGAAGTCGTCGGGGCGGGCGTGGTCGGCGCCGGCCTCCAGCAGCAGGACCCAGCGGCCGGCGTCGGCGAGGCGGGCCGCCAGCGCGCAGCCGGCCGACCCGGCACCCACCACGACGACGTCCCACTCCGAGGTCACAGCCCGAGGACCCCCGGGAGGTCGAGGCGGCGCACCTTGCCCGTGGAGGTGCGGGGCAGCTCGCCCAGCGGGTGCAGGCTCTTGGGCCGCTTGGCCGGGGAGAGCCGCTCACGCGCCCAGGCCCGAGGTCGGCGGGGTCGGCGCTGCCCACGTAGGCGGCGACCACCCGCTGGCCCCAGTCCTCGTCCGGGACGCCGACCACCGCGCTCTCCTCGACCCCGGGGTGCGCGTCGAGGACCGCCTCGACCTCGGCCGGGTAGACGTTCACCCCGCCGGAGATCACCAGGTCCTCGCGCCGGCCGTCGAGCCAGACGGTGCCGTCGTCGTCGACGCGGCCGAGGTCGCCCACGGTGACCAGGTCGCCCCGCCAGGCGGCCGCGGTCTTCTCCGGCGCGCGCCAGTACTCGAAGCGCGCCCACCGCGGCACCGCGCACCACAGCTGCCCGCCCTCGTCGGCCTCCAGCCGCCGGCCGGGCCGCGCGCGGCCGACGCTGCCGGGGTGCGCCCGCCAGTCCTCCGGCGAGCAGACGGTGAACTGCGCCTCGGTGGACCCGTAGAACTCCCACACGCCGCCGGCCGGGAGCGCGCCGAGCACCGCCCGCTTGAGCGGCTCGGGGCAGGGCGCGCCGGCGTGCACCAGGCGGCGGAAGGACGACCAGTCGACGTCGTCGCGGGCCACCAGCCGGCGCAGGTGCGTGGGCACGCAGAACGTCGTCGTGGGGCCGAGCCGGGTGATCGTGGCGGCGGCGCGGTCGGCGTCGAACGGGCCGGGCAGCAGCACCTCGCCGCCGGCCAGCAGCGTGTGCACGGCGAAGCGCAGCGGCGCCGAGTGGTGCAGCGGCGAGAGCACCAGGTGCCGGTCGGCGGCGGTGAACCCCCACAGCGCGATCTCCTCGGCGGCCAGCGCGCTGGCGTCGCCGTCGTCGAGGACGCCGGACCACACGCCCTTGCGCCACCCGGTCGTCCCCGACGTGTAGTGCATCGGCCGGGCCAGCGGCACGTCGGCGAGGGGCACCTCGTCGGCGCCGGTCAGGAGCCGGGCGGGGTCGCCGCCGAGGTCCAGGGCGGGGTCGGCGTCCGCGGCGAGGGCCGCCCGCTCGGCCGCCGGCAGCGCCGGGTCGAGGACGACGGGGACGATCCCGGTGCGCAGCGCGCCGAGGACGGCGGCCAGCAGCGCCGGGGACGAGGCGGCGGAGACCAGCAGCCGGTCGCCGCGCCGGAGCCCGGCCGCCCGCAGCGCCGCGGCGGCCCTCCGCTGGTCGCGCTCGCTGTCGGCGGCGCGGACCACCGGGACCGTCACGGCAGCTCCACGGCGTCGCCGTGCAGGACCACGTGGCCCTCGGCCGCGAGCTTGGCCAGCGTGGCACGGGTCGACTGCGCGGCCGCCGGCCACAGCGCCTGCGGCACGTCGGCGTAGACGTCGGCCACCACCGCGTCGACCGTGCCGGCGCCCCGGACCAGCGCGGCCAGCAGCTGGGACTCCCGGAAGGCGCGGTGGGCCAGGTAGTAGTCGAGGACGGCGGCCGGGTCCTCGGTCAGCTCGGGACCGTGGCCGCAGTACAGGGCGCTCGGGCCCAGGTCGAGCACCCGCCGCAGCGACTCCAGGTAGGCGACGACGTCACCCTCCGGGTGGGTGACCACCGACGTGCCCCGCCCCAGGACGTGGTCGCCCACCAGCACCGCGCCCGACTCCACCCGGAACGCCAGGTGGTCGGCGGTGTGCCCGGGGGTGGCGACGACGCCCAGCACCGTGCCCGCCAGGTGCAGCCGCTCGCCCGGTTCGAGCACCCGGCCCCGCGGCCCCGCGACGGCGGCGTCGGCGGCGGCCACCGGGGCGGCGAAGCGGGCGCCCCACGGCTGCGCGGCCTCGGCGTGGTCGCCGTGGTGGTGCGTGACCAGCACGGCGACGCAGCGCGCGTCACGGGCGGCCAGCGC
The DNA here is from genome assembly GCF_003182485.1 of Geodermatophilus normandii. Lineage (NCBI taxonomy): Bacteria > Bacillati > Actinomycetota > Actinomycetes > Geodermatophilales > Geodermatophilaceae > Geodermatophilus > Geodermatophilus normandii. The sequence continues at coordinate 1,692,921 of NZ_QGTX01000001.1, read as the reverse complement.
CTCCTCCACCGCGGCGAGGTGGGCCGGGTCGTCGGGTCCGGGGTCGACGACGACCGCCTGACCGCTGCCCGGCGCGCCGACGAGGTAGGTGTTGGTCCCGTCGAGCGTCATGCCCGACGGGTTGGGCGCCAGCACGCGGGTCACCAGCGGCTCGAGGTCCGCCGTCCGCGGCAGCCCGCCGGGGGCGGGGAGGTCCCAGGTGACGCGTGGGTCGGCAGGGGCGCGCACGTCCGCACGGTAGCCGCGCGCGGACGCGGGCCGCCCGTCCGGCGGTTAGCCTCCGGGCATGCGATCGTTCCCCTCCCTCTCCCGCTCCGCGCTCGTGGCCGCGGCGGCCACGGTGATGCTCACCGCCTGCACCAGCGGCAGCAGCGGCGACGGGTCGGGGAGCGAGGAGAGCGCGGAGTCCACCAGCGCCGACACCTCGAGCTCGGCGGCTCCGAGCACCGGCTCGTCCTCGTCCAGCCCGTCGTCCTCGGGCAGCGCCGACCCCGCCGTCGCGGCGTTCTGCCAGCAGGCCGAGCAGTTCGCGACGACCCTCGGCCAGGCCCAGTCCCTCACCACGCCGCAGGAGATCGGTCCCGTGGTGCAGCAGGCGTCCGCGGCCTTCAACCAGACGACGCCCCCGGCGGAGATCGCCTCCGACTGGCAGGTGCTGGGCGGCGCCCTGCAGGCCTGGTCGGACACCGCCGGCAGCGTCGACCTCGCCTCCCCCGAGGGCCAGCAGCAGTTCAGCACCAGCGCCTCGCAGTTCCTGACGACCTTCCAGGGCGAGTCGGGCGCCAACGTGGAGTCCTACATCACCACCAACTGCCAGGGCGGCTGACCGCAGGACACGACGACGGCCCGTTCCCCGGTCGGGGCGCGGGCCGTCGTCGTGTGACGGGGGTTCAGCAGCCGCTGATGGCGACGCCGCGGGCGCGCAGCCACGGCACGGGGTCGACCTGGCCGCCGTACATGACGCCGCCGGGGTGCACCTCGAAGTGCAGGTGGGGACCGGTCGACTGACCGCGGTTGCCGACCTCGGCGATCACCTCGCCGGCGGTGACCCGCTCGCCCTTGTCGACGTACTCGGCGTTGACGTGGCCGTAGACGGTGATCGCGCCGTCGTCGCCGCGGATGTAGATCGCCAGGCCGAAGCCGGTGGCCGGGCCGGTGCGCTGCACGACGCCGGAGGTGGCGGCGTAGATCGGCGTCCCGATCGGCGCGGCGATGTCCACGCCGGCGTGCAGGAGGCCCCAGCGGTTGCCGAAGCAGCTCGACGTCCGCCCCGACGTCGGCTTGACGTAGCCCGACCCGCCGCCGGAGGCGGCCGCGCTGGTGTCCCCGCCGCCGGAGGAGCCCGAGCTCCCGCCCCCGGACGACGCCGCGGCCCGGGCGGCGGCAGCCGCGGCGGCGGCCTCCTCGGCGGCGCGGGCGGCGGCCGCGGCCGCGGCGGCCTCCTCGGCGGCCTTCTGCTGCTGCCACTGCTGGTAGGCGTCGCGGGCGCCCTGCAGCTCCAGGAGCTGGATCTGGGCGGCCTGCAGCTGCTGGTCGAGCGAGGCCTTGTTCGCCTCCGCCGTGGCGACGGCGCCCTCCTGCGCGGCCACCTGCGCGTCGGCGGCGGCCTTGGCGGCGGCGGCCTCGTCCTCGGCGGCCGCCGCGGCGTCGCGGGTGACCCGGGCGGAGGACTCGGCGTTGGCCTGCCGGACGCGGGCCACCTCGAGCTCCTCGAGCACGTCGACCTGGGTGTCGGCGACGAACTCCAGCAGCGCGGCCCGCTGCACCAGCTCGCCGGGGCCGGCGGAGTCGAGCAGCGCGGCGGCGGTGGTCATGCTGGCGCCGTCGACGTAGCTCTCCCGGGCGAAGCCGGCGATGCGGCCGAGGGCGGCCTCGACGGCGTCGGTCGCGCTCTGCAGGTCGGCGGCGGCCTGGTCGGCGGCGGCCTGCGCCTGCAGGAGGGCCTCCTCGGCGGCCAGGTAGGCGGCGCCGGCGGCCTCGGCCTGCAGGCCCAGCCGCTCGAGTTCGGTCTCGGCGGCCGCCACCTCCGCGGCCAGCCGGCCGACCTCGGCCGCGGCGGCCTCCTGGGCGGCCTGGGCGTCGGCGATCTGGCCGTCGGTCGGGTTGGGCGGCGGCTCCGGCACGGCCAGCGCCGGTCCGGCGGTGCCCAGCAGCACCGCGCCGGTGAGCAGGCCGGCCAGGGCGGCGCGCACGCTCCGGCGACGGCCGGGCCGGGCGGGACGGCACTGCGGCATCGGATGCTCCCTGGGGAAGAGGGTGGTGCGGGTACGGCGAGAAGCGTCGCCCCGTCGGCGCGCGCCCCACGGGCAACACGCGGCACGGACGTCACACCGTGACCACGCGGCACGGTCACCGACATCCGTCACACCACTTGTCGACACCCCGGGGCGGTTCCTTGAGCACCCCCGCGGGGTGATCGCTGCCACTCGGGCGCGTTCTAGGCTCGGTGCCCGTGGACGTCTTCGCATCCGGTGCCGAACAGGTGGTCTTCTGCTCCGACCCGGCCTCGGGCCTGCGGGCGGTCATCGCGGTGCACTCGACGGCCCTGGGCCCGGCCCTGGGCGGCACCCGCTTCCACCCCTACGCCACCGAGGACGAGGCCGTCGCCGACGCGCTGCGCCTGGCCCGGGCCATGTCCTACAAGAACAGCCTCGCCGGGCTCGACCTCGGCGGCGGCAAGGCCGTGGTCATCGGCGACCCGCGCACCGACAAGACCGAGGCGCGGCTGCGCGCCTACGGGCGCTTCGTCGAGGCCCTGGGCGGCCGCTACCTCACCGCCTGCGACGTGGGCACCACCAACGCCGACCTCGACGTCGTCGCCCGCGAGACCCGCTTCGCCCACGGCCGCTCCGAGGTGTACGGCGGCTGCGGGGACTCCTCGGTGCTCACCGCGTTCGGCGTCTTCCAGGGCATGCGCGCCGCCGCGCAGCACCGGTGGGGCGAGCCGACGCTGTCCGGCCGCACCGTGGCGGTCGCCGGGGTGGGGAAGGTCGGCGGCTGGCTGGTCGACCGCCTGGTGGCCGACGGCGCCGACGTCCTCGTCACCGACGTCGACCCCGCGGCCGTCGACCGGGTCCTCGCGCGCCACCCCGGCGTCGAGGCCGTCGCCGACACCGCCGCGCTGGTGCGCCGCCCGGCCGACGTCTACGCCCCCTGCGCCCTCGGAGGCGCCCTCGACGACGCGACGGTCGCCGTCCTGCAGGCCGAGGTCGTGTGCGGTGGCGCCAACAACCAGCTCGCCCACGACGGCATCGCCGACCAGCTCACGGCGCGCGGGATCCTCTACGCCCCCGACTACCTGGTGAACGCCGGCGGCGTCATCCAGGTCGAGGACGAGCGGCACGGCTTCTCCTTCGCCCGCGCCGAGGCCAAGGCGGCCGGCATCTTCGACGTCGCCCTGCGGGTCTTCCAGACCGCCGCGACCGAGGGCGTCTCCCCCGCCGTGGCGGCCGACCGGCTGGCCGAGGAGCGCATCGCGTCGGTGGGCCGGCTGGCCACCATCCGCCTGCCCCGCTGACCCGCGCGGGGGTCGCGCGTGTCGTGTACCACGGCCCCGGTCGGGGGACGGCGGGGGGAGACCCGTGCCGGTGGTCGATCCGTGTCGTAGTCTTGCTCAAGACACAGTCACTCAGTCGGGGTCGCCACGCGGGCCGTCCAGCCCGTGAGCTGGGCTCCCGTTCTCCGTTATGAGGGGGTCGAGCCGATGGGGCGCGGCCGAGCGAAGGCCAAGCAGACACGCGTGGCCCGTGAGCTCAAGTACAGCTCACCGAACACCGACCTCTCCGCGCTTCAGCGCGAGCTGGCGGGTTCTACTCCGTCTCCCTACACCGCTCCGGCGGCCAAGGACGACGACGAGGACGACGACGAGTACACCGACCGCTGGGCGGACGACGACGCCGAGGACGACTGGGCGGCCAGTCGCTGACGGTCGGCCCTCCGCCGGTCTGCTGAGCACGAGGCACCGCCGTCCCGCGAGGGGCGGCGGTGCCTGCCGTGCTCAGCGGTAGGAGCCCACGAGCCGCGCGCCGGTCCCCCGGTGGCTACGGTGCCCGCCACCCAGGCCGGCACGCCGCGGCCGGTCAGCAGGCGGACCGCCGCCTCGGCGGCCTCGGGGCGACGACGGCGACCATGCCCACGCCGCAGTTGAACGCGCGCTCGGACTCCTCGCGGGGCACGCCGTGCTCCTCGAGCAGCGACACCGCCGCCGGCAGCGCCCAGGTGCCGCGGTCGAGCACGGCCGCCAGCCCGTCGGGGACGACCCGCGCCGTGTTGCCGGCGAGCCCACCGCCGGTGATGTGCGCGAAGGCGTGCACGCCGTCGACGCCGAGTTCCCCCACCAGCGCCAGGCAGTCGAGCGCGTAGATCCGGGTCGGCTCGAGCAGCACCTCGCCGAGCGGGCGGTCCAGCCCGGTGGGGGTCGCGGCCAGGTCGAGCCCGGCGGCGGACACCACGCGGCGGACCAGCGAGTAGCCGTTGGAGTGGAACCCGCTGGAGGCCATGGCCACGACGACGTCGCCGTCGCCGACCCGCTCGGGGCCGAGCACCGCGTCGGCCTCCACGACGCCGACCGCCGTGGCGGCCAGGTCGTACTCGTCGGCGTCCATGAGGTCGCCGTGCTCGGCGGTCTCGCCGCCGACCAGGGCGGCGCCGGCCTGCTCGCACCCGGCCGCGATGCCGGTGACGATCGCGGCGACCCGCTCGGGCACGACCCGCCCGACGGCGACGTAGTCCTGCAGGAACAGCGGCTCGGCGCCGCAGGCGACCAGGTCGTCGACGACCATCGCGACCAGGTCGATGCCCACGGTGTCGTGCCGGTCCAGCTGCCGGGCGAGGGCGATCTTGGTGCCGACCCCGTCGGTGGACGAGGCGATCAGCGGGCGCCGGTAGCGGGTGGTGTCGAGGGCGAACAGCCCCGCGAAGCCGCCGAGGCCACCGACCACCTCGGGCCGGCGGGTGCGCTCGACCGCCGTCCGCATGAGGCTGACGGCGCGCTCACCGGCGTCGATGTCGACGCCGGACGCGGCGTAGGTGAACTCCCCCGCGCGGTCCGTCACGGACGACGGAGGGCGTCGTCGGCACCGCCGGGGACCGCCGGGCTGCCGGCCTGCTGGCCGGTCCAGCCGGTGACCGCCCGCTCGGCACCGTCGTCGACCCGCGGCATCGGCGTGCGACCGATGCCCTCCAGGACGTGCTTGCCGAGCACCCCGGCCTCGCCGAGCGGGATCGGGTACTCACCGGTGAAGCACGCGGTGCACAGCCGGGTGGCCGGCTGCTCGGTGGCGGCGATCAGGCCCTGCTCGGAGACGTACCCCAGCGAGTCGGCGTTGATCGACGCGCGCACCCCGTCGACGTCGAGGCCGTTGGCGACCAGCTCGGCGCGGCTGGCGAAGTCGATGCCGTAGAAGCAGGGCCACTTCACCGGCGGGCTGGAGATGCGCACGTGCACCTCCAGCGCCCCGGCCTCCCGCAGCATGCGGATCAGCGCGCGCTGGGTGTTGCCGCGCACGATCGAGTCGTCGACGACGACCAGCCGCTTGCCGCGGATGACGTCGCGCAGCGGGTTGAGCTTCAGCCGGATGCCCAGCTGCCGGATGGTCTGGCTCGGCTGGATGAAGGTGCGGCCGACGTAGGAGTTCTTGACCAGGCCCAGGCCGTAGGGGATGCCGCTGGCCTCGGCGTAGCCGACGGCGGCGGGCGTGCCGGACTCGGGCACCGGGATCACCAGGTCGGCGTCGGCGGGGTGCTCCCTGGCCAGCCGGCGGCCGATCTCCACGCGGGTGGCGTGCACCCCGCGGCCGCCGATCGTGGTGTCGGGGCGGGCGAGGTAGACGTACTCGAAGACGCAGCCCTTGGGCTCGGCCGGGGCGAAGTGCTGGCTGCGCAGGCCGTTCTCGTCGATGGCCAGCAGCTCGCCGGGCTCGACCTCGCGCACGACGGAGGCGCCGACGATGTCGAGGGCCGCGGTCTCGCTGGCGACCACCCAGCCGCGCTCGAGCCGGCCGAGGACCAGCGGACGGACGCCCTGCGGGTCGCGCGCGGCGTAGAGGGTGTCCTCGTCCATGAACGTGAAGCTGAAGGCGCCCCGCAGCTGCGGCAGCACCTCCATGGCCGCCGCCTCGACGCTCATGTCGGGACGCGCTGCGATGAGCGCCGTCACCAGGTCGGAGTCGGTGGTGGCGGTGAACGCCCCGGGGACCCCGGCGTCGGCCGCGCGGCCGGCGAGCTCCTGGGTGTTGACCAGGTTGCCGTTGTGGCACAGCGCCAGGCCGGTGCCGGCGTCGGTGGTGCGGAACGTCGGCTGGGCGTTCTCCCAGGTGGAGGCGCCGGTGGTCGAGTAGCGGGTGTGGCCGACGGCGAGGTGGCCGCGCAGGCTGCCCAGCGTGGACTCGTCGAACACCTGGCTGACCAGGCCGAGGTCCTTGTAGACGACGACCGAGGCCCCGTCGGAGACGGCGATGCCCGCTGCCTCCTGACCGCGGTGCTGGAGGGCGTACAGGCCGAAGTAGGTCAGCTTGGCGACCTCCTCCCCCGGCGCCCAGACACCGAAGACGCCACAGGCGTCCTGGGGACCGGGAGCAGAGGGGTCGAGGGCGTGCGTCAGCCGTCCGTCACCGCGAGGCACACCCCTGAGGGTACCGGCGTCGGGGGTCCGTGCCGGGGTGGCGCCCGACACCCCGGCACGTCGTCACCCGCGGTGCCGGCCGACCGGAACACGGACGCGGGTCCGGCCGTTGACCGGCGGTACGTCGAGAGGAGCCGACATGCCCGCCGACCGGCCCGACCCCAACGACTTCCTGGAAATGGCCCAGCGGATGCTGCGCGGCCTCTTCGACCCCTCGCAGGGCGACGACGAGCCCTGGTCGCGGGCGACCGACCGGGGCTCGGCCCCGTGGGAGCGCCGCCGGGAGCCGAGCGCCGAGGAGCGACGCGAGAACCTCACGTTCGCCCTCGCCACGCGCGCCGTCGAGGCGCTCGAGGACCTCGCGCTGAACGTCGCGGCGATCCGCCAGCGCCTGGAGCGCACGGCGCCGCCGGAGGCCCCTCCGGGCACCCCAGGCGACGCAGGGACCGACACCGGCCGGGGCTGATCCCGCCTCCCCCGCCGGCCGGCGCCTCAGCGCACGGAGCCGATCTCGGCGGAGATGCGGGTGTCCTCGCCGTGCCCGGTGTGGACCACCGTGTCGCCGTGCAGGCTCAGCAGCTTGCTGCGGATCGAGTCGAGGATCGTCGGCCTGTCGCTGAACGAGCGGCCCGTGGCGCCGGGCCCGCCGTGGAACAGCGTGTCCCCGGTGAAGACGGCGGCCAGGTCGGGGGCGTGCAGACAGGTGCTGCCCGGCGAGTGACCCGGGGTGTGCAGCGCCGTGAGCGAGGTGCCTGCGACGCGGAAGCGGGTGCCCTCGGCGAGCGCCTCGTCGGGCTCGGTGCCCGCGTGGACCATGTCCCAGAGCATCCGGTCGGCGGGGTGGAACCAGATCGGCGCACCGGTGGCGGCGCGCAGGTCGACCGCGGCGGTGACGTGGTCGTTGTGCCCGTGGGTGAGCACGATCGCCGTCACCCGCCGTCCGCCGATCGCTTCGACGATCGGCTCGGCGCGGTGCGGGGCGTCGATGACGAGCACCTCGTCGTCGTCGCCGACCAGCCAGACGTTGTTGTCGACGTCGAAGTCCTGGCCGTCGAGGCTGAAGACGCCGGAGACGACGGTCCTCTCGATGCGGGCGCCCCTCGTGGACCCGGCCATCAGAGGACGACCACGCTGCGCAGCACCTCGCCCTTGTGCATCTTCTCGAAGGCCTTCTCCACGTCGTCGAGCCCGATGGTCTCGGAGACGAAGTCCTCGAGCGGGAAGCGGCCCTGCAGGTACAGGTCGACCAGCATCGGGAAGTCGCGGGAGGGCAGGCAGTCGCCGTACCAGGAGGACCTCAGCGCCCCGCCGCGGCCGAACAGCTCGATCATCGGCAGCGTCAGCTGCATGTCGGGGGTGGGGACGCCCACCAGCACCACGCGGCCGGCGAGGTCGCGCGCGTAGAAGGCCTGCTCGAACACCTCCGGGCGGCCGACGGCGTCGATGGCGACGTCGACACCGAAGCCGCCGGTGTGGCCCTTGATCGCCTCGACGGCGTCGGTCCGGCGCGAGTTGACGGTGTGGGTGGCGCCGAACGCCTTCGCCCACTCCAGCTTCCGGTCGTCGACGTCGACGGCGACGATCGTGGTGGCGCCGGCCAGCTTCGCGCCGGCGATCGCGGCGTCCCCGACGCCGCCGCAGCCGAACACCGCGACCGACTCCCCGCGCTGCACCGCGCCGGTGTTGACCGCGGCGCCGACGCCGGCCATCACGCCGCAGCCGAGCAGGCCCGCGGCGGTGGCCGGGGCGGCGGGGTCGACCCTGGTGCACTGGCCGGAGTGGACGAGCGTCTTCTCCACGAACGCGCCGATGCCCAGCGCCGGGGACAGCTCGGTGCCGTCGGCCAGTGTCATCTTCTGCGCGGCGTTGTGCGTGGCGAAGCAGTAGTGCAGCTGGCCCTTGAGGCAGGCGCGGCACTGCCCGCACACGGCCCGCCAGTTGAGGACCACGAAGTCGCCGACGGCCACGTTGGTGACGCCCTCGCCGACGGCCGCCACCGTGCCGGCGGCCTCGTGGCCGAGCAGGAACGGGAAGTCGTCGTTGATGCCGCCCTCGCGGTAGTGCAGGTCGGTGTGGCAGACACCGCACGCCTGCACGTCGACGACCGCCTCACCGGGCCCCGGGTCGGGCACCAGGACCGTCTCGACGCTGACCGGTGCTCCCTTGCCGCGGGCGACGACGCCCCTCACCTCGTAGGCCATGGGGCGAGCCTAGAGAAGGGACCCTCCTGCCCCCCCAACGCCCGCCCGCTCGCGTCGGGTCCCTGCAGGGGGCCGGGGGATCGGCCGCCGTCGTCCTGCCGTCCGGCGGGGCCGGTCGATCGCGCGGGACGGGATGCCACGCAACGATCCGGTCACGCTCGGCGCGCGGGAACGACACGCCGCACGTACGTTCCCTCGTGACCCTGCCCACAGACGACCGGCCGTCCCGGTCCCCGTCCCGGAGGTCGCCCGTGGCGCTACCCGGCTTCCTGCGGCGCGAGCGCATCGTCGCCCGCCCCGGCTTCAACCGATGGCTCATCCCGCCGGCCGCCCTGGCCGTGCACCTGTGCATCGGCCAGGCCTACGCGACCAGCGTCTACAAGACCGCTCTCGTCGAGGACTTCGGCACCAGCCAGACGGCGATCGGCATCGTCTTCTCGATCGCGATCGTGATGCTGGGCCTGTCGGCCGCCCTGTTCGGCACCTGGGTCGACAGGAACGGCCCCCGGGCGGCGATGTTCACCGCGGCCTGCTTCTGGGTCACCGGGTTCGTCGTCGGGGGCATCGGCATCGAGACCCGCCAGCTGTGGCTGCTCTACCTCGGCTACGGCGTCATCGGCGGCATCGGCCTGGGCATCGGCTACATCTCGCCGGTCTCCACGCTGATCAAGTGGTTCCCCGACCGGCCGGGCCTGGCCACCGGCATGGCGATCATGGGCTTCGGCGGCGGCGCGCTCATCGCCTCACCGCTGTCCCGGCAGCTGATGAACTGGTACGACCCCGAGTACGACCCCGCCGTCGCCGGGACCGTGCCCAGCGGCGGTGCCGTCTCGGCCCTGTTCTTCACCTTCGCGGCCGTCTACCTGGTCTTCATGATGTTCGGGGCCTTCATCGTGCGGGTGCCGGCCGAGGGCTGGAGGCCGGCGGGCTTCGACCCCTCGACCGTCAAGCAGAAGGCGCTGGTCACCACCGAGAGCGTCTCGGCGCGGAACGCGGTGAAGACGCCGCAGTTCTGGCTGCTGTGGACGGTGCTGTTCTGCAACGTCACCGCGGGCATCGGCATCCTCGAGCAGGCCGCCCCGATGATCCAGGACTTCTTCCGCACCGGGGACACCTCGACGGTCGCCGTGACGGCCGCCGCGGGCTTCGTCGGCGTCCTGTCGCTGTTCAACATGGCCGGCCGCTTCGTGTGGTCCACGACGTCGGACTTCATCGGCCGCAAGCCGATCTACATGGTCTACCTCGGCGTCGGCCTGGTGCTCTACGTCGCGCTGGCCACCATCGGCAACAGCGCCACGTGGGTGTTCGTGCTGCTCGCCGCCGTGATCATCTCGTTCTACGGCGGCGGGTTCGCCACCATCCCGGCCTACCTCCGCGACCTGTTCGGCACCTACCAGGTCGGCGCCATCCACGGCCGGCTGCTCACCGCGTGGTCGGCGGCCGGCGTGGCCGGCCCGCTGATCGTCAACAGCGTCCTGGACACCCAGGGCGAGCCGGGCAGCCTGGTCGCGGCCAACTACCGGCCGGCGCTGTTCATCATGGTCGGCCTGCTCGCCGTCGGGTTCGTCGCGAACCTGCTCGTCAGGCCGGTGGCCAGCAAGTGGCACGAGCCGCACCGCGACGCCGCCGGCGCCGCCACCCCGACCCCGGAACGGAGCGCCGCCCGATGAGCACGTCGATCTCGAAGGAGCAGTCCGCGGACGCCCAGCGGCCGGTGCACACCCCGACCGGGCTGATCGCGTTCGCCTGGACGCTGGTCGGCGTACCGCTGGCCTACGGCCTGTACCAGACGGTGAAGACCGCGCTCACCCTCTTCACCGGCTGAGGAGCCGCCCCTGGGGAGCCCTCGTCGCGCTAACGGCCCCTCAGGGGCCGGAGCGGGAGGTGCTCGGAGAGGTCGGCGCGGTTGCCGCTCGCGCTGACCCTCCCCTCGGCGACGGCGTCGGCCCAGGTCAGCTCCCCCGTGGCCAGCCGCAGCCAGGTGGCCGCGTCGGTCTCGACGACGTTCGGCGGCGTACCGCGCGTGTGCCGCGGGCCGGGCACCAGCTGGACGGCGACGTGCGGCGGCACCCGCAGCTCCACCGACCGGCCGGGCACCTGCTGCGCCAGCCAGCGGGCACTGGTCTTCACCGCCGCGCCCAGCACCGACCGCGGGGGCTGCCCGGTGTCGCCGGCCAGCCAGGGGCGGACGGCGTCGACGGCGGCGCGCAGCTCCTCGGCGGGGATGGGCCTCGTCGACGAGGGCACAGCGGGCCTCAGCTGGTCGGGACGGTCCCCGCGGGGACGCTGCCGACCGTGGCCTCCGGGGTCCCGAACAGCGCCGGGAGCGTCGCCGTCCAGGCGGCCCGCAGCTCGGCCAGCGGCAGCTCCCCGACACCCTCGACGGCGAGGGCGTCCCCGCCGGTGGTGCCCAGCTCGGTGACCGCGACGCCGGCCCACTCCGCCGTCGTCCGCACCGCCTCGGGGTCGGTGGTGGTGACGACGGCGCGGGCGCCGGACTCGCTGAAGAGCGCGGTGAAGGCGTCGCCCGTCAGCCGCAGCGAGGCGCCGGTGCCGTAGCGCAGGGCCGACTCGGCCAGCGCCTGGGCCAGGCCGCCGTCGGCGAGGTCGTGCGCGGAGGTGACCAGGCCCTCGCGGCCCAGCGCCCCGAGCAGCTCGCCCAGCGCCCGCTCGGCCGCCAGGTCGACGGCGGGCGGGCGGCCGCCGAGGTGGCCGTGCACGACCGACGCCCAGGCCGACCCGCCGAACTCCGGCCGGGTCTCGCCGAGCAGCAGCACCGTCTCCCCCGCGGCGCGCCAGCCGGTGGGCACCCGGTCGCGCACGTCGTCGTGCACGCCGAGGACCCCGATGACCGGCGTCGGGTTGATCGCGACGTCGCCGGTCTGGTTGTAGAGGCTGACGTTGCCGCCGGTCACCGGCAGGCCGAGGTCGCGGCAGGCGTCGGCCAGGCCGCGGACGGCCTCGGCGAACTGCCACATGACCTCGGGCTCCTCGGGGGAGCCGAAGTTCAGGCAGTTGGTGACCGCCAGCGGCCGCGCGCCGGTGACGGCGACGTTGCGGTAGGCCTCGGCGAGGTTGAGCTGCGCGCCGGCGTAGGGGTCGAGCCGCGCGAAGCGGGCGTTGCCGTCGAGGGCCAGCGCGATGCCGCGGGAGGAGTCCTCGTCGATGCGGACCACGCCGGCGTCGTCGGGCTGCGCGAGCACGGTGTTGCCGCGGACGTAGCGGTCGTACTGCTCGGTGACCCAGGTCTTGTCCGCGCCGTCGGGGCTGGCGACGACGGCCAGCCAGTGGGCGGTCAGCTCCTCCGGCGTCGCCGGGCGGGGCAGCGCGGCGGGGTCGTCGGCCTGCAGGGCGTCGAGGTCGGCGGGGCGCCGCATCGGCCGCTCGTACACCGGGCCCTCGTGCGCCACGGTCCGCGGCGGGACGTCGACGATGCGCTCGCCGTGCCAGTCGACGGTCAGCCGGTCGCCGGCGGTGACCTCACCGATGACGGTGGCCAGCACGTCCCACCGACGGCAGACGGCGAGGAAGTCGTCGACCTTGGCCGGCTCGACGATCGCGCACATGCGCTCCTGCGACTCGCTCATCAGGATCTCCGCCGGCGTCAGCGTGCTGTCGCGCAGCGGGACGCGGTCGAGGTCGACGTGCATGCCGCCGGTGCCGGCGCTGGCCAGCTCCGACGTCGCGCAGGACAGCCCGGCGCCGCCGAGGTCCTGGATCCCGGTGACCAGGTCCTGGGCGAAGATCTCCAGGCAGGCCTCGATGAGCAGCTTCTCGGTGAACGGGTCGCCGACCTGCACGCTCGGGCGCTTGGCCGGGCCCTCCTGGTCGAAGGTCTCGCTGGCCAGCACACTCACGCCGCCGATGCCGTCGCCGCCGGTGCGGGCACCGAAGAGGACGACCTTGTTGCCCACGCCCTCGGCCTTGGCCAGCCGCACGTCCTCGTGCCGCATGACGCCGACGCACAGCGCGTTGACCAGCGGGTTGCCGGCGTAGCACTCGTCGAACAGCAGCTCGCCACCGATGTTGGGCAGCCCCAGGCAGTTGCCGTAGCCGCCGACGCCGGCGACGACGCCGGGCAGCACGCGCGCGGTGTCGGGGGCGTCGGCGCGGCCGAAGCGCAGCGAGTCCATGACGGCGACCGGGCGGGCGCCCATGGTGAGGATGTCGCGGACGATGCCGCCGACGCCGGTGGCCGCTCCCTGGTAGGGCTCGACGTAGCTCGGGTGGTTGTGGCTCTCGACCTTGAAGGTGACCGCGTAGCCGTCGCCGACGTCGACCACGCCGGCGTTCTCGCCGATGCCCACCAGCAGGTGCTCGCTGGGCGGGAGGTCGCCGAAGCGGCGCAGGTGCACCTTCGAGCTCTTGTAGGAGCAGTGCTCGCTCCACATCACCGAGTACATGGCCAGCTCGGCGGTGGTGGGCCGGCGGCCGAGGATGTCGCGGATGCGGGCGTACTCGTCGCTCTTCAGGCCGAGCTCGGCGTAGGGCTGCTCGACGTCGGCGGTGCTCTCCGCGAGCGCGACGGTGTCGAGCCGGTGCGACAGCGGGCCGGGCCCGGTGTCGAGGTCGGAGAGCCCCGCGGTGGCCGACTCGGTCATGCGCTGACGACCGCCTTCAGGACGCTGGTGAAGAAGCCGAGCCCGTCGGTCGACGGCCCGGTGAGGTCCTCGACGGCGTGCTCGGGGTGCGGCATGAGCCCGACGACGCGGCCGTCCTCGCTGGTGACACCGGCGATGTCGCGCAGGCTGCCGTTCGGGTTGCCGCCCACGTAGCGCACCGCCACCCGGCCCTCGCCCTCGAGCCGCTCGAGCTCGGCCGGCGCGGCGACGTAGCGGCCCTCACCGTTCTTGACCGGGACGACGATCTCCTGGCCGGTGCCGTACGCCGAGGTCCAGGCGGTGTCGGCCCGCTCGATGCGCAGCCGCTGGTCGCGGTTGCGGAAGTGCAGGTGGCTGTTGCGGGTGAGCGCGCCGGGCAGCAGGCCGGCCTCGCAGAGCACCTGGAAGCCGTTGCAGATGCCGAGGACGGGCATGCCCTGCCGCGCGCGGTCGACGACGTCCTGCATGAGGGGCGCGCGGGCGGCGATGGCGCCGGCACGCAGGTAGTCGCCGTAGGAGAAGCCGCCGGGCAGGACGACGGCGTCGACGCCCTTGAGGTCGTGGTCGGCGTGCCAGAGGACGACGGGCTCGGCCCCGGCGAGGCGCACCGCGCGGGCGGCGTCGACGTCGTCCAGGGAGCCGGGGAAGGTGATGATCCCGATGCGCACGGCTCAGGCCTCCGGCAGGTGCAGCTCGACGTCCTCGATGACCGGGTTGGCGAGCAGCGTCTCGGCGATCTGCTCGAGCTCCTCCCGGCTGGGCGTGCCCTCGACGTCGAGGACGAAGTGCTTGCCCTGGCGGACGCCGGTGACCCGGGTGTGGCCCAGCCGGCCGAGTGCGCCGAGCACCGCCTGCCCCTGGGGGTCGGAGATCTCCGGCTTGAGGACGACGTCGACGACCACCTGCGGCACGGCTCCCGAGCGTACCGGGCGCCCGCACCTCCCCTGCTTCCCGTCGAGATCGCCGGTCTCGCGCGGATGCGGGCCCGTAGCCGTGCGAGATCGCCGATCTCGTCAGCGCAGCGCCCGCCGGATCCCCGCGACGACGTCGTCCGGGCGGCCCAGCGTGTCGGCGGAGGTGAAGCGCAGGACCGTCCACCCCGCGCCGACCACGCGGTTCTGCCGGCGCAGGTCGCCGACGAACACGTCGCGCTCGCGGTGGACGTCGCCGTCGAACTCGACGAGGACCCGCTGGTCGGGCCACGCCAGGTCCGCGCGGGCGAGGAACCGGCCGGCGTCGTCGCGGACCACGTACTGCAGCACGGGGGCAGGCAGGCCCGCGGCGTGGACCAGCCAGCGCAGCACCGACTCCATCGGGGACTCGGCGGCCGGATCGGCCACGGGGAGGACGGCGCGGGCGCGGGCGCAGCCCCGGCCGGTGGGACGGCCGGCCAGCTGTCGCTCGAGGTCGGCCCGGCTGCACCACCGCGCGAGCAGCTGGTCGGTGACGGCGAGGAGCGCACCCTCCGGCAGCACGCCGGCGAGGTCCCGCCAGGTCCGCTCGGGCGTGGTCACCGGGAAGGAGCGCCGTCGCGTTGCGTCCTGCTCCGGCACGAGCGTGCGGTGGACCAGTCGGTCCCGGCGGCTCTCCGACCGCGACCCCGGCGGGACGGTGAGGTGGACCCGCACGTCCCCGGCGGGGAGCAGCGGAACGGCGACGTCCCAGAGGTCGGCGGCGGTGGTGTGGCTCAGGACGGCACCGGGTGGGGCGGTCAGCAGGACGGCGGCCAGGCGCGCGTCCGTGTCACCGGCCAGTGCCCGCGGCAGGTAGGTGTCGCGGGACAGGTGGGTCACGGCCGGGTGGCGCAGCTGCCGGTCGGTGATGCCGGCCTCGAGGGCCATGGCGCGGGTGGCCGGTCCGGTCAGGCGGGAGGGCGGGCGACGTCGCGGCACGGGCGAGAGCCTGCCGCGGCCGGGACCGGGGTCACCGGCGCTGTCCACAGCCGCGTGCGAGATCGGCGGTCTCGTACGCGTGGGGGCCCGCATCCGTGCGAGACCGCCGATCTCGGCGGGAGGGGGCGACGATCAGGGCGACAGCAACGACCAGACGGCCGCGGGGTCCTCCCAGTGGGCGTTGTGGCCGGCGCCCTCGAGCAGCACGGCGCCCGGGTCGACCCGCCGCATCGCGCGCAGGCCCACCATCGGGTCGGCCGAGCCGGCGGCGAGCCGCAGCGGCGCCTGCGCGCGGGACAGGACCTCCTCGACCGGTGGGCCGACGGCACCGAACGCGCGCGGGTCCAGCGCCGGCGAGAAGCCGCCGGACGTCTCGCGGACGCCGGCGAGCGCGACCGGGTCGCCCGCGGCCACGAGTCCGGCCAGCCCGGCCAGCCGCAGGTGCCGCTCGGCGGCCTCGGCGGCGGTGGGGAACACCTGCGGCGGCCGCCCGGCCAGCGACCGGGCCCGCGCGACCTCCTCGTCCGTCCAGTCGATCTTGACGCCGGCGGCGACGACCCGGGCCACGTCGAGGCCGTACCAGCCACCGGCGAGCACCGCACCCACCACGCCGCCGAAGGAGTGCCCGAGCACGGTCACCCGCGTCGCGTCACAGGCCACCGCGACGGACGCCACGTCCGCGGCGTGCACCGCGTACCCGTAGGGCGGCTCGGCCACGGACCGCCCGTGCCCGCGCAGGTCCGGGACCGCCCAGGAGCCGTGCCAGTCGCGCTCGACCAGCGGCAGCAGCCGGTCCCACACCGCTCCGGTGGCGCCCAGTCCGTGCAGCAGCAGGAGCAGGTCCGCACCGGACCCGCCGCGGCGGTAGGAGATGCCGGCCGGCGTGCGCATCAGACGAAGGGGGTGCCGGTCAGCTGCTCGTAGGCGGCGACGTAGCGCTCGCGTGTGGCGGCGACGACGTCGTCGGGCAGCTCGGGGGCGGGGGAGACCCGGTCCCAGCCCGAGGAGGTCAGCCAGTCGCGGACGTACTGCTTGTCGAACGACGGCTGCGGCGCACCCGGCGCCCACGACGACGCCGGCCAGAAGCGCGAGGAGTCCGGCGTGAGCACCTCGTCGCCGAGGACCAGGCCGCCGCCGGCGTCGACGCCGAACTCGACCTTCGTGTCGGCCAGCAGGATGCCCGCCTCCGCGGCGATCTCCGCGCCCCGCCGGTACAGCGCCAGCGTCAGCTCGCGCAGCTCCTCGGCCCGGGCGGCACCGACCAGGTCGACCACGCGCAGGAAGTCGATCGCCTCGTCGTGCTCCCCCACCGCGGCCTTGGTCGACGGCGTGAACACCGGCGCGGGCAGCCGCGAGCCCTCGACCAGGCCGGGGGGCAGCGCCACGTCGCGGATCGAGCCGGTGCGGGCGTACTCCGCCGTCCCCGAGCCCGACAGGTAGCCCCGGGCCACGCACTCCACCGGCAGCATGTCCAGCCGCCGCACGAGCATCGCGCGGCCGGCCACCTCGGCGGGCACGTCCGTGGCCGACAGCAGGTGGTGCGTCGCGCCGAAGGAGTCCAGCACCGGCGTGAGCTGGTCGAACCACCACACCGACAGCGCGGTGAGCACCCGCCCCTTGTCCGGGATCGGCGTCGGCAGCACGGCGTCGTAGGCCGAGATGCGGTCGGAGGCCACCAGCAGCAGCCGCCCGTCCCCGGCGTCGTAGACCTCGCGCACCTTGCCGCGCGCGACGAGGGGCAGGTCGGGCATCAGGTCAGCGCCGCGAGCCGGTCGAACAGCGGGCCCAGCTGCCGCACGTAGCCCTCGGGCCGGCAGACCTCGTCCAGCCGCGCCTCGTCCAGGGCGACGCCGGAGCCGGCGGCACGGGAGCGCAGCGTGGAGCGGAACGGCGTCCCGGAGTTCCACGTCTCCATCGCCGCGCCCTGCACCAGCGCGTAGGCGTCCTCCCGCGAGAGGCCCGTCTCCACGAGCTCCAGCAGGACGGCGGAGGTGTAGATCAGCCCGCCGGTGAGGTCGAGGTTGGCGCGCATCCGCTCGACGTCGACCACCAGGTCCTCCACCAGGCCGGTGGTGAGGTGCAGCAGGTAGTCGGTGGTGATCGCGGCGTCGGGGAGGAACACCCGCTCGGTGGAGGAGTGCGAGATGTCGCGCTCGTGCCACAGCGGGATGCCCTCCATCACCGGGACGACGGCGGCCCGGACGACCCGCGCCAGCCCCGCGATGCGCTCCGAGCGGATGGGGTTCTTCTTGTGCGGCATCGCGCTGGAGCCCTTCTGGCCGGAGCCGAAGGCCTCCGACAGCTCCCGCACCTCGGTGCGCTGCCCGTGCCGCACCTCCAGCGCCACCGCCTCGCACACGGTGGCGAGGACGGCCAGCGCCGCGACCCACTCGCTGATCGAGTCGCGCAGCACCACCTGGGTGGACGCGTCGGCCGGCCGCAGGTCCAGCGCCTGCGCGACGGCGACCTCCACCGACGGGTCGATGAGCGAGTACGTACCGACGGCACCGGAGATCGCGACGACGCCGACCCGCTCGCGCGCGGCCCGCAGCCGGTCGCGGGAGCGGGCCGCCGCGAAGGCGAGGTCGGCGACCCGGTGCCCCCACACGACCGGCTCGGCGTGCACGCCGTGCGTGCGGCCGACCCGGAGCGTCGCCCGGTGCGCCAGGCCGTGGTCGCGCAGCGCGGCCACCAGGCGGTCGGCCTTGGCCAGCAGCACGTCGGTGGCCTCGGTGAGCTGCACGGCGAGCGCGGTGTCGAGCAGGTCCGACGACGTCATGCCGTGGTGCACGTACGCGGCGGCCGACCGGGGCTCGGTGTTGTCGGCCCACGCGGTCAGGAAGGCGATGACGTCGTGCTGCGTCGTCTCCTCGATCTCCGCGACGCGGGCCGCCGTCGGCGGCGGGGCGTTGCGCACCGGCTCGACGACGTCGGCGGGGACCCGCCCGGCGGCCGCGTGCGCCTCGAGCACGAGGGTCTCCACCCGGCACCAGAGCTCGTACTTGTGCTCGTCGCTCCAGACCCGGCCCATCTCGGGGAGCGTGTAGCGGTCGATCACGCGGGTACCGCCGTCAATCGGTCAGCTCGTCGAGGCACGTGGACATCCTCCCGCAGCGCTAGCGTGATCGAGAACGGCCCCCATCCCCCGAGCCGGAGGACGTCGATGCTGCGACGGGCCAGCGACGTGGTCGCCCGGGCGCGCGAGCGCATCCGGGCGGCCGGCGAGCGCGATCCACACGCGTGGCCCGAGCGCGACGACGACCGGGCGATCCTCGTGCGCGACGACGAGGGCGACGTCGACCCCGCCGCGCCGCCCGCCGACGACGAACCGCCCCTGGGCAGCCCCGAGCCGGGCGCCCCCGACCTCGACGGGCCGCTCGGTCCCGGCGGGGTGAGCGGCCCGCCCCAGGGTGGACGCCCGCAGCGGGCCGTGGAGCGCGGCCGCCGGGTGCTCGGTCCCGGCCGGGAGCCGCCGCGCGGTGACTCCTCGGTGCCGAGCGGGCTGCGCACGGCCGCGGCGTACTCCTGGCGGCTCATCGCCGTCCTCGCCGGCCTCTACGTGCTGCTCTACCTCGCCGCCTACGTCGCCGTCGTGGTCGTCCCGGTGTTCGTGGCGCTGCTGCTGGCGGCACTGCTGCAGCCGGGGGCGGCGGCCCTCATCCGGCACGGCTGGCCGCGCTCGCTGGCCGCGTTCGCGATGCTGCTGGTCGGGCTGGCGGTGGTCGCCGGCATCATCACGCTCGTCGTCCAGCAGATCAGCGCCGGCTTCTCCGACCTCGCCGACCAGGTCAGCCAGGGCCTCGACCAGATCCGCGACTTCGCCGTCGACACCTTCCCGGTCACCCAGCGGCAGATCGACGAGGCGGTCACCGCCGCCCAGGACGCGCTCGTGGCCAACCAGGACACCCTCGCCTCCGGCGCGCTCACCACCGCCACCACCGTGGGCGAGGTCTTCACCGGCATCGTCCTGGCGCTGTTCACGCTGTTCTTCTTCCTGAAGGACGGCCGGTCCATCTGGCTGTGGCTGGTGGGGCTGTTCCCGCGCGACGCCCGCGCCTACATGGACGAGGCCGCCCGCCGCTCGTGGCGGACGCTGATCTCCTACGTGCGGGCCACCGTCGCGGTCGCGCTGGTCGACGCGATCGGCATCGGCATCGGCCTGGCGATCCTCGGCGTGCAACTGGTCATCCCGCTGGCCGCGCTGGTGTTCCTCGGCGCGTTCGTCCCGATCATCGGGTCGTTCCTCGCCGGCTCGGTCGCCGTGCTGGTGGCGCTGGTGACCAAGGGCCCCATCACCGCGCTGATCGCGCTGGCGATCGTGGTGCTCGTCATGCAGCTCGAGGGGCACGTCCTGCAGCCGCTGCTGCTGGGCAAGGCGGTGCACGTGCACCCGCTCGCGGTCGTGCTGGCGATCGCGGCCGGCCTGCTGATCGCCGGGATCTTCGGCGCGCTCATCGCGGTGCCGGTGGTGGCCTGCGCGAACGTGGCCGGCACCTACCTGTCCCGGCGGCACGACGGCCCGCGGCCGCCCGAGCCGCGCCCGGAGCGCGGCCGCCCGGCGGTGGGAGTCCGCGCCTGACGGAAGGACCCCCTGCCCCCCGTCGCTCCCTAGCTCGCGGCGGGCCCCTGCAAGGGGCCGAGGAGCGGACCGGACGGGGGCTCAGACCCTGATGCGGCCCTCGACGGCGGCCAGGGCGATGTCGGTGCGCCAGTGGGCCCCGGCGAGCCGGACCGCGGCCACCCGCTCGTAGGCCGCCTGCCGTGCGGCGGCGAGGTCGGTCCCGGTGGCGGTGACGGCGAGGACCCGCCCGCCGGCGGAGCGGACCGTTCCGTCCGGGCCCACGGCCGTGCCCGCGTGCAGCACGCCGGGCCCGTCCGCGCCGGTCACCGGGTCACCGGTGCGCGGCGCCTCGGGGTAGCCGGCCGCCGCGACGACGACGGTCACCGCGGCGCCGTCGCGCCAGGTCAGCGGCGGGTGGTCGGCGAGCGTGCCGGTGGCCGCGGCGGACAGCAGCCCGGCCAGCGGCGTCTCCAGCAGCGGCAGCACGACCTGCGTCTCCGGGTCGCCGAAGCGGGCGTTGAACTCGACCACCCGCACGCCGCGGGAGGTCAGCGCCAGCCCGGCGTAGAGCAGGCCGCTGAACGGCTCGCCGCGACGGCGCATCTCGTCGACGGTCGGCTGCAGCACGGTCACGAGCACCTCGTCGACCAGCCCCGCCGGCGCCCAGGGCAGCGGCGCGTAGGCGCCCATCCCCCCGGTGTTCGGGCCGGCGTCGCCGTCGTCGCGGCGCTTGGCGTCCTGGGCGGGCAGCAGCGGCAGGACCGTCGTCCCGTCGGTGACGGCGAACAGCGAGACCTCGGGGCCGTCGAGGTACTCCTCGACCAGCACCGCCCCGCCGGCGTCGAGCACGCCGTGCCCGTGGGCGAGGGCGGCGTCCCGGTCGGTCGTGACGACGACGCCCTTGCCGGCGGCGAGCCCGTCGTCCTTCACGACGTACGGCGCCCCGCCCCCGAGGTGCAGGGCCTCGTCCAGCGCCGTCTCCAGCTCCGCCGGGCCGCCGACCGGCCAGGCACGCGCGGTGGGCACACCGGCGGCGGCCATGACGTGCTTGGCGAAGGACTTGCTGCCCTCGATCTGGGCGGCCTGCGCCGAGGGGCCGAAGCAGGCGATGCCGGCGTCGCGGACGGCGTCGGCGGCCCCGGCGACCAGCGGCACCTCGGGCCCGACGACGACGAGGTCGGCACCCCAGCCGGTGGCCAGCGCGGCGACCGCCACCGGGTCGGCGACGTCGACCGGCCGGTGCTCGGCGACCGCCCGCGTGCCGGCGTTGCCCGGCGCGCAGGCCAGCGCGGTCACCGCGGGGTCGGACGTCAGAGCCACGCACAGGGCGTGCTCCCGGGCTCCGGAGCCGATCACGAGCACGCGCACGGAGCGCGACCCTACCCAGGGGCCGGCTACCGCACCCGGTTCGGCTGCGAGCGGTAGGCGCGGAACAGGACCTTGGCCCGCTGGTGCTCGGCGGCGCGGGCACGGGCGTCGGACCGCAGCAGCTGGCGGTGCGCCTCGGCCTGCAGCTTGCGCCAGCCGAGGAGGCGGGCGGGGTCGAGCCGGCCGTCGTCGATCGCCGCCGCGACGGCGCAGCCGGGCTCGGTGCGGTGCGCGCAGTCGCGGAAGCGGCAGCCGGTGGCCAGCTCGGCGACGTCGGCGTAGGCGGTGTCCACCCCCTCGTCGTCGTAGAGGCCGAGCTCGCGCATGCCGGGGGTGTCGACCAGCAGGCCGCCGCCGGGCAGCACGTGCAGCTCGCGCGAGGTGGTGGTGTGCCGCCCGCGCCCGTCGGCCTCCCGGACGTCCTGCGTGGGGGCCACCTCCCGCCCGGCGAGCGCGTTGGCCAGCGAGGACTTCCCGACGCCGGAGGGGCCGACCATCGCCGCCGTCCGCCCCGGGCCGAGCAGCGCCCGCACCGCGTCCAGCCCCTCGCCGGTGCGGGCGCTCACGGCGAGCACCTCGACGCCGAGGGCGTCCTCGGCCACCTCCGCCACGGCGGCGTCGACGTCGTCGCACAGGTCGGCCTTGGTGAGGACGACGACCGGCGTCGCCCCGCTCCCCCACGCCACGGCCAGGTAGCGCTCGACGCGCCGGGCGCGCGTCGGGCCGGCCAGGGCGTCGACGACGAGCACCAGGTCGAGGTTGGCGGCCACGACCTGCGCGGCCGACGTCCGCCCGGCGACGGTGCGGGTGAACGCCGAGGTGCGGGGCAGCAGCGCGACGGCGAGCTCCCCGCGCAGCGCCACCCAGTCACCGACCGCCGGGACCGCTACGCCGTCGGGGTCGTACAGGCCGGCGGCCGGGTGGACGCGCCGCTCGCCGTCGGCGGTGAGCACGGTGAGGCGGCCGCGGTCGACCCGCGCCACCCGTCCGGGTGAGGTCCCCTCGGGCAGCTGCTCGAGCCGGTCCCGGGACCAGCCGACGTCTGAGAGATGCGTCACGGACCGGATGGTGCCTCCCAGGTCAGCGCGCCGTCCTCCCAATTCTCAGCGACTCGCCAGTCCGCGTTCGCCATACCGACACCTCGGTCGGGTGTTCTGGATGGCATGCACGCGACCGAGTCGCTCGCGACTCACGCACGGGTCCGCTCCTCGGATCCCTTCGTCATCGGTCACCGCGGTGCCTGTGCGTACCGCCCGGAGCACACGACCGCCAGCTACGAGCTGGCCATCGACATGGGCGCGGACCTCATCGAGCCCGACATCGTCGTCACCAGCGACGGCGCCCTGGTCGCGCGGCACGAGAACGAGCTCTCGCGCACGACCGACGTCGCCTCCCGGCCCGAGTTCGCCGACCGGCGCACCTCGCGGCGGGTGGGCCGCAAGCGCCGCACCGGCTGGTTCGCCGAGGACTTCACCCTCGCCGAGCTGCGCACCCTGCGCGCCGTCGAACGCCACCCCGAGCTGCGCCCGCTGAACACCGCCTACGACGGCCAGTTCGGCATCCTCACGCTCGAGGAGGTCGTCGAGCTGGCCCGACGCCGGAGCACGCCGCAACGGCAGGTCCGCGTCCTGGCCGAGCTGAAGAAGCCCTCCTGGTCGGCCGAGCGCGGCCAGCCGATGACCGAGCTGGTGGCCGCCGAGCTGCGCCGCCTCGACGCCACCGCCCCCGACGGCCCGGTCGTGCTGCAGTCCTTCGACACCGCGGGCCTGCGCCGGCTGCGCGCCGATCTCGGTGACGACGGACCGACCCTGTTCCAGCTGGTGGAGACGGCGTCCTGCGACGACCACCTGCTCACCAACGCCGGACTGCGCGCGGTCTCCACCTACGCCCAGGGCATCGCGCCGAGCGTCGACCGCATCCTGCTGCGCGACGCCGACGACCGGATGACCGGCGTCTCCGACCTGGTGACCCGGGCACACGCGGCGGGGCTGTCCGTGGTGCCGTGGACGCTGGCCGCCGAGAACACGTTCCTCCCGCTGCACCTGCGCAGCAGCGACGTCCCGGCGGCCGCCGGTGACGCCCTCGGCGCGGCCCGGCTGCTGCTGGCGCTGGGCGTCGACGGGATCATCACCGACAACCCCGACGTCGTCGCCGCCGCCCGCGCCGAGGTGCGCGACCCCGACCGCACGCGCCCGATGCGCGTCCTCGCCTAGCCCCGCGCCCCCTGCTCCCCGCCCACGGCGGGGGCAGGGGGCCCTCCCGCTAGTCGATCAGGTCGTGGACCACGACGTTCTCGTCGCGCCCGGGACCGACCCCGATCACGCTGATCCGCGCGCCGGCGAGCTCCTCGAGCCGGCGGACGTAGGCCTGCGCGTTGGGCGGCAGGTCCTCGAAGCGGCGGCAGTGCCGGATGTCCTCGAACCAGCCCGGCATCTCCTCGTAGACCGGCTGGGCGTGGTGGAAGCCGGTCTGCGTCATCGGCATCTCCTCGTGCCGGACGCCGTCGACGTCGTAGGCGACGCAGATCGGCACCGTCTCCAGCCCGGAGAGCACGTCGAGCTTGGTGAGGAAGTAGTCGGTGATCCCGTTGACCCGGCTGGCGTAGCGGGCGACGACGGCGTCGAACCAGCCGCAGCGCCGGTCGCGGCCGGTGGTGACGCCGACCTCGCCACCCTGCTTGCGCAGGTACTCGCCGTTGGCGTCGAACAGCTCGGTCGGGAACGGGCCGGAGCCGACGCGGGTCGTGTAGGCCTTGAGGATCCCGACGACGCGGGAGATGCGGGTGGGGCCGATGCCGCTGCCGGTGGCCGCGCCGCCCGCCGTCGGGTTCGACGACGTCACGAACGGATACGTGCCGTGGTCGACGTCGAGGAGCGTGCCCTGCGAGCCCTCCAGCAGCACCCACTCCCCGGCGTCGAGGGCGTTGCCCAGCAGCAGGCGGGTGTCGGCGATGCGGTCCCGGAGCTGCTCGGCGTAGCCGGCGTACTCCTCGACGACCTCGTCGACGTCGATGGCCTTGCGGTTGTAGACCTTGACCAGGACCTGGTTCTTCTCGGCCAGCGTGCCCTCGAGCTTCTGCCGCAGGATCGACAGGTCGAGCAGGTCGGCCACCCGGATGCCGGTGCGGGCCACCTTGTCGCCGTAGGCCGGGCCGATGCCGCGGCCGGTCGTGCCGATCTTGCGCTTGCCCAGGAACCGCTCGGTGACCCGGTCCAACGCCCGGTGGTGCGGCATGATCAGGTGCGCGTCGGCCGAGATGACCAGCTTCGAGGTGTCGACCCCGCGCTCCTCCAGCCCGGCCAGCTCGCCGATGAGCACCTGCGGGTCGACGACGACGCCGTTGCCGATGACCGGCGTGCACCCGGGCGTGAGGATCCCCGAGGGGATGAGGTGCAGGGCGTAGCGCTCCCCGTCGGGCGTGATGACGGTGTGCCCGGCGTTGTTGCCGCCCTGGTAGCGGACGACGTAGGGCACGCGGCCCCCGAGCAGGTCGGTGGCCTTCCCCTTGCCCTCGTCGCCCCACTGGGCACCGATCAGCACGACTGCCGGCATCTCGCTGTCATCCCCCTGGGACTCGTCACCGGCGGTGGACCGGCTGGCAGGTGGCAGGGTATCGGCATGGCCCTCGTCGAGTTGGACCTGCGCGGTCTCGGCCCCGGGCAGGCACCCGACCGGGCGGCCGTCGCCGGTGTGGCGGACGCCGGGGCGCTGCTGGTGCGCGGCCCCGTGCCGGCGCTGGCGGGCGCCCTCGCCGCGCTGCACGCCGCCGGCCGGACGGCGGAGGTGCCGGTGTCCTGGGAGCCCGCCGAGGACGCCCCGTCCCGCGGCCTGGCCCGCGACCTGGGCATCGGCGGCGGGGGCGAGCGGGAGCTGTCACTGGTCCGCGACGACCACGGCGGGGTGCTGCTGCAGCACGGGCGCTACGAGGCGGCCGAGAAGGGCCGGCTCCCGCTGGCCGCCCGGCTGGGCGTGCAGGCCCACCACGACGACGAGCGGGTGGCCGACGGGATGGTCGCGCGCATCGACGTGCGGCCCGACTGGCGCGCGGTGGACACCATCCGGGTCGTCGTCTCCCCACAGCTCATGCGGCCGCCGCGGCGCAGCACCGGCCGCGCGCTGCAGCTGGCCAGCGACCCCGCGCAGGTCACCCGCGACGGCGTCGTCTACCCGCGGCCGGTGTCGCGCTGGACCTGGTACGCCGACGACCGGGTGCGCTGGCGCCTGCGTCCGTAGCGCGCGCCCGCACCCGGCGGGTCGTGGACACTGGGGAGGCCCCAGCCCGAGGAGGCCCTCCTGCGCCCGTCTGCCCCGGTGTCCGTCGACCGCCTGCCCTCCCGGTCCGCGCCGCCGCGCCGGCGCCTGCTCGACCGGGTGCTCGCCCGGCCCAGCCTGGCCGCGGTCCTGGGCCTGGCCGTCGTCGTCCTGCTCTTCGGCCTGCGGGTCCCGGACCTGCTCGCCCCGGCCGGCCTGGCCGGGGTCCTCGACGCCGCGGCGCTGCTCGGCATCGGCGGTGTGGCGGTGGGCCTGCTGCTGGTCGGCGGCCACTTCGACCTCTCGATCGGCACGGTGACCCTCGCCAGCGCCGTCCTCACCGCGGTCCTCGTCGGCGTCGGTGAGTGGGGCGTCTGGCCGGCACTGCTCACGTCGCTGGTCGCAGCGCTGGCCGTCGGGCTGGTCAACGGCTGGCTGGTGGTCCGCACCGGGCTGCCGAGCTTCCTGGTCACCCTCGCGACCGCGCTGGTGCTGCAGGGCACGACGCTGTCGGTGCTGCCGCTGCTCGCCGGCGCGCCCCGGATCAGCGGACTGGACGCGGCACCGGGCTGGCCGTCGGCGTCGGCGGTGTTCGGCGCGACCGCCGAGGTGGGCGGTGGCGTCTTCCCCGTCTCGCTGCTGTGGTGGCTGGCCGCGACCGCGGGCGCCGGCTGGCTGCTGTGGCGCACCCGCTTCGGCAACGAGGTGCTGGCCATGGGCAGCTCCCGCCGGGCCGCCCGGGAGCTCGGCGTCCCGGTCCGCCGGACGACGCTGGTGCTCTACGCGCTCACCGCGACGGCGGGCTGGCTGATCGGCACGCTGGCGCTGGTGCCGGCCGCGAGCGTCGGCGCCACCCCGGCGCTGGTGACCGCGATCGACTACGTGGTGGTCGCCGTCATCGGCGGCTGCCTGCTCACCGGCGGCTTCGGCTCCATGGCCGGCGCCGCGGTGGGCGCGCTGCTCTACGCCGTGGCGCGCGAGGGCGTGGAGCTGTCGGGGTGGGACCAGCGCTGGTCGCAGGTGGCACTCGGCGTCCTGCTGCTGGTGGCACTGGTCGTCGGAGGGGTGGTGCGCGGCCGGCTGCGGGCCGCGCCACGGTCGTGAGCGCGCCCGTGCCGCCGGTGCTCGAGCTGCGCGGGCTCACCGTGCGCCACGGCGGCGTCCCGGCGCTGGACCGGGTCGGTGTCACCCTGGAGGGCGGGCGGATCACCTGCGTGCTCGGGGAGAACGGCTCGGGCAAGTCCACGCTGGTCTCGGTGCTGTCGGGACTGCGCCGGCACGACGAGGGCGAGCTCCTCCTCGACGGCGTCCCGGTGCGGTTCCCCAGTCCGCGGGCCGCGCGGGCCGCGGGGATCGCGACGGTGTGGCAGGACCTCGCCGTCGCCCCGCTGCTGTCGGTGTGGCGCAACCTCTGCCTGGGCGCCGAGCCGACGCGCGGGGCGTGGCCGCTGCGGCGGCTCGACGTCGACGCGGCCCGGGAGACCACCGTGCGGGCGCTGGAGCGCATCGGCGTCACCGGGGTCGACCCCGACCAGCCGGTCAACTCGCTGCGTCCCGGGCTGCGGCAGAGCCTGGCCATCGCCCGGGCCCTGCACTTCGGCGCGCGGGCGCTGGTGCTCGACGAGCCGACGGAGCCGATGACGATCGCGCAGCACACGCTGGTCGGGCAGGCCGTGCTGGGCGCGCGGGCGCAGGGCCTCGCCGTCGTCCTCGTCACCCACAACCCGCGCTACGCGCACCTGGTCGGCGACCGCTTCCTGCTGCTGGCGCGCGGCCAGGTCGCCGGGGACCTCACCCGCGCCGACGTCGACGCCGACGACCTGACCCGGCTCATGGCCGGCGGTGAGGAGCTGACCGCCCTGACCAGCCGCCTGCAGGAGCTGCACCCCGAGCTCGGGGAGCGGTGACCCGTGCACCTCCGCGGATCCGCCCAGGGCGGATCCGCGGAGGTGCACGGGCTCAGGGCGCGAGCGAGGGGTCGCAGTCGCGCAGCAGCTGGGTGCAGCGCTCCTGCTCGTCGACCTCGCCGATCGCCTCGGCCGCGCGGGCCAGCACGGTGACGCAGCGCAGGAAGCCCCGGTTGGGCTCGTGCGACCACGGCACCGGGCCGTAGCCCTTCCAGCCGTTCTTGCGCAGCGCGTCGAGGCCGCGGTGGTAGCCGGTACGGGCGTAGGCGTAGGCCTCGATGGTGCGGCCACCCTCGAGTGCCGCCTCGGCCAGCGCCGCCCAGGCCGCGCTGGCGCGCGGGTGCCCGGCGGCCACCTCGGCGGGGTCCGTGCCGGCGGCCAGCGCCGCCTCGGCCTCGGGGTCGCCCGGCAGCAGGGTGGCCGGCGGCTCGCCCAGCAGGTTGTGTGAGTGCGTCATGGCTCAGGCGCCCGGCGACTGGCCGGCCGACAGCAGGTCCTCGCAGGCCTGCACGACACGGTCGGCCATGCCGGTCTCGGCGAGCTTCATGTAGGGCCGCGGGTCGTAGGCCTTCTTGTTGCCGACCTCGCCGTCGACCTTCAGGACGCCGTCGTAGTTGCTGAACATGTGCCCGGCGATCGGCCGGGTGAAGGCGTACTGGGTGTCGGTGTCGACGTTCATCTTCACCACGCCGTAGGACAGCGCCTCGCGGATCTCCGACTGCAGGGAGCCCGAGCCGCCGTGGAAGACGAAGTTGAACGGCTTGCTGCCCTCGGGCAGGCCCAGCTCGGCGGTGACGACCTCCTGGCCCTGCTTGAGGATCTCCGGCCGCAGCTTGACGTTGCCCGGCTTGTAGACGCCGTGGACGTTGCCGAAGGTGGCCGCGAGCAGGTAGACGCCGCGCTCGCCGAGGCCGAGGTGCTTGGCCGTGGCCACGAAGTCGCCGGGGGCGGTGTAGAGCTTCTCGTTGATGTCGTGCGCGACGCCGTCCTCCTCGCCGCCGACGACGCCGATCTCGAGCTCCAGCACGATCTTGGCCGCCGCGCACTTGTCGATGAGCTCCTCGGCGATCTGGAGGTTCTCCTCCAGGTCGATGGCCGAGCCGTCCCACATGTGCGACTGGAACAGCGGCGCCTGCCCGGCGTCGACCCGGTCCTTCGACAGCGCGATCAGCGGGCGGACGTAGGCGTCGAGCTTGTCCTTGGGGCAGTGGTCGGTGTGCAGCGCGACGTTGACCGGGTAGCGCTCGGCGACGACGTGCGCGAACTCGGCCAGCGCGACCGCGCCGGTGACCATGTCCTTGACCCGGGTGCCCGAGCCGAACTCGGCACCGCCGGTGGAGAACTGGATGATCCCGTCGCTGCCGGCGTCGGCGAACCCGCGCAGGGCCGCGTTGATCGTCTCCGACGAGGTGCAGTTGATGGCCGGGTAGGCGAAGCCGCCCTCCTTCGCCCGGCTGATCATGTCGGCGTAGACCTCGGGGGTCGCGATGGGCATCGGGGCACTCCTGTCGATCGACGCTGGTCGGCGGTCAGTATCGCGCCTGGGCCGGGGCGCGGACAGCGGGCGGGGTGGGTTCACCCCCGGCGGCGCAGCACCTTGCCGGGGTTGAGCAGGCCGGCCGGGTCGAGGGCGTCCTTGATCCGGCGGTGCACGTCCAGCGACACGGCGCCGACCTCGCGCTCGAGCCACTCGACCTTGATCGAGCCGATGCCGTGCTCGCCGGTGACCGTGCCGCCCAGCGCCAGCCCGAGCTCGAGGACGTCGTCGAAGGCGGCGAAGGCGCGGGCCCGCTCGTCGGCGTCGGTGGGGTCGAAGCAGATGGTGGGGTGCATGTTGCCGTCGCCGGCGTGCCCGACGACGCCGATCGTCAGCTCCCGGCGCACGGCGATCCCGTCGCAGCCGTCGAGGAACGCGGCGATCCGCGAGCGCGGCACGGCGACGTCGTCGATCAGCGTGGTGCCCAGCTGCTCGAGCGCGGGCAGCGCCATCCGGCGGGCGGCCAGCAGCAGGTCGCCCTCGGCGGCGTCCTCGGTGGTGTGCACCAGCTGCGCGCCGGCCTCGCGGCACAGCTGCGCCAGCGCCTCCACCTCCCGGGCGGCCGCCTCTCCCCCGCTGTCGGACTGGGCCACCAGCAGCGCGTGCGCGTCGCGGTCGAGGTCGGCGTGCAGCAGGTCGTCGACGGCGCGGATGCAGGTGTTGTCCATGACCTCCAGCAGGCTCGGCACGAGCCCGGTGGTGACCACGCGCTCGACCACCTGCCCGGTCTGCGCGGTGGTGGCGAAGGTGGCCACGAGGGTCACCGGCTGCTGCGGGGCCGGGCGCAGCGCGAGCGTCGCCTCGGTGATCACGCCGAGGGTGCCCTCCGACCCCACGAACAGCCGCGCCAGGTCGTAGCCGGCGACGCCCTTGACCGTGCGCCGCCCGGTGCGCAGCACCCGCCCGTCGGCGAGCACCACCTCCAGGCCCAGCACGTAGTCGGTGGTGACGCCGTACTTCACGCAGCACAGGCCGCCGGAGTTCTGCGAGAGGTTGCCGCCGATGGTGCACCAGTCGTAGCTGGAGGGGTCCGGGGGATAGAACAGCCCCGACCCCGCGACCGCGTCGCGCAGCGCCTTGTTCACCACGCCGGGCTGGACGACGGCGAGCCGGTCGGCCGGGGAGACCTCCAGGACGGCGTCCATGCGGGTCATCACCATCGTGATCGCGCCGTCGACGGCGTTGCTCGCGCCGGCCAGCCCGGAGCCCGCGCCGCGCGGGACCACCGGGACGCCGTGCCGCGACGCCACCCGCATCACCGCGACGACGTCGGCGGTGTCCCGGGGGAAGACGACCGCGGCGGGCGTGCCGGCCGCGGCGAGCATCGCCTGGTCGCGGGCGTAGCTGCCGGTGACGTCGGGGTCGGTGAGGACGCCGTCCGGACCGAGCGCGGCGGCGAGGTCGTCGACCCACGCGGTGGCGAGTGTGGTCACCGCCACACCGTACGGCGGCTCACGGATGATCAGGTGACCTGATCGTGCTGCGTCCGGGCTCACCGCCGACGCTGAGCCCGGACGCGCCACGGTGAGCCAGGACGGCGCCGCGGCGGCTACTCCAGGCCGAGGTCGGACAGCTCGAAGGCGGCGCGGTACTCCAGCCCGGCGGCCTCGACGGCGGCCCGCCCGCCCCGGTCGACGATCACCGCCACACCGATGACCTCGGCGCCGGCCTCCTGCAGCGCCTCGACGGCGGTCAGCGGGCTGCTGCCGGTGGTGGAGACGTCGTCGACGACGAGCACCGCGCGCCCGGCGACGTCGGGACCCTCGATCCGCCGCTGCAGCCCGTGGGCCTTGCCGGCCTTGCGGACCACGCACGCGTCGAGGAAGCCCTCGCCGCCGGAGGCGGCGTGCAGCATGGCCGCGGCCACCGGGTCGGCGCCGAGGGTGAGCCCGCCGACGACGTCGTAGCGCAGGTCGCCGGTCAGCTGGCGCATCACCCGGCCGACCAGCGGCGCGCCCTCGTGGTGGAGCGTCAGCCGGCGCATGTCGACGTACCAGTCGGCCTCGCGCCCGGAGGACAGCGTGACCCGCCCGTGGACGACGGCGAGGTCGACGACCAGCTCCAGCAGGCGGGCGCGGTCGGGCTGGCGGGCCCCGTTCCCGGGGCCCGCCCCGAGGGACGAGGGGTGGGGGGGACCGGGGTCCTTCTGCATGGAGGCGACCCTACGCACGGCACCGGCCCGGCTCCGCGAGGGAGCCGGGCCGGTGGCCGCTGCGGTGCGGGATCAGCCCGCGGCCGGCGCCAGCACCTGGTCCACGATGTAGACGGTGGCGTTGGCGGTCTGCACGTTCCCGCAGATGACGCCGGCCGGGGTGCCGGTGACGGTCTGGGCGACGGTGAAGGACTCTCCCGACCCCTCGATGGTGACCTCGTCGCCGGCGACGGTGGTGTGCGTGCCGGCGAGCTGGTCGGGCGTGAGTCGGCCCGGGATCACGTGGTGGGTCAGGATCCGGGTCAGCGTCGCCTGGTCGGCGAGGACGGCCTGCAGCTGGTCGGCCGGGATGGCCTCGAACGCCGGGTTGGCCGGGGCGATGACGGTGATGTCGTCGGTGGTGTTGAGCGTGTCGACCAGGTTGGCCTGGGTGACCGCCTGCACCAGCGTGGACAGGACCGGGTTGTTGCTCGCCGCGGTGGCCACCGGGTCGTCGGTCATGCCGGAGAAGCTGCCCTCGCCGTCGGCGGGGACGGCGGTGCAGCCGGCGCCGAAGGGCTCGTCACCGGCCGGCTCGGCCATCGTGCTGCTGCTCTCCATCGAGCCCGAGCCCTCCGAGGCGGACGACGAGCTGCTCTCGGGCGACGAGCTGTCGCTCGCGGCGCTGGTCTCGTCGGAGCCGCAGGCGCTCAGGGTCACGGCCAGGGTGGAGGCGGAGGCCAGCAGGAGGGCGCGGGTCAGGGTGCTCTTCATGGTCGGGGAACTCCTCGGTCGTCGGTTGCACGGTCCCTCCCGGCCCGTTCGAGGGGTCGGGAGAGGCGTCTGCGGCCAGCGTGGCCGAGACGGGCTCTGGGGGTGGTGGGCTGCCCGGCCGGCCGGTGCCGGCGCGCCGGGATCGCTAGGTCGCGATCACCCGGATCGAGTGCAGGCCGCTCGCTCCGTCCGGGAACGGCCGGGCGCGCTCCTCGGGCTGCACCTCGCCGTCGGCCGCGGTGGCCCGGACGGTGAGCTGGTAGGACCCGGGGGCGAAGTCGACGGGCAGCTGCCACTGCCGCCACAGGTCGGCGTCGACGGCGGGGGCCAGCCGGGCCTCCTGCCACTCGCCGTCGTCGACCCGGACCTCCACGCGCCGGATGCCGCGGGTCTGCGCCCAGGCGACGCCGGCGACGGCGCGCCGGCCGGCCGGGAACTGCCGCAGCGGAGCCGGGGTGTCGATGCGCGAGGCCACCTTGATCGGACCGTCGGCCGCCCAGTCGCGCTCGACCCAGTAGGCGTCGAAGGCGTCGTAGGTGGTGGCCTCGATCGAGGTCATCCACTTGCAGGCGGAGACGTAGCCGTAGAGGCCGGGGATGAGCATGCGGACGGGGAAGCCGTGCTCGACCGGGAGCGGCTCGCCGTTCATCCCGAAGGCGATCATGGCGTCCTCGACCTCGAGCGCCGAGCGGGTCGGGGCGCCGATGGTCATGCCGTCGGCCGAGCGGCACACGAGCTGGTCGGAGCGGCCGGAGATCCCGTTCTCGCGGAGGAGGTCGCCGAGCGGGATGCCGATCCAGCGGGCGGTGCCGGCCAGCCGGCCGCCGACCTCGTTGGAGACGCAGGTGAGCGTGACGTCGCGCTCGATGACGTCGTCGCGGTCGAAGAGGTCGGCCAGCGTGTAGCTGCGCGGCGAGTCGAACATCCCGCGGAGCTCGAGCCGGTAGTCGGCCGGGCGGATCTGCGGGACCGTGATGGCGGTGTCGACCCGGTAGAAGTCGCGGTTCGCGGTGAACAGCGGCGTCACGCCCTCCACCTGCTCGGCGAGGTCGGCGCCCGCGGGCAGGGCCGGGGCCGGGGACGACGGCGTCGGCAGGGTCAGGCCGCCCCGGGCGTCGCTGACGTCGAACCGGCGCTGCAGCAGGCGACCGCCGCCGCCGGTGACCGCCGCCGCGGCCAGGGCGACGCCGC
Source organism: Geodermatophilus normandii (assembly GCF_003182485.1). NCBI lineage: Bacteria > Bacillati > Actinomycetota > Actinomycetes > Geodermatophilales > Geodermatophilaceae > Geodermatophilus > Geodermatophilus normandii. The sequence continues at coordinate 1,659,885 of NZ_QGTX01000001.1, read as the reverse complement.
CGGTGAGGAAGAAGCGGCGGCGGTCCATGCCGCTGCCCTTGCGGTCGGCCATCGACAGCGCGCCGCGCAACCGCTCCACGACGGTCTCGTCGGCGGTGCGGGGCGCTCCCGGGACCGGCGAGGTCAGCGGGTCGACCAGCAGGAGCAGGGCGACGATGCCGACGACGGCGCCGAGCACCGACGGCAGCGCGTCGAGCGGACCGCCCGCCGGCCGGGTGGCCGCGGCCAGCGCGCCCAGCACGCCGAAGAGGGCGATGCCGGCGACGCCGAGGCGGCGGGACCGCAGCGACAGCAGCCCGATGAGCACGGCGTACAGCGCGACGAGGACCAGCGTGCCGGCGACCAGGGCGACCTTGTCGTTCTCGCCGAAGGTCGCGATGGCGAGCTGCTTGACCGGCTCGGGGACGAGCGTGATGACGGTGTCCCCGACGGCGACGACCGGCGAGGAGGCCGGCCCGACCAGCCCGGCGACCAGTTCGGCCATCCCGAGCGCGACGGCCGCGGCGAGCAGTCCGGCGAGCGCGCCGGCCAGCCGCCGCAGCCCCCGGGGGCAGGGGCCGGGCCCCGTCCGGCCCGGTGGCCGGCGCGGGGGCCTGCTCGGTGGTGGTCACGCCCGGGGTTCGGGGCGATCCGGCGAGCGGTTCATCCAGGTTGGTCACGATGGGATAACGGACACCCGGGTCGCGGGGCCCGTCCCGGGTCAGAGGCCGCGGGCGCGCTGCCAGCCGCGGTACCGGTACCACTCGCTGGCCGGCTTCTGGGCCAGCGCGACCACACCGACCAGGATCAGCAGGTACTGGACGAGGGAGAGGACGGTCAGCAGCCCGGGCAGCGGCGAGCTGAGCAGGCCGACGAGGCCGAAGACCAGCGCCAGGCCGCCGAGCACCCAGAGCACGATGCGGGCCCAGTTGCGCCCCTGCCAGGCGAACCACACGAACATGAGCTCGAGCCCGACGAAGACCAGCCCGAAGACGACGCCCGCCAGGACGACGCCGGTGCTCGCGGCGTCGGTGACGCCGGAGTAGTCCGCCGGGTCGAGCCCCTGGTCGAGCAGGGCCTGGTCGACAAGCTCGTCGAGCTGCGCGAAGGTCAGGATCGAGCTGAGCAGGGCGAGCAGGATGCTGGCGACCCAGGCGCCGACGCCCAGCCGCACGGCCTGCGGGCGCTCGACCGGCGCGGGCGCGCCCCAGGAGTCGGGCGCGGCGGGCGCGGACCCGTAGCCGCCGGGGGGCTGCTGGGGGTACGGGTTCTGTGCGTAGGGGTCCTGCCCGTACGGCTGCTGCCGGCCGTACGGCTGCTGGCCCGGCTGGTCCCAGCCCTGCGGTCCCTGTCCTGCGGTCATGTGCGTCCTCTCCCGTGCGATCGCCCGCATGATGATCGACCGATCGTGGTCGGACCACCCTGCGACGCGCGGACGGGCCCGCCGTCCCCCGGAGGGACGACGGGCCCGTGGGACCGCTCGGCTACGCGCGGCGGACGGTCAGCCCGGCGTCGGCGTCGCTGCCGGCCACGTCGGCCGGCCAGTCCACGACGACCTCGTCGCCGTCGCGGATGTCGCCGGCCAGCAGCGCGCGGGCCAGCGGGTCGCCGATGGCCGACTGCACGAGCCGGCGCAGGGGGCGGGCGCCGTAGACGGGGTCGAACCCGTTGAGCGCCAGCCACTCGCGGGCCGCGTCGGTGACCGTGAGCGTCAGCCGGCGGGCGGCCAGCCGGCGGGCGAGCACGCCCACCTGGATGTCGACGATCCCGGCCAGCTCCTCGCTGCCCAGCGCCCGGAACACGACGACGTCGTCGAGGCGGTTGAGGAACTCCGGCTTGAAGTGCGACCGGACGACCTCCATGACCGCGTCACGCCGCCGCTGCTCGGGGACCGACTGGTCGGCGATCAGCTGCGACCCGAGGTTCGACGTGAGGATCAGGATCGTGTTGCGGAAGTCGACCGTGCGGCCCTGCCCGTCGGTGAGCCGGCCGTCGTCGAGGACCTGCAGCAGCACGTCGAAGACGTCGGGGTGGGCCTTCTCCACCTCGTCGAGCAGCACGACGGTGTAGGGACGCCGCCGGACCGCCTCGGTGAGCTGGCCGCCGGCCTCGTAGCCGACGTAGCCGGGAGGAGCACCGACCAGGCGGGCCACCGAGTGCTTCTCGGAGTACTCGCTCATGTCGATGCGGACCATCGCCCGCTCGTCGTCGAAGAGGAACTCCGCCAGCGCCTTGGCCAGCTCGGTCTTGCCGACGCCGGTGGGCCCGAGGAACAGGAAGGACCCGGTGGGCCGGTCGGGGTCGGCGATGCCCGACCGCGCGCGGCGCACGGCGTCGGAGACGGCGCGGACGGCGTCGGGCTGGCCGACGACCCGCCGGCCGAGCTCGTCCTCCATCCGCAGCAGCTTCTGCGTCTCGCCCTCGAGCAGCCGGCCGGCGGGGATGCCGGTCCAGGCCTGGACCACCTCGGCGATGTCGTCGGGGCCGACCTCCTCCTTGAGCATGGAGGCCTGGGCCGCCACCTCGTCCTCGGCGGTGGTGAGCGCCTTCTCCAGCTGGGGCATCCGGCCGTAGCGCAGCTCGGCCACGCGCGCGAGGTCGCCCTCGCGCTCGGCCCGCTCCGACTCGGTGCGCAGCCGCTCCAGCTCCTCCTTGATCTGCTGGATCCGGACGATCGCGCCCTTGTCCTGCTGCCAGCGGGCGGTCAGCTCGGCGAGCTCCTGCCGCCGGTCGGCCAGGTCGCTGCGCAGCACCGCGAGGCGGTCGAGGGAGGCGGGGTCGTCCTCCTTGGCCAGCGCCATCTCCTCGATCTCCATGCGGCGCACGGCGCGCTCGACCTCGTCGACCTCGACCGGGCGGCTGTCGATCTCCATCCGCAGCCGGCTGGCGGCCTCGTCGACCAGGTCGATCGCCTTGTCGGGGAGGAAGCGGGCCGTGACGTACCGGTCCGACAGCGTGGCGGCGGCGACGATGGCGGCGTCGGTGATCCGGACGCCGTGGTGCACCTCGTAGCGCTCCTTGAGCCCGCGCAGGATCCCGATCGTGTCCTCGACCGAGGGCTCGCCGACGTAGACCTGCTGGAACCGCCGCTCGAGCGCGGGGTCCTTCTCGATGTGCTCGCGGTACTCGTCCAGCGTCGTCGCGCCGACCATCCGCAGCTCGCCGCGGGCCAGCATCGGCTTGATCATGTTGCCGGCGTCCATGGCCGAGTCGCCGGTGGCGCCGGCGCCGACGATGGTGTGCAGCTCGTCGATGAAGGTGACCACCTCCCCCTCGGCCTCGGTGATCTCCTGCAGCACGGCCTTGAGCCGCTCCTCGAACTCACCGCGGTACTTGGCGCCGGCCACCATCGCGCTCAGGTCGAGCGCCATCAGCCGCTTGCCCTTGAGGCTCTCGGGGACGTCGCCGGCCACGATGCGCTGGGCCAGGCCCTCGACGATCGCCGTCTTGCCGACACCGGGCTCGCCGATGAGCACGGGGTTGTTCTTGGTGCGGCGGGAGAGCACCTGCACGACGCGGCGGATCTCGGTGTCCCGGCCGATGACCGGGTCGATCTTCCCCTCGCGGGCGCGCTCGGTGAGGTCGACGGCGAACTTCTGCAGCGCCTGGAAGGTGCTCTCGGGGTCGGCCGTGGTGACCTTGCGGTTGCCGCGCACGGTGCGGAAGGCGGCCAGCAGGGCGTCGCGCGTGGCGCCGGCGCTGGTGAGCACCGCACCGGCCTCGCCCTCCGAGCCGGCCAGGCCGACCAGCAGGTGCTCGGTGGAGACGTACTCGTCGCCCAGCGCGCTGGCCTGCTCGCCGGCGGCGTTGACGACGCGCAGCAGCTCGCGCGACGCCGAGGGGGCGGGCACGGTGGCGCCGCTGACGCTGGGCAGGCGGCGCAGCGCGGCCTCGGCCTTGGCGCGGACCTCGGCCGGGTCGGCGCCGACGGCGGTCAGCAGGGGGCCGGCGATGCCGTCGGACTGCTGCAGGAGCGCCACGAGCAGGTGCAGGGGCTCGAGGCCGGCCTGGCCCCGGTCGACCGCCAGCCGCTGGGCGGCCGCGAACGCCTCCTGCGAACGGGTGGTCAGCTTGCTCTCCATGGTCGGTGCTGTCGGTCCTCTCGTCAGGGGTGCCGGGTTCGACCCGGCGAGGTGCTGGTGTCGAGCAGTCCAACGACCGAGGAGTTGAGTCTGTTCCGCTCAACTCCGGCCCGGACTCCCACCGGGCGGGAGGAGTTCTCCTCCGAGGGGTTGACGAACGACACAACTGCATGCCACGCGACCTGGTTGTCCCTACACTCTTGTCATGACGATGACGAGCGGGGACGCGCACCTCCCCGCCCCGAGCGTGGCCCTCGACGACCAACTGTGCTTCGCGCTGTACGCGGCCTCGCGCGCGATGACCGCCCGGTACCGGCCGATGCTCGAGGAGCTGGGGCTCACCTATCCCCAGTACCTGGTCATGATGCTGCTCTGGGAAGAGGACCACCAGACCGTCGGACAGCTCGGCGCCCGGCTGGCCCTGGACAGCGGCACGCTGTCCCCCCTCCTCAAGCGGCTCACCGCGGCCGGCCTGGTCACGCGGCACCGCCGCGTGGAGGACGAGCGGTCGGTGGCCATCGCGCTCACCGACAGCGGCCGCGCCCTCCGGGACAAGGCCTTCGCCATCTCGCAGGACATGATCTGCGCGCTCGACCTCGACGTGGAGTCCTTCGCCGACCTCAAGCAGACGCTCAACGTCCTGACGCAGCGCGTCACCGAGGCGCCCCGCACGCCCTGACGCCGTAGGCGGGTTGCCCGCAACCGATCGGGGTAGGGCCGCGAGGTCCCCGCGTGCCGGCGAGACCCCGCCGGCACGCCCTCCGACCGGAAGGCAGCCCAGATGCCCACCCGTACCGCACGCACCGCCTGGAACGGCACCCTCGAGAAGGGCTCCGGCCAGGTCGAGCTGACCAGCTCGAAGGTCGGCACCTACGAGGTCAACTTCCCCAAGCGCGCCGCCGACGAGGCCGGCGGCACGACCAGCCCCGAGGAGCTCGTCGCGGCCGCCCACTCCGCCTGCTTCGCGATGCAGCTGTCGGCCAACATCGCCCAGGCCGGCGGGACGCCGCAGTCCCTCGACGTGCAGGCCGACGTCTCCCTCGGCCCGGACCAGGCCAACGGGGGCTTCAAGCTCACCGGCATCACGCTCACCGTGCGCGCCGAGGTCGACGGACTCGACGCCGCCGGCTTCGAGAAGGCCGCGCAGGAGGCCAAGGCCGGCTGCCCGGTCAGCAAGGCGCTGGCCGGCGTCGACATCACGCTGGACGCCGCACTCGAGTCCTGAGCCCCGCACAGCACGACGGCCCGCTCCCCTCCCGGGGAGCGGGCCGTCGTCGTCGGGGGGAGATCAGGCGGCGTCGGCCACCGCCGGCTCCGACTCGCGCTGCAGCCGCTCCTCGCCGCTCTCGGTGCGCAGGGCGACCTCGCGGATGAGCACGATGGCCGCCACGGCGATCACGGCGATGACCGCCGAGACGAGGAAGATCCGGCCGGTCGCGTCGCCGTAGGACACCCGGATGAGCTCCTGGATGGCCGGCGGGGCGTCCTTGAGGTCGGCCAGCCCGACGCTGCCCGACCCGGTGCCGGCCGCGGCCACCTCCGGCGGCAGACCGGCGGCGATCAGGTCGCCGACCCGGGTGCTGAGCACCGCGCCGAGCACCGAGACGCCGATGGTGCCGCCCAGGCTGCGGAAGAACGCCACGGCGGAGGACGCCGCACCGAGGTCGGCGGCGGCCACGGTGTTCTGCACCGCGAGCACCAGGTTCTGCATGGTCATGCCGATGCCGACGCCCAGGACGAACAGGAAGACGCCGAGCAGCACCATGTTCGTCTCGTGGTCGATCGTCGCCAGCAGGGCGAAGCCGGCGGTGACCAGCACCGAGCCGGCCACGAGGAACCGCTTCCACCGGCCGTGGCGGGTGATGAGGATGCCCGACACCGTGGAGGAGACCAGCAGGCCGCCGACCATGGGGATCGTCAGCAGGCCGGCCGCCGTCGGCGAGTAGCCGCGGGAGATCTGCAGGTACTGGCCGAGGAAGACCGTCGAGCCGAACATCGCGACACCGATGGCGACGCTGGCCACGATGGCGAGGGTCGTCGTGCGGTCGCGGAACAGCCGCAGCGGGACGATCGGCTCGGCCGCCCGGAGTTCGGTGACGACGAACGCCACGATGGCCACCGCACTGCCGACGAGGAACAGCGCCGTCTCCACGGAGGCCCACGCGAACTGGTTGCCGGCCAGGGTGACCCAGATCAGCAGCCCCGAGACGCCGGCGGTGAGGAAGGCGGCGCCGAGGTGGTCGATGCGCACCCGGCGCCTGGTGACCGGCAGGTGCAGCGTGCGCTGCAGCAGCACCAGCGCGACGGCGGCGAAGGGGACGCCGACGTAGAAGCACCAGCGCCAGCCGAGCCAGCTGGTGTCCACCAGCAGACCGCCGAGCAGCGGGCCGCCGACGGTGGCCACGGCCATGACCCCGCCGAGCAGGCCGGAGTACCGCCCGCGCTCGCGAGGGCTGATCATCGCGGCCATCGCGATCTGGACCAGCGCCTGCAGGCCGCCGAGGCCCAGGCCCTGGAGCACGCGCCAGCCGATGAGCGTGCCCACCGACTGCGACAGCCCGGCCAGCATCGAGCCGAGGATGAAGACGACGATCGCCAGCTGGATCAGCAGCTTCTTGCTGAACAGGTCGGCGAGCTTGCCCCAGATCGGCGTCGACGCCGTCGAGGCCAGCAGGGTCGCGGTGACCACCCAGGTGTACTGGCTCTGGCTGCCGCGCAGGTCGGTGATGATCGTGGGCAGGGCGTTGGAGACGACGGTCGAGGACAGGAACGCCACGAACATCGCCAGCAACATCCCCGAGAGGGCCTCGAGGATCTGCCGGTGCGTCATGCGCCCCTGCTGCTCGGCGGGCGCCTGCGTCCCCGGTGCGGCCGCGGTCGGCTCGCGGGTGGTGGTCACGGTGCTCCTGGACTGCTCGGTTCGGGTGGGGGACGGCGGCCCGGAGGCCCGGGTGGCGGTCACGAGGCGGCCCCGAGGGCGGCGCGGGCGGGAGGCGGCGCGGCACGGTCGAGGTCGTCGGTCAACCGCTCGATCAGTTCGGTCAGCAGGCGGGCGTCGTCCTCGTCCCAGCCCGCGAGGGCCTCGGCGGCCCACTCCGCGCGCAGCGCCCGGGTCAGGGCGAGGGCGGCGGCGCCGGCGGGCGAGAGTCCGATGAGGCTGGCCCGCCCGTCGTGGGGGTCGGGCCGGCGCTCGACGAGGCCGGACCGCTCGAGGGCGGTCACCTGGCGACTGGCGACGGAGACGTCGACGCCGGCCTGCGCGGCCAGTGCGCTGCAGCGCTGCTCGCCGTCGCGCTCGAGCGGGACGAGCAGGGCCCAGCCGAAGGAGGGCAGCTGGCCGTCGAGGGAGTCCGCGGCGCGGTGGGACAGGTGCCGGCCGGCGCGGACGAGACGGGCGATGCCGGCGGTGAGCCGCTCGCGCGTCGGGGAGGTGAGGGGCATGACGTCCTCGCGGAGAGGTGATTGCAGACCGCAACCATACATCAGGTTGGTTGTTGTCTACAACCAGGCACTGCTCCGGTGTGTTCCCCACACGCGACGACGGCGCCCGGACCGAGGAGGTCCGGGCGCCGTCGGGCACTGCTGGATCAGGCGGGAGGGGCTGCGCCCGCCTCGCGCGCCTCGCCCAGCCGGTTGAGCCGGGCCAGCAACTCGCCGAGGACGGCGACGTCCTCGGCCGGCCAGCCCGAGAGGTCGGCCTCCCATCGCTCGCGCCGCGCGGTCTGGATGCGCGCCAGCCGGGCCGCGCCCTCGGCCGTCGGGGTGAGCACCTGGGCCCGGCCGTCGGCGGGGTCGGCCTCGCGGTCGACCAGGCCGAGGGCGACCAGCGAGGACACCTGGCGGCTGACTGTGCTCTTGTCCAGGCCGAGGCGGGCGACGAGGTCGCTGGCGCGCAGCGGGCCGGCGTCGGCCAGCAACGCCAGCAGGCCGTAGGCCGCGCCGTCGAGGTCGGGGTGCAGCTCGCGGGCCAGCCGGGCCGAGATGGCCCGCGACCGGCGCAGCAGCAGGCCGATCTCGCGCTCGAGCCGCACGAAGGACTCGTGCGCGTCCACGGGCGTGGTGGTCACGTCCCCATCCACGACGGCGGCCCCGCCGGGGTTCCCGCTCACCGCTGGGGCTCCCGCGGTCGCCAGACGACCAGCGCGGAGGTCGCCTGCCGCAGCGGCACGAGGTCGGTCCCCACGAGGTCCCGACCGTAGCCGCTCGCGAGGGCGGACTCGGCGGAGATCCGGCGGTGCTCGGACCGCTCGAGCTCGCCGATCAGCTCGTGCACCCGCTGCTGCAGGGCCTCGACCCGGGACTCCAGGTCGATGATCCGCTTGATGCCGGCGAGGTTGACGCCGTCCTCCTGGGAGAGGCGCTGGACCTCCCGCAGCAGCGCGACGTCCCGCGGGCTGTAACGACGGCCACCGCCCGGCGTGCGGCCGGGGGTGACCAGCCCGAGCCGGTCGTACTGGCGCAGCGTCTGGGCGTGCATGCCGGCCAGCTGGGCGGCCACCGAGATCACGAACACGGGGGCGTCGTCGGCCACGGCGCGGGCGCCGTCGGCGCGCTCGCGGTCCCCGGCGCCCGGGCGCTCACCGGGTGCTCCCGCGCTCGGCGTTGCGGGCCTGCGTGGCCGCGGTGATCTGCGGCCGGGGGTCGCCCAGCTCGGCGTCGAGGGTCTTCACCGCCCGCTCGGCCTCGGCCGACAGCCGCTGGGGGACGGCGACCTCGACGGTCACGAGCAGGTCACCGTTGCGGCCGCGGCCGGGCACTCCCCTGCCCCGGACCCGCAGCGTGCGACCGCTCGCGGTGCCGGCGGGGACCTTGAGCGTGACGTTGCCCTCCAGCGTGGGCACGGTCAGCGTCGTCCCGAGGACGGCCTCGGGGAACGTGATCGGCACGGTGAGGGTGAGGTCGTCGCCCTTGCGGCCGAACAGGTCGTGGTCGCTGACGTGCACGACGACGAACAGGTCGCCCGCCGGACCGCCCCGCCGTCCGGGGGCGCCCTTGCCGGCCAGCCGGATGCGCTGGCCGTCCTTGACGCCGGCCGGGATCCGCACGGTGATCGTGCGGGTCTGGGTGGTGACGCCGTCGCCGTGGCAGGTCGGGCAGGGGTCGTCGACCACCTGGCCGGTGCCGCGGCAGGCGCGGCACGGCTCGGAGAAGGCGAACGCGCCCTGGCTGCGGCTGGTGACGCCGGCGCCGCCGCAGACCTCGCAGGTGTGCGGCGCGGTGCCCGGCCTCGCCCCGGTGCCGGTGCAGGTCGGGCAGGTGCCCGGGCTCTGCATCCGCAGCGGCACGGTGACGCCCAGGACGGACTCCTCGAACGAGAGGGTCGCCTCGGTCTCGACGTCCTGGCCGCGGGCCGGCCCGGACGCCGCCTGGGAGCGGGCCCGGGCCGAGCCGGGCGCGGCACCGCCGCCGCCGAACAGGCCGCCGAAGAGGTCGCCCAGACCACCGGCGCGCGCACCGGCCCCGCCGGCGGCCTGCCCGAACAGGTCACCCAGGTCGAACGGCTGCCCGCCGCCGGCGCCCGGGAACCCACCGGGGAAGCCGGCCCGCGCCCCGGCACCGCCGGAGCCGAAGAGCCGCCGGGCGTCGTCGTACTCGCCCCGCCGCTTGGGGTCGGAGAGCACGTCGTAGGCCTCGGAGACCTCCTTGAAGCGGGCCTCGGCGTCGGCGTTGCCCGGGTTCTTGTCCGGGTGCAGGTCCCGCGCCAGCTTGCGGTAGGCCTTCTTGATCTCCGCGGCGTCGGCGCCCTGGGAGACGCCGAGCGCGGCGTAGTAGTCCTTCTCGATGAAGTCCCGAGTGCTCATCGGGCGCCTCCTCCCTGGTCCTCGTGGGTCCGCATCTCGCGGTCGGTCCCGGTGGTCAGCCGGCGGCCGGGGTCTCCCCCGGCGCACCGTCGCCGGCCGGCTCGGGGGCGGCGCCCGAGGGCTCGCTCACCGACACCATCGCCGTCCGCAGCACGCGGTCCCCGCGGCGGAAACCCTGCCGCAGGACCGTCGTCGCGGTCGGCACGCTGACCTCGTCGGACGTGTCGTGGAGGACCGCCTCGTGCAGTGACGGGTCGAACGGGTCGCCGGCCTCGCCGAAGGCCTCCACGCCCAGGCCGTCGAGCAGCCCGAGGACGCGGTCGGCCACGACCTTGAACGCGCCGGTCAGGTCGCCGTGGTCCCGGGCCCGCTCGATGTCGTCGACGATCGGGAACAGCTGGGCGGCGAACCGCTCGGCCGCCTGGTCGACGACGAGCGTGCGGTCGCGGTCGACCCGCCGCCGGTAGTTGGCGTACTCCGCGGTGACCCGCTGCAGGTCCTCGGTCCGCTCGGCCAGCTGGCGCGAGAGGTCACCGTCCGCGGTGGTGTCGGCGGCCGGCTGCACGGGCGCCTCCGGGACGGCCGTCTCGTTCTCGGTCATCTGCTCCCCTGGCGATGGGTGGGCCGTGGTCTGTGCCGTCGTGGTCTGTGCCGTCGTGGTCTGTGCCGGAGCCGGGCGGGGCGGGACGCCGGCCGGCTGCTCGCCGGCCGGCGTCCGCACCTCGCCGCTGACGGGGTCGATCCGCCGCTTGTCACGGATCACGACCCGCGGCTGCTCGTCCCCCTGGCTCATCGGCGGTCGCTGTCCTCGTCGACGATCTCGGCGTCGACGACGTCGTCGTCGCCGGCCGTGGCCGACGCGCCGCCGGCACCGGGGGCACCCGGGCCGGCACCGTCACCGGCCGCGGCACCCGCGTCGGCCTGCTGGGCGTAGAGCGCCCCGCCGACCTCCTGCGAGATGCGGGCGACCTTCTCCTGCGCCGACTTGATCGTGGCGATGTCCGAGCCGCCGAGGGCGGAGCGCAGCTCGGTCAGGGCCTCGCCGAGCTCCTCCTTCTTGTCGGCCGGGATGCGCTCGCCGTTCTCGGCGAGGAACTTCTCGGTCTGGTACTGCAGCGACTCGGCGAGGTTGCGGGTCTCGGCCTCGTCGCGGCGGCGCTTGTCCTCGTCGGCGTGGGCCTCGGCGTCGCGCATCATCCGCTCGATGTCCTCCTTGGGGAGGGCCGAGCCGCCGGTGATGGTCATCGACTGCTCCTTGCCCGTGCCCAGGTCCTTGGCGGACACGTGCACGATGCCGTTCGCGTCGATGTCGAAGGCGACCTCGATCTGCGGGACGCCCCGCGGCGCCGGCGGCAGACCGGTCAGCTCGAACATGCCGAGCTTCTTGTTGTACATCGCCATCTCGCGCTCGCCCTGGAAGACCTGGATCTGCACGGAGGGCTGGTTGTCGTCGGCCGTCGTGAAGATCTCCGAGCGCTTCGTCGGGATCGTGGTGTTGCGCTCGATGAGCTTGGTCATGATCCCGCCCTTGGTCTCGATGCCCAGGGACAGCGGGGTGACGTCGAGGAGCAGGACGTCCTTGACCTCGCCCTTGAGGACACCGGCCTGCAGCGCGGCGCCGATGGCGACGACCTCGTCGGGGTTGACGCCCTTGTTGGGGTCCTTGCCGCCGGTCAGCTCGCGCACCAGCTCGGTGACGGCCGGCATGCGGGTCGAGCCACCCACCAGGACGACGTGGTCGATCTCGCCGACGGAGATGCCGGCGTCGCGGATCGCCTGGTTGAACGGCGCGCGCGTGCGGTCGAGCAGGTCCTGGGTGAGGCGCTGGAACTCCGCGCGGGTCATCGTGACGTCGAGGTGCAGCGGGCCCTCGGCGCCGGCGGTGATGTAGGGCAGGTTGACGTTGGTCGACTGCGCGCCGGACAGCTCGATCTTGGCCTTCTCGGCGGCCTCGCGGAGCCGCTGCATGGCCAGCTTGTCCTTGGACAGGTCGATGCCGTTCTGGGCGTTGAACGTCTGCACCAGGTGCTTGACGACCCGCTCGTCCCAGTCGTCGCCGCCGAGGTGGTTGTCACCGGCGGTGGCCTTGACCTCGATGACGCCCTCGCCGATCTCGAGCAGCGAGACGTCGAAGGTGCCACCACCGAGGTCGAAGACGAGGATCGTCTGCTCGGTCTCGCCCTTGTCCAGGCCGTAGGCCAGCGCGGCCGCGGTGGGCTCGTTGACGATGCGCAGGACGTTGAGGCCCGCGATCTCACCGGCCTCCTTGGTGGCCTGGCGCTGCGCGTCCTCGAAGTAGGCGGGGACGGTGATGACGGCGTCGGTCACCGGCTCGCCCAGGTAGGTCTCGGCGTCCCGCTTGAGCTTCTGCAGGATGCGGGCGCTGATCTCCTGCGGCGTGTACTTCTTGCCGTCGATCTCGCCGGTCTGCCACGTGGTGCCCATGTGGCGCTTGACCGACCGGATGGTGCGGTCGACGTTGGTGACCGCCTGGTTCTTGGCCGACTGGCCCACCAGGACCTCGCCGTTCTTGGCGAAGGCGACGACCGAGGGCGTGGTGCGCGAGCCCTCGCTGTTGGCGATGACCGTCGGCTCGCCGCCCTCCAGGACGGTGACGACGGAGTTGGTGGTGCCGAGGTCGATACCGACCGCTCGTGCCATGGAGCTGGCTCCTCTTCCGTGTGCGGGTGGTGCGGGTGTCGGGGGGTCGGTCGAGGGAGCGACTCGCCTTGCGCGAGGTCCACTCAACTTTCCTGCCCACCCTAACGGCAGACCGCGCGCAGGTGTTCCCGGGGTCGGCGGCGCACGGATGATCAGGTGACCTGATCGTGCCGCGTCCTGGCTCAGCGTCGACGGCGAGCCAGGACGCACGGCGCTGAGCTAGGACGACGCAGCGGCCACGGAGTCGCCGCGCCCCGGTTGGCCCGTCCGGACGACACGGAAGCGCCGGACCCCGGCCATCGGCTCGGCGAGCAGGACGCCGACCCGGACGGCGAGCTCCCTTCGCCTCCGGGGCGCGACGTCCTCCCGCGCGAGGCGGACCACGCGGATGCCCAGCTCCCGCAACCGGTCCTCGCGCCGCTTCTCCCGCCAGAGGACCTCGCCCACCTCCCGACCGTCGACGGGATCGAGGTACTTCACCCTGCCGTCGAACTCGACCGCGACGCCGGCCTCCTCGTACCAGGCGTCGACCCGAGCGACGAAGCCCCGCGGACCGTGGACCTCGACCTGCAGCTCGGGGCACGGGAGCCCCGCCTCGAGCAGCGCGAGCCGGCCGCGGGACTCGAGAGGCGACTCCGCTCGCCCGTCGGCCAGGCCGAACGCCCGGGCCGCGTCGCCGACACCGACCCAGTGCGTGGCCCGGAGGACGGCGGCCCGCAGGTCCTCACGGTCGACGACCCGGTCGTGCAGCGCCGCGTCCATGGCGACGACCGCGTCCGTGACGCCCCACTCGCGGGCGCAGTCGACGAGGGTGCGCGCGGGGACGGTCACCCCGAAGCCGAGGACACGTCCCAGGTCACCGTCCGGCAGAGACGCCCGCGCGACGACGTAGCCCCGCCCGCGCCGCCACTGGACCGGGTCGGTGAGCCGCACGGCGCCGTCGACGTCGCCCGGGAGCACCAACCGGTGCAGCCGCGCGGCCGAGGCGTGGCTGATCGCCGGTCCGGGAGCCAGGGACAGCAGCACCGCGGTGCAGTCGACGAGGTGTCGCACGCGCGCATCCCGCTCGGCAGGCACGAGGTCCTGCGCACCGATGTAGACGCCCCGGCGCAGCCAGTGCCAGCGACGGGAGCCGAGCTCGGAGCGGATCTCGTCGGGCCGGTAGCCGACGCGCACGGCCTCCCGAGCGGTGAAGACGCCGAGTCGTGCGGCGGCGAGAGCCGCGAGGTCCGGGTGCACGTCGGCAGTCTTCGAGGCCGGCGGCGGCCGGGACGAGGCCCACCTGAGATCTGTGGACGGCCCAGCGACGCCGTCCCAGCTCGCCGTGATGGGTCGTGGCTCACCACCGACGCTGAGCTCGGACGCAGCACGACCAGGTCACCTGATCATCCAGCCCCGAGCGGTGGTGACCGGGGCGTGACCCGGGGCGGTGAGCCCGGTCACCTCCCCGGCGGTCGGCGCCGGTCCGGAAACACGCCCACGAGGTGTTCCACGACCTGCCGCACACCGCGAACGCGCAGGTCGGCGCCCGGGCGGGTGGACGCCCAGCACCGCCGGAGGGGGTCGGATCGGGGCGCGGCGCCCACGGTTACCGACGAGTAACCTGTGTCTCGGCCAGCTATCGTGCTGGCCTGCGTGGGCACAGCCGCCCGCGCGCGATCCGCCGCCGGCCCCGCGGGCCGGTGACGGCGGCGAGACCCCTCTCGCCGGCCGGTGCGGACGGAGTCAACCGACGCCGGAAGGCGTGGGGAGAGGGAATCATGACGGGCCCCCTGCAGATCGTGCTCGGCACGATCAGCGTGCTGTTCCTCATCGTGTCGGTGGTCTTCGCCTACAAGGCCGTCCGGGCGATGGTCCGGATCATCCGCACCGGCCAGGCCGACAGCAGCCGCTTCGGGCCGTTCGGCCCGCGGATCAAGACCCTGCTGGTCGAGTCGCTCGGCCACACCCGGATGCTCAAGTGGTCGGCCATCGGCGCCGCCCACTGGTTCGTGTTCGTGGGCTTCTACGGCCTGTTCCTCACCCTGGTCGAGGCATTCGGCGAGGTCTGGAACCCGGCGTTCCACCTGCCGATCCTCGGCGAGTGGAGCCTGTGGAACCTGTTCGCCGACCTCATCGGCACCGGCACGATCCTCGGCATCCTGTACCTGATCTACCGGCGCCAGAAGGACCACCCGCGCCGGCAGGGCCGCACCAGCCGCTTCGCCGGCTCCAACGAGGGCCGCGGCTACTTCGTCGAGGCCGTCGTCCTGACCGTCGGCGTCTGCATCCTGCTGATCCGGGCGCTGAAGATCTCCTCGGACCTCACCGAGGCACCGGCCTGGTCGCACCCGGTCTCGGGCCTGCTGGCCACCGTGCTGCCCGACAGCCCCGACCTGCTCAGCGTCGTCGCGTTCGTCAAGATCGTCGTCTCGCTGGTCTGGCTGGTCGTGCTCAGCCGCACGCTCAACATGGGCGTCGCCTGGCACCGGTTCAGCGCGTTCCCGAACATCTACTTCAAGCGGAACGACGACGGCACCGTCGCGCTCGGCCCGCTGCAGCCCATGACCTCGAACGGCAAGCCGATCGACTTCGAGGACCCGGGCGAGGACGACGTCTTCGGTCGCGGCAAGATCGAGGACTTCACCTGGAAGGGGATGCTCGACTTCACCACCTGCACCGAGTGCGGGCGGTGCCAGAGCCAGTGCCCTGCCTGGAACACGGGCAAGCCACTGTCCCCCAAGATGGTGATCATGGACCTGCGGGACCACCTGTACGCCAAGGCCCCGTACCTGCTCGGCGAGAAGACGGCGTCGGAGACCGCGCCCGACTACGACGTCCTCAAGCCCAGTGACGAGCAGGTCTGGGCGTCGGGCTACGCCCGCATCGAGGGCACCAACGACGCGCAGGCGCACCGCCCGCTGGTGGGCACCCTCGAGGAGGGCGGGGTCATCGACCCCGACGTCCTGTGGAGCTGCACCAACTGCGGCGCCTGCGTGGAGCAGTGCCCGGTCGACATCGAGCACGTCGACCACATCGAGGACATGCGCCGCTACCAGGTGCTCATCGAGTCGAACTTCCCGTCCGAGGCCGGCGTGATGCTGCGCAACCTCGAGAACCGCGGCAACCCCTGGGGCGTGAGCCCCAGCACCCGCGATGACTGGATCAAGGAGGTCGACTTCGAGGTCCGCATGGCCGACGGCCCGCTGCCCTACGACGTCGAGTACCTGTTCTGGGTCGGCTGCGCCGGCGCCATCGACGACCGCGCCAAGAAGGTCACCAAGGCCGTCGCCGAGCTGCTGAACACCGCCGGCGTCGAGTTCGCCGTCCTGGGCTCGGGCGAGACCTGCTCGGGCGACCCGGCCCGCCGCATGGGCAACGAGTTCGTCTTCCAGATGATGGCGCAGGAGAACGTCGAGACCCTCAACGGCGTCTTCGAGGGCCGCGTGCCGGGCACCCGCAAGATCGTCACCACCTGCCCGCACTGCTTCAACTCGCTGGGCCGCGAGTACCCGCAGGTCGGCGGCGAGTACGAGGTCGTGCACCACACGCAGCTGCTCAGCCAGCTGGTGGAGGAGGGCCGGCTCACCCCGGTCACCCCGGTCGACCGCAAGGTCACCTACCACGACCCGTGCTTCCTCGGCCGGCACAACAAGGTCTACACGCCGCCGCGGGAGATCCTCGACAGCGTGCAGGGCCTCTCCACCCAGGAGATGCACCGCTGCAAGGACCGCGGCTTCTGCTGCGGCGCCGGCGGCGCGCGCATGTGGATGGAGGAGAAGATCGGCAAGCGGATCAACGTGGAGCGCACCGAGGAGGCCCTCGGCCTCGACCCGGACGTCATCTCCACCGCGTGCCCGTTCTGCATCACGATGCTGTCGGACGCCCTGACGTCGAAGAAGCAGAACGGCGAGGCGGCCGAGCACGTCGAGGTCCTCGACGTCAGCCAGATCCTGCTCCGCTCGATGGCGCCGGTCGGCACCCCGGGCACCGAGCACGGCGCCGAGGTCGGCACCGCCGACGACGACATCGCCGGCACCGGCTCGGCCGCCACGGGTCACGGCCAGGCCTGATCACCGCCTGGCCACCAGCACCACCCCGACGGACGCCGTCGGCGAGGCACCTCCTCGCCGGCGGCGTCCGTCGTCCGGAGCGCCTCGCTCTCCGGTAGAACGGCCCGCGTGCTGCTGCAGCTGCGGGTGACCGTCCCGCCCGACCGCGCCGACGACGTCCGGGACCTGTTCGACCGCTGCCCCGGGACGGCGCACCTCGCCGTGCTGCCGGGCGCCTCGGTCTCCCCGCCCGGCGACCTCGTCCTGGCCGACGTCGCGCGTGAGTCCGCCGACCCGCTGGTGGCCGGCCTGCGCGCGCTGCACGTCGACCGCGACGGCGGGATCGCCATCGAGGCGGTCGACACCGCCGTGTCGGCGAGCGCCGAGCGCGCCGAGGAGGACGCCCCGGGCGACGGCTCGGACGCCGTCGTGTGGGAGCAGGTGGTGCGGACGACGGCGGCGGACTCGTCGCTGTCGGTCTCCTACCTGTCGTTCCTGACCATCGCGACGCTGCTGGCCGCCGTCGCGATCGTCAACGACTCGGCGATCCTGGTGATCGGCGCGATGGTGCTCGGCCCCGAGTTCGCCCCGCTGGCCGGGCTGGCCGTCGCGCTGGTCCACCGCCGCCCGGGCATCGCCCGGGCCGCGGCCCGGGCGCTGGCCGTCGGCTTCGTCGTGGCGATCGCGGCCACGGCCCTGCTCACGCTGGCCGGCCGCGGCCTGGGCTGGTTCGGCCCCGAGGTGCTCACCATGGACCGCCCGCAGACCGGCTTCATCACCGCGCCCGACCACTGGTCGGCGGTGGTCGCGGTGCTCGCCGGGATCGCGGGCGTGCTGTCGCTGACGTCGGCGAAGAGCGGCGCGCTGGTCGGCGTGTTCATCTCCGTGACGACGGTGCCGGCCGCCGCGGACATGGCGGTCTCCCTGGCGCTGGGCGGCGGCGCCGAGTTCTGGCGGGCCGCGCTGCAGCTGGGCATCAACCTGGCCGGCATCGTCGCGGCCGCCGTGGTGACCCTCGACCTGCAGCGGCTGCTGTGGCGGCGGGTGCCGCAGGTGCTCCCGCGCTTCGAGGCGACGACGCGGACCGGCCTGCGCGCCTGAACGGTTGTCCTCTGCACCCGCCTCCGGCCGTCGCGAGGGGCGGGGGGACCATCGACGGGTGACCCGCACGGCCGACGACGCTCCCCCGATCCCCACGGCCGGCGACTCCCGGCGCGGCCTGCTGCTCGTCGCGATCGCGATCGTGCTGACCGCCGCGAACCTGCGGACGGCGGTGAGCACGGTCGGGCCGGTGCTCGAGGAGCTCGAGGAGGGCCTCGGCGTCTCCAGCGCCGCGGCCGGCGTGGTGACGACGCTGCCGGTGCTGTGCTTCGCGGCCATCGGCTTCGCCGGGCCGCCGCTGGCCGCGCGGTTCCGGGACGCGCACGTGCTCGCCGGCGCGCTGCTGACCATGGCCGCCGGGCTCGTGCTGCGAGCCGTCGTCGACTCCTTCCCGCTGTTCATCGCCGGCACCGTGCTGGCGATGGTCGGCGGGGCGCTGGGCAACGTGCTGCTGCCCGGCCTGGTCAAGCGCTGGTTCCCCGAGCGGACAGGGCTGCTGATCGGTGCCTACAGCGCCAGCATGGCCATCGGCGGCGCCGTCGCCGCGGTGTCGACCGCCCCGATCGCCGCCGCGGTCGGCCCGGGCGGCTGGCGCTGGGCACTGGGCGTCTGGGCGGTGCTGGCGCTCGTCGCGGCGGTGCCGTGGTTCCTCACCCCGCGCCAGCCCGGCGCCGGCCGCGCGGAGCACCGCGCGGTGCGGATGCGCCCGCTGGCGCGCAGCCCGCTGGCGCTCACCATGGCCGCCTTCTTCGGGCTGCAGGCGATGCAGGCCTACGTGGTCATGGGCTGGTCGGCGCAGTACCTGCGCGACTCGGGGCTCAGCGCCGCGGCCGCGGGCCTGCTGCTCGGGATCAACTCCGTCGTCGTCATCCCGGTCAACGCCGTCGTCCCGTCGCTCACCGTCCGGCAGCGCTGGCAGCGGCCGCTGCTGCTGGGGTTCATGGCCTGCTACGCCGTCGGCTGGACCGGGCTGTGGATGGCGCCGCGCACCCTGCCGTGGCTGTGGATGAGCGTGCTCGCCGTCGGCATGGGCACCTTCAGCATGGTGCTGGCGCTCATCGGCCTGCGCGCCCGGACGCCCGAGACAACCGCCGCGCTGTCCACGGTCACCCAGGGCTGGGGGTACGTGCTGGCCGGCACCGGCCCGCTGCTGGTCGGCGTGCTCCGCGGGGCGACCGGCGGCTACACCGGGATGTTCGTGCTCATCGCCGTCGCCACGGTGGGGCTCACGGTCACCGGGTGGATGGTCACGCGGGACCGCTACGTCGACGACGAGGTGCCCGGCTGGTCGCCCGCGGGGGTCAGCCCTGCGGCCGCCGCGTCTCCGCGCGGCTGAAGTTGCGGAACGACCGCGACGGCGTCGGCCCGCGCTGGTCCTGGTAGCGGGAGCCGTAGACCTCCGAGCCGTACGGGTGCTCGGCCGCGCTGGAGAGCCGGAACAGGCACAGCTGGCCGATCTTCATGCCGGGCCACAGGGTGATCGGCAGGTTGGCCACGTTGGACAGCTCCAGCGTAATGTGCCCCGAGAAGCCGGGGTCGACGAAGCCCGCCGTCGAGTGGGTCAGCAGCCCGAGACGGCCCAGCGAGCTCTTGCCCTCGAGACGTGCAGCGAGGTCGTCGGGGATCGAGACGACCTCGAGCGTGGAGCCGAGGACGAACTCCCCGGGGTGCAGCACGAACGGCTCGTCGCCGTCGGGCTCGACCAGCGTGGTCAGGTCGTCCTGCTGCTGCGCCGGGTCGATGTGCGTGTACCGGGCGTTGTTGAACACCCGGAAGAAGCGGTCGAGCCGGACGTCGATGCTCGAGGGCTGCACCAGCCCCGCGTCGTGCGGCTCGATGCCGAGACGCCCCTCGGCGATCGCGGCGCGGATGTCGCGGTCGGACAGCAGCATGGCGCGGAGTCTAGGGAGCGCGCCGCCTCCCCCCATCGGGTCACCGCCGCCGGCCCCGGCTCGAGACCGGCCGCGGGGACGCCGAGGTCCCCCTGCCGGCCCATCGGAGGACCGGCCGCCGGCCGGGCAGGGGACCAGGGCCGGGGAGGAGCACAGACGTGTCGACCCTGAGCAGGCGCGCGCAGGCCGCCGTCCTGGTCACGGCCGTGGTGACCGGGTACGCCGGCGCCGCCGCCTACACCGCCCTGGCCGCACCGGCCCTCCCCGTCGCGGAGGACTTCGGGCCCGGCGACGGCCTGGACCGCTACGTGGTGACGGCGGCCGGCGGCGACGCCGCAGCACTGTTGGGGACGCTCACCGCCCTCGACGGCGTCGCGAACGCGCAGCGACTGAGCGACGGACGCGCCATCGTGGCCACCGGCGAGCTGTCCGCGGACGACCTGGCGGCGGTCGGGGGGTGGCGGCGGTCGAGGTCTCGCCCCGGGTGCCCCTGCTCGGGACCGTGACCGTGGACGACCCGTACGCGGTGCAGTACGGCTGGAACCTCGAGAACACCGGCAGCAACGCCTACCAGCAGACCGCGGTGGCCGACGCGGACATGGACGCCACGGACGGCTGGCAGGTCGGGACCGGGGCCGGCGTCGTCATCGCCCTCACCGACTCGGGCTTCGACTCCGACCACCCGGACCTCGCCGGTGCGCTGTGGACCAACCCGGCCGAGCCCTGCGGCACGGTCGACACCGACGGCAACGGCAAGGCCGGGGACTGCCACGGCTGGAACTTCGCCACCAACTCCGCCGACGTGGACAACGGTGCAGGGGGCTCGCACGGCGCGAGCGTCGCCGGGGTGATCGGCGCCCGGGCTGGCAACGGCCGCGGGTCCGCCGGGGTGGCCCCGGACGTGACGATCATGCCGCTGGTCATCGGCAGCGGTGACACCGTCTACGCACACCTGGGCGCTGAGGCGATCCGCTACGCGGCCGACCACGGCGCCGACGTCGTCAACGCCTCCTGGGGCGGCGCGTTCACCGGGACGGCGCTCGAGGACCTGCGCGCCGCCATCGCCTACGCGGCCTCCAAGGGCGTGCTCGTCGTCGCCGCAGCCGGCAACGACGCCGGGAACCGCGACAGCAGCCTCTTCTACCCGGCCAGCTACACCGAGCCCAACGTCGTCACGGTCGGCTCCAGCACCGCGGCCGACACGATGAGCGCCTCGTCGGCCTACGGCGCCACGTCGGTGGACCTGTTCGCGCCGGGCAACAAGGTGGCCACCACCTGGAACGACGGCGGCATGCGTGTGGTGAGCGGGACTTCGATCGCCGCACCGCACGTCGCGGCCGCGCTCGGTCTCTACCGGGCCGCCATGCCCACCGCGACGATCGACCAGCTCAAGCAGGCGCTGCTCGAGGACACCGACCCGATCGCCGCCTTCCAGGGCAGGTCGGTGAGCGGCGGCCGGCTGTCGATGACCGGCCTGGCCGAGCGCGGGCTGGAGGCCGTCGACTACTCGTTCCGCTCCACGACCGCCCCGGTCGGCACGGTCAGCCCCACCATCGCGGTGAGCGGCACGACCGAGCCGGGCGCCTTCAGCGTCACGCTGGGCCTGGGCGTGCGTCACCAGGGCAGCACCTGGGCCGTCGCCGACCTCCCGCTCGCCCTCGACGGCGCGACCGTCCCCACGGACGCCGAGGGACAGGCCACCTTCTCCCTCGGCGCCCGCACCTCGCTCGACGGCCTGGTCCTGGCACCGTCGGCGACCCTCCCCGAGGGCCGCTACGTGCTCACCGTCCAGCTCACCCGCGACGGCGAGCCGGTCGGTTCCCCCCGTGCGGCCCCGCTCGTGGTCGGCTCGCCGGCCCCGTGGACAGTGGGATCGGCGGGACGCCGACGCCGGGCACGACCAACCCGGGTACCACGACGCCGGGGACCACGACGCCGGGCACCACCAACCCGGCACCACCAACCACCAACCCGGGCACCACGACCCCGGCACGACCACGCCGAGGACCCGACGCCCGGCACCACCGACCCGGGCACGACCAACCCGGGACCACGACGCCGGCACCACCACCCCGGCACCACGACCCCGGCACCACCCCCGGCACCACCACGCCGAGGACCCCGACGCCCGGCACGACGACCCCCGGCAGCACCACCCCGGCACCACCACGCCACCACCACGCCGGGGACCACGACGCCGGGACCACCAACCCCGGGAGCAGCACGCCGGGGACCCCGACCCCGGCACGACCGACCCCGGCACCACCACGCCGACCCCGGCACCGGCGGCCAGCAGACCTACCCGGGCACCGGAACCTTCGGCATCACGTCCATCAGCCCGGTGCGGGTGTCGGTGACCGGCGGGACCGAGGTCCGCGTGGCCGGCCTGGCCCTCCCGGTGGGCGCCCGCGTGCTCGTCGGGACGTCCGGCGCGGCCACCGTGGTCCGCTCCAGCACCAGCGAGGTCGTGTTCCGGACGCCGGCCCGGGTCGCCGGGCGGTACGACGTCACCGTCTTCGCCCCCGACGGCCGGTCCGAGGTGCTCCGCAGCGTCCTCGAGTACGTCGCGGCGACCACGGGAGGCACCACGCCCACCCCGGGCACCGGCGGCACGACGCCCCCGCCGACGACCACGCCGCCGACGACCACGCAGCCGTCCCCCGGTGCCGGCAGCGGCCCCACCCCGGGCGGCGGGAACGGCGGCGCGGCTCCGACGACGCCGTCCGAGGTGACGGGCCCGGGCGACCTGCGGCTGGTCCGCTCGGCCCGGTGGGACGCGGTGCCGGCGTCGGTCTGGTCGCTGGACTGCTCGTCGTCCTGCCGTGGCGCGGTGCTGCGCGCCTGAGGCCCCCGCGGGAGCGACGGCCGGGCCGGGGGCTCCCCCGGCCCGGCCGTCGCCGTCACGCGGCGCTGACCTCTGCGGCGGGACCGCGGCCGCCCCAGGGGCGCATGTACCGTGCAGCGAACGGTGAGCCGCTTCGGCTCCCGACGTCCCGACGCCACGGCGGGGTCCCCGCCCGGCGCCCGCACTCGTGTGCCTGGAGGTGTGCGTGGCACCGGATCCCGTCGCGGGGACCGGGATCCAGGACGTCGCGCCCGGCCCCCGCACGGAGGACGTCTTCGCCGGCGGCAGCGAGAACGGGCGCCTGATGGCGGCCTTCGACTGGTCGACGACGCCGATCGGGCCGGTGCAGAACTGGCCGGCCAGCCTGCGCTACGCCGTGCGCACCGTCCTGGCCTCGCGCTTCCCCATGATCCTGACCTGGGGACCGGAGTACACGCAGTTCTACAACGACGCCTACGCCGAGCTCATCGGCGCCAAGCACCCCGGCGCCATCGGCGACGACCTGCGGATCACGCTGGCGGAGGGCTGGACGGCGCTGCAGCAGCCGGTCGAGCACGCGATGGCCACCCGCGAGGCCTCGTGGATCCCGCAGCTGCTCCTGCTGCTCGAGCGCGCCGGCTACCGCGAGGAGACCTACTTCACCGTCTCCCACGCCCCCGCCTTCGGCGACGACGGCGAGGTCGCCGGGATGCACGCGGTGTGCACCGAGGTCACCCGGCAGGTGGTGGCCGAGCGACGGCAGCGGCTGCTGCACGAGGTCTCCACCGCGGCCGGGCGCCGCGAGGACGAGCGCGACCTCGCCGCCCAGGTGTGCGGCGCGCTCGCCGCCGCCCCGCTCGACGTGCCCTTCGCCGCCGTCTACCTCACCGGCGAGGACTCCCGGCTGCACCGGGTGGCCACCGTCGGCGTCGACGACGGCGCGCTGCCGGGGACCGCACGGCAGGCCGCCGACCTCCGGGACGTCGACGCCGCCGCGCTGCACGTGCCCGGCGGGCCGTTCGGCGACGAGGTGACCGCGGCGGTGGCGCTGCCGCTGTCGGGCGGCGCCGGACGCGAGCCGGTCGGGGCGCTGCTGGTCGGCGTCAGTCCCAACCGCGCGCTGGACGAGGAGTACCGGACCTTCCACCAGCTGCTGGCCGCGCAGGTCGCCGGCGCCGTCACCGACGCGCGCGCCTACGCCGCCGAGCGCGCCCGCGCCGAGGCGCTCGCCGAGCTCGACCGCGCCAAGACCACCTTCTTCTCCAACGTCAGCCACGAGCTGCGCACGCCGCTGACCCTGCTGCTGGGGCCGATCACCGATGCCCTCACCGAGTCCGGTGGGCAGCTGCCGGCACCCGTCCGCGACCAGCTCACCCTCGCCCTGCGCAACGGCCAGCGGCTCAAGCGCCTGGTCGACGACCTGCTGGAGTTCGTCAGCATCGAGGCCGGGCGCACCGCGGCGGTCCGGGTGGCCACCGACCTGGCCGCGACCACCGCCGAGCTGGCCGGCGTGCTGCGCGCCGCCGCCGAGCGGGCCGGGCTGACGCTCGTCGTCGACTGCCCGCCGCTGCCCGCCCCGCCGCGGTCGACCCGCGGATGTGGGAGAAGGTCGTCCTCAACCTCGTCGCCAACGCGGTCAAGTACACCTTCGTCGGTCGCATCACCGTCTCCCTGCGCCCGGACGGTGACCAGGTGGTGCTGCGGGTCTCCGACACCGGCGTGGGCATCCCGGCCGGCGAGCTGCCGGCGCTGTTCGAGCGGTTCCACCGGGTGCCCGACTCCCCCGCGCGCAGCCGCGAGGGCACCGGGCTCGGCCTGGCGATGGTCCGCGAGCTGGTCGGGCTGCACGGCGGGACCGTGGCGGCCGAGAGCGAGCCCGGCACGGGCAGCACGTTCACCGTCCGGCTGCCCTTCGGCGAGCCCGACACCGACACCGCGCCGCCCCGTCACCGGCCGGGGTCCGCGCGGCCGCGCTGACCCCCTGGGACGACGACCTGGGCTGGTCGGGCTCGGCCGCCGGCCCGCTGGGCACCGTGCTCGTGGTCGACGACAACGCCGACATGCGCGCCTACCTCACCCGGCTGCTGTCGCCGTCGTGGACGGTGCGGACGGCGCGCGACGGCGAGGAGGCGCTGCGCGACGTCGCGCGGGTGTGCCCCGACGTGGTGCTGAGCGACGTGATGATGCCCGGCCTCGACGGCTTCGGGCTGCTCCGCGCCCTGCGCGCCGACCCGGGCACGCGCGCCGTGCCGGTGGTCATGCTCACCGCGCGGGCCGGGCAGGAGGCCGCCGTGGAGGGCTTCGACGCCGGCGTCGACGACTACCTGCCCAAGCCGTTCGAGTCCGCGGAGCTGCTCGGGCGACTGCGCGCGGTGCTCGAGCGCTCGCGGGGCCGGCGCGGGCCGGTGCTCCCGCCCGCGACGCCGGCCGCCGCCGTGCCCGCTCCCCCGCCGCCGCGGCCGCGCACGGCCGGGTCGCTCCCGGACACCGTCCCGCTGCCGCAGGCCCCGTCCCGGGCGCCCGGCGCCACGACGACGACCTGGCGGTTCGCCTCCCGCGCGTCGTCGATCCCGGCGCTGCGCCGCCGGCTCCAGGCGCTGCTCCTCGACGCCGGACTGGACGAGGACCGCGTCCACGACCTCGTGCTGGCCGCCTGCGAGGCCGCCACCAACGCCGTCGAGCACGCGCAGGACCCCCTCGAGCCCGTCGTCGACGTCGGGGTGACGCTCGACGACGGCGCGGTGGAGATCGCGGTGCGCGACCACGGCCAGTGGAAGGAGCGGACGTCGAGCATGGACCGCGGCCGCGGCTCGATGCTGATGAGCGCGTTCGCCGACGTCACGGCCGTGCCGGGCCCGGCGGGGACGACGGTGACGATCCGCAGCCCCCGCCCCGCGGCCTGACCCGCGCCCTCACCCCCGCCGCTCCGTGTTGAGCCGGGCCGCCCGGCGCGTGAGGTGGTCGCGCTCGGCCAGGTTCGGCGCCGACCGGGCGGCCTCGGCGTAGAGCCGGGCGGCGGTGACCGGGTCGCCGTCCCGCTCGTGCAGGTACGCCGCGACGGCGGCGTACCTGGGCAGGGACGGGTCGAGCTCCGCCAGGGCGGCCAGGCCCGCCCGCGGACCGTCGGCCTCGCCGACCGCGACGGCGCGGTTGAGGCGGGCGACCGGGCTGCCGGTGAGCCGGACCAGCTCGTCGTACCACTCGGCGATCTGCACCCAGTCGGTCTCCTCGGCGGTGCGCGCGTCGGCGTGCAGGGCGGCGATCGCGGCCTGCGCCTGGAACTCCCCCAACCGGTCCCGGGCAAGGGCGCCCTGGAGGAGGTCGACGCCCTCGGCGATCAGCCGGGTGTCCCACCGGCCGCGGTCCTGCTCGGCGAGGGGCACCAGGCTGCCGTCGGGCCGGGTCCGTGCGGGGCGCCGCGCGTGGTGCAGCAGCATGAGCGCGAGCAGGCCGGCCACCTCCTCGTGGTCGACCGCCGCGGCGAGCTGGCGCGTCAGGCGGATCGCCTCGGCGGCGAGGTCGACGTCGCCGGAGTAGCCCTCGTTGAAGACGAGGTAGAGCACCCGCAGCACGGTGGCGACGTCGCCGGGCCGGTCGAACCGGGCGCCCGAGACGGTCCGCTTGGCGCGGCTGATGCGCTGCGCCATGGTCGCCTCGGGCACGAGGTAGGCCTGCGCGACCTGCCGCGTGGTCAGTCCGCCGACCGCCCGCAGCGTGAGCGCGACCGCCGACGCCGGGGTCAGCGACGGGTGGGCGCACAGGAAGTACAGCTGCAGCGTGTCGTCCGCCGTCGCGGCCGGCCCGGGCTCCGGTTCGTCCTCGACCCGCTCCTCACGCCGCCGCCGGGAGGTGTCGGCGCGGACGGCGTCGAGGTACCTGCGCCACGCGACGGCCACCAGCCATCCCCTCGGGTCCCGCGGCGGGTCGTCCGGCCACACGCGCACGGCCTCGACGAGCGCGTCCTGGACGGCGTCCTCGGCCGCCGCGAAGTCGGCTCCGCGGCGGCCGAGGACCCCGATCACGGTGGGGACCACCGCCCGGAGGAGCGCCTCGTCCACCGGCGTCACTCCGTGATGGTCGGTGCGGCGCCGAGGAGGGGGCGGACCTCGAGCCACTCGTGGATCGGCTCGCCGCCCGCCCCCGGGGCCGCGGACAGCTCACCGGCCAGCTCGAGCGCCCGCTCGTAGGTGTCGACGTCGATCACCATCCAGCCGGCGATGAGGTCCTTGGTCTCCGCGAAGGGACCGTCGGTGACCGGGGGCCGCCCCTCGCCGTCGGAGCGGACCCACGTGCCCTCCGGGGAGAGCGCCTGACCGTCGACGAACTCGCCGGTGCCCTCGAGCCGGGCGGCGAAGTCCTCCATGTACTGCACGTGGGCCGCGACCTCCTCCGGCGTCCAGCGGTCCATCGGCACGTCGTTCACCGGCGTCGGCGCGCCGCGGTAGTGCTTGAGCAGCAGGTACTTGGCCATGTCGGTCTCCTCGGTGGGGTACGGCCCTCGTGGCCGTGTGTACTGCAGGGACGGAGCCGCGCACCGGTTCTCGACATCCCCCGCCGGGGTTTCTCCGGGACCCGGTCGGCAGACCGGTGGCCGGGCACTTGCTAGGCTGGGAGACGGCCGCGAGGCCACCGCGGGTGTAGTTCAATGGCAGAACATCAGCTTCCCAAGCTGACAGTGCGAGTTCGATTCTCGTCACCCGCTCTCCCTCCTCCGCCCGGCCGGCGACCCGGTCGCCCGACCGCCCCTCCGCGGGGCGCCCGTCGCCGAGCACGGTCAGCGGCCCGCGCCGACGGCGCAGCGTGACCGCACGCCGGAGCGGCAGCTGCACCGGTCCCGGGGGACCACCAGCGGGGCGCAGGGCCCGCCACGCGCGCGTCCCGGTCGAGCGGCTCGAGCCGGCGACGGTCCCCGCGCCGCTGCGCGCGCTGGTGGCGGTCGTCTGACGTCCGGCGCGGCTGGCAGCCTGGGGCCCGTGCCACCTCCTCCCGACGACACGCTCGTCGCCCGGCTGCGCGCCGCCGGGTGCGTCTTCGCCGAGGACGAGGCCCGCCTGCTCACCGCCGCCGCGACCACGCCCGCCGAGCTGGCGGACCTCGTCGGACGGCGGGTGGCCGGGGAGCCGCTGGAGCACCTGCTCGGCGAGGTGGAGTTCTGCGGCCTGCGGGTCGTCGTCGGCCCGGGGGTCTTCGTACCCCGCCGGCGCACCGCGGCCCTGGTGGCCCGGGCGGCCGACGCGGCGCGGGCCCTCGGCGCGCGGACCGGCCGGGCACCGGTCGCCGTCGACCTGTGCTGCGGCTGCGGCGCGGTCGGGCTGGCCCTGGCCGGCGCCGTCGGGCTGGGCGGGCTGCACGCCGCCGACGTCGACCCCGCTGCCCTCCTGTACGCGCGGCGCAACCTCGCTCCCGTGGGCGGGCAGGTGCACGGCGGCGACCTGTTCGACGCGCTGCCGGAGGACCTGCGCGGGCGGGTCGACGTCCTGGTGGTCAACGCGCCGTACGTGCCCACCGGCGCGCTGTCCCTGCTCCCCCCCGAGGCCAGGCTGCACGAGCCGCGGGTCGCCCTCGACGGCGGCCGCGACGGCCTCGACGTACACCGCCGCGTGGCCGCGGGAGCGCCGTCCTGGCTCGTCGCGGGCGGCGTCCTGCTGGCCGAGGTGGGCGAGGAGCAGGCACCCGTCCTGGCGGCCGTGCTCGCCGGCGTGGGCCTGCACCCGCACGTGCACGAGCCCGAGGAGGACGGCACCTCCGTGGTCACCGGAACACGACCGGCCCCCTGACCGGCCTCGATCCCCGGGGTCCCGGGCCCTTGGTCCCTGTCCGAGCGGGCTCCGCGTCGTCAGGATCAGTGCATGGGAGATTCGACCGCCTCAGTTCCGCCCGAGGACCGGTCCGTTCCGCCCGTCGAACCGGTCCGGCTCGTCCCCCAGTTGTCCCGCCGGCCCGCTCCCTCGCTCGTCGTCCACGTCGACGGCTCGCCCGCCGCCTACGGCGCCCTGGTCTGGGCGCTGCGCGAGGCCGCCCGCCGCGAGGGCACCGTGCTCGCCGTCGACGTCGTCGACCCCGGCGACGGCCCCCTGCCCGGGCAGCGCCCGGCCGGCGACCGGGCCCGCGCCACGGCCCTGGGACGGGTCGAGGCCCAGGTGGTCCGCGCGATCGCCGAGACCGGCGTGACCGGCCGGATCCGCACGGCCACCGTCGAGCGCCCCGTGCTCGAGGCCCTGACCGCGGCCGGCCGCGGCGGGGACCTCGTCCTCGTGGCCGGCGCCGGCCGGGCCCTCCTGCGGCACGTCCCGCCCCGCCACCCCGGCCGCCTCGCGCGCGGCGCGTGAGCCCCCGGAGCGTGAGCAGCCCCCGACGGGAAGAGCCCGGTACACAGCAGGACCCCTCCGGACGGGCCGTGCCCCGCCCACCCCGGAGAGCCCACCCCCGGCCCTGGCCGCCGGCGTGCGCGCGGCCGCGGCCGGCGAGCACCTCGAGGCGACGCTGCACGCGATCGTCGAGGCGGCGGTCGCGCACGCCGACGCGTCCTACGGGGCCCTGGGCGTCCTCACCCGGGACGGCCGGCGACTCGACCGGTTCGTCATCGTCGGCATGGACGACGCGACCCGGGAGGGCATCGCCCGCCTCCCGGCCGGGGAGGGGATCCTCGGCCTGCTGGTCGAGCACCCGGAGCCGCTGCGCCTGGACGACCTCGGCGCACACCCCGCCTCGGTCGGCTTCCCGCCGGGACACCCGCCCATGGAGTCGTTCCTCGGCGTGCCGGTGTGCCTGCGCGACGCCGTCTTCGGCCACCTGTACCTCACCGAGAAGCGCACCGGCGGCCCGTTCACCGAGGCCGACGAGGAGGCCGTGCTGGCGCTGGCCGCGGCCGCGGGGCTGGCCATCGAGAACGCGCGACTGGCCGAGGCCGCCGAGCGCCGCCGGGCGTGGGTGCAGGCCGGCACCGAGGTGGCGACCGCGCTGCTGTCGGGCGAGGACCCGTCCCGGGTGCTGCAGACGGTGACCGAACGGGCCGTCGCGCTCAGCGACGCCGACGGCGGGGCGCTGCTCATCGCGGAGGAGGGCGACAGCGACGCGCTCACCATCGTCAGCTCGACCGATCCCCTGGCCCGCGAGTTCGAGGGTGTGCGGGTCCCGCTCGAGGACACCCACGTCGGCCGGGTGCACCGCACCGGCGTCGGGGAGCTGGTCGAGGACGTCACGGCCGACCCGGTGCTCGGCCGGCACGCGGAGGTCACCGCCGAGCTGACCCGCTGGTCCCGATCGGCCGTCATCGTCCCGCTGGGTCCGGCGCTGGGGACGCTGGTCTGCATGCGCCGCGCCGAGCGCGAGCCGTTCGACGCCGAGGTGCTCGAGGCGCTGTCCGCGTTCGCCGCGCAGGCGGGGCTGGCCCTGGAGCTGGCCCGCAGCCAGCGCCGGGAGCGGCGACTGCAGGTGCAGGCCGACCGCGACCGCATCGCCCGGGACCTGCACGACCACGTCGTTCAGCGGATCTACGCGACGGCGCTGTCGCTCGACCGCATCGGCCGGGCGCTGGAGGACGTCGACCCCTACGCCGCCCGCCGGGTGGGCCGCAGCGTCGACGAGCTCGACGCCACGCTGCAGCAGATCCGCGCGGCGATCTTCGGCCTGCACGACGGCGCCACGCCCACGGGGACGGCCGCCGGACTCGCCGACGTCGTCCGCCGGGTCACCGAGGGCTCCGGGGTGCAACCGGGCCTGCGGCTGCGCGGCGACCTCGACGGGCTGCCGGCCGGGCTGGCCACCGACCTGCTGGCCGTGGTGCGGGAGCTGGTCACCAACGTCATCCGGCACGCCGGGGCGAGCCGGGTCGAGGTGACCGTCGAGGCCGAGGGCGACGCGGGCTCCCCCGTGCGGGTGCGGGTGGCCGACGACGGCTGCGGCCTGCCCGAGGTGACCGTCCGCAGCGGGCTGGCCAACCTCGCGGAGCGGGCCGAACGCCGCGGCGGGCGGCTCACCACCGCCGGGGGACCGGCCGGCACCGAGGTCACCTGGACGGTGCCCGGACCGCGCGGGTCCTGAGCCCGGGTCAGGAGGGCCGGCGGCCGCGCATCTCGGTGGCCAGGATGGCGGCCTGGGTGCGCCGCTCGAGGCCCAGCTTCGCGAGCAGGTGGCTGGTGTAGTTCTTCACCGTCTTCTCGGCCAGCCCCATCCGCTCGCCGATCTGCCGGTTGGTCAGCCCCTCGCCGATGAGCGTGAGGACGGTGCGCTCCTGCTCGGTGAGGGAGGCCAGCCGCCGGTCGCCGTCCCCGTTCGGCCCCGGCCGCCGCCCGGGCCAGCCGGGCAGCGTCCCGCCGGCCGCGACCGTGCGCACCGCCGAGACCAGGTCCGCGCCGCGCACCTGCTTGACCAGGTAGCCGGCCGCGCCCGCCGCCGCGGCCGCCGCGACCGCGGTCTCGTCGGCGTAGCTGGACAGCACCAGGCAGCGCACGCCCGGCAGCCGCTCGGCCAGCCGGCGGACGACCTCCGCGCCGTCCCCGTCGGGCAGCCGCATGTCCACCACGACGACGTCCGGCCGCACCGCCGGGCCGCGCGCCAGCGCCTCGGCGAGGCTCCCGGCCTCCCCCACCACGACCAGCCCGGGGTCGTCCTCGAGGACCTCGGCCACGCCGCGCCGCACCACCTCGTGGTCGTCGACCAGGAACACCCGGACGGACCCACCGGTGGACATGGCCACTCCCCTCCCGGATCGTGATCGCGATCACAGAGGGTAGTGCCGCAGCGGGTCGTTCCGCGAGGTCAGGTGGGGAGCAGTAGCGCTGCGTACAGGGTCAACCCCGGACCGAAGGCCATGACGACGACCGGGCCGTCGACGTCGACGAGCTCCTGCAGCACGAGGAGCACCGTGGCCGACGAGCAGTTGCCGTGCTCGGCCAGCACCCGCCGCGAGGCCGCGACCTGGGTCTCCGCCAGGCCGAGCTCGTCCCGGACGACGTCGAGGATGCGCGGCCCGCCGGGGTGCACCGCCCAGCCCGCGACGTCCTCGACCCGCAGTCCGGCGCCGTCGAGCAGCTCGGCGACGACGTCGCCGACGTGCCGGGACAGGACGTCGGGCACCCGCGGCGAGAGGCCCATGCGGAAGCCGAGGTCGGTGACGTCCCAGGTCATGTGGTCCGACGTCGACGCGTCGGTGCGGGCCACCACACCCGCCAGCCGCCGTCCCCGGCCGGCGCCGGGCTCGACGACGACGGCCGCCGCGGCGTCGGAGAACAGCGCGTGGGCGACCACCTGGTCGAGGTCGCGCACCGCCGGCTGCACGTGCAGGCTCGTCAGCTCGCAGCACAGCAGCACAGCCGGGCGCGCGCGGGCCGTGACGAAGTCGCCCACCGCGGCCAGCCCCGGGATCGCCGCGTAGCAGCCCATGTGCCCGACCAGCAGCCGCTGCAGGCCCGGCGGCATGCCCAGGTCGCTGGCCAGCCGGATGTCCAGGCCGGGGGTGGCGTACCCGGTGCAGGTGGCGACGGCGAAGAGGCCGACGTCGCCCGGCGCGAGGCCCGCGGCGTCCAGCGCCCCGGCGACCGCCTGCTTGCCGAGGGGCAGCGCCTCCTGGACGTAGCGGGCCATCCGGGCGCCGGTCCCCCACCGGCTCAGGTCCTCGTCGACCGGGTTGGCCACCGCGTGCCGCGTGCGCACGCCGGCGCCGGTCCAGATCCGGTGGGCGGCGCGGACGCCCTCGT
This sequence comes from Geodermatophilus normandii, assembly GCF_003182485.1. Classification (NCBI taxonomy): domain Bacteria; kingdom Bacillati; phylum Actinomycetota; class Actinomycetes; order Geodermatophilales; family Geodermatophilaceae; genus Geodermatophilus; species Geodermatophilus normandii. The sequence goes on along the minus strand of NZ_QGTX01000001.1, from coordinate 1,627,816 downwards.
AGTGGCGGGCGAAGAAGCCCTCCCACGCGGCGTCCTGGTCGAGGGTCGCCGGCAGGGCCGCGCCGGCGCCGGTCAGCACTGCCGCGCTCATCCTCGGGGTCCCCGGGTGTTCGCGCTGCTCACGAGCGGGGTCATCGCCCGACCGTACGTGCGGAGCCGGTGGTGCGCTCCCGCGGGAGCCCGCCGTCGCGCGACGGGGGCGCCGCGTCCTCCCGCTTGCGTCCGTAGCCGGCGAAGAGCACCGCCGTCGTCGGCAGCTCCCGCATCCGGACGACGTCGCGCCGACCGCGCCGCCACGCGACGAGGTCGCGGACCGACGGGCGCAGCCCCACCAGCCGCAGGTCCAGGCCCAGCCGGTCGGCGGCGGCGAGCAGCCGGCGCCGGTCGACGAACAGCGCGGGGTCGTGGATGCCCGGCGGCGGCCCGCCCGGCAGGCGCTCGGCGATGCGGACGGCGACCACCTCGGCCAGCCGGGTGGCGGCGATGGCGTCGATCACGAGCGTCCCGCCGGGCCGGAGCAGCCGGGCGGCCTCGGCGAGCACCGCGACGTCGTCCTCGACGTGCTCGAGGACCTCGCCGGCCACCACCACGTCGGCGCACCCGTCACGCAGCGGGACGGCGAGCACCGAGCCGTGCACCGCGGTGACCCCGTGCCCGGCGGCGACCGCGAGGCCCGCGGCGTTCAAGTCGACGCCGACGTGCCGGTAGCCCAGGCGCGCGGCGTGCGGGGCCATGAGCCCGCCGCCGCAGGCGAGGTCGACCAGCACCGCGCCGGGGCGCGCGGCGGGGGGGATGTGCCCGGCACGGGAGGCGGCGAGCCAGTGGAGCATCGCGAACCCGCCCGAGGCCTCCCACCACTGGTCGGCCAGGCCGTCGTACTGGGCCGGGTCGTTGCGGCGGGGGTCGTCGAGGCGCACGGGGAGCCCGCTACTTCTTCAGCGGGTCGTGTCCCCAGTTCATGAGGGAGTACCGCCACCGGGAGGTCTCGACGTCCTCCTTGGCCGGCTCCTGGGCCAGGTGCCGCTGCACGTACCCGTGGACCTTCCTCATGTGGGCGTAGTCGTCGTCGTCGAGGTCGCCCTTCCGCTTGTGCAGCAGCTCGACGATCCGCCGTCCCGACTCGTGCCCGGTGGACTCCCCGGAGCCGCCGCTCTTCTGCCCCACCGACCGGGACTCGTCGGTGCCGAGCCACTCCTCCAGCTCCGAGGCGCTCATGTTCACCGCCTCGTCGAAGTCCTTCCTGATGGTGTCCCGGTCGTCGTCGGCCACGGCTCCTCCTCGGTCGGTCCCCCGGGGCGGTACCGCGCCGCCGACCTCCGGAAACGGGTGTCGCGCCGGCATCCCGGCGGGTAGGGGCCGCCCGTGGACGCGGCGCGGACGGGGACGAGGCGGCAGCGGGCCCGCCGCCCGGACCTCTCGGCCGCGGTCCGCAGCGCGCGGGCCCGCGGCGAGACGCTCGACCAGGTGCTCGACCGCAACCTCGCCGAGCTCCTGCAGGAGCTGCGGGTGGCGATCACCGGCGTCCAGGTGCTCTTCGCCTTCCTGCTGGGCCTGGCCTTCACCCAGCGCTTCACCGAGCTCGACGACGTCCAGCTCGGCGTCTACACGGTGACGCTGCTGGCCACCGCCCTGGCGACGGTGGTGCTCATCGCGCCGGTGCCCTTCCACCGCCTGGTCTTCCGGCGGCGGCGCAAGGCGGCGCTCATCGCGGTCGCCGACCGGCTGCTGCTGGTCGGCCTCGCGCTGCTCGTGCTCGCGATCAGCAGCGGGGTGCTGCTGGTCCTCGACGTCGTCCTGGGGCGCGGTGCGGGCGTCGTCGGCGGGGTGTCCGTGCTGCTCATCGCCGTGCTGACCTGGTACGGGCTGCCGCTCTGGGCGCGCGGCGTGGAGCCCGACCCGGACGACGACGCGGACCCGCCCGCAGACTGAGCGCCGTCGTCGCCGCGCCCTCCGGAGGTCCGCCCGTGTCCGTCACCGTCGTCGGCAGCGTGAACGAGGACGTGCTGGTCGCCGTCGGGCGGCTGCCCGGGCGCGGCGAGACCGTCGTCGGCCGGGAGGCGGTGCTCGCGCCCGGGGGCAAGGGCGCCAACCAGGCCGCGGCGGCCGGGCGGCTGGCCGGGCCGGGGGTGGCGATGGTGGGCCGGGTGGGCGACGACCCGGCCGCGGAGCGGCAGCGTGCGGCGCTGGTCGACGCCGGCGTGGACACCGCGCTGGTCCTGGCCACACCCGGGCACCCGACCGGCTCGGCGACCATCCCGGTCGAGGACGGCAGCGGCGAGAACCTCATCGTCGTCGTGCCGGGCGCCAACGCCGCGCTCACGCCGGAGGACGTCGACGTCCCGGCCGTGCGGCGGGCCGCGGTGGTGCTGCTGCAGCTGGAGGTGCCGCTGGCCACGGTGCAGGCGGCGGCCGACGCGGCGTCGGGGACCGTCGTCCTCACCCCGGCACCGCCGCAGCCGCTGCCGCCGGAGCTGCTGCAGCGGGTGACGGTATTGGTGCCCAACGAGCACGAGCTGGTGCAGCTGGCCGGCGCGGACCCGGCACCGCGGACGCCGGCGGAGCTGGCCGCCCTGGCCCGGACGCTGGGCGCGGCGGCCAGCGTCGTGACCCTGGGCGCCCGCGGCGCGCTGGTCGTCCCGGAGGACGGGCCGGTGCTGCTGCAGGAGCCGCCGCCCGTCGAGGCCGTGGACACCACCGGCGCGGGCGACTGCTTCTGCGGCGCGCTCGGCGCCGCCCTGGCGCGCGGGGCGGACCTGGCCGGCGCGGTGCGCGAGGCGGTCGCGGCCGCCGCGCTGTCGACCACCGGCCCGGGGGCCCGGGGCGCCCTTCCCGACGCCGCCGCCGTCGCGGACGCGCTGCCGCGGGTGCCCGCCGCCACCCGCGTGGGCTGAGCCGCGGTTCGGCGGCGCGCAGGTGGGCAAGGCCGTCGGTGACCGCACCGCCGCACCCCGAGGAGGACGCCGTGACCGAGCCCGAACGGCCGCCGCGCAGCCCTGAGCGCGCGGAGGGCGACCCGCCCGGCGAGGAGGACGACGCCGGCCGCACCCCGCGCTCCGAGGACCCCGCCGAGGGGCGGCCGGCGGGCGACGGCCCCGCCGACTCCCCCGACGTCTGAGCGGACGGACCCGTCCCGGCCGGGGCGCGGCACGATCAGGTCGGCTGATCGTGCCGCGTCCTGGCTCGGCGCCGACGGTGAGCCAGGAGGCGCCGGGACGAGCCAGGACGAGGGCAGGGGTGAGGGACGTCGCACCGCCCGAGCGGGTGGACGCCGTCCCGGGACCGTGCCCGGCAGCCGGCCGCGGGGCAGGCTGGCACGCGTGGCGGACGCGCAGCGCGAGGACCGGACCCACGAGCGCACCCCCGGTGCGCCGCCGGCCGAGGACCCGGGCGCGCCCGGACCCGTGGCCGAACGCGTCGCCCGCCTCCTCGCCAACCCCCGCCGCATCCGCCGCGCCTGAACCGGGCGGGCCGTCGTCACAGCGGTCACAACCGCCCCGACCTGCGCGTTCGTCTCTCTGCACCCGGGAGCGAGCAGCCGTGCCGGGCGCCCGGCGTGCCGCGAACTGATCCGTCACGGCAGGCGGCACGATCCCCGTGTGACCGCCGCCGCCCTCTCCTTCGCCGACGCCGACGCCGACAGCCCCTCCCCGGTCCGCCGCAGCCGCGCGGAGCGGGAGGCCATCGTCCTCGACACCGCGGAGCGGCTCTTCTCCGCCCGCAGCTCGCGCAGCGTGGGGATGGACGAGCTCGTCCGCGAGACCGGCCTGGGCAAGATGACCGTCTACCGGCTCTTCAAGAGCAAGGACGAGCTCGTCGGCGCCCACCTCGCCCGCAAGGCCGCCACGGTCCTGGGCCACATCGACGAGATCCTCGCGGTGCTCGAGGGGGATCCGCGCGCCGCGCTGCTCGCCGTCGTCGAGTACGTGGAGGGCGACGTGACCCGCGCCGGCTTCCGCGGCTGCCCCTTCACCAACGTGAGCAGTGAGTACGACGACCCGGCGCACCCGGCGCGCAGCGCGGCCGCCGACTACAAGTTCGAGCTGCACGCGCGCCTCGAGCGGCTGGCCGAGCAGGTCGCGCCGGGCCGGGGCGAGGACCTCGCCGCGCAGGTGCACCTGATCATGGACGGCATGTACCTCTCCGGCGGCCTGCTCGGTCCCGACGGCCCGGCCGCGCACGGCCGGGAGCTGGCCGGGCGGCTGGTCGACCTCGCCGTCACGGAGTCCGCGGCGGGTCAGGTCGCCCTCTCCGCCTGACCGCCTCCCGGCTCCTCCCGCTCGCCGGGCAGCCCCCGCCCCCTGCCCGCAGGATGGGCCGGTGACCGCCGACCGCACCCGCCCCGACCTGGACGACACGACCGTCGAGGGCCTGGGCAGGCTCTCCGAGGCCCTGGAGACGATCGAGCAGGCCCGCGGCCAGCTCTACGGCTTCCACCAGCACTCCGGCAAGGCCGACCGGCTGGTGCAGGAGGCCGTGGAGCTGTTCCGGGAGGCCGGGCACACCGAGCTCGCCGACGACCTCGACCGCGACCTGGTCGGCCGCAACGTCATCGCCGACCGGTGGACCTTCCAGATCGTCGAGGACTTCGACGACACCTACTGGTCGGTCTTCCGCGCGTTCGACCAGCGGGCCCGCACCGAGCTGTCCGACGGCGACCGGCACGTGCTCGAGGCGCGCATGAAGCAGCGCGAGCGCACCACCGGGCACCCCGCGCACGAGGCCGGCCCGGCGCTGTCGGAGTGAGCTCCCCGGCTCGCCGGGCGGGCGGCCGGGACGCAGACTCGGACCGGTGAGCACCCGCGAGCAGAAGATGCCCGAGCCGGACGAGCCGCGCTCGGTCGGTCCCCTCGGCAGCAGCACGTCGGGTCCGCCGGCGCCCGACTCCGACGGACCCGAGGGGACCGGCCCGGCCGACGGCGCGGCCGGCCCCTCCTACCCACCCGCCGAGACCGAGCCGGCCGCGCACCGGGACTGACCGGTCGCGCACCACCGGTTTGAGCGCCCTCCCCGGCGGACAGACCTCCCGTGTGACCGCTCCCGGAACGCCTGCCGAGCCCCGGCCCTCCGCCCCGGGCACCGACCCGTTCGCGACCGGCACGGGCCCGTACTCCTCCTCGGGCACCCCGGCGCCGACGCCCGCCACCACCCGCCCGGGGACGCCGTCGCGTGCCCGCGCGGCCGGCCGCACGGCCGGTCTGGGCCTGGCGCTGGTCCTGCTGATCGCCGTCACGGTGGTCCTGGTGCTCTTCGTCGTGTTCAACGGCCAGACCGTGCAGATCAGCCTCGTCTTCACCGACGTCGAGGCGCCCCTCGTGCTGGCGCTGCTGATCGCCGCGGCCCTCGGGGCCCTGGTCGCCTCGCTCGGCGGCCTCGTGCTGCGCGCCCGCCGCCGCAGCCGCTAGCCGCCGCCTCCCGCCCCACCCGGCCCGGGACCGCCTGACCCCTCGGAGCGTGTCCCGGGCTGCTCCCTTGCTCGTGGTTACCCGTCGGTAATAGCGTTTGTTACCGGCGAGTAGACGCCGTCCACCGGCACGGAGCACGGGAGCCACACCGCATGAGCCACTACACCGCGAACCTGCGCGACCTCGAGTTCAACCTGTTCGAGTTCCTCGACACCAAGGACCGGTTCGGCACCGGCCCGTTCGAGCAGATGGACGCCGGGACCGCACGCGGGGTGCTCGCGGAGGTCCGCCGGCTGGCCGAGGGCCCGATCGCCGAGAGCTTCACCGACGCCGACCGCAACCCGCCGGTGTTCGACCCGGCCACCTCCTCGGTGACGCTGCCCGAGTCGTTCAAGCGCTCGGTCCGCGCCATCGAGGACGGCGAGTGGTACCGCCTCGACCTGCCCGAGCACCTGGGCGGCTTCGGTGCGCCGCACGCCCTGACCTGGGGCGCCTTCGAGATGGTGCTGGGCGCCAACCCCGCCGTCTTCATGTACGGCTCGTGGGCCGCCTTCGCCGCCGTCCTGCACGAGCTGGGCACCGAGGACCAGAAGCGCATGGCCGAGCTCATGCTCGAGCGCAAGTGGGGCGCCACGATGGTCCTCACCGAGCCCGACGCCGGATCCGACGTGGGCGCCGGCCGCACCATGGCCGTGCGGCAGGACGACGGCTCCTGGCACATCACCGGCGTCAAGCGGTTCATCACCTCCGCCGAGCACGACCTGTCGGACAACATCGTCCACCTGGTGCTGGCCCGCCCCGAGGGCGCGAAGGCCGGCACCAAGGGCCTGTCGCTGTTCGTCGTCCCGAAGTTCCACGTCGACCTCGAGACCGGCGCCCTCGGCGAGCGCAACGGCGTGTACGTGACCAACGTCGAGAAGAAGATGGGCCTGAAGGTCTCCACGACCTGCGAACTCACCTTCGGCGACGGGCCCGTCCCGGCCAGGGGCTGGCTGGTCGGCGAGGTGCACGACGGCATCGCGCAGATGTTCAAGGTCATCGAGCACGCCCGGATGTTCGTGGGCACCAAGGCGATCGCCACGCTCTCGGCCGGCTACCAGCAGGCGCTGGCCTACGCCAAGGAGCGGGTGCAGGGTGCCGACCTCACCGCGACCAGCAAGGACGCGCCGCGGGTGACCATCACCCACCACCCCGACGTGCGCCGCTCGCTGATGCTGCAGAAGTCCTACGTCGAGGGCATGCGGGCGCTGTACCTCTACGCCGCGAGCTTCCGCGACCAGGTGCTCACCGCCGAGGCCGAGGGCACCGCCGACAGCGAGCAGGCGACGCTCGCCGCGCGCGTCAACGACCTGCTGCTGCCCGTGGTCAAGGGCTTCGGCTCCGAGCGGGCCACCCAGCTGCTCACCAGCGAGTCGCTGCAGACCCTGGGCGGCTCGGGCTACCTGCAGGACTACCCGATCGAGCAGTACATCCGGGACTCCAAGATCGACACCCTCTACGAGGGCACCACGGCGATCCAGGGCCAGGACTTCTTCTTCCGCAAGATCGTCAAGGACGGCGGAGTCGCGCTGACCTGGCTGGCCTCGCAGATCCAGGCCACGATCGACGCCGAGGCCGGCAACGGCCGCCTCAAGGAGGAGCGGGCGCACCTGGCCACCGCCCTCGGCGAGGTCCAGGCGATGCTCACCGCGATGTTCGGTCGCCTGACCCAGGCCGCGCAGGACCCGTCGAAGCTGTACGAGGTCGGCCAGAACACCTCCCGGCTGCTGCTGGCCGTCGGCGACCTGGTCACCGCGTGGCTGCTGGTCCGCCAGTCCGAGGTCGCGCTGGCCGCCCTGGCCGGCGAGGTGGGTGAGAAGGACCGCCTGTTCTACGAGGGCAAGCTCGCCGCCACCCGCTTCTTCACCACCCAGGTGCTGCCGCGCCTGGCCGGTGAGCGGGCCGTCGTCGAGGCCACCGACAACGCGCTCATGGAGGTCCCCGAGGCCGCGTTCTGACGACGGACCCCGTCCTCCCCACCGCTCGCGAGCCCGCGGCGGGACCCGGGACGGGGCCGCACGGCGCCTCGCGACGGCCGCCGTCCCCCGTGGGGCGGCGGCCGTCGGCCGTGCGCGGCACGGTGGGCGCGGCGGACCCACCGCGCGGTGCCCGTCCTCGCGCTGGGGGGTGGGGCCGGGCACCGCGGGGTGCGGACGGTGGCCTCCCGCCTCCCACCTCCCACCTCCCGCCTTCCACCGCCCGTCGTTTGGGGACCGGGACCCCGGGCATGGCCCCTGCGACAACGTCGGACAGGAGGCCACGGTGAGCGATCCCCAGGGCAGCGACCGCATCCAGCAGGACATCCCGACCGCGTCGGCCACCGGCGACAACAGCAGCACCGGGTCCTCGTTCGACGACGTGCCGCTCACCGCCGACGAGGCGATCGAGCGGGACGCCGCCCACGACGACGACCTGCCCGCCGGCGCCGACGGCGACGTCGCCCGCGCCCGGGGTGCCGGTGCGTCCGGCGAGGTCGAGGGCCCCACCCCCCGTTCCGGAGGAGCGACAGACTGATGAGCGAGTCCGACAACAGCGGCTACCGCGAGTCCCCCGACACCTCGGACGGGCCGACGAGCGGCAACATGGTCGACGGCGTCCCCGGTGAGGACCGCTCCGACGGCGGCGAGCGCGACGTCACCCTCACCACCGACGACGACGCCCAGCGCGACGAGTCCGTCGTCCGCGGCGGCAACGAGGCCAGCTAGGCCCAGCTCTCCCGTGCGTGCGGACCGCCCCCGCACGGGGTCCCGCCGTCAGCCGCGAACGGTGGGCGGCACGGGGGTCCTGTCAGATCCAGCCGTGGCGGCGGGCGACCTCGACGGCGGCGTGCCGGTTGGCCGCACCGAGCTTGCCCGCGGCCGACGACAGGTGGTTGCGCACCGTCCCCGGTGACAGGTGCGCGCGGGCGGCGATCTCCTCGACGGGGGCTCCGCCCGCGGCCAGTTCCAGGACGTCGGCCTCGCGCGGCGTCAGCGGGCTGTCGCCGGCGCTGATGGCCTCGGCGGCCAGCTCGGGGTCGACGTAGCGCCCGCCCCGGGCCACCGTGCGGACGACGTCGGTGAGCACCGGCGCGGCCACCGTCTTGGGCAGGAACCCGCGCACACCGGCCGCGAGCGCCCGCTTGAGGTGCCCCGCGCGGCCGTGCCCGGTCACGATGACGACCCTGCAGCCGGGCACCAGCGAGCCGAGCTGCGCGGCGACGCCGATGCCGTCGAGGTCGGGCATCTGCAGGTCGAGGACGGCGACGTCGGGGGTGTGCGCCCGCGCCATGGCCAGCGCCTCGGAGCCCGAGGCGGCCTCGGCGACCACCTCGAGGTCGTCCTCCAGCGTCAGGAGCGCGACCAGTGCCGAGCGGATGAGGTTCTCGTCGTCGGCGAGCAGGACCCGGATCACCGCACCTCCTCCACCGCGCGCACGGGCACGCGCGCCACGACGACGAACCGGTCGCCCTCGCGTCCCGCGGACAGCTGCCCGGAGGCCGCCGCGAGCCGCTCGGACAGCCCGCGCAGGCCGTGGCCGTGGGCCGCGCCGCCCTCGGGGCCCACGCCGTCGTTCTCCACGCGCAGCTGCACCGGGTCCCCCCCGGTCAGCGTCACGGTGCACTCGTCCGCCGAGCTGTGCCGCAGCACGTTGGTGACCGCCTCGCGGACCACCCAGCCCAGCGCCACCTGCACCGGCTCGGGCAGCGCGGCGCCGGCCTCCTCGCCGGTCACCGTGCAGGCGATGCCGGCCGCCCGCAGCACCGAGCGGGCGCCGGCGAGCTCCCCCGCGAGGTCGGTGCCACGGTAGCCGCGGACGACGTCGCGGACCTCGCGCAGCGACTGCTCGGCGATCCGGCTGATGTCGGCCACCTCGTCGGCCGCCTCGGGCCGCTGCCGCCGGACCAGCTCGCCGGCCAGCTGGCTCTTCACCGCGATCGCCGAGAGGTTGCGACCCATGACGTCGTGCAGGTCGCGGGCGAAGCGCAGCCGCTCCTCGGCGACGGCGAGCTGCAGCTGCACCCCGCGGCTGCGGTCCATCTCGACGACGACGTCGAGGATCCAGACCGTGAACCGGAAGGCCACGGTCACCGAGGCCACCGCCAGGGCGATCGAGGCCCCGACCACCGCGGCGGCCAGGGGCGGGTTGCCGTCGAGCGCCGAGGCGACGCCGGCGAGCAGGCCGGTGACGCCGGCGCCGGCGAGCAGCGGGCGGGTGGGGACGACGACCGACACCGCGAGCAGCACCTCGGCGCCGACCAGGCCGGCCACCCAGGGCACCGCGGGCGAGGGGCCGTCCGTCGTCGCCGCGAGCGACGTCCCGACCGCGGCCAGGCCCCCGACGACGGCGACCGCGAGCCCGACCGCGTCGGGGCGGGCGGTGCGGTCGGCGAACCCCCGCCGGGTGACGTGCAGGGCGGCCGCGGTCGTGACCACGGCGGCGGCCAGCAGCAGCGGCAGCCCCCGCGAGGCGGTGTCCCGGTCCGAGGCCACCGCCAGCAGCAGGAACACCGGCAGCGCGACCAGGAACGAGTAGTACGACCACCGGGTGTAGAGCTCGATGCGCTGGGGGTCGCTGCGGGTCCGCCACCAGCGTGCGACGGTCGGCACGGCACCCATGCTGCCGTACCGACCGCCGCGGGCCGTACCGCTCACCGGCGGGGCGCCCACCGGAACACCCGGGGCGCCACGACGGCGGCGAGCGCGATCCAGGCGGCGAGGACCAGCAGCGGCTGCGGCGCGGCGGCCCAGGCGCCGGCCCAGTCGACCGACCGGCCGTCCCAGGTCTGCCCGACCAGGCCCAGCCGGGCGAGCTCCACGATCGGCTCGATCGGCGTCAGCCGCACCACCTGCGCGACCTGGTCGGGGAAGGCGCTCAGCGGGACGACCACGCCCGAGGTGACCGACGCCAGCACCACCAGGGGCAGCGTGGTGATCTGCGCGCTCTCGGCGGTGCGCGTGAACGACGTGCTCGCCGCGGCCAGCAGCGTCATGAGCGCCGTCCCGCCGACCAGGGCCAGCAGCGGCAGCACGACGTCGGCGGGTGCCGACCACTCCCCGATCACCGCGGTGCCGGCGAGGACCAGGACCACCTGCACGACCGTCACGAGCAGGGTCGGGGTGGCGGTGCCCAGCAGCACCTCGCCGGGGGTGAGCTCACCGCTGCGCATCCGCTGCAGGACCAGCTCCTCGCGGCGCGCGACGTAGGTGGTCACGAGGTTGTAGTAGGTGAGGAAGACCAGCGTCACGGCGAACGCGGTGACGGCCAGGCGCGGGCCGAGCGGGCCGTCGCCGCCGAGCCCGGCGACGGGCACGAAGGCGACGAGGACCAGCGGCAGCAGCACCGAGTTGACGACGGCGGTGCGGTTGCGCAGCAGCAGCCGGGTCTCCGCGCCGGCCAGGGCGAGCGTGCGACGCAGCCGGGACGGCGCGGCCGCGGGGGCGGACAGGGTGGTCATCGGGAGAGCTCCTCGGGACGGGAGGTGGTCAGGACGGGTCGGAGCCGTCGGCGACGGCGAGGAAGGCCTGCTCGAGGGACGCGGCGCGGGCCTGCAGCCCGCCGAGGACGAGCCCGTGCGCGTCGGCCCAGGCCAGCAGGCTGGTGAGCACCGGCTGCAGCGCGCGGGTGTGCAGCACCACCCGGGGCGCCCCGGACACCACCTCGGCGCCCGGGACGGCCGGCAGCGGGGGCCCGCCGGCCGGCAGCGTGAACCGGATGGTCGCCGGCTGCGTGGCGGCGATCTCGGCCGCGGTCCCGGAGAGGACGACGCGGCCGGCCCGCATGACCGCGATCCGGTCGGCGAGCTCCTCGGCCTCCTCGAGGTGGTGGGTGGTGAGGACGACGGCGGCGCCCTCGGCCACCCGCCGCCGGACCAGCTCCCACACCGTGCGCCGGCTCTCGGGGTCCAGGCCCGTGGTGGGCTCGTCGAGGACGACGACCCGCGGGGAGCCGAGCAGCGCCAGGGTGAGGTCGAGGCGGCGCCGCTCGCCGCCGGAGAGGCTGCGCACGCGGACCTCGGCGCGGCCGGCGAGGCCGACCTGGGCGAGCGCCTCGTCCTCGGGCCGGGCGCCGGTGAGGGTCGCGCCCCACAGGCGGACCGTCTCCCGCACGGTGAGGTCGGCGGGCAGGCCGCTGGACTGCAGGAGCACGCCGAGGTGCGGGCGGACGGCGGCGCGCTCGGTCACGGGGTCGGCGCCGAGCACGCGGACGGTGCCGCCGGAGGCCGGGGCCAGCCCCTCGAGCACCTCCAGGGCGGAGGTCTTGCCGGCGCCGTTGACGCCGAGGAGCGCGAAGACCTCGCCGGGGTGGACCTCGAAGCTGATGCCGCGGACGGCCTCGACGTCGCCGTAGCGGCGCCGCAGGTCGGTGACCTCGACGACGGGGCTGCCGGCGCCGACGCGGGTGCGGACGTCGGTGCGGAGGCGGGTGAGCTGCACGGGGTCTCCTCCTCGTGCCCCGCCGGCCCGTGCCGGGCCGGTCCTCCGGGGCACGTCCCCACGCTCCCGCCGGACCGGGCCCGGCACAGGTGCCGTCCCTCACGACCTGTCCGGACGTGCGCACGGGGCACCCCTGACACGTGTCAGGGGTGCCCCGTGGGGAGCGGGCCCGCGTCAGACCCGGCTGGCGGCCCGCCCGCCCTTCGGCTCGACGGCGTCGTCGGCACCGAGGTCGCGGATCCGGGTCTCGCCGTAGGAGAGCACCGCCACGAGCGTCACCGCGGCGCAGACGGCCACGTACAGGGCCACCCGCCCGGGGCTGGGCTCCTGGAAGCTGCCCAGCAGCGCGACGGCGATCAGGGGAGCCGGGGCACCGGCGATGACCGAGGCGAGCTGCGCCCCCACGGAGACGCCGGTGTAGCGGGCCTTGGTGCCGAAGAGCTCGGCGAAGAAGGCGGCCTGCGGGCCGTACATGGCGCCGTGGAACAGGAAGCCCACGACCAGGCCGAGGACGACCAGCCAGAAGCTGCCGGTGTCGTAGAGCCCGAACAGGGCGAACGACCACAGCCCGATGCCGGTGGCGCCGAGCAGGTAGACCGGCCGCCGGCCGACACGGTCGGACAGCGCACCCCACAGCGGGATGGTCACCAGGTGCACGGCCGAGCCCACGAGCAGTGCGTTGAGCGCGAACGAGGAGTCCAGGCCGAGCGCCTTGGTCAGGTAGGCGGTGGTGAACGCCGTCAGCACGTAGAAGGACACGTTCTCGGCGATGCGGGCGCCCATCGCCACGAGCACCTCGCGCTTGTAGCGCTTGAGGACGACGGCGATCGGCGCCTCCTCGGCCGCGCCGGTCTCGCGGGCCTTCGCCTCGGCGAGGCGCTGCGCCTCCAGGAACACCGGCGACTCGCTGACCGCCAGCCGGACCCACAGGCCGACGAGGATGAGCACGGCCGAGAGCAGGAACGGGATGCGCCAGCCCCAGGCGGCGAACGCCTCGTCGGACTGGAAGGCCGCCAGCAGCGCCAGCACCGCCGTCGACAGCAGCTGTCCGGCCGGGGCCCCGGCCTGCGGCCAGGAGGCCCAGAAGCCGCGGTGCTCGGGCCTGCCGTGCTCGGAGACGATGAGCACGGCGCCGCCCCACTCGCCGCCGAGGGCGAAGCCCTGCACCAGCCGCAGGACCACCAGCAGCAGCGGCGCCAGCACCCCGACGGTGGCGTAGGTGGGCAGCAGGCCGATCGCGAAGGTGGCGCCGCCCATCATGAGCAGCGACACGACCAGCAGCTTCTTGCGTCCCATCCGGTCACCGAAGTGGCCGAAGACGAGGGCGCCGATCGGGCGGGCCGCGAAGCCGATCGCGTAGGTCCCGAACGCGAGCAGGACGCCCGCGAAGTCGGAGGACTCCGGGAAGAACAGGTCGCTGAACACGAGCGCGGCGGCCGAGCCGTAGAGGAAGAAGTCGTACCACTCGACGGTGGTGCCGATGATGCTCGCGCCGACGACGCGGCCGAAGCTCCGACCCCGGGGCGTCGGGCTGGGTGCGGACATGCGGGTCTCCTCGGTGGGCGGGGTGGTTCCGCGTCGACGCTAGGGAGGTCCGGCGGGACTGCCCATGTGCCCGGGACCAGTCCTGTGATCGGGCTCATGTGGTCCGGATCCATGCCGGACCGGAACTCCGTGTCCGCCGGGCGGTCGAGGGCGGGTGTGGCCGGCGCCCATCCCCGCGGCGTCAGCTGTGTGGCCCGGGGCCGTGACAGGTGCCGCCGGCTCGGCCTACCGTCCCGGCCATGGGCGCGGAGGACCTCACGGGGCGGCGGGCGATGGTGACCGGTGGCGGCTCGGGCATCGGGCGGGCGGTCGCCTCGCGGCTGGCGGAGGCCGGCGCCGAGGTGGTCGTGGTCGACCGGGACGGCGCGGCGGCCGAGGAGGTCGCGCGCACCGTCGGCGGCAGCGCGGTCGCCGTCGACCTGTCCGACCTTGCCGCCGTCGACGCGCTCGACCTCGACGTCGACGTCCTGGTCAACAACGCCGGCTTCCAGCACGTCGCGCCGCTGCACGAGTTCCCCGTCGAGGTCTTCTCCACCATCCAGCGGCTCATGGTCGAGGCGCCGTTCCGGCTGGTCCGGGGCGCGCTGCCGCACATGTACGGCCGGGGCTGGGGGCGGGTGGTGAACGTCAGCTCGGTGCACGGGCACCGGGCCTCGCCCTTCAAGTCCGCCTACGTGACGGCCAAGCACGCGCTCGAGGGGCTGTCGAAGGTGGTCGCGCTCGAGGGCGCCGCCCACGGCGTGACGTCGAACTGCGTGGCCCCGGCCTACGTGCGCACCCCGCTGGTCGAGGGGCAGATCGCCGACCAGGCGCGCACCCACGGGATCTCCGAGGACGAGGTGGTCGAGCAGGTGATGCTCGCCCCCGCGGCGCTCAAGCGGCTCATCGAGCCCGCCGAGGTCGCCGACGCCGTCGCCTGGCTCTGCTCGCCCGCCGCGGCCTCGGTCACCGGCACCTCGCTGCGGATGGACGGCGGGTGGACCGCCCACTGACGCGGCCGGGGAGGATGCCGGTCGTGAGCCGGCCCGCCGCCCTGCCCGCCGACGGTCCCGGGCGCGCGCCGCGGGTCCCCTCCGCCGCCGCCGAGTACCTGCAGCTCGTCCTCGACGACGCCGCGGCCATCGAGTACGAGGGCCCGCTGGTGCGCGCCCGCGCCGGCGGCGCCGACCCCGACACCCTCGCCGAGCTGGAGCGGGTGCGGCTGCTGGCGCTGCAGGTGCGCGCCGCCTTCGCCGCCCGCCGGCGCCGCGAGTCGGAGCTGTCGGCGCTGTTCGACACGGCGAGCGACCTGGCCACGCTGCGCGGCGTCGACTCCGTCCTCACCGCGATCGTCCGCCGCGCCCGCCAGCTGCTCGGCACCGACGTCTCCTACCTGACGCTCAACGACGACGCGCACGGCGACACGTACATGCGCGTCACCGACGGCTCGGTCTCGGCCCGGTTCCAGGCGCTGCGGCTGCCCATGGGCGAGGGCCTGGGCGGGCTGGTCGCCCAGACCGCCGCTCCGTACGCGACGGCGAGCTACTTCACCGACGCCCGGTTCCACCACACCGACGACATCAACGGCGGCGTCCGCGAGGAGGGCCTGGTCGCCATCCTCGGGGTGCCGCTGATCCGCGGGTCGCAGGTCATCGGCGTCCTCTACGCCGCCGACCGCACCGAGCGGACCTTCGACCGCTCCGAGGTGGCGCTGCTCGGCTCACTGGCCGCGCACGCCGCGATCGCGATCGACAACGCCCGGCTGCTGGAGGAGACCCGCACGGCGCTCGACGAGCTGTCGGCGGCCACCCGCGAGCTGCGGGCGCACACCGAGTCGGTCGAGCGGGCCGCGGGGGCGCACGACCGGTTCATCGACGTCGTGCTGCGCGGCGGCGGCGTCGAGGGCGTGGCGGCCGCGGTGACCGAGGCCCTCGGCGGGCGGATCACCGTGCTCGACGAGGAGGGCAGGCCCACGCCCCCCGACGTCCCGGGCAGTGCGCTCCCTCCCGACCCGGCCGCCGCGCTGGGCCTGGCCCGGTCGACCGGGCGCACCGTGGGCGACGGCGAGTGGTGGACCGCGGCGGTGACGGTGGGCAGCGACCTGCTCGGCGGCCTGGTGCTGCAGCGCGCCGGCGACCTGTCCGACGCCGACCAGCGCATCCTCGAGCGGGCGGCGCTGGTCACCGCGCTGCTGCTGCTCATCCGGCGCACCGCCAGCGAGGCCGAGGGGCGGGTGCGCGGCGAACTGCTCGACGAGCTGCTCACCGGGCCGCTGCGCGACCCCGACGGCCTGCGGGAGCGGGCCCGCCGGCTGGGCGCCGACCTCGACCGGCCGCAGGCGGTGGTCGTCGTCCGCGTGGAGGAGCGCTGCCGCGGGCGGGCGCTGGCCGCCGCGGCCCACCTGGCCGCCACGCGGGCCGGGCTGGCCGGGATCCGCGACGGCCGCGTCGTCCTCTGCCTGCCCGACCTGGCGCCGGGCGACGCCGCGGCGCTGGTGTGCAGGGAGGTCTCCGCCGCGGTCGGGCGGCCGGTCACCGCCGGCGGTGCGGGTCCGGCGCACGGCCCGGCCGCGGTGGCCGGCGCGGAGGCCGAGGCCCGGCGGTGCGCCTCCACGCTGGAGGCCCTCGGCCGCGCCGGCCAGTCGGCCAGCGCCGGCGAGCTGGGCTTCGTCGGCCTGCTGGTGGGCGAGGGCCGCGACGTGCCCGGGTTCGTCACGGCCACGCTGGCGCCGGTGCTCGACTACGACGCGCGCCGCGGCACCGACCTGGTGGCCACCCTGCGGGCGTGGTTCGACACCGGCGGCTCCCCCGCCCGCGCCGCCGAGGTGCTCAACGTCCACGTCAACACCGTCACCCAGCGGCTGGACCGGGTCGCCCGGCTGCTGGGCCGGGACTGGTCGGCGCCCGAGCGCGCGCTGGAGGTCCAGCTGGCGCTGCGGCTGCACCGGCTGACGTCCGCCGGCGAGGCCTGAGCGTTCAGCCCGCGACCCCCGGCGGGACGATGGTGTTGACGATGTCGGAGCGCTTCCCGCAGCGGCGGCAGACCTTGTGGTCCGGTCCGCGCAGCCGCTCGTCGTCGGGACGCCGCTGCACGTAGGCGTGCAACCCGATGCGGCACAGCAGGGGCCGGTGGGCGGTCCTCGTCTCGTCGGCCACGGCGATCGCCTCCTGGTCGGGAGGCCCAGCGTGGGACCGCGCGGACCCTGCCGGTAGGTCCCGAGGTCCCTCCTACCCTGGTCCGGTGACCACCGTCCTCCCCTGCCTGCCGGCGGCCGAGTGGACGGCACGGGCGGCCGCGCACGGGGCGCGCGTCGAGCGGTGGACGGCGCCGCACGGCGAGCGGCGCCGGCGCGGGGAGTCGCACCCGGTGCTCGACTTCCTCTTCACCTACTACTCCGAGACGCCGTCGCGGCTGCGGCGCTGGCACCCGGGCCCCGGCGTCGCGCTCGCGCCGTCGGCGGACGGCCCGGCGCCGCACGCCGCGTGGCGCTGGTACGCGACCGGCGACGACGGGTCGGTCCGCCTCGACGTCGGCTCCTACCTGGCCGAGCGCGCGCCCACGGTGCGGTTCGTGCGGGACCTCCTGGCCGCCACGGCGTCGCGGCCGGCGCACACCGGCTGCTTCGGGCTGCACGAGTGGGCCATGGTGCACCGCGCCGGCGAGCGGCGGCACGCGGTCCCGCTGCGGCTGGGACAGGCGGGCACCGACGCCGTCGTGGAGTCGCACCCGATCCGGTGCAGCCACTTCGACGCGTTCCGGTTCTTCACGCCGTCGGCCGTCGGGTTCAACCGGCTGCGGCCGACGCGGGAGACGCAGGTCGCGATGGAGCAGCCCGGCTGCCTGCACGCGACGATGGACCTCTACAAGTGGGCCTACAAGCTCTCCCCCGCGGTGCCCGGCGAGCTCGTCGCCGACTGCTTCGCGCTCGCCGTCGAGGTGCGCGAGCTCGACATGCGGGCCTCGCCCTACGACCTGCGCGACCACGGCTACGCACCGGTGCCGATCGAGACGCCGGAGGGCAAGGCCGCCTACGTCGTCGCCCAGCGGGGGTTCGCCGACCGCGCCGTTCCGCTGCGGCAGCGCCTCGTCGACGTCTGCGACGCCCTGCTCGCGCCCTAGCGCACCGCGCGGCGCCCTGGTCACCCCAGCGCGTCCTGGTCACCCCGGCGCGGCGTCCTGGCTCACCGTGGCGCGTCCTGGCTCACCGCCGACGGTGAGCCAGGACGCCGCACGATCAGCTCACCTGGTGGTGTGCGGCGTCGGGCTCAGACGCCGTCGCGGGGGCCGCCCGCGCCGACGCCCACCCCGCGCGACGCCGTCTCCCGCAGCTGCTCCACCACCCGGCCCGGCGGCGGCGTGGCCCCGCCGGCCGGTGCGCCGGGACGGCGGCCGGCGCGGCGCTCGCGCAGCCGGGCGACCAGGCCCGCGATGCCGCCCGGGACGAAGAAGACGACCAGCACGAACAGCGACCCGAGCAGGAACAGCGGCTCCGACAGCGGCACCCGCAGCCACGCCGGCAGGTCCTGCACCGCGGCCGAGGACGCCAGGTCGGTGAGCCGGCTGTCGAGGTAGGTGTAGAGCACGCCGCCGAGCACCGCCCCCCAGCGGCTGCCCGCACCGCCGAGCACGACCATCACCAGCAGGCCGAGGGTGAAGTCGGCGGTCGTCGTGCGGGGGGTGGACCCGCCGAGCAGCAGCAGGTGCACCACCCCGCCGAGCGCGGCGAGCAGCCCGGCGAGGGCGAAGACGACGAGCTTGAACGGGTAGGGCCGCAGTCCCAGCACCTCGACGCGGCGCTCGTTCTCCCGGATCGCCTGCCACACCCGCCCGGCCCGCGAGCCGGTCACCCACGCCACGACCACGTAGACGAGGGCCAGGTAGGCCAGCGCCAGCCAGTAGAGGTTGACGGTGTTGAGGACGCCGACGAACGCGTCGGGCACGTTCGAGCGGTCCAGCGCCAGGCCCTCCTCACCGCCGGTCAGGCCGCCGGGGTCGCGCAGCACCACGATCGACCCGACCTGCGCGATGGCCAGCGTGACCATCGAGAAGGCGATGCCCGACACCCGCAGCGCCACCCCACCGACCAGCAGCGGCAGCACGACGCCCACCGCCGTGGTCAGCGCCAGTGCCGCCCCCAGGCCCCAGCCGAGCTGGGTGAGCGCCAGGTTGGCCACGTAGGTGCCGGCCGCGAAGTAGAGCGCGTGCCCGAACGACAGCAGGCCGGTGAAACCGAACAGCAGGTCGTAGGACAGCGCGACCCCCCCGAAGAGCAGGCACAGCGCCAGCAGCTGCAGGGTGCCCGGGCTGTTGAGGACGCCGTCGAACAGGCCCGGCACCTGCAGCGTCGAGAACGGCAGCACCGCCAGGACGACGAGCACGACCAGCGGCGCCAGCCGCGTCAGCTTCCGGCTCATGCCACCCTCGCAGTCAGCCCGCCCGGGCGGGTCAGCAGGACGACGGCGAGCAGCAGGACGACCGACAGGTCGCCCACCCCGCTGGCCGCGTAGTAGTTGGCGAACTGCTGCACCAGCCCGACGAGGACCGCGGCCACCGCGGCGCCGGTGATCGAGCTCATCCCGCCGATGACGACGACGATGAAGGCGAAGATCAGCAGCGAGGTGCCCTGGCCCGGCGAGATCGAGCCGAGGTAGACGCCGCCGAGCGCGCCGGCCAGGGCCGCGAACGCGCCGCCCAGGGCGAAGACCAGCGTGAACGCCCGCCGGACGTCGATGCCGAGCGCCGTGACCATCGACCGGTTCTCCACGCCGGCGCGGATGACCAGGCCGAAGCGGGTGTAGCGGAGGAAGGCCAGCACCGCGAGCAGCACGACCACGGCGCTGCCGATCAGCAGGAACCGGTCGTTGGGCACGCTGGCCCCGAGCACCGACGTCGTGTCCTCGGCCCACGCCGGCGCGGGGAACGGCCGCGGGTCGGCGCCCCAGATGGCCCGCACGAGCGCGACCAGCGCCAGGCTCAGGCCCACGGTGACCAGCACCTGCTCGATGTGCCGCTCGTAGAGCGGGCGGATGAGCAGCAGCTCGATCAGCGCGGCGACGACCGTGCCGACGGCGACCCCGAAGGCGACGGCGAGGGCGAAGCCCCATCCGCCCGACCCGGCGCCGGGCAGGTTCTCCGAGGCCCACCAGGTGCCGTAGGCGCCGATGGTGAGGAACGCGCCGTGGGCGAAGTTGAGCACGCCCATCAGCCCGAAGATCAGCGAGAGGCCCGAGGCGACGAGGAAGTACAGCGCCGCCAGGCCCAGTCCCGTGACGGTGAGGAGCACGACCGTGCTCATGCGTGCGCACCTCCGCTCGTGGCGACGCCCAGCAGCTCGCGGGTGCGGTCGGCGTCGGCCATGAGCTCGGTCGCCGAGCCGCTCCACACCGCCCGCCCCTGGTCGACGACGACGGCGTCGGTGGCCATGCGGCGCACCACGGACAGGTTCTGCTCGACGAGCAGCACCGTCACCTCCTCGGCGACCCGGGCGAGCACGTCGGCGACCTCGGCCACCAGCAGCGGCGCCAGGCCCTTGGTCGGCTCGTCCACGAGCAGCAGCTGGTTGTCGTTGAGCAGCAGCCGGGCGATGGCCACCATCTGCTGCTGGCCGCCCGAGAGCGTCCCGGCCAGCTGCCGGCTGCGCTTCGCGAGCTCGGGGAACAGCTCGTACACGCGGTCGGGGTGGTGCGCGGAGTCCCGCCGCTCGGCCAGCGTGAGGTTCTCGGCCACCGTCAGCCCGCCGAAGACCTCGCGGTCCTCGGGCGCGTAGCCGACGCCGAGCCGGACCACCTCGTGGGTGCGCCGGCCCGAGAGCCGGTGCACCCGCCCGCCGGCGTCGGTCAGCTCGATCGTGCCGGTCGAGGGCACCAGCCCCAGCACCGACTTGACCGTCGTCGTCTTGCCGGCACCGTTGCGGCCCAGCAGCGCGGTCACCCCGCCGCGGCGGACGGTGAGGTCCACCCCCTGCAGGACGTGCGACCCCGACAGCCGCACGTGCACGTCGGACAGCCGGAGCAGCACCGGCCGGTCGGCGCTCACAGCTGGTCCCCCAGGTAGGCCTCCTGGACGGCGGGGTCGGCCGTGACCCGCGCGGGGGTGTCGAGTGCGAGCAGCGAGCCGTGGTGCATGACCGCGACCCGGTCGGCGAGGCCCAGCAGCACGTCCATGTGGTGCTCGACCATCAGCACCGTCCGGCCCTCCTCGCGGTGGACGTCGGCGATGACCTGCGTGAGGCCGCCGACCTCCTCGGTGCTGACCCCGGCCATCGGCTCGTCGAGCAGCACGACGGCGGGGTCGGTGGCCAGCAGGATCGCCAGCTCGAGCTTGCGCTTGTCGCCGTGGGAGAGGGACCCGGCGAGCGCGTCGCCGCGGGCGGCGAGACCCACGCGGCCGAGCGCCCGCTCGGCCACCTCGAAGGCCCGGTCGGAGGGTCGCACCCGCTGCCACGGGCGCAGGCTGCCGCCGAGGCGGGCCTGCGCGGCCAGGCGCACGTTCTCCCGGACGCCGAGGCCCGCGAACACCGACGAGGACTGGAAGGTCCGGCCCAGGCCGCGGCGGGCCCGCGCGGCCGGGCTGGCCGCGGTGACGTCCGTGCCGTCGAGGGTGATCGTCCCGGAGGTGACCGGGAGCAGGCCCGAGAGCAGGTTGAACAGCGAGGTCTTGCCCGCCCCGTTCGGGCCGATGACGGCGACGAACTCGCCGGGGGCGACGTCGAGGGAGACGTCGGAGACGATGACCGCGCCGCCGATGGCGCAGGTCAGGCCGGCCACCCGCAGCACCGGCTCGCCCGCGGGGCGGGCGGCCGGTGCCGGGGCGGGGAGGGAGGTGGTCACGCTCGCCGTCCTCGCCGGACCGGTCAGGCGGTGGCGACCGGCGGCGCGGTGGCCTCCGGGTCGAGGGTGTCGACGACGACCGGGACGAGCTCGCCGCCCTGCTCCTCCAGCCGCGCCTGGAACATCGGCTGCAGGAGCGCGTGGTCCTCCTCGCGGATGGTCAGCTGGCCCTTGACGCCGTCGAACTGCCAGCCCTCGAGCGCGTCGATCATCGCGCTGACGTCGTCACCACCCTCCTGGAGCGCGCGCACGACCATCTGGGCGGCGGTGAAGCCGTCGGGGGTGAACAGGTCGACGGTGCCGCCGGCCTCCTCGACCCGCTCGGTCATCGCCTGGCTGACCTCGTTGTCGGCGGCCTCGGCGAAGTAGTGCGAGAGGTAGTCGATCTGCGTGGCCTGGGCGCCGTAGGTGGCGTAGCTGGCGCGGATGTCGAGGCCGGTGACGACCGTCGTCGAGTCCAGGACGCCCTGCTGGCCCATCGCCTGCCACATGGCCGGCGCGGTCTCCCCCGCCCAGGCGACGAAGACCAGGTCGGCACCGGCGTCCCGGGCCTGCGAGGCGAAGGGGGTGAGGTCGGTGGCGCTGGCCGGGACCAGCAGCGGGGTGACCGTGGCGCCCGCCCCGCCGAGGACGGCGGTGACGGCACCGACGTTGGCCTGCCCGAACGCGCTGTCCTGGGCGAAGACCAGCACGGTCTTCCCCTGCGCGTCCCCGATGAAGGACTCCGCGGTGAGGATGTCCTGGTAGGTCTGCCGGCCGGAGCGGAAGGTGTTGTCGTTGACCCCGGTGACGGCGTCGGTGGCGGCGGGCCCGGAGATGAACAGCACGTCGTTCTGCTCGGCCAGCGGCGCGACCTGGGTGGCCACACCGGAGGCGGTGGAGCCGGCGAGGACCTGCACGCCCTGACCGATGAGGTCGGTCGCCTCGGCGACGGCCTTGGCGGGGTCTCCGGCGTCGTCGCGCTCGACCACCTCGATCGTCCGGCCGTCGACCTCGCCCGAGCCGTCGGTGGCGTAGTCCAGGCCGGCCTCGAAGCCCTGCAGGTACTGCTCGCCGTAGGTGGCCAGCGGCCCGGTGGCCGAGTACACCAGCCCGACGCGGATCGGGTCGCCCTCCCCGCCGGACTCCCCGCCGCCGCCTCCCGAGGAGGCGGCGGTGGGGCTGCCGCAGGCGGCGACCGACAGGGCCAGCGCGGCCCCCGTGGCGAGGACGGCGGTCCGGGACCGGTGGCGGGAACGCGACATGGGTGGCTCCTCGGCGTGTGCGACGGTGCACGGGGTACTCCGGACGATCCCGTCCGGCGTGGTCTGGACCACACGGTAGGGAGCCACTTCGCCACTGCCCATGTCGGTCCCCACCACAGCCACTCGTAAGGGTGTGGAGCCGCACCACACGAGACGCCCCGCCCCCGGCCGGGTCCGCCGGTCGCCCGTGGCCGTCCCGCCACCCCCCGGCCGCGCGCCGTACCGTCGGGGCGTGACCTCGACCCCCTCCGACCTGCGCACCGGCCGCTGGCTGCGACTCGACGGCACGACGAACACGCGCGACCTGGGCGGCCTGCCCACCACCGACGGTGGCACGACCGCCTTCGGCCGCGTCCTGCGCAGCGACAACCTGCAGACCCTCAGCGACGACGACGTCCGGCGCCTGGTGGAGGACCTGCACCTGCGCGACGTCATCGACCTGCGCACGACGGCCGAGGTGCTGCTCGAGGGACGCGGGCCGCTGCGCGGGGTCGAGGGCGTCACGCACCGCCACTTCAGCCTGCTGCCCGAGCGGGGCCACCACACCGACGTCTTCGCCGTCGAGGAGGACGAGGTCCCCGAGCTGCCGGCCGACTGGGCCGAGACGGTGCTCCCGCGGCAGACCACCGAGGCCGACGAGGTCGAGCCGCCGGCGGTGCGCTCCTACCTCGGCTACCTGCACCACCGGCCCGAGAACGTGCTGGCCGCGCTGCGGACGATCGCGTCCGGGGACGGCGCGGCGGTCGTGCACTGCGCGGCCGGCAAGGACCGGACCGGCGTCGTCGCGATGTTCGCGCTGGCCGCGGCCGGGGTGCCCGACGAGGAGATCGTCGCCGACTACGCGATGACCGCCGAGGTCATCGAGGCGCTGGTGGCCAAGCTGCGGCAGTCGCCCACCTACGCCGAGGACATGACCCGCCGCGAGGTCGCCGTCCACACGCCGCGGGCGGAGACCATGCGCCGGCTGCTGGAGATCCTGCGGGAGCGGCACGGCGGGCCGCTCGGCTGGCTCGAGGAGCACGGCTTCGGCGCCCGCGAGCAGGCCGCCCTCCGGGCCCGCCTCCGCGACTGACGTCGCCTGGTGACCGGCACGCGCTGACGGTCGTCCCCGGAGTCGGGACGACCGCCGTGGACGCGGTCTCGTCCCGAGTGGGCGCTACTCCGCGGGGCGGGGGGCCGGGGCCGGCGGGCGGTCGCGGTGCTTGTGGCGGTACATCGCCGTGTCGGCCTCGCGCAGCAGCCGCTCGGCCGTGGCCGAGGGGTCCTCGCCGCACCCGGTGTGCACGGCGACGCCGGTGCTCGTGCCCATGGGCACCGGGATGCCGTCGAGGCGGAACGGCTCGGCGAACGCCGCCGCCACGCGGCCCACGACGGCCTGGGCGTCCGACGGGGACGCCAGCCGCGGGAGCAGCACCGCGAACTCGTCCCCGCTGAGCCGCCCGACGGTGTCGCCGGGGCGGACGGCGGCGCGCAACCGCGCCGACACCTGCCGCAGCAGCTCGTCGCCGGCGGCGTGACCGAGGCTGTCGTTGACCGCCTTGAACCGGTCGAGGTCGCAGAACAGCACGCCGACGGACCCGGACGGGGCGGCGGCGGCGAGCGCGTCGGCCAGCCGCTCGCGGAACAGCACGCGGTTGGGCAGGCCGGTCAGGGCGTCGTGGCTGGCCTGGTGCCGGACGGTCTCGAGCAGCCGGGCCTTCTGCAGGGCGGTGGAGGCCTGGTCGCCCACACCTCGCAGCCGGGCCAGGACGTCGGCGTCGAGGGCGCCGCTGACCTCGCCGTCGGCCCAGCTCGCGGTGACCACCCCGAGGAAGGTCGTCCCGGCGAGGAGGGGGACGGCGACGACGTCGGTCAGCAGGAGCGCGGCGAGCAGGTCCCGCATGGGGGCGCTGGCGCCGACGGCGCTGATGACCCGCGGCTCGCGGTCGGTGAGGATGCCGAAGACCTCGGGGACGTCGCCGGCCCGCAGGGTCGCGGTCCGCAGGACCGCCTCCTGCTCGGGCGGCAGGCCGGCGCAGGCCGCCGCCCGCAGGACGCCTGCGGCGGGGTCCCAGAGCAGCACGCCGGAGCTGCCGCAGCCGACGATGCGGGGCAGCGCCCCGGCCACCACCTCGCAGATCTCCCGCGCCTCGGCCGCCTGGGCCAGGTCGTGGGCGAGGTCGAGCAGGGCGCCGGCCCGGCGGGCCTCCGACCGGCTGTCCTCGAGGGCGAGGACGAGGTCGAGGGCGGCCGCCGCGTGGCCGGCGTAGGCGGCGAGCATCGCCCGCTCGTCGCCGAGCCCCCCCTGGCCGGGCCGGTTGAGGGCGGCCAGCCGGCCGTGGGTCCGGCGGGCGGAGGCGACGTCGACGGTCACCGCGCCCGGCCCGAGGTCGTTCCCGGCGAGCAGCCGCGCCACCAGCAGCGGCACCTCGGCGGGGTCGAGGCCGGAGCTGTGCACGAGGGGGGCGCCGCCGTGCGGCGCGGAGACGGCGAGCAGGTAGGCGGGGGCGAGGACCGCGGCGGCGGCGCGGTCGACGATGCGGCGCAGGACGGTCTCCAGGTCCTCGCCGTCGACCAGGTCGGTGGCCGCCTCCTGCAGGCCGCGCACCTGCGAGCGCAGGGCGGCCAGCTCCGGGTCGGCCGAGGCCGGGCCGCCGCGCCGGCGCGACCAGCGGCTCCGCCGGTCCCAGGAGAGGTGGTAGACGCAGGCCGCCGCGCCGGAGGACTCGCACTCCTCGTGGACGACGCGGGCCGGCGGCAGGCCGAAGATGGCCGGCACCATGCTGATCAGGCCGCGCGCGTAGTCGCAGTCCAGCCGCGAGTGGACGTAGCCCTCGTGCAGCCGGTACCGCAGCGTCGCCGAGGTGGCGTCGGACTCGACCACCTCCATGGTGGAGGTGGTGGTGAAGTTGGCGACCGCGCGCGGCAGGCGGGCGTAGACCTGGCGCGGTGAGCCCATGGCGCGCACCAGCACGACGACGGAGGAGTTCATCCCGGTGCGCAGCGAGTCCGCGCCGATGCGGAACATGACGCCGGGATCACCCAGCACCTCGGTGGCGGCGGTGAACAGGCGGATCCGCGTGTCGTAGCTGGTCCAGGTCGAGGGCCGCGACAGCTCGGCGGCGGTGAAGGGCACGCCGGCCCGGCGGAGGGTGTCCTCGACCGCCGCCTCACCGGCGTGCTGGCGGACGTACTCCAGGACGAGGCCCGTCGTCGCGCCCGACGTCTCCCGGGCCTCTGCCGGGGATGCTGTCCGGTCCGCCGGCCGCGCTGCTCTCACGTCCGCAGTTTCGGCACGGGCCCGTCCGGGGTTGAGCGAGGCCGCGCGCGCCGCGTCACGGACTCCCCCGCGGGAGGGAGCCGACCGGCCCCGGGCGGCAGTCGACCCGGACAGCAGTGGACCCCGGACAGCAGTGGACCCCGGACAGCAGTCGACCCCGGGCTGCGGGTGCAGACCGGGGTCGTGCGGATCAGGCCTGCGCGGGGGCGGAGGCCGGCGGCCTCAGACCTCGCGCGTGGAGAACGAGCTGCTGTTGGCCATGGTGAGCAGCTCGTCGCGCATCGCCGGGCTGCCGGTGCGGGCGATGGCCCGGTCGATGGCCCGCTGCGTGCGAGCCGCCTGCCGACGCCGCCGCCAGGTGGTCCCGATGGACATGTCCGTGTCTCCCTCTTCGGTACGTCGTCCTACACCCGTAGTAAAGCAGGTGAGAACCGGAGTATTCCGAAGGATCCCAGGGTGAGTCACTCGATGTCCGACGATCGTTCACCCGTCGGGGTGGGCCGGCCGCTCAGGCGCGGGTCAACACCGCCCGCGCCGCGGCCCGCGCCGTCCGGGGGTCGTCGGCGGCCAGGGCGGCCGCCGCGGCCTCCCGGCAGGCGGCGAGGTCGGCGGTGGCCAGGCGCGCGCCGACACCCGCGACCGCCGAGCCGGCGCACGACAGCGAAGTCACGCCGAGCCCCACCAGGACGCAGGCGAGCAGCGGGTCGGCCGCGGCCTCGCCGCAGACGCCCACCGGCTTGCCCGACCGCCGGCCCGCCGCCGCCGTCGTCTCCACCAGCGCCAGCAGGGCCGGCTGCCACGGGTCGGTGAGGTCGGCGAGGTCGGCCGAGAGCCGGTCGGCGGCCAGCGCGTACTGCGACAGGTCGTTGGTGCCGATGGACAGGAAGTCGACGTGCCGCAGCATCCGGTCGGCCAGCAGCGCGGCCGAGGGCACCTCGACCATGACGCCGGGCACCAGGCCGCGCTCGCGCACCCGGGCGGCGAAGTCCGCGGCCTCGCCCTCGGTGGCCACCATGGGCGCCATCACCCACGGCGCGGCACCGGTGCGGCGGGCGGCCTCGGCGACGGCGTCGAGCTGGCGGTCGAGCAGGCCGGGGTCGCGGCGGGCCACCCGCAGGCCGCGGACGCCGAGCGCCGGGTTGGCCTCCTCGGGCGGCGTCGCGAACTCCAGTGGCTTGTCCGACCCGGCGTCGAGGGTGCGCAGGACGACCCGCCGGCCGGCCGCGGCCTCGAGGACGTCGGCGTAGCCGTCGGCCTGCTCCTCGACGGTCGGCTCGGCGGCCCGGCCGAGGAAGGCGAGCTCCGTGCGGAACAGGCCGACCCCCTCGGCGTGTGCGCGCAGAGCGGCCCGCGTGCCGTCACCGTCCTGCACGTTGGCCAGCACCGGGACCGCCACGCCGTCGCGGGTGGCGCCCGGCCCCGTGTAGCCGGCCAGGGCCTCCGCGGCCCGGCGGGCCGCGGCGAGCTGGCCGGCGGCGGCCTCCGGGTCGGGGTCGACGGTGACCGAGCCCTCCTCGGCGTCGAGGAGGACCGTCGCGCCGGCGGGGACGCCGTCGAGCCCCTCCACCGCCACGACCAGGGGCAGGCCGAGCTGGCGGGCGATGATCGCGGTGTGGCTGGTGGTCCCGCCCAGGCGGGTGGCCAGCCCGACGATCCGCGCGGGGTCGAGGCCGGCGGTGTCGGCGGGGGCCAGGTCGTCGGCCAGCAGGACGGAGGGCTCCGCGGGCGAGGGGACGCCGGGCTCACCCTGGCCGGTCAGCTCGGCGACCACGCGGTCACGCACGTCGCGCACGTCGGTGACCCGCTCGGCCATCACGCCGCCCAGCGAGGTGAAGACGTCGACGAACTGCTGCGCGGCCTGCACGGTGGCCACGGCAGCGGGGACACCGGCGGCGATCCGCTGCTCGACCGCACCCAGCAGCCCGCGGTCGCGGGCCATGCCGGCGGTGGCCGACAGCACCTCGGCGGTCATCCCGGTCGCGGCCGCGGCGCGCTCGGCCAGGCGCCCGGCGACGGCCTCGGCGGCCGCGGTGAAGCGTGCCCGCTCCTCCTCGCGCGCCGCCTCCGGCAGCGGGTCGAAGGCCTCAGCGGGCAGGAGGACCGCCCCGGACGGGCGGACCACGGGACCGAGGACCACACCGGGGACGACGGGCGTCCCGGTGAGCACGGTGCGAGCGGCGGTGGTGGACATGCGGACCTCGCGTCGGTCGGAGGGATGGCGGTCGCCGGACCTCGTCGTCCGTGACCAGCCTCACCAAACGGTGTTGACTTGTCAACGTAATCCACGTAGAACAACACAGACACAAGCCGGATCCCACACGATCGGGCATCGCCGAGGGTCCGTCGTGGTCCGGAACACCGACGAGGAGGTCGACGGTGTACGCCGAGGAGCGCCAGCAGGCCATCGCCACGCTCGTCGCCGAGCAGGGCCGGATCGCCGTCGCCACGGTGGCCGAGGACTTCGGCGTCACCACCGAGACCGTGCGCCGCGACCTCGCCGTCCTGGAGCGGGCGGGTGTCCTGCGGCGCGTGCACGGCGGTGCCGTACCCGCCGCCGCGCTCACGCTCGTGGAGACGGCGCTGGCCGAGCGCAACGCCACCCGCGCCGAGGCCAAGCGCAAGATCGCCGCGGCGGCGCTGGACCTGCTGCCCGGCCGGGGCGGCAGCCTGCTGCTCGACGGCGGCAGCACCACCGCCGCGCTGGCCGACGTGCTGCCGGCCGACCGGTCGCTGTTCGTGGCCACCAACTCGGTGCCCATCGCCGCCCGGCTGGCCAACGCGCCGGGCGTGACCCTGCACGTGCTCGGCGGCCGGGTGCGCGGGCTGACCCAGTGCGCCGTCGGCGAGACGCCGGTGCGGGCGCTGGCCGACCTGCGGGTCGACGTCGCCTTCCTCGGCACCAACGGCATCGCCCCCGGCCACGGGCTGACCACCCCGGACGAGGCCGAGGCCTCGGTCAAGCGGGCGATGGTGCGGGCCGGGCAGCGGGTGGTCGTCCTGGCCGACAGCAGCAAGCTCGGCCGCGAGCACCTGGTCCGCTTCGCCTCCCTCGACGAGGTCGACGTGGTGGTCACCGACGGCGACGCCGAACCGGCCGTCGTGGACCACCTCGAGGCCGCCGGCGTCGAGGTCGTGACCGCGTGAGCGGCGACGGCGCGCCCGGGGGACGGGTCGTCACGCTGACGGCCAACCCGAGCCTGGACCGGACGCTGGCCCTCCCCGGCCCGCTCGCCCGCGGAGGGGTGGCGCGCCTCGGGGTCAGCTCCACCGAGCCGGGCGGGAAGGGCGTCAACGTGGCGCGCGCGCTGGCTGCGGCGGGAGCCGACGTCGCGGCCGTGGTGCCGGCCGACCGGACCGACCCGCTGGTCACCGCGCTGACCGCTCTGGGACTCCCGCCGCTGACCGTGCCCACCGGCGTGCCGGTGCGCACCAACTACTCGCTCACCGAGCCCGACGGCACCACCACGAAGCTCAACGAGCCGGGGACCGCCCTCGACGGGGACGTCCGTGCCGCGCTCCGGGCGGTGCTCACCGGAGCGGCCGCGGGCGCCCGCTGGGTGGTGCTCTCCGGCTCGCTGCCGCCCGGCACGCCCGAGGACTGGTACGCCGAGCTGGTCCGGGCCGTGCGCCCCACCGGCGCGCGCGTCGCGGTGGACACCTCCGAGGCGCCGCTGCGCGCGCTGCTGGCCGCCGGTCCCGGCGCGGCGCCGGACCTGCTCAAGCCCAACGCCGAGGAGCTGGCCCAGGTCGCCGGCACCACGGAGGCCGCGCTGCTCGCGGACCCGGCCGCGGTGCGCGCCGCGGTCGAGGCGCTGCACGCCGGCGGCGTCGCCGAGGTGCTCCTGACCCTCGGCGGCGACGGCGCGGTGCTCTCCACGGCCGACGGCGTGTGGTCGGCGCGCCCGCCGCGCACCGCCGTCCGCAGCACCGTCGGCGCCGGCGACTCGAGCCTGGCCGGCGCCCTGCTCGCCGACCTGGCCGGCGCCCCGCCCGCCGAGCGGCTGCGCCGCGCGGTCGCCACCGGCTCCGCCGCCGCCGCACTGCCGGGGTCGGCGGTGCCGGCCCCGCACCAGGTCGACCCCACGTCGGTCGTCGTGACGACCGGCCTGCCCGGGCCGACGCCCTCCCCCGATCCCGTCGCGGCCGCCGGCCGCGACGTCCCCTGACGCCCCGAGAGGTCCGTCATGTCCGCACTCATCTCCCCCGAGCTCGTCGTCCTCGACGCCGACCTGGGCTCCGACAAGGCCGCGGTGGTCAGCCGCCTGGCGGTCCTGGTCGCCGAGGCCGGCCGCGCCACGGGCGCCGAGGCCCTGGCCGGTGACGCGCTGGCCCGCGAGGCGCAGGCCGCCACCGGGCTGCCCGGCGGCATCGCCATCCCGCACTGCCGGTCGGGCGCGGTGACCCAGGCGTCGCTGGCCTTCGCGCGGCTGAGCCCGGGGGTCGACTTCGGCGCCGCCGACGGGCCGGCCGACCTGGTGTTCCTCATCGCCGCCCCCGCGGCCGGCGACGCCGACCACCTCACGCTGCTGTCCGCGCTGGCCCGCGCCCTGGTCCGGCCGGACTTCGTCGCCTCGCTGCGGGCCGCGGGCTCCGCCGAGGAGGTCGTCGCCCTGGTCGAGGAGGTCGTCTCCCCGACGCCGGCCACCGGAGCGAGCGCGGTCACCTCGGTCCCCGCGCCGGCCACGCCCGCCCCGGCTGCGGCCCCCGCCGCTCCCGCCCGCCGCCGCGTCGTCGCCGTCAGCGCCTGCCCGACCGGCATCGCGCACACCTACATGGCCGCCGACAAGCTCACGGCCGCGGCCCAGGCCGAGGGCGTCGACCTCGTCGTCGAGACGCAGGGCTCCTCGGGCTCCACCCCGCTGGACCCGGCGGTCATCCGCGACGCCGAGGCGGTCATCTTCGCCGTCGACGTGGGCGTCCGGGACCAGGACCGCTTCGCCGGGAAGCCGGTGGTGCAGTCGGGGACGAAGCGGGCCATCAACGAGCCCGAGGTGATGATCCGCGAGGCGCTCGCGGCCGCCGACGACCCGGACTCCCGCAGGGTGCCGGGCAGCGGCGCCGCGGCTCCCGCGCCGTCGAGCGGCGGCAGCCGGCCGGGTACCGGCGCGGAGATCCGCCGCTGGCTGCTCACCGGCGTCAGCTACATGATCCCGTTCGTCGCCGCGGGCGGCCTGCTCATCGCGCTGGGCTTCCTCTTCGGCGGCTACCAGATCGTCAGCGCCAACCCCGACGCCGACGGGCAGAACTACGCGCTGAGCTGGGTGCTCACCAACTCGTTCCTCGACCTGCCCAGTGCCCCGGGCATCGAGGGCCTCAACGACGGGTTCCTCGGCTACCTCGGCGCCGTCTGCACCGTGCTCGGCCAGGCGGCGTTCGGCTTCCTCGTGCCGGCGCTGGCCGGCTACATCGCCTACGCGATCGCCGACCGCCCGGGCATCGTCCCCGGCTTCGTCGTCGGCGCCGTCTCGGTGAGCGTGGGCGCCGGCTTCATCGGCGGCCTGGTCGGCGGCATCATCGCCGGCTTCGCGGCCCGGTGGATCGCCTCGTGGAAGCTGCCCGCCGGTGTGCGCGGCCTGCAGCCCGTCGTGATCATCCCGCTGCTGGCCACGCTGATCTCCAGCGGCATCATGGCCGTCCTGCTCGGCCGCCCGCTGGCCGCGGCGCTCAGCGGCCTGGGCAACTGGCTCAACGGGCTGACCGGCACCTCGGCGGTGCTGCTCGGGATCATCCTCGGCCTGATGATGTGCTTCGACCTCGGCGGCCCGGTGAACAAGGCCGCCTACGTCTTCGCCACCACCGGCCTGGCCGCCGGCAGTGGCGCCCCGCTGGTCATCATGGCGACGGTCATGGCCGCCGGCATGGTCCCGCCGCTGGCGATGGCGCTGAGCACCGCCGTCCGGCCCCGGCTCTACACCCCGGCCGAGCGGGACAACGGCAAGGCGGCGTGGCTGCTCGGCCTGTCCTTCATCTCCGAGGGCGCCATCCCGTTCGCCGCGGCCGACCCGTTCCGCGTCATCCCGTCGATGATGCTCGGCGGCGCCACCACCGGAGCGATCGTCGCGGCCAGCGGCGTGGAGCTGCGGGCCCCGCACGGCGGCATCTTCGTGTTCTTCGCGATGAACGGCGTGCTGATGTTCCTCGTCGCCCTGGTGGTCGGCACGGTCGTCGGCGCGCTGGCGGTCACCGTCGCCAAGAGCATCGGCCGCCCCAAGGCCGACGCCGTCCCCGAGGACGCCGTCGACCTGGCGCACGCCCACACCGCCGCCCCGGCCTCCGCCGTCAGCGCGCCCGCGCGCGTCTGACACGGCAGGCTCGACCCCGTCCGCACCCACCCGAGCAGCGAGGATCCCGCCCATGCCCAGTCAGACCGTCACCGTCGGCTCCCGGGTCGGCCTGCACGCCCGCCCGGCCGCGCTCATCGCCGAGGCCGTGGGCAAGGCCGGCGTCCCGGTCACCCTGGCCACGCCCGGCGGGAACCCCGTCGACGCCGGCTCCCCGCTGATGATCATGACGCTCGGTGCCCAGAAGGGCGCCGAGGTCACCGTCACCAGCGACGACCAGGCCGTCGTCGAGCAGATCGCGGGCCTGGTGGCCGCCGACCTCGACGCGGAGTGACCCCGGGCGGCGGAGATGGCCGTCTCCGCCGCTGAGAGGCACGAGCGACGGCGCCCGTCCCCTCCGAGCGGAGGGGACGGGCGCCGTCGTCTGCGCTGGGCCGGTTACGGCTGGTCGGGCCGGGAGACGTCGCCGCGCCAGGCGCCGGTCTCGGTGCCGCGGCTCTCGATGAACTCCTTGAACCGCTTGGCGTCGGCCTTGACCTGGCGGTCGTCGAAGCCGAGCGCCGCGCCGGCCTTCTCGACGAGCCCGGTGGGCTCCCAGTCGATCTGGATCATGACGCGGGTCTTGGTGTCGGCGAGGCGGTGGAAGGTGACGACGCCGGCGTGCTTGGCGTCGCCGCCGGTGCTCGTCCAGGCCACCCGCTCCTCGGGGTGCTGCTCGGTGATCTCGGCGTCGAACTCGCGCTTCACGCCGTCGATGTTGGTGATCCAGTGCGTGTGCGTGTCGTCGATCTGCGTGATGCGCTCGACGCCGCCCATGAACTGGGGGAAGGACTCGAACTGCGTCCACTGGTCGTAGGCGACCCGGATCGGGACGTCGACGTCGACGGACTCCTGCACGCTTGCCACGGGAACGCTCCTCTGGCTCGGGATGTCGTTGCGGTCATCGCGCCCCTACCCCGGGTCCCTGGAGCGGACACACCGGGATCACCGCAGCGCCAGCGCCACGCTCCCCCGCACCGGCGCGTCCTCGAGCAGCAGCATCTGCGCCAGGTGGTAGGCGTCGGGCTGCCCGGCCCAGGTGCCGGAGGCCACCTCGCCCGACGGCGTGAGCTCGTGGTGCCAGCTGCCGGTGGACGGGTCGGCGAAGCGCTCCTCGCCGTGCGCCCGCCAGGTGGCGGCCAGGTCGGCGTAGCGCTCCTCGCCGGTGACCGCGCCGAGCACCGCGGCCGCGGCGACCCCCTCGCACAGCACCCAGTGCATCCGCGCGGTCACCACGGGCCGGTCGTCCCAGTCCAGCGTGTAGGGGAAGCCCGGCAGGCCGTCGGCCGCCCACCCGCGGCCGGCCGCGGCTCCGAACAGCGCGACCGCGTCGTCGAGCAGCCAGCCGGGCGCGGCGTCCCCGAGCGCGGCGCGCAGGTGCAGGCACAGGCGGGCCCACTCGAACTGGTGCCCGACGGTGACGCCGTAGGGGCGGAACGGGTCGGCCGGGCGGTCGCGGTTGTGCTCGGGCAGCGGCGTCCACGCGGCGTCGAAGTGCTCGGGCAGCCGCCAGTCCCGCTCGCGGGCCCACCCGTGCACGACCCGCTCGGTGCTGCGCAGCGCGTGCCGCCGCAGCCGGGCGGCCTCCTCCTCCTCGCCGGCCAGGGACAGGGCGTCGGCCGCCGCGAGCGTGGCCTCGACGCCGTGCATGTTGGCGTTGGCGCCGCGGTAGTCCGACAGCCGCGACCAGTCCGCGCTCCACTCCTCCACGGCGAGGCCCTCGGCGTCGTCCCAGAAGTGCCGGTCCCAGACGTCGAGCGCCTCGTCGAGCAGCTCCCGGCCGCCGGCGATGCCCGCCATCGCCGTCGTCGCCCCCGCGAGGACGGCGAAGGCGTGCACGTACGCGCTCTTGGTGTCGTCGTCCTCGGCCGCGCGCCAGCCGCCGGAGACGCCGTCGTGCAGCGGCCCCTCCCGGAGCGCCGCGACGCCGGAGCGGGCCAGGTCCGCAGCTCCCGGCCGGCCCCGCAGGTGCGCCAGCGCGAAGACGTGCGTCATCCGCCCGACGATCCAGGTCTCCTGCGGCCGGTCCGGCAGCACCGCGCCGTCGGCCCCCAGGTAGCCGAAGCCGCCCGCGGGCAGCCAGGAGCGTTCGGCGAAGGCGAGCAGCCCGTCGAGGTCGGTCATGCCGTCATCCTGCGCCCCCGGGACGCACCAGGCCGCTCTCGTAGGCGCGCACGACCGCCTGCACCCGGTCCCGCACCCCGAGCTTGGCCAGGAGGCGGGTGACGTGCGCCTTCACCGTCGCCTCGGTGACCACGAGCGTGCCGGCGATCTCGGCGTTGGACAGCCCCTGGGCGACGAGCAGCCACACCTCGCGCTCGCGCGGGCTGAGGTCGGCGGCGGGGTCCGGCCCGGTCGCCGGTGCCGGTGCCGGTGCGGAGAGGTGGCGCTCGACGAGGCGCCGGGTGACGGCGGGGGCGAGCAGCGCGTCGCCGTCGGCGACGGTGCGCACGGCCTCGACCAGCCGGCCCGGCGGCGCGTCCTTGAGCAGGAAGCCGGCGGCTCCGGCCTCCAGCGCCCGGAAGACGTACTCGTCGAGGTCGAAGGTGGTGAGCACCAGCACCTGCGGGCCGCCCGGGTCCCGGCGCAGCCGGCGGGTGGCCTCGATGCCGTCGAGGCGCGGCATGCGCACGTCCATGACCACGACGTCGGGCCGCAGCCGCAGCGCCACCTCGACCGCCTCCACCCCGTCGGCGGCCTCCCCGACCACCTCGACGTCGCCCGCCTCGAGCAGGCCGGTGATGCCCGAGCGGACCAGCGCGTGGTCGTCGGCCACGACGACCCGCAACGGCTGCACCGCCGTCACGACGACCCGGCCGGGAGGACCGCGCGGACCAGCCACCCACCGTCGGGCTCCGGGCCCACGGCCAGCGACCCGCCGTAGACCCGGACCCGCTCGCGCATCCCCGGGATGCCGTAGCCCCCGGAGCTCAGGCCGGCCGGCGCCGGGTGCCCGTCCTCCGGGTCCGCCCGGCGGCCGTGGTCGCGGACCTCCACGGTCAGCTCCCTCCCGGTGCTGCCGACGGCCACGGTGGTCCGGGCGCCCGGCGCGTGCCGCAGGACGTTGGTGAGGGACTCCTGCACGATCCGGTAGACCGCCAGCGAGGGGCCGTCCGGGACGGGCACGGGGACGTCCACGGCGAGGGTCACGTCCAGCCCGGCTCCGCG
Organism: Geodermatophilus normandii; assembly: GCF_003182485.1. Taxonomy (NCBI): domain Bacteria; kingdom Bacillati; phylum Actinomycetota; class Actinomycetes; order Geodermatophilales; family Geodermatophilaceae; genus Geodermatophilus; species Geodermatophilus normandii. The sequence goes on along the minus strand of NZ_QGTX01000001.1, from coordinate 1,592,615 downwards.
GGCCTCGTCCACCAGGTCCGGCAGCCGCTCGATGCCCGGCTGCGGGAGGTAGACGGCCTCCCCCTCGCGCAGCACGTCGAGCAGGTGGCGCATCTCCGCCATGGCCTCCGTCGCCGTGCGGCGCGCCATGCCGACGTGGCCCCGGGCGCGGTCCGGGTCGCGGCCGACGAACTGCTCGGCGGCGCCGGTCTGCAGCACCACGACCGACACCGCGTGCGCGACGACGTCGTGCAGTTCCCGGGCGATGCGCGCCCGCTCCTGGGCCACGGCCCGGTCCGCCGCGGCGGCCGACCCCTCCTCGGCCCGCAGGGCCGCCAGCGCCCGGTGGTGGACCACGCGCCCGCCGGTCCACGCCCCGGCGACGAAGAAGACCAGCAGGACGAGGGCGCGCGGCCGGGCGGCCTCGACGCCGAAGTAGCCGAGCTGTCCCGCCATCCCCATGGCGGCCACCGGCAGCAGGCCCAGGCCCACGGCCGCCGGCAGGGAGCGCACGTGCACGGCGACGGTGAAGGCGGCGAGCAGCAGGCTCGGGAAGGGCGTGAACGTGGCCGCCGCCTCCGCGGTCGCCGCGTGCACGACCAGGGCGGCCGCCACCACCGCGGTGACCGATCCGGGGAACCGGCGGCGCAGGGCGAGGGGGAGGGTCGCGACCAGGACGAACAGCGCGCCCGGGACGAGGCCCAGGTCGGGCGAGAGGACGACCTCGACCAGTCCCCACACCGCGAGCCCGACGGCGACCGCCAGGTCCAGCCCGCTCGTCCAGCGGGGCACCGACGCCGCCGCCACGGCGGGGTGCCGGGCGGCCTCCGCTGTCGTCGTCACGGACCCGAACCTAGAGGCCGCCGGCCGGGCAGCGCGTCCTCCCGAGGGCGACACGGAGTTCGACCATGGTCGACACCGCGGACGCGACCCGCGCTCCCGCACTGTGGACCGCAGGCCGATGCCGGCGGGCCCCGGCCGTTCCTAGCTTTCTCGGCGACCGCCTGACCAGGCGCTCCGACCGATCCGAGGAGCTCTCGTGACCACCACGCTGCCCGCCACCGCCACCGCCACCGCCGCGACCCGACGACGGTCGGACTCCCGGGCCGGCGCCGCCGCGCTCGTCGCCTCCGGCATCTCGATCGCCGTCGGCGTCACCCAGGTCCTGTATCCCCAGGACACCGACCCGGCCATCGAGCCGCGGACGGCCGCCCTCCTCGTCGGCACGAGCGTGATGCTGTGGGCCCTGCCCGTGCTCTACGCCCGGCTCGCCGCGCTGGCCGGCGCGCGCTGGGCGGCGGTCGTCGCCTCGGCGGGGACCGTGCTGCTCAGCGGCGGCATGCTGTCGAGCGCGGTCAACGGCGAGGACCTGTCGTTCTTCCCCGCCGTGGCACTCGTGGCCAACGCGCTGTGGTTCCTCGGGTCGCTGGCCCTGGCCGTGTCGCTGTGGCGCTCGCGGCGGGTGTCCCGTCCGCTCGTGGCGCTGCTGCCCCTGGTGACGCCGGTCTTCCTGTTCCTCTCCCAGTCGGGCGGCGGCGTGCCGGTGGGCGCGTACCTGGCCGTCGTCGGCTGGCTGCTGCTGCGCGGACAGCTCGACCGCCGGGCCTGAGCTCCGGCACGGAGGGCCTGCCGGCGTGCGCCGGCAGGCCCTCCGCCCGTGCTCAGAAGGTGAGCGCCAGCCCGGGGTCGGACAGCAGCGCGCCGACGTCGGCGAGGAACCGGCTGCCCAGCTCCCCGTCGATGACCCGGTGGTCGAACGACAGCGCCAGCTGCGTCACCTGCCGGACGGCGATCCGCCCCTTGTGCACCCACGGCATCTCGCGGACCGCGCCGAAGGCGAGGATCGCCGACTCGCCGGGGTTGAGGATCGGCGTGCCGGTGTCGACGCCGAACACCCCGACGTTGGTGATCGTGATCGTGCCGCCGGCCATGTCCGCCGGCGCCGTCCGCCCCGCCCGCGCCGTCTCGGTGAGCGCGGTGAGCGCGCCGGCGAGCTCGACCAGCGAGAGCCGGCCGGCGTCCTTGACGTTGGGCACGACCAGCCCGCGCGGGGTGGCCGCGGCGATGCCGAGGTTGACCTGCCCGTGGACGACGATCTCCTGCGCCGCCTCGTCCCAGGAGCTGTTGACCATCGGGTGCCGGCGCGCGGCCAGCAGCAGCGCCCGCGCCACGAACAGCAGCGGGCTGACCTTGACCCCGGCGAACTCGGGGCGTGCGGCGACCCGCGACCGGAGCTTCGTCATCCGCGTGACGTCGACGGTGAGGAACTCCGTGACGTGCGGCGCGGTGAACGCGCTGGCCACCATCGCCGCCGCCGTCGCCCTGCGGACGCCCTTGACCGGGATCCGCTGCTCCCCGGCCGTGGCGGCGGCCGGGGCGGGAGCGGGGGCCGCCGGGGCGGCGGCCGGCCCCGACGCCGCGGCGGTCACGTCCTCGCGGGTGATGACCCCGCCGGCGCCGCTGCCGGTCAGCGCGCCGAGGTCGACACCGAGGTCGCGGGCGAGCTTGCGCACCGGCGGCTTGGCCAGCGGGCGCACCGAGCCCCGGCCGGGCGCGACCGGCCGGGAGGGGCCGCCGCCTCGGCGCGGGCGTGCGCCTCGGCCTGCCGGCCGACCTCGAGGCCGCCGTGGCGCACCGGCTTGACCGTCGCGTCGGGCGCGGTGGCCAGCAGCGGCGGCCGCTCCGTCCCACCCGATCCGTAGTCCGCACCCGGCACCGCGGCCGCCGCGGGCGGGGTCGCGGCGGGAGTGCGGCGCGGGCGCCGGCGGGCCTCGGTGGTCCGCGGCCCGTAGCCCACGAGCACCGCCGTGCGCCCGCCCGGCGCCGCCCCGCCGATCAGCCCGGCGGCCGGCTCGGCGCCGCCCCCGGACGGCGCCGGCGCGGGGGCGTCGCCGCCCACGTCGATGGTGATGATCGGCGTGCCGACGTCGACGGTCGTGCCGGCCTCGTACAGCAGCTCGGTCACCGTGCCGGCGTACGGCGAGGGCAGCTCGACGGCGGCCTTGGCGGTCTCCACCTCGCACAGCGGCTGGTTGACCGTGACGGTGTCGCCGACGGCCACGAGCCACTGCAGGATCTCGCCGTCGGTCAGGCCCTCCCCGACGTCGGGGAGCCGGAACTGGCGCAGCTCCCCCATCTCAGAACCCCATCGAGCGGTCGACGGCGTCGAGCACGCGGTCGAGGTCGGGGAGGTACTCCTCCTCGAGCTTCGACGGCGGGTACGGGGTGTCGTAGCCACCCACGCGCAGCACCGGCGCCTCCAGGGAGTGGAAGCAGGTCTCGGTCACCCGCGCGGCGATCTCCGCGCCCAGGCCGAGGGTCACCGCCGCCTCGTGGACGACGACGCAGCGCCCGGTGCGGCGCACCGAGTCGAACACCGGCTCGAGGTCCAGCGGCGAGAGCGTGCGCAGGTCGACCACCTCGATCGAGCGCCCCTCCTCCGCGGCGGCCTCGGCCGCCTGCAGTGCCGTCTTCACCATCGGGCCGTAGGCGAGCAGCGTGACGTCGTCGCCGCCGCGGAGCACCCGCGAGGCGAACAGCGGGCCCGGCGTCGCGTCGGTGTCGACCTCCGCCTTCTCCCAGTACCGCCGCTTGGGCTCGAGGAAGACGACCGGGTCGGGGTGCGCGATGGCCTGCTGGATGCCCCAGTAGGCGTCGACCGGGTTGCTGACGGCGACCACCTTCAGGCCCGGCGTGTGCGCGAAGTAGGCCTCCGGGCTCTCGCTGTGGTGCTCGACCGCGCCGATGCCGCCGCCGAAGGGGATCCGGATGACGATCGGCATCGGCAGGCGGCCGCGGGAGCGGGCGTGGATCTTGGCGACCTGCGTGACGATCTGGTTGTAGGCCGGGAAGACGAACCCGTCGAACTGGATCTCGCAGACCGGCCGGTAGCCGCGCATGGCCAGCCCGACGGCGGTGCCGAGGATGCCGGCCTCGGCCAGCGGGGTGTCGACGACGCGGTCCTCGCCGAAGTCCTTCTGCAGGCCGTCGGTGATGCGGAAGACCCCGCCGAGGCGGCCGATGTCCTCGCCCATGAGCACGACCTTCGCGTCGTCCTCCATGGCCCGGCGCAGGCCCAGGTTGAGGGCCTTGCCGATGGTGAGCGTCTCGGTCATCAGTGCCCGGCCCCCTCGAACGACGCCTGGTACGCCTCGAACTCCGCCTGCTGCGCGGCCAGGTGCGGCGTCTGCTCCGCGTACACCCGGTCGAACATCGCCGTCCCCGGTGGGTCGGGCATCCCGACGGTGCCGGACCGGATCCGCGCGGCCAGCTCGTCGCCCTCGGCCTCGACGGCGTCGAAGAAGGCGGCGTCGGCCACGCCGGTCCGCGACAGGTACGCCTTGACCCGGGCGATGGGGTCGCGCAGCTTCCACTCCTCCAGCTCGCTGGCGAGGCGGTAGCGGGTCGGGTCGTCGGAGGTGGTGTGCGCGCCCATCCGGTAGGTGAACGCCTCGATGAACGTCGGCCCCTGGCCCTCGCGGGCGGCGGCGAGCGCCGAGCGCGTGACGGCGAGGACGGCCAGGACGTCGTTGCCGTCGACCCGCACGCCGGGGAAGCCGAAGCCGGCCGCGCGCTGGTACAGCGGCACCCGGGACTGCCGCTCCAGCGGCACGCTGATCGCGTACTGGTTGTTCTGGCAGAAGAAGACGACGGGGGCGCTGAAGCTGGCCGCCCAGATCATCGCCTCGTTGACCTCGCCCTGGCTGGTCGCGCCGTCGCCGAGGAAGGCCAGCGCCGCGCTCTCGGCGCCGTCGCGCTGCAGGCCCATCGCGTAGCCGGTGGCGTGCAGGGTCTGCGCGCCGATCACGACGGTGTAAAGGTTGAAGCCGGTGGCCACCGGGTCCCAGCCGCCGTTGTCCACGCCGCGGAACAGGCTGATGACGTGCAGCGGGTCGACGCCGCGGGTCCAGGCGACGCCGTGCTCGCGGTAGGTGGGGAAGGCCGTGTCGGTGTCGGCCATGGCGCGGCCGGCGCCGATCTGGGCGGCCTCCTGGCCGAGCAGCGAGGCCCAGATGCCGAGCTCGCCCTGGCGCTGCAGGGCGGTGGCCTCGACGTCCCAGCGGCGGACCAGCACGAGGTCGCGGTACAGGCCGCGCAGCTCCTCGGCGGAGACGTCCAACGGGTGGTCGGGGTGCTGGATGCGCTCGCCCTCGGGGGTCAGCAGCTGCACCAGGTCCGGTTGCTGCGGCAGGTGGGGCGCCCCCGCTCCGGGTACGGGGTCCACCGCCTCCGTCGTGACACTCGGCAGGGCAGCGCTCCCGGTTCCGCTCGCACGCTCGCGCACTGCGGTCCTCCTCGCCGTCGGCCGCGGCTGCCGGGGTCGCCGGCCGGCTGCGGTGCTGGACGTCCTGTGGGCGCCGGGGTGTGGCGCCACTCACACATCGTGGCACGACCGGCTCGATCCGGAGCACACCACCCCCCGGACGGATTGCGCAAGGTCGGCACGGAGGACTGCGCAGGATGACAACTGCTCCTCCGCCTGGACCTGTCAGACTGAGCACATGCCGCCCGGCCCTGACCGCCTGGACGCCACCGACGCGCGCCTGGTGCAGGCCCTCACCGAGGATCCCCGCGCCACCGTCATCGCCCTGTCCCAGCGGCTCGGGCTGGCCCGCAACACGGTGCAGTCGCGGCTGGCCCGGCTGGAGTCCGGCGGGCTGCTCGCCCCCTTCGAGGCGCGGGTGAGGCCGGAGGCCCTCGGCTACCGGCTCGGCGCCTACATGACCGTCCAGGTCGTGCAGCGCAGCCTCGAGGAGGTCGCCTCGGCGCTGGCCGCGCTGCCCGAGGTGCTCGAGGTGACCGCGCTGTCCGGCGCCGCCGACCTGCTCGTGCGGGTGGTCGCCGTCGACGCCGACGACCTGTGGCGGCTCACCGAGCAGGTGCTCGCCGTCCGCGGCGTGGAGCGCACCGACACCGCGCTGGCGCTGCGCCGCTACGTCGACCACCGGGTCGCCCCGCTGCTGGAGCGGGCGGCGGGGGCCGAGACGCCCGCGGCGGGGTAGGGGCACGGGCGACCGCCGTCGCCGACGAGGGAGACCCCGTGCCGCCCACCCCGCTGCCCGACCTGCTCGACGAGCTGCTGCGCACCTACGGCCCCTGCGGCGGGGAGGCGGCCGTGCGCGACGTCGTCCGGCGGGAGCTCGAGCCGCTCGCCGACGAGGTGTCGGTCGACCCGGCGGGCAACCTGGTGGCCCTGCTGCACGGGACGGACCGGTCCGCACCGGTGGTCCGGGTGATGGCGCACCTCGACGAGCTGTCGATGATGGTCAAGCGGGTCGACCCCGACGGCACGCTGTGGGTGACCTCCCTCGGCGTGATGTACCCCGGCAACTTCGGCCTCGGCCCGGTGGCCGTGCTGGGCCGGGAGGAGACGCTGACCGGCGTCCTCCTGCTCGGGTCGGAGCACACCACCGCGGACAGCACGCGGATCTGGGAGACCAAGCCCGACCAGGGCGACGAGGCGATGGACTGGTCGCACGTGTACGTCTTCACCGGGCGCTCGGGCGAGGACCTCGCCGCCGCCGGCGTGCACCCCGGCACCCGGGTGTGCGTGCACGCCGACCGGCGCGGGCTGACCCGCTTCGGCGACTTCGTGGGCGGCTACTTCGTCGACGACCGGGCGGCGCTCACCGCGATGGTCGGCACCGCGCGGCTGCTGCGGGGGCGCCCGCACGGCGACGTGTACCTCGTGGCCACCACCAGCGAGGAGATGGGCGGGATCGGCGCCTCCTACGCGAGCCGCACTCTGCCCGGCGACCTCACGCTCGCCCTCGACGTCGGCCCCGCCGAGGCGGAGTACCAGGTCACCGTCGACGGCGGGCCGGTGGTGGCCTACGCCGACGACGCCGTCGTCTACGACCGGGCCGTCGCCGACGCGCTGGTCGACGTCGGCCGCGAGCTCGGCCTGCACCCGCAGACCGCCGTCTGGCAGTCCTTCGACTCCGACGCCTCCCAGTCCCAGGCCTCCGGCCAGACGGCCCGGGCCGCGCTGCTGAGCCTGCCGACGCTGAGCACCCACGGGTACGAGGTGCTGCACAGCGGCACCGTCGACCGGACCGCCCGGCTGCTCGCGGCCTTCCTGACCCGCCCGCTGCCGGTCAGCGGCTGACCCGCCGGACCCGCACCGGTCCGCGGGCGGTGGCGACGTCGACCACCGCCCCGCGCTGGGTCACCTCGACCACACCCCGCTGCGCCAGGCGGCCGGCCGCGGCGCGGGCCTGCGGCATCAGCGCGCGCCAGCCCTCCGGATCGACGGCGCGGGCCGCCTCGGAGGGGCAGATCGTGGCGCCGGGTGCGCGCGCGTCGAGCAGCACGTCGATCGCGCGCTCGAGGGCGGGCCCGGCGTCGTCCACGCCCCCCAGGATGCGCCCGTTTGCCCTGGTGAGCGCGGCGGGTACCGCGGCCCGCATGGCGAAGCGCACCCCGGTCGGGACGATCGGCAAGGGCAAGCGGGGCATCAGCACCCTGGGCTGGGCGGTGCGGGGCGCCGCCGCCGGGGCGGCGGGGACGACCGCCCTCAACGCCGTCACCTACCTCGACATGACCCTCCGCGGGCGCGGGTCGAGCTCCACGCCCGAGCAGACGGTGGAGGCGCTCGCGCAGAAGGCGCACGTGCCCATCCCCGGCGACGAGGAGCACCGGCAGAACCGCATCCAGGGGCTGGGCCCGATGACCGGCCTGGTCGCGGGCATCGGCGTCGGCGTGCTCACCGGCCTGGCGCGGGCGTCGGGGTTCCGGTCGCAGCCGCTGGTGGGGACGCTGCTGACCACGCTCGGGGTCCTGGTGGCGTCCAACGGCCCGATGACCGCGCTGGGCATCACCGACCCGCGGACGTGGTCGGCCACGGACTGGATCAGCGACGTCGTGCCGCACCTGGCCTACGGCGCCGTCCTCAAGACCACGATGGACGCCTTCGACCGATGAAGGACCTCCCTGCCCCCCGCCACTCGCACGCTCGCGGCGCGCCCCTGCAGGGAGGCCGTCCCGCTCAGGGCGTGGTCCAGCCGCGGGGGTCGACGTCGCCGGGCACGGGCGCCGCGGGGTCGTAGGGCTCGCGGGTGAAGACGAACGTGCCGACGTCGAGGTGGTCCGGCGCGATCCGCAGCGGCTCGCCCGCGTAGTAGCCGTCGAGGCCCAGCCAGGTCCCGTCCGCGCACGGGCGGAAGCGGCTCGCCCGCCCCGACCGGCCGGGCAGCGGACCGAGGTGCAGCAGGCCGCCGGCCACCGCGCGCAGGGCGTGCGGCGCCGGGCCCCAGTACCAGGTGCCGAGCTGGTCCAGGGGCACCGGCGGCTCCGCCGGGCGCCACGCCTCGACCACGCCCGGCTCGGCGGCGCGCAGGTCGGCGAGCAGGCCGGGGACGAGGGGGTCGAGGCCGCTGGTCGTGTTGGCCAGCGAGACGCCGCCGGTGCCCTCCTCGCGGTCGACGAACACCCCGGCGAGGAACCCGGGCATCGAGCCGCCGTGACCGGTGAGCGTGCGCCCGTCGACCCGCAGCACCTGCAGGCCCAGCCCGTACGCCGCCCAGGCCGGTGAGGAGGGGTCGACGCCGGCCGGCACGGCCATCTCCTCCAGCGTCGCCGGGGACAGCACGTCGCCGGTGTCGCCGAGCAGGAAGACGGCGAAGCGGGCGAGGTCGGCGAGCGTCGCCCACAGCTGACCGGCCGCGGCCATCACGCCGGCGTGGTGCTCGGGCTCGGCCAGGACGACGTCGGCCCACGGGTGGACGGCGTAGCCCTGCGCGGCCAGGCCGGAGGGACGCGGCGTCGTCCGGGTCATCCCGAGCGGCGCGAGCACCTCGCGCGTGACGACGTCGTCCCACGACCGCCCGCGCATCCGCGCCACCAGCTCACCGAGCAGGCCGAAGCCGAGGTTGGAGTAGTGGAAGCGCCGCGCCTCCCCCAGCACGGCGTGCTCGCCGGTCAGCCCCAGGTCGGTCAGCGAGCCGCCGGGGACCCGTTCCCACCAGCCGCCCGGGCTCTCCGCGGCGGCGCCGGCCAGGTGCGACAGGATCTGCCCGACCGACCGGTCGCCGAACGGCGTCCCGGGCACGTGGCGGTCCAGTGGGTCGTCCAGCCCGAGCCGGCCCTCGTCGCGCAGCCGCAGGACCGCGACGGCGGTGACCGTCTTGCTGATCGAGCCGAGCCGGTACTGGACGTCGGTGTGCGGCTCGGCCACGTCGCCCCGCCCGGCCGACCACGCCAGCCCACCGTCCCGGACCACCCCGGCGACCAGGCTCGGCGCCCGGCCGTCGCGCTGCACCCGCGCGGTGCGGGCCAGCAGGGTGCGGGCGGTCGAGGGCAGCACGGGCTCGGGCATGCCCGAGACGGTAGGTCAGGCCCGGGCCGGGGCTCCCAGCCGCCCGGTGCGCCCGGCCCAGCGCTCGAACACCACGGTGGCCAGCGGCGGGACCGAGGCCACCAGCGCCAGCAGCGTGGTCCCCCGGGACCAGCCGAGCACCCGGGCGGCGACGAGCGCCACGAGCACGTACACGACGAACACCGCGCCGTGGACCGGGCCGAAGACCTGCACGCCCAGCTCGGAGGTCTCCGGCACGTACTTGACGTACATCCCGGCCAGCAGGCCGATCCAGGACAGGGCCTCGGCGACGGCGACGGTGCGGAAGGCCAGGGCGACGGTGCGGGGGTTCATCGGTGCGGGGTCTCCTGCGCTGGGGACGGGGTTCCGTCGTCCCAACGCGGCAGGGCGTCCGGGTGTCCCGCCCGCGGGTGTGAGCTGGGTGGCAGGGTCGCGACCGTGCGGGGTCTGGCGCGGCGAGAGTTCTGCCTGGTCCTGCTGCGCCGGATGGCCGACCTGCGGCCGGACCTCGCCGCGGCCGCGCTCCCCCGCCTGGGCGCCACCCGCGCGGAGGCGCACGCCGCGCACACCCGCTGGCAGGCGCTGCACCACGCGCCGCGGGCGCCGCGGGGCCTGGCGCTGCGGACCGCCGTCCTCGGGCCGGCCCCCGAGACCGGGGACCGCCGGTTCGGCGACCTCGACCTCGAGGTCCGCCGCTGGCCGCTGCCGCTGTGGCCGCACCTGCGCTGGGAGGTCCTGTCCGCGCCCGGCGGCAGCGTGCTGCACGAGCACCTGGTGCGGGCCGCGGGCTCCCCGGTGCCACCGGCGGCCGACGGGCGGCTGCGGGTGTGGGAGCACGTGGTGGCCGACGTCAGCGGCCTGCCCGGCGCGGTGGAGGTGGACCCCCAGGTGGTCACCCGCTGGGAGGTGCGGCTGCCCTCCGGTGCGACGGCGGCCTTCGTGTGGGGCCTGCTGCAGCAGGTCCGGACGCAGCAGGACCCCGGTGCCTGACCGGCGCCGGGGTCCTGGTGACCGCCCCGCGGGGCTCAGCCGATGCGGCGGGCGCCGGCGTAGCCGCCCATCACGTCGATGCTCGCGACCTTGACGACGTCGCCCGAGGTCGGCGCGTGCACCATCTGGCCGTTGCCGATGTAGATGCCCACGTGGCTGACCGGGCTGTAGAAGAAGACCAGGTCACCGGGCTGCAGGTCGGCGCGGGAGACGGCGGTGCCCATCTGGGACTGCAGCTTGCTGGAGTGCGGGAGGCTGATCCCGGCGGCACGGAAGGCGTACTGCGTCAGGCCGGAGCAGTCGAAGGAGCCCGGGCCGGCGGCCGCCCACACGTAGGGCTTGCCGCGCTGGGCCATCGCGGTGGCGACGACGGTCCCGGCGACGCTGCTGGCCGGGGCGGCCGCGGCGGCCGGCTCCTCGGCGGCCGACGCCGACCCGGACGACGACGCGGTGTCCTCGCGCTCCTCGTCGCGGCTGGCGCGGGCCTCCTCGGCGGCGTGCGCGGCGGCCGCGGCCTCGAGGGCGGCGCGGCGCTCCTCGGCGCTGAGCCGGGCGAAGTCGGCCTGGTAGTCGGCGATCTGCGACTCGAGGTCGGCCTGCTGGGCGGCGACGGCGTCGTACTGGCGCTGCGCCTCGGCGGCGGCCTCGGTGGCGGCGGCCTGGGCCGTGGTGGCCGCCTCGGTGGCGGTGACGGCCTGGCCGAGCAGCTCGCCCTGGTAGCCGGCGACGCCCTGCAGCAGCGACACGCGGTTGACGAACTCCTCGGCGGTGTCGCTGGTCATCAGCGCCTGCAGGGAGCCCATGCTCTCGCCGGTGTAGGCCGAGCGGGCGATGCCGACGACCTGGCTGCGCGCGGTGTCCACGGCGGCCCGGGCGGCGGCCAGCTGCGCGGCGGCGGCCTCCGCGGCCGCCTGCTGGGCGCCGAGTGCCTCACGCGCCTCGTTGAACTGCTCGGTGACGACCTCGAGGTCGTGTCCGCGGGCGGCGACGAGCTCCGCGGCCTGCGCCGACGTCGTCGGCTCCTCGGCCAGTGCGGGCGCCGGGGCGGCACCGAGCCCGAGGCCGACACCGAGGGCGCCGACGAGGGCGAGGGCGGCGCGGCGGCCACGCGACCGGCGGGTCGCGGGCAGGCCGGGGACGGACGTGCGCAGGGACGCCACGCGGCTGTCTCTCCTTCTCCCATGCCGCCTACCGGGTTAGCTGACGGGTTCGGGCGTGGAGTCGCCCGGCGCGCGTGCGCGCTACACCCCAGTGCTCAGGTGGGTCCCCGGCCCGGCCTCCGTGGGGGAGGACCGGCTCGACGGCGTCCACGGGGTGTCACCCAGGCTGGTGACGGAGCGCCCCGTTGGACACACTGAGCGTAAGGGCCGTGACCCGCGCGTGACAATCACTTCTCTGTAACTACCTGGCTCACGACCGGGGACCCGCCGGACGTCCGGGCACCCCCCGGCGGTTTGGGCGCCCCCGGGGACGTGTACCGATGACGGCATGTCCTCCTCGCTCCGCATGCGCCTGGCCCGCCCGCTGGTCGTGGTCGCGCTCCTCGGCTCGCTGGTCGCCTGCGGCGACAACACCGACTTCTCGCGCGGCCCCACCAACTGCGACGCCAACGGGCAGAACGCGAACAACGACAACGACGCCAGCTGTCAGGAGACCGGGCCCAACCCCGGCAACGACGCGCCCACGACCGACGACGCCAGCACCAACGAGGACGGCAGCGACGACTGACCGTCGCCACCGCCGTCCCGACGGGCGCGCCACCGCCCGGGCTGGTGGGCTGAGGGGGTGGATCCCGGGCAGAGGCGGACGGGGCACCGGCTGCTGGTCGAGTCCCGGGCGCTGCTCGCCGGCACCCGCCGTCTCCTGCGGGGGCGCGACCTCGCCCTGATCGGCGCAGGCCTGACGTTCTACGCGGGCATCGCGGTGGTGCCGCTGATCCTGGTCGCCGTCCGGCTGACCGCGCTGGTCACCTCCCCCGCCGAGGTGCGCACGCTCAGCGGCCGGCTGGCCGAGTTGCTGCCGTCCGCCCTGGGCGCGCCCGGGGCGGTGGCCCGGCTCGTCGACGCCGGCGTGCGGCTGGACCTGCTGGGCTTCCTGCTGGCCCTGCTCCCGCTGTCGCTCTACGGGGAGGGCCTGCGGCGGGCGCTGCTGCGGTTCAGCCAGCGTCGGGAGAACCTCACCGCCTGGCGGGGCCGGCTGGCCACGCTGCCGCTGGTCGTGGTGACCCCGCTGCTGCTCTACCCGCTGCTGCTGGCCGCCGGGTTCATGGCCGACCTGGCCCGCGAGGACGGGTTCGGGCCCGCGCTCGGCCGGTTCGCCGTCGGCTACTACACGGTGCTGTTCGTGCTGACCGCGCCGATCCTCTGGGGCTTCGGCGTGGTGGCCGGTGGGCGGCACCGCTGGGGCGCGCTGGTCAGCGGTGCGCTGTTCACCGCGGCGTGCCTCTCGGGGTTCCTGCAGGGCTTCGTGGTGTTCCTGTCGCTGCCGCTGGACCTCGGCGCCCCCTTCGGCGGCCTGGTGGTCGTGGGCGCGATGGTCGCGATCGGGTTCTGGCTGTTCCTGCTGCACCTCGTGCTCGTGTCCGGGTGGCTGCTCACCCAGTCCCTCGACGAACGGCTCGCCGGGCGTCAGGCGGGAGGCGGGAAGCCGGGTGCGGGGAACCCGGGTGCGGGGAACCCGGGGGCCGGGAACCCGGACGCCGGGGCGCCGGGAGCGGGCGGTTCGGGTGCCGGGGCGCCGGGAGCGGGCGGTTCGGGCGCCGGGGTCTCCGGCTCCGGCGCAGGGGGCGCGGGTGGCTCGGGCGCCGGGGTCTCCGGCGCGGGCGGCTCGGGCGCCGGGGGCGGCTCGGGCGCAGGGGCGGGCTCGGGCTCCGGCGCCGGTCGCGGCGCCTCGTAGTCGCTCCCGTTGCTCACCAGGATCGACACCACCTGGCCGGGCACCGCGCGGCCGCCGCGCGGCGGGCTGGTGCCGAGCACCGTGCCGGCCGCCTCGTCGCTGTCCACGCGCACGGTCCGCGGGGAGAACCCGGCGTCGGTGAGCGCCCGCTCGCAGGACCGGATCCCGGAGCAGCCGGGCACCGGGCGGGTATTGCCGTTCTGCACGGTCTCGTCGGCCGGCGGGAACTCCCCGCTGCCGCGGGCGTCGAGGATCGGTGCCATCGCGTCGCGCCAGATGGTGGCGCCCTTGCCGCCGCCGAAGCCGCCGACGTCCTCGTTCTGCTTGGGGTTGAGCACCATGACGCTGGCGGTGATCTCCGGCGTGTACCCGACGAAGGCGATCGAGTAGTTCTCCTGGGAGGTGCCGGTCTTGCCGGCGATCTGGTGGCCGCGGACGTAGGCGCGCGAGCCGGTCTGCCCCGGGTTCCCGGGCTCGACGTCCCGGCGGAGCATCTGGTTGAGCGTGTTGGCCACCCCGGGCGGGACGGCCTCCGGCCTGCACCGGTCGCCGACCGGCAGCGGCTCGCCGTCGGCCCCGACCGCCGGCTCCCCGTTCTGGTCGAGGACGGCGGTCACCGGGACGACGTCGCACTGGGTGCCGCTGGCCGCCAGCGTCGAGTAGGCGCTGGCCAGCGCCAGCGGGCTGGTGGCCTCCGAGCCGAAGGTGAACGAGCCACGGTTCTCGTCGATGATCTGCTGCGGCAGGTCGGGCGGGCTGAACTGGAACAGCCCCATCGCCTCGGCCATCCGCACCGGCTCCTCCACGCTGCCGAGGGCGTCCTCCAGCGCGAGGAAGTAGGTGTTGGACGACTGGTAGAGCGCCGTCGTCATGTCCAGCGTGGAGCGGTAGCCCGAGCCGGCGTTGCGCACGCAGTAGCGGCCGTCGGTGTCGCGTCCCTCGCACGGGCCGGAGTAGACGCGGGAGACGTAGGGGTCGGGCGCGGTGAGCGAGTAGTAGGACGAGTAGCCGCGCGCCAGCGCGGCGGCCGCGGTGAACACCTTGTACGTGGAGCCCGAGCCCTGGCTGGGCCAGGTGTTGAGGTTGAACGACTCCTGCGTGCGGTCGCTGAGGTCGTAGCCGAAGGTCCGGTTGACGGCCATCGCCAGCAGGTGGCCGGTGCCGGGCTCCACGGCGCTGAACATCGCGGCCAGGGAGTCCTCCAGCGGCAGGGTCTGCAGCACCGCGGCGTCGGCGGAGCGCTGCAGCTCGACGTCGAGGGTGGTCTGGATCGTGTAGCCGCCGTTGTCCAGCTCCTCCTGGCCGAGCCCCAGCTCCTGGACGACGTGGCGCTGCACGAAGTCGCAGACGAACGGGCCGACGGTGGCCTCGACGCAGCCGCGCGGCGGCGCCGGGCCGGGTGCCAGCCCGAGCGGCTCGGCCGCGGCCGCGGCCGCCTCGTCGGCGGTCACGAGGCCCTGGTCGGCCATCCGGGACAGCACCTCGTCGCGCCGGGCGGTGGCGGCCTCCGGGTTGGTGAAGGGGTCGTCGTTCACCGGGCTCTGCACCAGGCCGGCCAGCAGCGCCGCCTGCGGGAGGGTGAGCGCCGAGGCGTCCACACCGAAGAACGCCCGGGCGGCCGGCTGCACGCCGTAGGCGTTCTGCCCGAAGTACACGATGTTGAGGTAGCGGGTGAGGATCTCGTCCTTGCTGTAGAGGTCCTCCAGCGCCAGGGCCAGGCGGGCCTCGCGCAGCTTGCGGCCCAGCGTCTGCTCGGTGGCGGCGGTGCGCTCCTCGGGGGTGTCGGCGGTCTGCAGCAGCGTCTGCTTGACCAGCTGCTGGGTAAGCGTCGAGCCGCCCTCGGCGACCTCCCCCGCGGCGATGTTGGTGGCCAGGGCGCGCAGCGTCCCCTGCACGTCGAGGCCGCGGTGGCCGTAGAAGCGGGAGTCCTCGATCGCCACCAGCGCGTCCTTCATGACGCCCGCGATCTCCTCCGGCTCGACCGGGTCGCGGTTCTCGTCGTAGAAGTACGTGATCGGCTCGCCGTTCGCGGCCAGCAGGACGGTGTTCCCGGCCGGCGGGTCGTCGGTGAACTCGGTGGGCAGGTCGCCGAGCAGGCCGGTGGACCGCTGGGCGGCGACCGTCGGGCCCCCGATCCACGGGAGGAGCAGACCGGCCACCAGAGCCCCGGCGACCACGATCGTCGCGGCCAGCCGCAGCAGCGTGCCGGCCCGGCTGACGTGCCGGTCCATGGGCCCCCCTCCTCGGCCGCGCTCATGGAAACGGAGATCACCTCCCGCCACAACCACCCGCGCCGTACGGTCCCGCGGTCGGGAGACCACCTCAGCCGGCCAGGACGGTGGGCAGGTCGTCCCGGTGCAGGACGACGAGGGTGCTCACCGCGCGGGTGAGGACCACGTACAGCCGCGACAGCCCGCGCGGCTCGGCGGCCACGATCGCCGCCGGGTCCGCGACGACGACGGCGTCGAACTCCAGGCCCTTGGCCAGCGTCGCCGGGACGACGGCGATCCGCGTGGCGGGTGACCCGTCGTCGGCGAGCAACGCCGCCTCCAGCCCCGCGGCGCCCAGCAGCCGCGCCACCTCGGGCACCGCGGCGTCGGCGCAGACCACGCCGACCGATCCGGGACCGGCCGCGAGGTCGGCCACCACCCCGGCCAGCGGCCCGGCGAGGTCGGCCACCGGCCGGACGGTGAGCGCACCGGGGTCCCGCCGGAGCGCGGTGGCCACCGGCAGGCCGGGCGCGATCGCCGGCAGCAGCCGGTTGGCGTAGTCGAGGACCTCCCCCGGCACCCGGTAGCCGCGGGTGAGCGGGCGGACGGCGGTCTCCGGCCGGCCGAGGCCCGCGAGCGTGGGCGCCCAGTCCCCCGGCGACCAGGGGCTGGTGGCCTGGGCGAGGTCGCCCAGCACGGTGAGCGACCCGGCGGCCAGCCGGCGGGCCACCGCGCGGCACTGCAGCGGGGAGAGGTCCTGCGCCTCGTCGACGACCACGTGCCCGTAGCCGGCCGTCCGCTCGATCAGCCCCGCCGCCTCGTCGACCAGGACGGCGTCGGCCCCGGTCCAGGGCGCGGTGCGGACCGAGCGCGGCGCCGGCCGGTGCAGCAGCGCCTGCTCCTCGTCGGTGAGCACGCCCCGGGCGGCGCGGGCGAGGACGGCGGGGTCACCGAGCAGCTCCGCGACCAGGCCGGCGGGGTCGCGGGCGGGCCAGACGGCGTCGCAGAACGCGCGGACCTCCGGGCTGCGCGCGGCCCGGCGGGTCTCGGCGTCGGTCGGGCTGCCGCCTGCCTCCTCCTTCTGCCGGCGCGCGTCCTCGGCCAGGAGCATCGCCAGCCGCTCCCGCCCCGCGGCGTAGTGCAGCCGCTGCTGGTCGTCGGCGACCCGGCCGCGGCGGCGCAGGTCGTCGACGAACCGCTTCAGCCGCTCCACCGGCACCCGGTACCGGCGGCCGGCCAGCGGGACCAGGACGTCGTCGACGGGCTTGGCGATCGCGCCCCAGAGCGCCCGCTCGAGCACCTGGGCCATGCGGGCGTCGCCCTTGAGGACGGCGACCTCCGGGGCGTCCTGCGCCCGCACGGGCACCCGGCCGGTGAGCTCGGCGACCGTCGTCTGGTCGACGTCGACCTCGCCGAGGGTGGGCAGCACCTGCTCGATGTAGCGCAGGAACGCCCGGTTGGGGCCGACGACCAGGACGCCGGTGCGCGCCAGCTGCCCGCCGTGCGTGTAGAGCAGGTAGGCGGCGCGGTGCAGGCCGACGGCGGTCTTGCCGGTGCCCGGGGCGCCCTGGACGCAGACCGACTCGGCCAGCGGGGCGCGGACGATCTCGTCCTGCTCGGGCTGGATGGTGGCGACGATGTCGCGCATCGGGCCGCTGCGCGGGCGCTCGATCTCGGCCCGGAGGAGGGAGCCGTCGCCCTCCTCGCCGGCGGAGAGGAGCTCGTCCTCGTAGCTGGTGAGCTCCCCGCCGGAGAAACCGAACCGGCGACGGCGGACCAGGCCCTGCGGATCGGCGGCACTGGCCCGGTAGAACGGCCGGCTCATGGGGGCCCGCCAGTCGATGACCACCGGGGAGCCCGCGGCGTCGCGGACGTGCCGGCGCCCGATGTGGAAGGTCTCGTCGGGAGCGTCCGTGCGGCCGAAGAAGGCGGGGACGCCCGGGTCCGCGGCCAGGGAGCGCAGCCGCTCGGCGCGGGCGGCGCCGAGCCGCTCGGAGGCCCACGCGTCGACGCCGGCGTCGACGACGGCGCCGGCGGCGGTGCGCATCCCGGCCAGGCAGTCGTCGGCGAGGGCGAGGTGGGCGCGCTCGGCGACGAGGACGGGGTCGGTGGGGGTGACGGTCCCGGTCGTGTCGGTCGATGTCGCTGACACGGTCGGTGGACGCTACGCCGGGACGTGCCGCGCGTCACCCCCTTCCCCGGGGCGCCGGTGTGGCGGGTACGGCCCGTGGGGAGGATCGGGCCATGTCCCACTCGACGCTGCCCGACTCCATGCTCGCCGGCCGGCTCAACGTGCGCACCAGGCAGTTCGAGGTGAAGGAGGTGCCGCGCCCGACGCCCGGCCCCGGCCAGGTCCTCGTCGAGGTGCGCGCCGCGGGCATCTGCCTCTCCGACGTCCACCTCGTCGACGGCCAGCTCGACCCGCTGTTCCTGCAGGGCGACGAGGTCACCCTCGGGCACGAGGTCGCCGGCGTGGTCGCCGGGCTCGGCGAGGGCGTGACCGGCCGGCAGCCCGGGGAGCGGGTCACCCTGCAGGCCGGCGAGGAGGTGGACGGGTGGATCCACACCCGTGGCGTCGACTACGACGGCGGGTGGGCGCAGTACGCGCTGGCCACCGCCGAGACGCTGGTCCCCATCCCCGACGAGCTGCCCTTCGAGCAGGCGTGCATCGTCCCCGACGCCGTCTCGACGCCGTGGGCCTCGATCGTCACGACCGCGGGCGTGCGCGCCGGTGAGCCGGTGGGCGTGTGGGGCATCGGCGGTCTGGGCGCGCACGCGGTGCAGCTGCTGCGGCTGGCCGGCGCGGCGCCGATCGTCGCCGTCGACCCGGTCGGGTCCGCCCGGGAGCGGGCGCTGACCCTCGGCGCCGACCTCGCGCTCGACCCCTCCGAGGACGTCGCCACCCGGGTGCGGGAGCTCACCGGCGGGGCGGGCCTGGCGTACGCCTTCGACTTCGCCGGCGTCGCCCCGGTGCGCGAGCAGGCCGTGCGCTGCCTGGAGCGCGAGGGCGCGCTGGTGCTGGTGGGCCTCACCGACCAGCCGCTGACCATCCGCAACGGCACCCAGTTCAGCTACTTCTCCCAGCGGATCCTCGGCCACTACGGCTCCGAGCCCCAGCACGTGGAGCAGCTCGTGCGCCTGGTCCGGCACGGCCGCCTCGACCTGTCCCGCTCGGTCTCCGGCACGCTGCCGCTGGAGGAGGCCGCTCGCGGCATCGAGATGCTCGAGCGCAAGGAGGGCAACCCGATCCGCCTGGTGCTGCAGCCGAACGGCTGATCCGCGCGGGGCCTCGACAGCGCTAGTGGCGCTCGCCGGGCTCCACGATGTGGACCTGCACCGCGCGGAACTGCGCCGGGGCGGCGAGCAGGACCTCCTTCGTCGGCTCGCCGACCTCCAGCGCCGGCTCCCGGCGCACCGCCGCCAGCGGCGCGAGCCGGGGGTCGGCGAGCACGGCGTCGACCATCCCCCGGTCGCCCCCGGTGAACAGCGCGGCCACCCCGCCGGCGTGCGGGAGCAGCACCCGGGCGGCGGTGTCGGCGGCCGCGGTGACGACGGCGTCGGCCTGGTTGCCGCGGCGGCGGGCGAAGCGCTGCTGGCTCCAGCCGCCCGCGGCGCTGCGGCCCTGCACCAGGCGGCTGTCGACCTTGGAGACGACCAGGTCGGGACCGTCGAACACGCCGGTCGCCCAGCGGCCGCGGCGCACGAGCAGGACCGCGGCGCGGCGCGGCTGCCGTGCGGCGGCGGTGAAGGCGGTCAGCACCGGGGCCGACGGCGTCCACCCGAAGGGTGCGCGCAGCGTCAGGGTGGTGCCGTCGGCGCACGTCACGCCCACCGCGCCGTCGTCGGCGGCCCTCGCCTCGAGCGCTCCGTGCCGCGCGACGACGCCGTCGAGCCAGCGGCCCAGCCGCTCCGGCGCCACGCCGAGGACGCGGCCGCCGCCGGCCGCCGGCCGGGGACGGGTCACCCGCTCAGCCGGTGACCTCACCGGCGAGCGCCGGCTCGGCGAGGTTCTCGGCCGGCACGTGCAGCAGCCGCTGCGCGGCGATCACGACCACCGCGGCGATCCCGGCGGAGACGGTCGCGACGAGGAAGGCGGCGTTGGCGCTGACCGTGTCGACGACCTTCCCGGCGATCGAGGTGCCGACGGCGACGCCGAGGCCGAGCGCGGTGCCGATCCAGGTGAACGCCTCGGTGACGGCGGACTTCGGCACGATCAGCTCCGCGAGGGTGAACGAGCTGATCAGCGACGGCGAGACCGCCACCCCGGCCAGCACGACGAACGGGATCATCACCCAGACGTTGCCGATGAGGACCAGCGGCACGGACAGGACGGTGAGCACGACCAGGACGACGAGCAGCCGGTGGCGCAGCGGGTGCCGCCAGTGCACCGCGCCCCAGCCGATGCCGCTGACCATCGACCCGACGGCGAGCCCCGCGATGAGGACGCCCGACAGCGCCATCGCCCCGACCTCGTCGGCGAAGGCGACCAGCGCGATCTCCAGCGTGCCGAGGATCGACCCGACGGCGGCACCGACCACGAACAGCACCCGCAGGCCCGGCGTCCGGATGGCCGAGGGGCCCCTGCGTGCCTCGTGGCCGTGCGGCGGCGGCTCGGTGCGGCCCTGGGCGGCGAACAGCAGCGCGCCGACGACGGCGAGGGTGAAGGCGGTGACCACGCCCGAGGTGGCGTGCCCGGTCGTCGAGAGGAACGTGACGAGCACCGGCCCGACGATGAACACCATCTCGTCGACGACGGACTCCATGGCCAGCGCCGCGGGCAGCCGCGTGGTGCCGCGCAGCAGGTGGGTCCACCGCACGCGGATCATCGAGGCGACCGGCGGGATGCACGCGCCCGCGACGCCGGCGGTGACGAAGAAGGTCCAGCGCGGCCAGTCCTCCTTCACCGCGGTGAGGAACAGCGCGCCGGCCGCGGCGAAGAGCGCGACGACGGGGAGCAGGGTGCGGCGCTGGCCGAAGGTGTCGGCGAGCCGGCCGAGGACCGGGCCGGCCAGGGCGGTGGTGACCGCGCCGGCGGCCGCGACGGTGCCGCCCAGCCCGTAGGAGCCGGTCTCGTCGGCGATCAGCAGGACGCAGCCGAGGCCGACCATCGACAGCGGCAGCCGGCCGATGAAGGCGGCGAGCACCATGGGCAGCGCGTGCGGCGTGCGCAGCACGTGCAGGTAGGGATTGGGCACCGGGGAGCGACCTGTCGTCAGGGGGACGCTGGTTCGCCCGTCACGCTAACCGACGTCCGGGTGCCGGGCTGGGAGGCACCTGGCGGTGTGTGAGCGGACGAGCACGGCCCCGCCCGGACGACGCTGTCCGTGCGGGGCCGTGGGGTCCCACCGCGAGCTCGCGCGGTGGGGGTCTTCAGGCGAGGCGGCTCTTGAGGATCTCCAGCTCGTCCCACATGGTGCTGGGCAGCTTGTCCCCGAACTTCTCGAACCACTCGGTGATCTGCGGGACCTCCTGCCGCCACTCGTCCTTGTCGACGGTGAGCGCCAGGCGGACCTGGTCCTCGGTCACGTCCAGGCCCGAGACGTCGAGCGAGCCCGGCGCCGGGACGTGGCCGACCGGGGTCTCCTCCGCGGCGGCGGTGCCCTCGAGGCGCTCGACGACCCACTTGAGGACGCGGCTGTTCTCGCCGAAGCCCGGCCACAGGAAGCCGCCGTCGGAGTCACGGCGGAACCAGTTCACGTAGAAGATCCGGGGCAGCTTGGTGGCGTCGTGCGCCTTGCCGGTCTCCACCCAGTGCCGGAAGTAGTCACCGGCGTTGTAGCCGATGAACGGCAGCATGGCGAAGGGGTCGCGGCGGACGACGCCGACGGCGCCGGTGGCCGCGGCCGTCGTCTCCGAGGAGAGCGTGGCGCCCATGAACACGCCGTGGTTCCAGTCCCGCGCCTCGGTGACCAGCGGGATCGTGGTCTTGCGGCGGCCACCGAAGAGGATCGCCGAGATCGGCACGCCCTTGGGGTCGGTGTACTCCGGCGCCAGGATCGGGCACTGGGTGATCGGGGTGCAGAACCGCGAGTTCGGGTGCGACGAGGGCTCGTCGGAGTCCGGCGTCCAGTCCTGCTTCTTCCAGCTGGTGAGGTGCGCCGGCGGCTCCTCGGTCATGCCCTCCCACCAGACGTCGCCGTCGTCGGTGAGCGCGACGTTGGTGAACACCGAGTTGCCGTTGTCGATGGTGCGCATCGCGTTCGGGTTGGTGTCCCAGCCGGTGCCCGGGGCGACGCCGAACAGCCCGTACTCGGGGTTGGTGGCGTAGAGCCGGCCGTCCTCGCCGAAGCGCATCCAGGCGATGTCGTCACCGATGGTCTCGACCTTCCACCCGGGGATGGTCGGCTCGAGCATGGCCAGGTTCGTCTTGCCGCAGGCCGACGGGAAGGCCCCGGCCACGTAGTACGTCTTCTGCTGCGGGCTGGTCAGCTTGAGGATCAGCATGTGCTCGGCCAGCCAGCCCTCGTCGCGGGCCATCGCCGAGGCGATCCGCAGCGAGTAGCACTTCTTGCCCAGCAGGGCGTTGCCGCCGTAGCCGGAGCCATAGGACCAGATGGCCCGCTCCTCGGGGAAGTGCACGATGTACTTGGTCTGGCTGCACGGCCAGGGCACGTCCTCCTGGCCCTGCTCGAGCGGGGCGCCGAGGGAGTGCATCGCCGGCACGAACGGCCGGTCGGTGCCCATGGCCTCGAGGATCCGGCTGCCGATGCGCGCCATGACCCGCATGGAGACGACGACGTACTCCGAGTCGGTGAGCTCGACGCCGAACATCGGGTCCTCGGCCTCGACCGGGCCCATGCAGAACGGGATGACGTACATCGTCCGGCCGCGCATCGAGCCCCGGTAGAGCTCGGTCATGATCGACTTCATCTCGTCGGGAGCCATCCAGTTGTTGGTGGGCCCCGCGTCGGCCTCGTCGACCGAGCAGATGAAGGTGCGGTCCTCGACGCGCGCGACGTCACTGGGGTCGGAGGCGCACCAGAACGAGTTGGGCTTCTTCTCCAGGCGGGTGAAGGTGCCGGCGTCGACCAGCTTCTGGGTGAGCCGCTCCCACTCCTCGTCCGTGCCGTCCACCCACACCACCTGGTCCGGGGTGGTCAGCTCCGCCATCTCGCGCACCCAGGCGAGCAGCCGGGCGTGCGTCGTGGGGGCGTTCTCGAGACCGGGGGTGGCCACGGAAGTCACGGCGTCTCCATCCTCTGGGCACGCCGGGTGTCGAGGGACGCCGGCGCCGGTGCGTGCTGTGACCCGGGTCCGGCGGAACTCGTCCGGCCGTCCGGGTCGGGTCAGCGTACAAGCGGGGACACCCGCCCGTAACGGTGAGAGACGTTACGTCTAGGACGTCTAGGTCCGCGCGGGGTGGGGACCGGGAACACCGCAGGTCGGAGCGGTGTTGGGAGCTCGACGTGACCAGTCTCACGCCCGGATCCGGCACCCTCCCCGCCCTCTTCACGCCCCTGGCGCTGCGCGGGGTGACCCTCTCCAACCGGCTGGTGGTCGCCCCGATGTGCCAGTACTCGGTGACCGACGGCCTGGTCGGCGACTACCACCTGGTGCACCTGGGGCGCTTCGCCCTCGGCGGTTTCGGCACGGTCGTCGTCGAGGCGACGGCGGTGACCCCGGAGGGGCGGATCAGCCACGGCGACGTCGGCCTGTGGTCGGACGCGCACGTGCCCGGGCTGGCGCGGATCGCCGGCTTCCTGCGCGCCTCCGGCGCGGTCCCGGGCATCCAGCTGGCGCACGCCGGCGCCAAGGCCAGCAGCCACCGCCCGTGGGAGGGCGGTGCGGCGGTGACGCCGGGGACCGCGCTCCCCGGCGAGGAGCCGTGGCAGACCGTCTCGGCCAGCCCGGTGCCCGCCGTTCCCGGCTCACCGGTGCCGCACGAGCTGACGGTCGCGGAGCTGGCGGAGGTGCGCGAGGCCTTCGTCGCCGCCACCCGCCGGGCGCTCACCGCCGGGTTCGACGTCGTCGAGGTGCACGCCGCGCACGGCTACCTGCTGCACCAGTTCCTCTCCCCGCTGTCCAACCGGCGCACCGACGCCTACGGCGGGAGCCGGGAGGCCCGGTGGCGGTTCCCCCTCGAGGTGGTGGAGGCCGTGCGCGCGGCGTGGCCGGAGGACCGGCCGCTGTTCGTGCGGGTGTCGGCCGTCGACGGCACCACCGACGGGATCACGCTGGAGGACACCGTGGCCCTCGCCCGCGAGCTGCGCGCCCGCGGGGTCGACGTCGTGGACGCCTCCGGCGGCGGCCTGGGCGGCTGGGACCACCCGCTGGGCTACGGCTACCAGGTGCCCTTCGCCGCCGGCATCCGCGAGGGCGCCGGGATCGCGACGATGGCCGTCGGGCTGATCGTCGACGCGCGGCAGGCCGAGGCCGTCGTCGCCGGCGGGCTCGCCGACCTGGTCGCCCTCGCGCGGGAGGCGCAGGAGGACCCGAACTTCGCCGTCCACGCCGCCCGCGACCTCACCGGCTCCCACGACACCTACCCGGTGCAGGCGGGACCGCGGCTGGGCCGCCGCCACGAGTTCCTCGGCAGGCTCGGCCCGTGGACCGGCCCGGAGCCCGTGCAGGTGCCGGCGCGCGACTGATCGCCCCGGGACGCCGCCGGTCCCGCTACGGTCCCCGGCCCATGCCGTCCCGCTCGGCGCTCGTCGCCGTCTCCGCCGCCCAGTTCGCCGCAGGCCTCGCCGGCCAGGTGCTCGCCTTGCGCCGTCGCCACCACTTCGACCTGCCGTTCCTCACCGGGAGCCCGGACCGGGTGGGGCGCGACTCGCTGTGGATCGGGTCCGCGCTGGCCGCTCCCGTGTGGATGCTCGCCGTCCAGGGGTGGGCGGTGTCCCGGCTGGCGGCGGGGCCCGACGAGCCCGCGCGGCGGGCGCTGCGGCTGCTCAGCGCCGGGATGGTCCCCGGCTACGTGCAGGAGCGGCTGGTCCGGCGGCGGCTCACCCGCGGCGGCGCCGACCCGGTCGAGACGCCGCTCGTCGTCGCCGGGCTGGGCCTGGCGGCGGCGATGGCCGTCCTGAGCAGGCCGGGCGCCGTCTCCTGAGACTCAGGCGTGGGCCGCCCGGCCGTACTCCGGGCCGGTCGCCGCGAGGAAGGCGTCCCAGTCGCCGGGGTCGGGGCGCCCGCCCACCACGGCGTCGAACTTGTCGAGGTACCAGTGCCAGCCGAGGGCGAAGTCGGTGACGTCGGTGCCGGCGGCGAAGACCTGGACGAAGTGCAGGGTCGTCCGGCCGCTCTCCACGGCGAGGGCGAGCTCGACCCGCCAGTCCTGCTGCTCGGCCCACTCGACGACGAGCCTGCGCGGCGGGTCGCACTCGGCGATGCGCACCGCCTCACCGGCCGGCTCGGCCTCGTGCGTCATCGTCAGGGTCCCCCGGGCGCCGGGGGAACGCCCACCCTCGTAGGTGCCGAACCAGCGGGCCAGCCGGTCGGGCTCGGTGAGTGCGGCCCAGACGGCGTCGGGCCCGTCGGACCACGAGCGGCGGAACTCCAGCCGGAGCCGGCCGTCGGGCAGTTCGGTGACCACACCGCGGCGGTCGATCGGCGGGTCGGCGGGGCTCGTCGGGTCGGTCACGGGGGATCTCCGTCCGTCGGGGGATGGACCCGGGCCCGGCGGCCGCGGGCGATCTCGCTGTCGAGGGCGTCGAACCGCTGGGCCCAGAGGTCGCGGTAGGACCCCAGCCAGTCGTCGACCTCCCGCAGCGGGCGCGGGTCGAGCGCGTAGAGCCGCCGGCGGCCCTCGACCCGGCTGGACACCAGCCCGGCCTCCCGCAGCACGCGCAGGTGCCGGCTGATGGCCGGGCGGCTGACGGCGAACCGGCCGGCCAGCTCACCCGCGGGCAGCTCGCCGTCCCGGAGCAGCGCCAGGAGCTGCCGCCGGGTCGGGTCCGCGAGTGCCGCGAGCGCCTCCACGCCGGATGTGTAACACACGGCTTACGCATCCGGCGAGCGGTTGCCGTCGCGGCCACAGGGGCAGGGACGACGCATGACCGTCACCGACCCCGACGTCCCGGATCCGCTCCACGACCCCCGGACGACGCAGGCCGACCCCGGCGCCTTCGCCGAGGGCGCGGACCTCGCCTCGACCGACGACGACCCGGCGTCGACCGGCGAGGACGAGCTCACCGCCGACGACCCGGAGACCACGGCCGGTCGGACGCTCGCCGACGACGCGGGTGGCGGCGACGTCACCGGCGGCGCGTCCTCCGGGGCACCGCGCAACCCCGCCTGAGCGCCCGTTTTCGGTCCGCGCCCGCGGGGCACCTGGACCGGCGTCCCACCCCCACGACGAGGAGGTCGCCATGGCCACCGGTGAGACCGGCTTCGAGGACGTCACGTTCGACCTGATCTCCGTGCAGTACCACTCGCTGAAGGCGGGGCACGACTACGGCCAGTACGTCCGGGACGCCGAGAACGCCGGCCTGGACGACGTCGCCGCCTTCTTCCGCGAGGTCATGGAGCAGGACTCGGCACGCGCCCGGCGCTGCCACGAGCTGCTGAGGAACATCTCCGGCACCGAGCAGGGCGGCCCCGCCACCCAGTGATCGGACGACGAGGGCCCCTTCCCCACACCGGGGAAGGGGCCCTCGTGGTGCTCAGACCGCGCAGGTGTCGCCGTCGCAGCCCTCGGCGGCGGGGACGGTCAGCAGCGGGTGGGCGTCGGCCCAGGCACGCTCGAGCACCTGCAGCAGCAGGTCGGCCGGCTGGGCGCCCGAGGCGCCGTACTCCCGGTCGACGACGAAGAAGGGCACCCCGGTGGCGCCGAGCGCCCGCGCCGTGGCGACGTCGGAGAGGACGGCCGGGCGGTGGCGGGAGTCGGCCAGCGCCGCGCGCACCTCGGCCTCGTCGAGGCCCACCTCGACGGCCAGCGCGGCCAGCGAGTCGACGTCGAAGACCGGGCGGCCCTCCGTGAAGTACGCGGCGAACAGCCGCTCCTCCATCTCGCCCTGCAGCCCGTGCTCGGCGGCGAGGTGGGTGAGCTCGTGGGCGAGCAGCGTGTTGCCGCTGACGCCGTTCGCGAGGTCGTAGGACAGGCCCTCGCCGGCGGCGGTCTCCTCGACGTGCCGCATCATCGCCCGCACGTCCTCGACCGGGCGGCCGTACTTGGCGGCCAGCGCCGGGAGGGTCGGGTGCGTCTCGCCCTCGGGGACCGAGGGGTCGAGCTGGAAGGACCGCCAGACGACCTCGACCTGGTCGCGGTGGGGGAACCGCTCCAGCGCGGTCTCCAGCCGGCGCTTGCCGATGTAGCACCACGGACAGACGACGTCGGACCAGACCTCGATGCGCACGGCCCGGTCAACCGCGGGCCGCGCGTGCTCATTCCGGCCGGTGCGCCTCCGCCCGGGCCCGCCCGTCGCCCGGGGTCGGGTCGAGGAAGACGTAGCGGACGCCCTCGTGCCGGGCGACGAGCCGCCGCTCGGCCTCGTCGGAGGCCCGCTCGATGTCGGCGACGGTCGCGGTGTCGGCGAAGTCGACCTTGGCCATGACCGCCAGCTGCCCGGGGCCGATGACCGTGGTGAGCAGGACGGGGACGTCGTCGACCTGCGGCAGCCCGGCGATCTCGGCGCGGAGCTCGTCCTGCAGCCGCGGGGCCACCGACTGGCCGATGAGCAGGGAGACGTTCGCCCGCGCCAGCGACCCGGCGACCACCAGGAGCAGGACGCCGATGAGGATCGCGGCGAGGCCGTCCCACACCGGGTCGCCGGTGACCTGCTCGAGGAAGAGGCCCAGCGCGGCGAGGACGAGGCCGACCAGCGCGGCGCTGTCCTCGAAGGTGACGGCCTTGACCGTGGTGTCGCTGGTCTCGGCGAGGTAGCGCCGGGGCGTCGTCCCCCACTTCCTGGCCGCACCGCGGACCTGCCGGACGGCCTTGAGCCAGGACGCGCCCTCGAGGACGAACGAGACCGCCAGGACGACGTAGGCGATCAGCGGCGAGCCCTGCTCCTCGCCCTCGAGGATCGTCTCGACGCCCTGGTAGAAGGAGAAGCCGGCGCCGAGGGTGAAGGTGGCCAGGCAGGCGAGCAGCGCCCAGAAGTAGGTCTCCCGGCCGTAGCCGACCGGGTGCCGGGCGTCGGGCGCCTTGTCGCCGCGCTTGAGCGCGACGAACAGCAGGACCTCGGTGATCGTGTCGGCCACCGAGTGCGCGGCCTCGGACAGCATCGCCGAGGAGTGGCTGATCAGGCCCCCGACCAGCTTCGCGATGGCGATGCCCAGGTTGGCCAGCCCGGCGACGACGACGGTGCCGGTGGACTCACCGCCGCCCGACCCGCCACCGGCGCTCTGCGACTCCTCCACCAGCGCGTGGCCACGGGTGGGCACCGGTTCGCTCATGGCCCCTGCGGTGCCCCGTGGTTGCCCACCACAACCGCCGGTCGGGTCCCCTCCGCGCCGGTGTCTGCCGGCGGGCTCGTGCTCTGCCCCGATCGGGGGCAGAGCACGAGCGCGGGGACGGAGCGGTCCGCTACCGGACGCCGACGAGGTCGACCACGAAGACGAGCGTGGCGCCCGGCTGGATGACGCCGCCGGCACCGCGGTCGCCGTAGGCCTTGTGCGCCGGGATGGTCAGCCGGCGCCGGCCGCCGACGCGCATGCCCTGGATGCCCTCGTCCCAGCCCTGGATGACCATGCCGACGCCGAGGCGGAACTCCAGCGGGTCGCCGCGGTCCCAGGAGGCGTCGAACTGCTCGCCGCCGTCGTGGGTGACGCCGACGTAGTGCGCGCTGACGAGGTCACCGGCCGTGGCCTCGGGGCCGTCGCCGACGACGAGGTCCTCGATCACCAGGTCGTCGGGGGCGGGGCCGGTGGGCGGCTCGACGTCGGGACGGCTCAGGGGCTGGGCCATCGGTCCTCCTCGGATCGGCGCCGGGTGGGTCCCCGACGGGTCCCGGACATCCAACCAGCGGCGCCGGCGGGCCGCGCGGGTGCGGGCGGGCGCCGAGGGTGCTGGGCTGGCGGGGTGAGCACCGAGGAACCGCCGTGGTGGACCCGCGCCGTCGTCTACCAGGTCTACCCCCGCTCGTTCCAGGACTCCGACGGCGACGGGATCGGCGACCTCGGCGGGATCCTGCAGCGCGTCGACCACCTCGCCGACCTCGGCGTCGACGTCGTCTGGCTCTCGCCGGTGTACCCCTCGCCGCAGGCCGACAACGGCTACGACATCAGCGACTACGAGGACATCGACCCGCTGTTCGGCACCCTCGCGCAGTTCGACGAGCTGCTCGCGGCGCTGCACGGGCGCGGGATCCGGCTGGTCATGGACCTCGTGGTCAACCACACCAGCGACGAGCACCCGTGGTTCGTCGAGTCCCGGTCGTCGACGGACTCCCCCAAGCGCGCCTGGTACTGGTGGCGGCCGCCGCGGGAGGGGATGGCCGCGGGGCAGCCCGGCGCGGAGCCGACGAACTGGCACTCCTTCTTCTCCGGGCCCACCTGGACCCTCGACCAGGACAGCGGCGAGTACTACCTGCACCTGTTCGCCCGCAAGCAGCCCGACCTGAACTGGGAGAACCCCGAGGTGCGGCAGGCGGTGTACGCGATGATGCGCCGCTGGCTCGACCGCGGCGTCGACGGCTTCCGCATGGACGTCATCAACATGATCAGCAAGGACGTCGGTCCCGACGGCGCGCTGCACGACGGCCCGCCGCTGCCGGGCGTCCCGTACGGCGACGGGTCGGCGTCGTACCTGTGCGGCCCGCGGATCCACGAGTTCCTGCAGGAGATGCACCGCGAGGTGTTCGCCGGCCGTCCCGACCGGCTGCTCACCGTGGGCGAGATGCCGGGCGTGACGGTCGAGCAGGCCCGGCTGTTCACCGACCCGGCGCGCGCCGAGGTGGACATGGTGTTCCAGTTCGAGCACGTGGGCCTCGACTTCGACGGCGACAAGTGGCACCCGCGCCCGCTGCGGATGCGCGACCTCAAGGCCTCGTTCGGCCGCTGGCAGGCGGGGCTGGCCGACGTCGGCTGGAACTCCCTCTACTGGGACAACCACGACCAGCCGCGGGCGGTGTCCCGCTTCGGCGACGACTCGCCCCGGTTCCGCCGGGACTCCGCCACGTGCCTGGCCACGCTGCTGCACCTGCACCGCGGGACGCCCTACGTCTACCAGGGCGAGGAGATCGGGATGGCGAACTTCCCGTTCACCGCGCTCGAGCAGTTCCGCGACGTCGAGTCGCTCAACCACCACGTGCAGGCCGTGGCGCACGGCGCCGACCCCGCCGAGGTGCTCGCCGCGATGCGCCGCGCGAGCCGCGACAACGCCCGCACCCCCGTGCAGTGGGACGCCTCGCCGGCCGCCGGCTTCACCACCGGGACGCCGTGGATCGCGGTCAACCCCGACCACCGGGAGTGGAACGCCGCCGCCCAGCGCGAGGACCCCACCTCGGTGCTCGCCCACCACCGCCGGCTGATCGCGCTGCGGCACGAGGAGCCGGTGGTGGCGCTGGGCGACTTCACGATGCTGCTGCCCGACCACGACGACGTGTACGCGTTCACCCGCAGCCTCGACGGCGACACGCTGCTCGTCGTCTGCAACGTCGGCCCGGCGCCGCAGCCACTCGCCGACCTGCTGCCCGAGGCGGTCGGCGCCGGGGTCGTCCTCGGCAACCTGCCCGAGGACGACCCCGCGGTGCTCAGGCCCTGGGAGGCCCGGGTGCTGCGACCGGCCCGCTGACCCCCGCCGGCACGATCGCCTCGGGCCCGGTCGCCCCGGACCCCATCGCCCCGGACCCGATCGCCCCGGACCCGATCGCCCCGGACCCGATCGCCCCGGACCCGATCGCCTCGTCGGCGGGGACGTCGAGCGGGTGGGCGATCTCGTCGGCCGGCAGCCGCCAGGCCAGGACCGCGACGAGCGCGAGCACCGGCGGCACGAGGCCGGCCAGCAGGAAGGTGCCGGTCAGCCCGAGCAGCCCGCTGACCGGGCCGGCCAGCGCCATGGACAGCGGCATGAACGCCATCGAGACGAAGAAGTCGAGGCTGGACACCCGGCCGAGGAGGGCGGGCGGCACCCGCCGCTGCAGCAGCGTGCCCCAGATGACCGTCCCGGCCTCGAACGCCGCACCGAGCACCCCGGCCGCGGCGATCATCACCCACAGCTGCGAGGTCCAGCCGAAGACGACCATCGGCACGCAGCCCAGGCCCCACAGCAGGTTCATGACCGTCAGGTAGCGCCGCGGCAGCCGGTAGGAGGCGACGACGGCCGACCCGACGGCGCCGCCGATGCCGAACGCGGCCAGCACCAGCGCGTGCTCCGACGGCCCCCCGCCGGCCTGGTCACGGATCGCGAAGGGCACGAGGACCTCGAAGGGGCCGATGAGCACGAGCACCATGAGCGAGGCGAACAGCAGCGTGGCCAGCAGCCACGGCGTGCGGACCATGTAGGCCACGCCCTCGCGGACGTCGGCGAGCAGGCCGGACCCGGCGACGTCGCGGCGCACCGGCGTGGTGGGCAGCGCGGCGACGCAGGCCGCGGCGGCGGCCGAGGTCAGCGCGGTGACCGCGAGTGCCGCGCCCGGGGAGAACGCGGCCACGAGCAGGCCGGCGGCCGCAGGCCCGACCGCCATCGCCAGCGCGGGGCGGACGACGCCCTCGAGGCCGTTGGCGGCCAGCAGGTCGCCGGGCGGGACCAGGCCGGGGACCAGCGCGGAGTAGGCCGGGTAGTACAGCCCCATCGCGATCCCCTGCGCCAGCGCGGCCGCGGACAGCGGCCCGAGCGCGAGCGCCCCTGCCAGCGAGAGGACGGCGACCAGGCCGACCGCCGCCGTCTGCAGCAGCGCGACGCCGAGCAGGATCCGCCGCTGCGGGACGCGGTCGGCCAGCGCGCCGCCGAGCAGGGTGCTGGCGAGCATGCCGCCGGCCGACAGCGCGGTGGCCAGCGACAGCGCGGCGGGGCCGCCGCCGAGGTCGACCACCTGCCAGACCAGCGCGACGGTCCACAGCCCCTGGGCCAGCAGCGAGAGCCCCAGTGAGGTGGCCAGCAGGCGGTAGGAGCGGTGCCGCAGGGGCGCGAGCGCGCGCGGCAGGCCGGCCATCGCGGGATCCTCCTCGTCCGGTGCGGCGCCCCGTCGGCGCCGTCGCGCCCATGCTCGCCGACGCGGACGACGGGAGCAGCCGGATTACCGGAGGAGCGCAGGAACGGTCGGCAGTACAGTCCCCTCCCCGTGGGCCGGGTGGTCGAGGCGGTGCTCCCCGCCCGGATGGGGACGGCGTTCCGCTGGCTGATGGCGTCGTCCTGGGTGGGCAACCTCGGCGACGGTCTCGCGCTGGCGGCGGGCCCCCTGCTGGTGGCCGCGCGCACGCAGGACCCGCTGCTGGTCGCGCTCGGCGCCCTCCTGCAGCAGCTGCCGTGGCTGCTGTTCGGCCTGCACGCCGGCGTGCTGGCCGACCGGGTCGACCGCCGGGTGCTCGTCGTGGCCGTCGACCTGGCCCGGGCGGGGGTGCTCGTCGTGCTGGGGGCGGCGCTGCTCACCACCGACGTCGGGCTGGTGCCGGTGCTGGCCGCGCTGTTCGTCCTCGGCACCGCGGAGGTCTTCGCCGACACCGCGGCGGGGACGCTGCTGCCGATGGTCGTCGACCGCGCCGACCTGGGCATCGGCAACGCCCGCCTGACCGCGGGCGCGCTGACGATGAACCAGCTCGCCGGTCCCGCGATCGGCGGCGTGCTGTTCCTGGCCGGCGCGGCGTGGCCCTTCCTGGCGCAGGCGGTGCTCGTGGCGCTGGGCGCGGTGCTCATCGGGCGCATGCGCGTCCCGCGGCCGGAGCGCCCGGCGGAGCGGGCCCGGATCGGCCGGGACATCGCCGAGGGACTGCGCTGGACCTGGGGCAACGCGGCGGTGCGGACGCTGACCCTCACCATCGTGCTGTTCAACGTCACCTACGGCGCGGCGTGGTCGGTGCTCGTGCTCTACGCCGACCAGCGGCTGGGCCTCGGCGCGGCGGGCTTCGGCCTGCTCACCACCGTGGGCGCGCTGGGCGGCATCGTGGGGACGGCGTCCTACGACTGGCTCGAGCGGCGCGTCGGCATGGCCACGCTCATGCGGGTGGGCCTGACCATCGAGACGCTCGTGCACGCCGCCCTCGCGCTGACCACCACGCCGTGGGTGGCCGCGGCGGTGCTGTTCGTCTTCGGCGCGCACGCGTTCATCTGGGGGACGACGTCGCGCACGGTGCGGATGCGTGCCGTGCCGGGCCCCCTGCAGGGCCGGGTCGGGAGCCTCTACGCGATGGGCGTCTTCGGCGGCATCCTGCTCGGCCAGGCCGTCGGCGGCGTCGTCGCGCGCGTCTGGGGCGTCACCGGGCCGTTCTGGTTCGCCTTCGCCGGCTCGGCGGTGCTGCTGGTGCTCGTCTGGCGGGAGCTGGGGCACATCGGTCACGCCGACGACGTCGCCGCATCCGAGCGTGTGCGCTGAGGCCGCACCCGGAGGTCCGGAACCCGGCCCCGGCGCACACGCTCGTCACGTCAGGGGCGAGCGGGGCAGCAGGCGGTCGCTGATGATCCGCTTCTGGATCTCGCTGGTGCCCTCGAAGATCGTGGTCAGCCGGGCGTCGCGCCAGTGCCGCTCCACCTGCCGCTCGGTGGTGTAGCCGTTGCCGCCGTGCAGCTGCATGGCCTGGTTGGTCACCCGCACCGCCATCTCGGTGGCCTCGAGCTTGACCATGGAGGCCTCCCGCTCGCAGCGCACACCCAGGTCGACGAGGTGGGCCACCTGCCGGTAGAAGGCGCGGGACTGCTCGATCTGCGCGGCCATCTCGGCGACGGCGAAGCGCAGCGCCTGGAAGTCGGCGATCGGGTGGCCGAACTGCTCGCGCTCCTGCAGGTAGACCACCGAGTCCTCGAGTGCGGCGCGGGCCAGGCCGACGGCGCGGGCGGCGGTGTGCACCCGCGCGGTGTTGAGGAACGCCTGCGCCGCCGCGAAGCCGGCGCGCTCGGCGGCCTCCCCCTGCTCGTCGCCGGCCACCTCGGCGGCGCGGGCCTCGTCGACGACGTCGGCCCGCGGGATCCGGACGCCGTCGAAGACGAGGTCCCAGGTGAGGAAGCCGTGGTAACCGATCTTGTCGATCGGCGTGCCGGTGAGCCCGGGCGGGAACGAGCCGCGCTCCTTCTCCAGCAGCAGGTTGACCAGGCCCTTCGACCGGGACTCCCCCGGCTCGGGGTCGCGCTCGCGGACGAGCACCTGGATGAAGTCCGCGGCCTCGGCGTTGCCGCACCAGCGCTTGTGCCCGGTGACCACCCACTCGTCCCCGTCGAGCACGGCGCGGGTGGAGACGCCGGCGAGGTCGGAGCCGGCGTCGGGCTCGGACAGCGCGATGGCGCCGATCCACTCGCCCTTCGCGCTGCGGCGCAGCAGCTCCTCGCGGCGGGCCGCGTCGGCCACCGCCGTCCCGAGGCCCTGCGCGCGGGCCAGGATGCTCGCGCTGCTCATCCAGGCGCGGGCCAGCTCCTCGGAGACCATGCAGTACTCGAAGACGCCCAGGCCCAGCCCGCCGTGCTCGGCCGGGACGGTGATCCCGAAGTAGCCGAGCTCGGCCATGCGGGCCAGCAGCGACTCCGGCAGCAGCCCCTTCCGCGGGTCGAGCTCGTCGGCGACCGGCAGCACCTCCTCGGCGGCGAACCGGCGGGCCTGCAGCTGCAGGGCCTCGCGCTCGGGCGTGTGCCACGGCGGCAGCAGCACGGGCGGCTGGGGCTCGAGCAGCCCGGTGCGGCGCTCCTGGCTCGACGTCATGGTCGCGGGGCCTCTCCGTCGGTCGGTGGGCGGTCCCGCTCCACCTTCCTGTCCGCCGGGGAGCCGCGCACGGCGCCGCCGCGGGAGCGTGACCGAGCCCACGTCCGTCCGGGTCGACCTCACAACTACTTCACAGATCTCACAACGGTCTGGTAGAAAGCCGTCGTGGCCGACCGACTCGACGTGACGCTGCGGCTGGTGCGCAACGCCGGCCGCGCCTCGCTCGCCGACCTCGCCGCCCGCCTCGGCGTCTCCGAGATGACCGTCCGCCGCGACCTCGACGTGCTGCAGGCCCGCGGGCTGGTCGAGCGGGTGCGCGGGGGCGCGCTCGCCGTCGCCGGGCCGGAGAACGGCTTTGCCGCCCGCGCCGGCTGGCAGGCCGGCCTCAAGGAGCGCATCGGCCGGGTCGCCGCCGCGCGCGTCGAGCCCGGCGCCACCGTGCTGCTCGACGCCGGGACGACGACGGTGCACGTCGCGCGCGCCCTGGCCGACCGCGCCGCCGCCGGGGAGGGCCCGTTCACCGCCGCCGTCGTGAGCCTGCCGGTGGCCGACGCGCTGGCCGACCGGCCCGGCGTCCGCCTGCTCGTCGTCGGCGGGGAGGCCCGCCCGGGCGAGCGCAGCCTGGCCGGGCCGCTGACCGCCACGGTGCTGCGGCAGCTCACCTTCGACCTGTTCGTCATGTCGATCGGGGCGGTGAGCGCGGCGGCCGGCTGGTCGGAGTTCACGCTCGAGGACGCCGCGGTCAAGCAGGTCGGGCTGCAGCAGGCCCGCAGCACCCTCGTCGTCGCCGATGCCTCGAAGCTCGGCGTGCGCGCCTTCGCCTCGGTCGCCCCGCTGGACGCGGTCGGCCGGCTGGTCACGGACGCGAGCGCCCGCGACCCCCAGCTCACCCCCGCGGCCCAGGACACCCTGGCCGCGCTCGACGACGCCGGCGTGGAGGTCGACTGCACGTGAACGAGCCCCTGATGATCCTGGTCGCCGGCCCCTACCGCGGGGGCACCGGCGACGACCCGGAGCGGATCGCGGCCAACCACCGCGCCATCCAGCTCGCCTGCCTGGAGCTGTTCCGCGCCGGCCACCTCGCCGTCAACGGGGAGGACCTGGCCCTGCCGCTGGCGGAGCTCGCCGGGTCGACGCGGGTGGGCGACGCCGCCTTCGACGAGGTGTTCCACCCCATGGGCCGGCGGCTGGTGGCCCGCTGCGACGCCGTCCTCCGGCTGCCCGGCACCTCGGCGGGCGCCGACGAGATGGTCGAGCTCGCCCGGGCCCACGGCGCGGCGGTCTACACGAGCGTCGACGAGGTGCCGGCGGTGGCCCGGTGAGCGGCGTCCTCGGGGTGGACGTCCCCGACGCGCGGGGGCGGACCGGGCTCGACCGGGCCGGCCGCGACCTCACCGGCAACCCCGACGTCGTCGTCCGGGAGGTCGAGGTGCTCTCCAGCTCCTGGTACGTCAACCGGCGGACGACGTTCGAGCGGCGCGGCCGCGACGGCGCCTGGCGCACCGAGCAGCGCGAGACCCACGACCGCGGCAACGGCGCCACCGTCCTGCTGTACGACACCGCCCGGCGCACGGTGCTGCTCACCCGGCAGTTCCGCTTCCCCGCCTACGTCAACGGCTCCCCCGACGGGATGCTCGTCGAGACCGCCGCCGGGCTGCTCGACGAGCAGGACGCCGAGGCCGCGGTCCGCCGGGAGGCCGAGGAGGAGCTCGGCGTCACCGTCGGGGCGCTGACCCGGCTGCCGGACCTGTTCATGAGCCCGGGCTCGGTGACCGAGCGGCTCGCCTTCTTCGCCGGCCCGTACACCCCGGCCGACCGGGTGTCGGCCGGGGGCGGGCTCGCCGAGGAGGGCGAGGACATCGAGGTGCTGGAGCTGCCGTTCGCCGAGGCGCTGGCCATGGCCGGCGACGGCCGGATCGCCGACGCCAAGACCGTCCTGCTGCTGCAGTGGGCGGCCCTGCGGGGACCGTTCCGCGCCTAGCGGGTCCCGCGCTCCCGGGCCAGCGCGACGTAGTGCTCGACCAGGGACGCGTCGTCGACGGCCCCGGGGTTGACCGCCTTCTCCGGCGGCACGCCCTGGAACAGCCGCTTGAGCGGCACCTCCAGCCGCTTGCCGGTCCGGGTGTGCGGGACCCCGGGCGCGACGAGGATCTCGTCGGGCACGTGCCGCGGGCTGGCGGAGCTGCGGATGGCGGCGCGGATCCGGTCGCGCAGCTCGTCGGTGAGCTCGGCGCCGGGCGCCATCTGCACGAACAGCGGCATCCAGTAGCCGCCGTCGCGCTGCTCGACGCCGAGGACGACGCAGTCGGCGATCTCCGGGAAGGACTCGACGGCGGCGTAGATGTCGGCGGTGCCCATGCGCACGCCGCCGCGGTTGAGGGTGGAGTCCGAGCGCCCGGTGATCACGCAGGTGCCGCGGTCGGTGACCTCCATCCAGTCGCCGTGGCGCCACACGCCCGGCCACGGCTCGAAGTAGGCCTCGCGGTACCGGGTGCCGTCGGCGTCGTTCCAGAAGTACAGCGGCATCGACGGCATCGGCTCGGTGATCACCAGCTCGCCGAGCTCGCCCACGACCGGCTGGCCGTCCTCGTTCCACGCCGCCGCCGCGACGCCGAGCATCGGCCGCTGCAGCTCGCCGGCGGTCACCGGGAGCAGCAGCGTGCTGCCGATGAAGCCGGTGGCGACGTCGGTGCCGCCGGACGCCGAGCTGAGGAAGACGTCGCTGCCCACCGCGTCGTAGACCCAGTGGAACGCCGACGCCGGCAGCGGCGATCCGGTGGACCCGATGACCCGCAGGGCCGAGAGGTCGTGCGTCTCCCCCGGCCGGATGCCCGCCTTCTCGCAGGCGATGAGGTACCCGGCGCTGGTGCCCAGGTAGGTGATGCCGGTGCGCGCGGCGAGGGCGAACTGCGCGTCGACCGAGGGGTACGCCGGCGCGCCGTCGTGGACCACCACGGTCGCGCCGCGCAGCAGCGCCGAGGTGGCGATGTTCCACATGATCCAGGCGGTGGAGGCGTACCAGTAGAAGCGGTCGCCGGGGCCGACGTCACCGTGCAGGCCCAGCTGCTTGTGCTCCTCGAGCGCCACTCCCCCGTGCCCGTGCACGATCCCCTTGGGCAGGCCGGTCGTGCCGGACGAGTAGACGATCCACAGCGGGTGCTCGAACGGCAGCGCCTCGAACACCGGGTCCTGCCGGTCGGCGACGGCGTCGGCCCAGCCCAGCGCACCGTCGGGCACCTCGCCCGGGAACAGCCGGGGCACCGCGATCGTCGTCCGCACGGTCGGCAGGGCGGCCCGCAGCTCCGCGACGACCTCCCGCCGGTCGTGGGGCTTCCCGTTGAACCGGTACCCGTCGACGGCCACCAGCACGGTGGGCTCGATCTGGGCGAAGCGGTCGAGGACCGCCCGGGTGCCGAAGTCCGGCGCGCAGGAGGACCACACCGCACCGATCGAGGCGGCGCCGAGGAAGGCGACCACCGCCTCCGGGACGTTGGGCAGGTAACCCGCGACGCGGTCCCCGCGCTGGACGCCCAGCCGGCGCAGGGTCGCGGCGAACGCGCCCACCTGCGCGCGCAGGTCGGCCC
Source organism: Geodermatophilus normandii (assembly GCF_003182485.1). Taxonomy (NCBI): domain Bacteria; kingdom Bacillati; phylum Actinomycetota; class Actinomycetes; order Geodermatophilales; family Geodermatophilaceae; genus Geodermatophilus; species Geodermatophilus normandii. The sequence goes on along the minus strand of NZ_QGTX01000001.1, from coordinate 1,554,919 downwards.
AGGAGACCTCGACGGGCTCGGCGTCCTCGGCGACGGCGATCAGCGCCGGGTGCTCGTCCGTGGCGTGCCGCAGCGCCTGCTCGGCGTAGTTCACCGTGGCGTCCGGGAACCACTCCGCGCCCGGCATCTCCCGCCGGGTCAGGACGCGGTCGTCGGGGACGCGCTCCGGGAGGACGCCGGACCACGCGGCGACGTCGGCCCAGAACTGGTCGAGGTGCTCGACCGACCAGCGCCAGATCGCGTCGTAGTCACCGGCGTCGAGGTCGAGCCCGCGGCGGGCGGCCACCTCACGGGCGAAGGCGGCGAGCCGGGTCGCCTCCCGGACCTCCGGGGTGGGCTGCCAGAGCACCGGTGCGGGCGGGGTGTCAGCGGTCACAGCAGCACCCTGCCACTGCCCGGCGACGACCGGGACGGGGACCGGCTCCTCACGGAACGTGATCGTCCCCTCCCGGCGGACCACCCCATCGGACGACGGACTCCGGCTGGCGCTCTCCGTGACCACCTGGCTCCAATGAGTGAGCACCGTGTCGACGACACCGAGGGGAGGTGCGATGGCCGAGCGTCCTGCGCTGCCGGGCCGTCGTGCCCGCCTGCGCCGCTGGAGCGGGCGGACCCTCGTCCTCGCCGGGATCGGTGCCGGGGTCTGGCTGGCCGGCGCCTCCGCCGCCTGGGCCGACGAGCCGCCGCCCGGCGGCCTGCTGGGGGCGGTTCCCGAACCCGTGGGCCAGGTCGTGGAGGCGGTCGTCCAGCCCGTCGTCCCGCCGGTGGTGGCGCCCGTGTCCCAGGCGGCCGTACCCGTGCTGACGCCGGTGGCCGAGGCCGTCGCGCCGGTCGCGGCACCGCTGCGCGACGTCGTCGCGCCGCTCGTCCCCCCGGTGACCCAGGTGCTGCGACCGGTCACGGACACCCTGACCCCGGTCACGGACACGCTGACCCCGGTCACCGACGTCCTCGCCCCCGTCACCGACGCCCTGTCACCGGTGAGCGACGCGCTCACGCCGGTCACCGGTGTGCCCGGCGCCGTCACCGACGTCCTCCCGCCGGTCACCGGCGTCCCGGCGCCGGTCGTCGACGCCGCTGACACCGCTGGCGCCGTCACCCCGGCCGCGGCCGCCCTCCCCGACGCCGCAGCTCCGTCCGACCCGGTCGCGGTCACCGCCGACCCGGCCGCCGCGCAGGACGGCGACGCGACGGTCCGGTCCGCGCGCGGCACGGGCACCGCCCGGGCCGCCGCCACGCCGGTCGCCCCCGCGCCCGTGGTCCCCGTCGCGCCCGCCGCGCCGGCCCTCCCGGTGGTGCCCGCCGCCCCGGCGTCCGCGGGCGCCGCCGCCGGGAGTGCCGGATCCGACCGCGACCAGCCCTCCTCCGACCTCGGCGCGGCCGTTCCCGTCGCGCCGCCGGCGGCCGCGCAGGCCGCCTCCGCCGAGGCCCGGGACGCCGCCGCCGGCGACCCGGTCGACCCCGCCAGCTCCCCCGACTGAGGAACGCGCTCCCGGCTCACGGGCCGGTCGCAGCGCACGCCCGCCGTCCCGCCCGGGACCGCGGTCCTCACCCCAGTCAGGAGCACCCCATGCACACCTGGGCCACCCGCGCCCTGCGCGTGGCACTGATGACCGGCGGCCTCGTGGCCCTCGGTACCGGTGCCGCCGCCGCATCCGACGACCTCGACGTGACGGTGCCGGTCACCGTCACCGACAACGCGCTCGGTGTCCTCGACACCGGCACCGCCCCCGGCGGGCTGGAGCTGCCCGCCGTCTCGCAGGACCTCGCCCTGGACCTGGGCCCGGTCGACGTCTCCGTGCCCGTGACCATCGGGGGCAACGGCGCCTCGGTGGCCGGCGGCACCGCGACCCAGGAGCCGGCCGCGCCCGCGCCCGGCAGCACCGCGCCGGCCGACGTCGTGGTGCCGGTGACCGTCGCCGGCAACGCGGTCGGTGTCCTCGGCGACGCCGAGGCCCGCGGCACCGCCCCCGCTCCCCCCGAGGGCGCGGTGACCGTGCCGGTCACCGTGTGCGGCAACGGCGCCGGCGCCCTCGGCGACGCCCTGGGCGGCTGCACCGCGGCCGCTCCCCCCGCGTCCACCCCGGCCGACCCCGGTCCCCTCGGCGACCTGCTCGACGTCGACGTCCCGGTCACCGTCTGCGGCAACGGCGTCGGCCTCCTCGGCGACGCCGCCGGGGACTGCGCGCCCGGGACGACCGGCGGCGGCTCCGGCTCGGGGGAGGGCGACGGCTCGAGCGACGGCATCGACGTCGACCTGCCGGTCACCGTGTGCGGCAACGGCGTCGGCCTCCTCGGCGACGCCCTCGGCGGGTGCACCCCCGAGCGCACCGGTGGCACCGACGGTCCCGGTTCCGGCGGGGACGACTCCGGCGGCGGCATCGACGTCGACGTGCCCGTGACCGTCTGCGGCCTGGGTCTCGGCCTGCTCGGCGACGCCGCCGGCGACTGCACGCCGCCGACCGACCCCACCGACCCGACCCACCCGACCGACCCGGTCCACCCGACCGACCCCACGCACCCGGATCTCCCCGGCGCGCCGCAGGGCGGCTCGGACGGTCCGGGCGCCGGCACCGCCGGCCACGGCTCCGGCCACGGCTCCGGCCACGGCTCCGGCCACGGCATGGTCCGGCCGGCGTCCGCCGACGCGCACCGGCCGGCCGGCCCCTGGACGGCGTCCGGCCGGTCCGGGGACACCGGCGAACTGGCCTACACCGGCACCGGGACGCTGACCGCCCTCGCGGCGGCCCTGCTGGCCCTCGCGCTGGGGACCGGCCTGACCCTCGCCGGCCGGCGCCGCCGGACGGACACGGTCTGACCCGCACGGTCCGGCCCGCACCGCGGACCCGGCCGGCAGCCTCGCCGGCCGGGTCCGCGGACGGGCGCGCCCTCCCGCTCCCTGCGACGATTCCCGTCGTGACGGAGCCCGATCCCAGGACCGAACGCAACGTGCTGGGCGGGACGCTCGAGGCGTGCGGCACCGAGCCGCTGACCGGCTTCTACCGGGACGGCGCGTGCCGCACCGGCCCGGACGACCTCGGCAGCCACACGGTCTGCACCGTCGTCTCCCGCGAGTTCCTGGCGCTGCAGCGCGAGCTCGGCAACGACCTCACGACGCCGCGCCCGGAGTACGGCTTCCCGGGGCTCGCGCCGGGGGACCGCTGGTGCGTCGTCGCCGACCGGTGGCTGCAGGCCTACCGCGCCGGCGCCGCCGCCGGCGTGGTCCTGGCGGCCACGAACGAGCGGTCGCTGGAGGTCGTGCCGCTGTCCGCGCTGCGTCAGTACGCCGTCGACGTGCCCGACGACGTCAGCGGACTGGAATGAGGCGGACGGCCCGCGCGCTGCTGCGGTCCACCGGCCCCACCCGCGAGGAGTCCCCGTGAGCGACCTGCTCGACCTGCCCGTCTCCACCCTGCAGGGCGAGGACACCACGCTCGGCGCGCTGACCGGCCGTCGTCCGGCCCTGGTGGTCAACGTCGCCAGCCGGTGCGGCCTGACCCCGCAGTACGCCCGCCTCGAGGAGCTGCAGGAGGAGTACGGCCCGCGCGGGTTCACCGTCGTCGGCGTCCCGTGCAACCAGTTCGCCGGGCAGGAGCCGGGCACCGCCGAGGAGATCGCCGGCTTCTGCTCGGCCACCTACGGCGTCACGTTCCCGATGACCGCCAAGGTCGACGTCAACGGCGACGGCGCGCACCCGGTGTACCAGCGGCTCACCGAGGCGCCCGACGCCGCCGGCGAGGCCGGCCCGGTGCAGTGGAACTTCGAGAAGTTCCTGGTCGACGGCGACGGCGCGGTGGTCGCGCGGTTCCGGCCGATGACCGACCCGGGCGCGCCGGAGGTCCGGACGGCGATCGAGGCGCTGCTCCCCCGCTGACCCCGCCGCCGGGGTCGTGCGGTCCTCCGCGTGCTCCTGCGGTGCTCCGACACCGCGATCCCGGGGCGACACCGCACGAGCCGGTGCGGCCCCGTGCACTGCCGGATCGCGCCGACCGGAGCAGCATCGTGGGCATGGCCGACCTGCACTTCTACTTCGACCCGGTGTGCCCGTTCGCGTGGCTGACCAGCCGGTGGGTCCGCACCGTCGCGGCCCGGCGCGCGTACGACGTCGACTGGCGGTTCATCTCGCTGCGCCTGCTCAACGCGCACGTCGACTACGACGCCCAGTTCCCGCCGGAGTACGAGGCCGGCCACACCGCCGGGCTCCGGCTGCTGCGGGTGGCCGCCCGCACCCGGGAGGAGCACGGCCGCGCGGCGGTCGGCACGCTCTACCAGCGCCTCGGCCAGCGCATCCACGACACCGAGCCCGACCGCCCGGGCACGGCCGCCGAGCGCGGCACCCGCGCCTACCTCGAGCCGGTGCTCGAGCGCGCCGGCCTGCCGGCCGACCTCACCGCCGCCCTCGACGACGACCGCTGGGACGCCGTCGTCCGGGCCGAGACCGACGAGGCCCTGGCGCTCACCGGGAAGGACGTCGGGACGCCGATCCTGCACTTCGAGCCGCCGGAGGGCGTGGCCTTCTTCGGCCCGGTCATCAGCCGGGTGCCGCCCGAGGACCGCGCGGCCGAGCTGTGGGACCACGTGGTGGGACTCGCCCGCTTCCCCGGGTTCGCGGAGCTCAAGCGGAGCCTGCGCGAGCGGCCGCAGCTCGTCTCCGCCGGCGTGGCGCCCGACGAGGTCGGGGTACAGGAGGACTGGCACGGCGGGAGCCGCCGCACGAAGCGGTGATCCGGGCGGGTGAGGCGGCCGGCTCCGGGTACTAAGGTGAGCCTTGCCTGATCTCGACCGTCCGGAGCTGCCCGGTGCCCGTCCCCAGCGTTGCCCGCGCTCCCGCGGCGACCCCCGGGACCCCGGCGCGCCCCGAGCGGAGCACCCGCACGCGCCGCCGCGTGCTCGGCCTGGTCGCCCTGCTCGTCCTCGTCCTCGCCGCGTGCGCGGCCAGCGTCGCCATCGGTACCCGCCCGCTGGGCCCGGGCACCGTGTGGACGGCGCTCACCGACCGCTCGCTGCGCACCGAGGAGGCGGTGATCGTCTGGGACCTGCGGGTCCCGCGGACGGCGCTCGGCCTGATGGTGGGCGCGGCGCTGGGCGTCGCCGGCGCCCTCATGCAGGGGCACACCCGCAACCCGCTCGGCGACCCCGGCCTGCTCGGTGTCACCGCCGGCGCCTCCTTCGCCGTGGTCCTGGCCATCGCGCTGCTGGGCGTGAGCACGCCCTCGGGGTACGTGTGGTTCGCCTTCGCGGGGGCGCTGGGGGGAACGGTCGCCGTCTACGTCCTCGGCGCGGCCGGCCGCGGCGGCGCCACGCCGGTCACGCTCGCCCTGGCCGGCTCCACGCTGTCCGCGCTGCTGTACGCGCTGGTCCGCGCCGTCCTGGTCAGCGACTCCGACTCCCTCGACGCCTTCCGGTTCTGGGTGGTCGGCGCGCTGGCCGGCCGCGGCGCCGACGTCGCCTGGCAGGTGCTGCCGTTCGTCGTCGCCGGCCTGGTGCTCGCCCTGGTCAACGCGCCGGCCCTGGACCTGCTGGGGATGGGCGACGACGTCGCCCGCGGGCTGGGGCAGCGCGTGTGGCTGGCCCGCTCGGTGGGGCTCGTGGCGATCACGCTGCTCGCCGGCGCCGCGACGGCGGCCTGCGGGCCGATCGCCTTCCTCGGGCTGGTGGTCCCGCACGCCGTCCGCGCGTTCACCGGACCGGCGCACCGGTGGCTGGTCCCCTGCTCCGCCCTGGCCGGGGCCGTGCTGCTGCTCACCGCCGACGTCGTCGGCCGGGTGATCGCGCGCCCCGGCGAGGTGCAGGTCGGCATCGTGCTCGCCCTGCTCGGCGGGCCGTTCTTCATCGCCCTCGTGCGCCGCAGGAAGACCGCGACGCTGTGAGGACCACCCCGTGACCGCCACCGCCGACACGATCCGCGAGACGGTCCCGCCCGAGCCCGGCGGCCGCCCGGCCGGCCGCGCGGCCACCCTGCGGATCGGCCCCGTGTCGGCACGGTTCCGCTGGCGGTCGGTCGCCGTGCCCCTGGTCGCGCTGCTCGTCGTCGTGCTCCTCGGGGCGGTGGCCCTGGGACGGGGCGACTACCCGATCGGGGTTCCCGACGTGCTGCGCACGCTGGTCGGGGCGGGCGAGCGGAGCCAGCGGTTCATCGTGCTGGAGCTGCGGGCGCCGCGGGTCGTCGTCGGCGTGCTGGTCGGGCTCGCGCTCGGGGTGGCCGGGGCGCTGTTCCAGACGTTCGCGCGCAACCCGCTGGCCTCCCCCGACATCCTCGGGATCACCTCGGGCGCCTCGGTCGGCGCCGTCCTCGCGATCGTGGCGAGCGGCACCTCGTCGGCCGGCGCGGTCCTCGGCGGTCTGGGGGTCCCGCTCGCGGCCCTCGCCGGGGCGCTGGGGGCCGGCCTGCTGCTGTTCCTCCTGGCGTTCCGGTCCGGCGTCGACGGCTACCGGCTGGTCCTGGTCGGCATCGCGGTGTCCTCGATCGCCCTGGCGGTCGTCGACTGGCTGCTCACCCGGGCGGCCATCCACGACGCCTCGGCCGCCTACGTGTGGATCGTCGGCTCGCTCAACGCGCGCACCTGGGACCAGGCCGTGCCGCTGGCCCTCGCGCTGGCGGTCCTGGTGCCGCTGGCGCTCGCGGCGGGCCGGGTGCTCGGCGTGCTCCAGTTCGGCGACGACACCGCGCGCGGGCTCGGCGTGCGGCTGTCCGCGGCCCAGGCCGCCGTCGTGCTCGTCGCGGTCGTGCTGGTCGCGGCGGCGGTCTCGGCCGCCGGCCCGATCACGTTCGTCGCGCTGGTCGTCCCCCAGATCGCCGTCCGCCTGGCCGGCGGCTCGCGTCCGCCGCTGCTGGCCTCCGGCCTGATCGGCGCGGCGCTGGTCGTGCTCGCCGACCTGCTCACCCGCACGGTCTTGCCGCAGGCCCTGCCCGTCGGCATCCTCACCGCCACGGTCGGCGCCCCCTACCTGCTCTGGCTGCTCGTCCGCGGGAGGCGGACCCTCGCATGACGACCTCCACCCCCGCCGCGCCCCCGCTGTCCGCACCGACGCCCGACGGGCGGGTGCGCCTGGCCGCCGAGGGGCTGCGCCTGGCCTACGACGACCGCGTCGTCGTCGACGGGCTCGACCTCACGCTCACCGACGGCTCGTTCACCGCGATCGTCGGGCCCAACGGCTGCGGCAAGTCCACCCTGCTGCGCGCGCTGGGCCGCCTGCTGCGCCCCGCGGCCGGCCAGGTGCTGCTCGACGGCCGCGCGATCCAGAGGACGCCGACCCGCGACGTCGCCCGCGTGCTCGGCCTGCTGCCGCAGACGCCGGTCGCGCCGGCGGGCCTGACCGTCGCCGACCTCGTGGCCCGCGGGCGGCACCCGCACCAGAGCTGGCTGCGCCAGTGGTCGGCCGAGGACGAGGCGGTCGTCGCCGAGGCGCTGGCCTGGACCGACATGGGCGACCTCGCCGACCGGCCGGTGGACGAGCTCTCGGGCGGCCAGCGGCAGCGGGCCTGGATCTCCATGGCCCTCGCGCAGGGCACCGACCTGATCCTGCTCGACGAGCCGACGACCTACCTGGACCTGTCGCACCAGATCGACGTCCTGGAGCTCGTGGCCCGGCTGCACGCCGAGCGGGGGCGGACCGTCGTCGTCGTGCTGCACGACCTCAACCTGGCCGCGCGCTACGCCCACCGGCTGGTGGCCATGCGCGACGGCGTCCTGGTGGCCTCGGGGACACCGCACGAGGTGCTCACCGAGCAGTTGCTGGCCGACGTCTTCGACCTCGAGGCCCGCGTGGTGCCCGACCCGGTCGCGGGGACGCCGATGGTGGTCCCCGTCCGCCGCCTGCCCCGGTGAGGGCCCCCTGCCCCCACCGCTCGGACGCTCGCGGCGGGCCCCGGCAGGGGGCCGTCAGGACTCGGCGCGGCCCTCGCGCCAGTAGCCCATGAAGGCCACCGCACGCCGGTCGACGCCGAGGTCGGCGACCAGGTGCCGGCGCAGCCGCTTGACCACCGCGGCCTCGCCGGCCAGCCAGGCGTAGCAGCCGGCGCCCGCCGCGGGGTCCGCGGGGACCTCCCACAGCGGCTCGGTCTCCAGGTCGACGTCCTCGGGCGCGGGCGCCGGGGTGGCGGCGATGCCGAGGTCGACCAGGGCGGCGTGCACCGCGGGCACGAGCAGCTCGCCACGGGGGCGGTGGCCGCGGGCCAGCCAGCGCACCTCCACGCCCTCGGGCAGCCGCAGGTCCTGCAGGTCGGCGGCCTGCGGCACCTCGAGGACCGCGACGGCGCGCTGCCCGGGCGCCAGCGACTCGAGGATCGCGCCGACGGCCGGCACCGCGGTCTCGTCGCCGGCGAGCAGCAGGCACGAGGCCGTCGCCGGCGGCGCCCACTCCACGCCCCAGGCGCGGCCGCGGCCGGGCCGGTCGGGGCCCATGAGCACCATCGGGTCGCCGGGGCGGGCGGCGGCCGCCCACGTGGCGGCGGGGCCGGCGTGCCCGTCGGAGACCCCGTGCAGGACGACGTCGAGGTCGACCTCGGCCCGCTCGGGCCGGGCGGCGCGCACGGTGTAGGTGCGCAGGACGGGGCGCCGCTCCTCGGCCAGGGCGCAGTAGGCCGGGTACCACTCGGCGCCGACGGCCTGGAGCTCGGCCAGCGCGGTGGGGTCCGGGGTGAGGACGAGCTTGACCCGCTGGTCGTGACCGGCGACGCCGAAGCCGCCCAGGCGGGGGCCGGTGAGCGTGATCCGCACCATCGAGGGCCCGAGCGGCGCCACCCGCGCGACGACGGTCTCGAAGAAGAGCCACCGCGGCAGCTCGGCCACCGCCGCTGCCGGGGCCTCGGTCGTCGTCGTCACTGCCGGTCTCCGCTCCGCTCGGGACAGCCCTCGCGGACCGCCGGTAAGGCAAGGCTAACCTGCCTCCGCTCGCAGCGGGAACCCCCTGCCGGACCCGGGAGACCACCTGCCGCTGCTGCCGGCCGCGCAGGCCGGGCAGGTGTGCCCGTGGGGCACGTCGGCGTGGACCACGCCGCCCAGGCCCGCTCCGTGGAGCGCCTGGCCGGCCGGCTGACGACGCCCGGCAGGTCGCCTCAGCCCAGCGGCGCCGGCGTCTCGGGAACCGGCGCCGGCGCCGGCGCCGGCCGGGCCGCGGCGGTGCGCGCGGTCTGGGCCAGCCCGATCCCGCCGAGCACCACGAGCCCCCCGGCCACCTGCCAGCCGCTGAGCACCTGCTCGAGCCACAGCCACGCGACGACGGAGGCGAACACCGGCTCCACGGTGGCGACCAGCCCGGCGGTCGTGGGCGGCAGGTGGCGCAGGGCGGCGATGGACAGCCAGAACGGCACGATCGCCCCCAGCACCACGATCCAGAGCACGAGCAGCCAGAGCGGCAGGTGCGCCGCGCCCAGGGAGACCGGCACCCGCTCCCCGAGCACGCCGGCGTCGAACGAGGCCGTGAACGGGGCGACGACGGCCCAGAACAGCGCCGCGGCGACGAACGTCCAGGTGGTGAGCGCGACCGGGTCGCGGGTGGCCGTGCCGCGCTCGCCCATCAGGTAGTAGGTGGCCAGGCAGACCGCGGCGGCGAGGCCCGCGCCGACGCCGAGCAGGTCCAGCGAGCCGCCGCCCTGCCACACCTGGGCGACCAGGACGAGCCCCGACAGCGACAGCGCCAGCGCCAGCCAGATGCGGGGCCGGACGGGTTCCTTGCGCACCAACCGGACCCACAGCGCGATGCCGACCGGCGCGGTCATCTCGAAGACCAGGGCGATGCCGACGGGGAGCCGGCCGATGGCGACGTAGTAGAGGAACTGCGTCAGCGCCACGCCGACCACACCGAACACGGCCAGGAACGGCACCTCGCGCCAGGTCAGCCGCAGCCGCGCGGGCGAGACGACGGTCAGCGCCGCCAGCAGCCCGGCCGCCGCCCCGCCGCAGCGCATCGCGGTGAGCCAGGTCGGCGGGACGCCGGCCTGCAGCGCGAGTGTCGAGACGGTGCCGTTGACGGCGAACAGGCCCGCCGCCGCGACGGTGGTCAGGTAGCCGACGGCGGGGCGGCGGGGATGCGGCACCCGGCCGAGCGTAGTGGGCGTAGCGCGCTACGCCACCTACCGGCGGGTCACTGGACGTTCGCGGCGTCCATCCACACGACCTCCCAGACGTGGCCGTCGGGGTCGGTGAAGCTCGCGCCGTACAGGAAGCCGTGGTCCTGCGGCGGCATCCACGCGGACCCGCCGGCGCCGAGCGCCTTCGCCACCATCGCGTCGACCTCCTCGCGGCTGTCGCAGGACAGCGCGTACAGCGCCGCCGTCGCCTGCCGCGGGTCGCCGATCGCCGTCCCCTCGGGGACGAAGCCGGCCATCTTCTCCCGGCTCATCAGCTGCAGGTGGATGGCGTCGCTGACGGCCACCGAGGCCGAGGAGTCGTCGGAGAACCGCTCGTCCACCGAGAAGCCGAGGGTCGTGTAGAAGGCGCGGCTGGCCGCCACGTCGGTCACCGGCAGGTTGAGGAACAGCGTGCGCACGGTCGCGCTCCCGTCGTCGGGGCCCTCCGTCGGGGCCGCTCGGGAGGGGAGACGGCGCGCCCGGGCAGGACTCATCGGCGTGACCCCCAGGGAGCGCGGGCACCCTCGACGGCGTGAGCGAACCCCGGCCCCCGTGGTCCCGACGGCGCCGCCGCCTGCTCCTGGGCCTGGCCGCCGGAGGCGTCGTCGGCGGGGTCGGGGCCCTGGTGCTGCCCGCCGAGCTCGGCGTCACGGCGGCCTACCTCGGGGCGCTGTGCGCGTTCCTGCTGGTGGCGGCGGCGGTCGTCTTCGTCGCGATCCCGGGCCCCGACACGGCGGGCACCCTGCTGCGCTCGACCGCCGTGGCCGGCGCGGTCCTCGTCGTGGGCGTCCTGGTCGCCCTGTCGGCGGAGGGACAGCCGCTGTGGTGGCTGACCGCGGCCGCAGGCGCGGTGTGGCTGACGTCGGCGCTGTGGCTGGCCCGGCGGGGCTGACCCCCGGGAGGGGCCGGATCCGGGCCGGGCGAGACTGCGGGGCGTGGACCTGCCCTCCGCCTGCTTCGTCCCGGACGGCGACGGCTACGTCGCGACCGCGCTGACCATCGGCCCCTGGGACCCGGGCCTCCAGCACGCCGGGCCGCCGGCCGCGCTGCTGGCCCGCGAGGTCGAGCGGGCCGGCGGGATCGCCGGCGGACAGACCGTGCGGCTGGCCTACGACGTCCTGGGGCCGGTGCCGGTCGGTCCGGTGCAGGTGGCGGCACGGGTGCTGCGCCCGGGCCGGCGCATCGAGCTGGTCGAGGCCACGCTCACCGCGGGCGGGCGCACGGCGATGCGGGTCACCGCCTGGCGGATGCGCACCCGGGACGCGTCCGACACCGCGACGCCGCCGCAGCCGGCCGCCGTCGGCCCGGAGGACGGGCGCCCCGCGGTGTTCGACGTCTTCCGCCAGGAGGTCGCCTACCACCGCGCGCTGGAGTGGCGCGAGGCGTCGGGCACGCTAACCGGCACCGGGCCGGCGGCGGCGTGGACCCGGCCGCTGTGCGCGCTGGTCGAGGGCGAGCCCATGACGCCGCTGCAGCACCTGCTGGTCATGACCGACGCGGCCAGCGGCATCTCCGCCGAGCTGTCGTGGGACCGGGCGACCTTCGCCAACGTCGACCTCGTCGTCGCGCTGTTCCGGCAGCCGGCCGGCGAGTGGCTGGGCATGGACGCGACCACGACGCTCGGGCCCACCGGCGTGGGGCAGTGCGCCGCCGACCTCCACGACGCCACCGGGCGGATCGGCCGCTCGGTGGCCTCGCTGTTCGTCGAGCCGCGGTGACCCGCGCCCCGAGCGGCAGGAATGGCCGTTTCTGCCGCTCCGGACCAGGGTGGACGGCGGGGACGAGGACACCGGGAGGACCGCAGCCGCCATGGCGCCACTGACCGCCCTGCTCGACTGGCTCGCCGGCCGCGGCCTGGAGATCGTGCTGATCGTCCTCGGCTCGGTGCTGCTCGCGCGGTTCATCAGCTGGGCCGGCGACCGCATCACCAGCCGCATCGACGCGCGCTCCACCGGCGGTGACGTGCTGGTGCGCTCGGAGGCCGCCAAGCACCGGCACTCGCTGACCCAGGTGCTCCGGTGGGCGCTGATCGTGCTGGTCTACGCGGTGGCGGTGTTCTACGTGCTCGACCGCCTCGGCGTCCCGGTCACCGGCCTGGTCGCGCCGGCCACCGTGCTCGGTGTCGGGCTCGGCTTCGGCGCGCAGCGCATCGTCGGCGACGTGCTGGCCGGGTTCTTCCTCATCACCGAGCGGCAGTACGGCTTCGGCGACGTCGTCTCGATCGCCGTGGTCGGCGGCGGGGACCCGGCGGAGGGGACCGTCGAGGACGTGACCTTGCGGATCACCCGGCTGCGCTCCGCCGACGGTGAGGTGGTCACCGTGCCGAACGGGCAGATCGTCAAGGTCGTCAACCTCTCGCGCGACTGGGCGCGCGCCGTCGTCGACGTGCCGGTGCCGACGTCGGCCGACGTCACCCGCGTGAACGGGATCCTCCGCGAGGTGGGCCGGCAGGCCTTCGCCGACGACGACCTGCGCCGCCTGCTGCTCGACGAGCCCAGCGTGATGGGCGTCGAGAGCATCGACCTCGACCAGGTGAACGTCCGCGTCGTGGCCCGGACGCTGCCCGGCCGGCAGTTCGAGGTCGGCCGCGACCTGCGCGCGCGCATCGTGCTCGCCTTCGCCCGCGCCGGCCTCAACCTCACCCCCGGTCCAGAGCCCGCCCCGGCGCCCGCACCGGCGCCCACCCGGCAGGGGGCGCAGCAGTGACCGTCCCGGGCGCCCCGCGCACCGAGCCCCCGGGCGGTGACCCCGCCGCCCGCGGGCGCTTCGGCCTGTCCACCCTCTTCCGGCGCACTCCCGGGCACGTCGGCCGGGCGCGGACGTCCACGCTGGTCCTGGCGGTGCTCTTCGTCGGCCTCGGCGTGCTCTACCTCTACGTGCGCCCGCCCGACCCGGCCGTCGACCCGGCCGGCGGGACCACGCAGGTGAGCACGCCCGCCCCCGCGCCGGCGACGACCGAGCCGCCGACGACCACCGAGCCGGTGCCGACGACGGCGGAGACGACTCCGGAGGAGACGACGCCGGCGCAGACGTCCGAGCCGACGACGACGCTGCCGACCACCACGACCGCACCGACGCCCCCGACCGGCTCGCGGACGACCGAGCCCGCGCAGACCGAGCCCGGCGAGACCACGCCGGGGGAGTCCACGCCGGGGGACACCGGGCCGACGACCGACGAGGCGCCGTCGACGAGCGACGTCCCCGCGCCGACGGGCGGCACCCCTCCGGGCTGACCGCGCGTGGACAGCCGATGTGAACCACGGTTAACGTCCGGGGCGGGATCCCCACACAGGAGGCACACATGGTGGTGGCCGCGCCGCAGCCGACGCGCGCCCGGCACGAGGACCTGGTCGCCGAGCTGCAGGAGCGGCTCCGGCAGCGGGCGCTCGGCGGGTCCGAGGCCTCGCGGGCCCGGCACGTCGAGCGGGGCAAGCTCCTCCCCCGCGACCGCGTCGCCCACCTGCTCGACCCCGGCAGCCCCTTCCTCGAGCTCTCGCCGCTGGCCGCCGAGGACATGTACGACGGCGACTCCCCCGGCGCCGGGATCATCACCGGGATCGGCCGCGTCGCCGGGCGCCCGTGCGTGCTCGTCGTCAACGACGCCACGGTCAAGGGCGGCACCTACTACCCGGTGACGGTGAAGAAGCACCTGCGCGCGCAGGAGGTGGCGCTGCAGAACCGGCTGCCGTGCGTCTACCTGGTCGACTCCGGCGGGGCGTTCCTGCCGATGCAGGACGAGGTCTTCCCCGACCGCGAGCACTTCGGGCGGATCTTCTTCAACCAGGCCACGATGAGCGCCCGCGGGATCCCGCAGGTCGCCGCCGTCCTCGGGTCCTGCACCGCCGGCGGCGCGTACGTGCCGGCCATGGCCGACGAGTCGGTGATCGTCCGCGAGCAGGGCACGATCTTCCTGGGCGGCCCGCCGCTGGTGAAGGCCGCGACCGGCGAGGTGGTCACCGCCGAGGACCTCGGCGGCGGCGACCTGCACAGCCGCGTCTCCGGCGTCACCGACCACCTCGCCGACGACGACGAGCACGCGCTGCAGATCGTGCGCCGCATCGTCGCGACGCTGGCCCCGCCCGCGCCGCCGGCCTGGGAGGTCGCCCCGCCGCGCGACGCCGTCCGCCCGCAGACCGACCTCTACGACCTCGTGCCGGTCGACCCGCGCACGCCCTACGACGTCCGCGACGTGATCACCACGCTCGTCGACGGCGGCGAGCACCAGGAGTTCAAGGCGCTCTACGGTCCGACGCTGGTGACCACGTTCGCCCGGCTGCACGGGCACCCGGTGGGCATCGTGGCCAACAACGGCGTGCTGTTCGGCGAGTCCGCGCTCAAGGGCGCCCACTTCGTCCAGCTCTGCGACCAGCGGCGGATCCCGCTGCTGTTCCTGCAGAACATCACCGGCTTCATGGTCGGGCGCGACTACGAGGCCGGCGGCATCGCCAAGCACGGCGCCAAGATGGTCACCGCCGTCGCCTGCGCCCGCGTGCCCAAGCTGACCGTCGTCATCGGCGGCTCCTACGGCGCCGGCAACTACTCGATGTGCGGCCGGGCCTACTCCCCCCGGTTCCTCTGGATGTGGCCCAACGCGCGGATCTCGGTGATGGGCGGCGAGCAGGCCGCCTCGGTGCTGGCCACCGTCCGCCGCGACGGCCTCGCCGCCCGTGGCACCGACTGGCCCGCGGAGGAGGAGGAGGCGTTCAAGGCGCCGGTCCGCGAGCAGTACGAGGCCCAGGGCAACCCCTACTACTCGACGGCGCGACTCTGGGACGACGGCGTCCTCGACCCCGCCGACACCCGCACCGTCCTCGGCCTGGCGCTGTCCGCGTGCGCGCAGGCCCCCCTCGACGACGTCGCCTACGGCGTCTTCCGGATGTGAGCCCGATGCCGAGGACGACGCACCTGCACGCACCGCTGGCCACTGGGGAACGGAACGAGTGCGGAGTCGAGCGATGAGCATCTTCGACACCGTCCTCGTCGCCAACCGGGGCGAGATCGCCGTCCGGGTGATCCGCACCCTGCGCCGCCTCGGCATCCGGTCGGTCGCCGTGTACAGCGACGCCGACGCCGGCGCGCCGCACGTCCGCGCCGCCGACGTCGCCTACCGGCTCGGGCCGGCCGCGGCCGCGGAGAGCTACCTGTCGGTGGAGCGCGTGGTCGAGGCGTGCCGGGCCACCGGCGCGCAGGCCGTGCACCCCGGCTACGGCTTCCTCTCGGAGAACCCGGCGCTGGCCGCCGCGCTGGCCGACGCCGGCGTCGTCTTCGTCGGCCCGCCGGCCGAGGCGATCCGGGTCATGGGCGACAAGATCACCGCGAAGAAGACGGTCGTCGCCTCGGGCGTGCCCGTCGTCCCGGGCATCGCCGAGCCCGGCCTGACCGACGACGACCTGGTCGCCGCCGCTCCCGGCATCGGCTTCCCCGTGCTGGTCAAGCCCTCGGCCGGCGGCGGCGGCAAGGGCATGCACGTGGTGGAGGACGCCACCGACCTGCCCGCGGTCCTCGCCGGCGCCCGCCGGGAGGCCCGCGCCGCGTTCGGCGACGACACGCTGTTCCTCGAGCGGTTCGTGCAGCGGCCGCGGCACGTCGAGGTGCAGGTGCTCGCCGACACGCACGGCGCCGTCGTCCACCTCGGCGAGCGCGAGTGCAGCCTGCAGCGGCGGCACCAGAAGGTGGTCGAGGAGGCGCCGTCCCCGCTGCTGGACGCCGTCACCCGCGCGCGGATCGGCGCCGCGGCCTGCGCCACCGCCCGCAGCGTCGGCTACACCGGCGCCGGCACCGTGGAGTTCATCGTGTCGGCCGACCGGCCCGACGAGTTCTTCTTCATGGAGATGAACACCCGGCTGCAGGTCGAGCACCCGGTCACCGAGGTCGTGACCGGCCTGGACCTGGTCGAGCAGCAGCTCCGGGTGGCGGCCGGGGAGCCCCTCGCCTTCGCGCAGGACGACGTCGCCCTGACCGGCTGGGCGGTCGAGGCGCGCGTCTACGCCGAGGACCCCGGCCGCGGCTTCCTGCCCACCGGCGGGCGGGTGCTGGCGCTGACCGAGCCCGCCGGCGCCCGGGTGGACAGCGGCATCGCGGCGGGCACCCTCGTCGGCTCGGACTACGACCCGATGCTGGCCAAGGTGGTGGCCGCGGGCCCCGACCGCGCCACCGCGCTGGCCGCGCTGGACCGCGCGCTGGCCGGGACCGCGGTGCTCGGCGTGACCACGAACGTCGGCTTCGTCCGCGCCCTGCTCGCCGAGCCCGAGGTGCGGGCAGGGCAGCTGGACACCGCGCTGCTCGACCGCTTCGCCGCCGGCTGGGCGCCACCGCCGGTGCCCGACAGCGCGCTGCTGGCCGCCGCCGCGTCCGTGTGGCTGGCCGCGTGGTCCGCCGCCGACCCGGCCGACCCGTGGAGCGCGCCCACCGGCTTCCGCGCCGGGTCCGGGCCCGCACCGTTCGTCGTCCGGCTGGAGGGCGGCGGGCAGCCGCGGACGGTCACGCTGACCGGCACCCCCGCGGCCGCGCACGCCACCCTCGACGGCGCCGACGCCGGCCCGCTGACCTGCGCGGCCGAGGACGGCGGCGTCGTGCTCGTGCGCGCCGGCGTCCGCTCCCGCTGCCCGGTGGCCGACGACGGCGAGACGCTGTTCGTGCACGCCGAGGGCGCGGACTGGCCGCTGCGGCGGGCCCGCCGGGTGGTGCTGCGCCCCGACGCGGCCGGCGCGCACGCCCCCGAGCTGACCAGCCCGATGCCCGGCACCGTGATCGCGGTCCCGGCGACCGCGGGGCAGGCGGTGAGCGCGGGCGACCCGGTCGTCGTCGTCGAGGCGATGAAGATGGAGCACACGCTGCGCGCCCCGGTCGACGGCGTCGTCGAGCTGCTGGTCACCGCGGGCGCCCAGGTGGCGCTCGACCAGGTGCTCGCCCGGCTCACCCCCGCCTGAGCACGGCGGACGAGGGCGAGCCGGTGGACGGCGCGGAGCTGCTCGAGCTGGCGATGCGGACCGCCGCCGGGCTCCCGGCGGTGACGCACGAGCACCCGTTCGGGCCGGAGTACGAGGTGTTCAAGGTCGTCGGCAAGGTGTTCCTGCTCGTGACCGAGGCGCCCGGCGAGGCGGTCGTGACGCTGAAGTGCGAGCCCGAGCACGGCACGGCGCTGCAGCAGCGGTACGCCGAGGTCGTCCCCGGCCGCTACCTGGACAAGCGGCACTGGTCGAGCATCCGTGCCGGGGGCGCGGTGACGCGGGAGCTCGTCGACGAGCTGGTGCGCAACTCCTACGAGCTGGTGGTGGCGGGCCTGCCCCGGGCCCGGCGCCCGACCGGTGCGCGGCCGTCCTCCGGCGGCCCGGGGGAGGGCTGAGCCCGGCCGGGAGAGCCCCTCCGGCGTACCCGCCCCCCGCCCGACCTCGGGGGACCGCTCCGCTAGGGTCTGCGCAGGCTCACGAGAGGCAGCGTCAAGTACCTGGCTGGCTGCCCGGCAACCTCTCTCCGTCCGAGGTGCTCCCAGGGGAAGAGCCGGCCGCGTGGCGCCCGCCGCACGGCAAGACGGAGCCCTCCGTGCGCCGCGGGGTCTCCGCGAGCGAGAGGAGACGGCGCCGTGACCGACCCGCAGAGCTGGAGCTTCGAGACCCGGCAGATCCACGCCGGGACCAGCCCCGACCCGACCACCGGGGCCCGTGCCCTGCCGATCTACGCCACCACCAGCTACCAGTTCCGCGACACCCAGCACGCCGCCGACCTGTTCGCGCTGGCCGAGCTGGGCAACATCTACACGCGGATCATGAACCCGACGCAGGACGCGCTCGAGCAGCGCGTGGCCTCGCTCGAGGGCGGCGTCGCGGCGCTGGCCGTGGCCAGCGGCCAGGCCGCCGAGACCCTGGCGATCCTCAACGTCGCCGAGGCCGGCAGCCACGTCGTCGCCTCGGCCTCCCTGTACGGCGGCACCTACAACCTGCTGCACCACTCGCTGCCCAAGCTCGGCGTCGAGGTCTCCTTCGTCGAGGACCCCGACGACCCGGAGAACTGGCAGTCGCTGGTCCGTGAGAACACCAAGGCCTTCTACGCCGAGTCGATCGGCAACCCCAAGGGCGACGTCCTCGACATCTCGGCGGTGTCGGAGGTCGCGCACCGCAACGGCGTCCCGCTGATCGTCGACAACACCATCGCCACGCCCTACCTCGTGCGCCCGCTGGAGCACGGCGCCGACGTCGTCGTCCACTCGGCCACGAAGTACCTCGGCGGCCACGGCACCGCGATCGCCGGCCTGATCGTCGACGGCGGCAACTTCGACTGGACCGGCGGGAGGTTCCCCGGCTTCACCACGCCGGACCCGACCTACCACGGCGTCGTCTACGCCGACCTCGGAGCGCCGGCGTTCGCGCTCAAGGCCCGCGTGCAGCTGCTGCGCGACCTCGGGCCGGCGATCAGCCCGTTCAACGCGTGGCTGATCGTGCAGGGCATCGAGACGCTGTCGCTGCGCATGGAGCGGCACGTGGCCAACGCCCAGCGGGTGGCGGAGTTCCTCGAGGCGCACGACGAGGTGGAGTCGGTGCACTACGCCGGCCTGCCGTCCTCGCCGTGGCACGCCGCCCAGCAGCGCTACGCCCCGCGCGGTGCCGGGGCCGTCCTCGCCTTCGAGATCCGCGGCGGCGTCGAGGCCGGCAAGCGCTTCGTCGAGGCCCTGGAGCTGCACAGCCACGTGGCCAACATCGGCGACGTGCGCAGCCTGGTCATCCACCCGGCGTCGACGACGCACTCGCAGCTGACCCCCGAGGAGCAGCGGACGACCGGGGTCACCCCCGGCCTGGTGCGCCTGGCCGCCGGGCTCGAGGGGATCGAGGACATCCTCGCCGACCTCGAGGCCGGCTTCCGCGCCGCCAAGGGCGCCTGACGTGGGCGGGGTGGGGGGCGCGCCGTCCTCCGCCCCGCCGCGCACCGGCGGGTGGCGCGACGGTGACCCCGCCGGGGACCGGCTCCTCCTCGACCTGGACGGACCGGTCCGGCTCGAGCGCGGCGGGGTGCTGCCCGGCGTCCGGGTGGCCTACGAGACCTGGGGCACGCTCGCCCCGGACGGCGGCAACGCGGTGCTGGTCGAGCACGCGCTGACCGGCGACAGCCACGTCACCGGTCCCGCGGGCCCCGGGCACCCGACGCCGGGCTGGTGGGCGTCGCTGGTCGGCCCGGGCGCGGCGCTGGACACCGACCGGTTCTTCGTCGTGTGCGCCAACGTGCTCGGCGGCTGCCAGGGGACGACCGGCCCGTCGTCGACCGCGCCGGACGGCCGGCCGTGGGGGACGCGCTTCCCCGAGGTGACCGTGGCCGACCAGGTGCTGGTCGAGGCGGCGCTGGCCGACACCCTCGGCGTGCGCCGCTGGGCCGCCGTCGTGGGCGGGTCGATGGGCGGCATGCGGGCGCTGGAGTGGGCGGTGGCGCTGCCCGACCGGGTGGCCGGGCTGTTCTTCCTGGCCTCGGGCGCGGCGGCCACGGCCGACCAGATCGGCACGCAGACCACCCAGCAGGCCGCGATCCGCGCCGACCCGGTGGCCGGGCTCGGCATCGCCCGGCGGATCGCGCACCTGACCTACCGCAGCGCCCTGGAGCTGGAGGAGCGCTTCGGCTCGACCGTGCAGGACGACGGCCGGTTCGCCGTCGCCTCCTACCTCGACCACCACGCCGACAAGCTCGCCCGCCGCTTCGACGCCGGCAGCTACGTGCTGCTCACCGAGGCGATGAACACCTGGGACGTCGGCCGCGGCCGCGGCGGGATCGAGGCGGCGCTGGCGCGGGTGACGGCGCGGGCGGTGGTGGCCGGCGTCGACTCCGACCGGCTGTACCCGCTGGCGCTGCAGCAGCGGGTGGCCGACGCGCTCGGCGTGCCGCTGCGGGTGGTGTCCTCGCCGTACGGGCACGACGGCTTCCTCATCGAGGCCGACGCCGTCGGCGCCCTCCTCCGCGAGCTGCTCGACACGTGAGTTCCCCCGCCGAGATCGCCGATCTCGCACGGTTGCGGGGGTCCGGGCGTGCGAGATCACGGGATCTCGACAGACTGGCCCCCGTGAGCGACCCCGACCTCGACGCCCTGCGGCAGGCCTGCGACCGCGCGCTGACCGGCCACGGCCCCCAGCGGGCCGCCGACCTGCTGGCCACCATCCCGCCGGACACCGAGCTCGACCGCTACGGCGCGGGCGGCGTCGTCGCCGAGCTGGAGGCGGAGGTCGCGCGGGTCCTGGACAAGCCAGCCGCCGTCTACCTGCCCAGCGGCACCATGGCCCAGCAGGCGGTGCTGCGCGTGCACGCCGGCCGCAGCCGCCGGCGGACCGTGGTCGGGCACCCCGAGTGCCACCTGTTCCGGCACGAGGGCAGCGCGCTGGCGCGGCTGCAGGGCCTGGTCGAGCGCCCGGTGGGCGACCGGCACCGGATGCTGCTGCGCGCCGACCTCGACGACGTGGCCGAGACGCCGGCGGCGCTGGTGGTGGAGCTCCCGCAGCGCGACCTCGGCGGGCCGCTGCCGCCCTTCGACGACGTCGTGGAGCAGACCGCGTGGGCGCACGACCACGGCACCGTCGCGCACCTCGACGGCGCCCGGCTGTGGGAGGCCGCGGCCGGGTACGAGCTCCCGCCGTCCGACGTCGCGGCGCCCTTCGACACCGTCTACGTCAGCTTCTACAAGGGCATCGGGGCGCTGGCCGGGTGCGCCGTGGCCGGGCCGGCCGACGTCGTCGCCGAGGTCCGGGAGTGGCGCGGGCGCATGGGCGGCACCCTGTTCGGCCTGTGGCCCGGCGCGGCCTCGGCGCTGACCTGCCTGCGCCGCCGGCTGCCCCTGTTCCCCGCCTACCTCGAGCGCGCGCGGGAGATCGCCGACACCCTGCGCGACCTGCCCGGGGTGCGCGTCGTCCCCGATCCGCCGGCGACGCCGATGCTGCACCTGCTGCTGTCGACGACGCCGGACGCCTTCCGCGCCGCCGCCCGCGCCCTCGCCGAGGAGGGCCTGTGGACCTGGGCGCAGGCCGGGATCACCGGCGACCCCACCGTGGTCCGCGTGGAGCTGCCGGTGGGCGACGCGACGCTGGCGCTGTCCCTGGAGGAGGCCCGCACCGCCGTCGCCCGCCTCGCCGGCGCGGTGTGACGGCCTCGCCCCGGGGTCCCGCCGCGACCCTGCGAGTGGCGGAGGCGGCCGGGTCTTCCTCAGTCGGCGGCGTCTCCGGGGACGTGGCCGGCCGAGGGCAGCGGGCGGCGCACCACCGGCCGGACCTTCCGCGCCTGGTCCAGCCGCTCGGTGTAGCTCGCCGCGTTGAGCCGGATGTGGGTGAGGTCGTCCTCGGTGGCCTGCCGGAGCACCCGCGCCGGGACGCCGGCCACGAGTGATCCCGGCGGCACGACCGTGCCCTGCGTGACGACAGCGCCCGCGGCCACGATCGAGCCCGACCCGATGTGGGCGCCGTTCATCACCACGCTGCCCATGCCGACCAGGACGTCGTCGTCGACGCGGGCGCCGTGCAGCACGACGCGGTGCCCCACGCTCACCCCGCGACCGACGACGAGAGGGAAGCCGGGATCGGAGTGCAGGGTGCAGCCGTCCTGGATGTTCGACTCGGGCCCGATCTCGATGACCTCGCCGTCGGCCCGGGCGACCGCGCCGTACCAGATGCTCGAGCGGGGCCCCATGGTCACCGCGCCCACCACCACGGCCGTCGGCGCGACGAAGGCGTCGTCGTGGATGGCCGGGGCACCGAAGGGCAGTTCCGCGATGTAGTTGTCAGCCACCTCCCCACCCCAGCACAGGTGACCCCCGCACGGCGCGCGGGACGCCGCGGGGTGTGTCTCAGGGGGTCCGGACGCTCCAGCGGGCGCGGAACTCCTCCGGGCCCACCGACCCGAGCTCGTCGCGCACCGACCGGAGCAGGTGCCCGGGCGCGGTGGGGTCCTCGCTCGGCACGCGCAGGACCTCCGCGCCGTCGTCGCGGCGGCGCACCACCACGTCGTGCACCGTCGGCCCGGGGACCAGGCCCTGCGCCAGCTCCGCGGCGAAGGCACCGGCGACCCGGACCCAGTGCAGCAGCCGCCCGCCCGGACGCGGCTCCAGGCCGGCCACGTAGACCTCGCTGGCCGACCGCTCCACCCGCTCTCCGGCGTCCACCCCGCCAGGGTGGCGCACCGGGCGGGGTCTGGTCACGCGCCCGGCCTGGACGCCCGGGCGGGAGCGCGGCCAGGATCCCCGGCGTGACGCTGCCTGCCGACCTCCCCGTCCTCGCCTTCGCCGACCAGGCCGCCTTCGAGGAGTGGCTCGAGGCCGAGCACGCCACCGCGCCCGGCTGCTACGTGAAGCTGGCCAAGAAGGGCGCCGGCGTGCCGTCGCTGACGCGGGACGAGATGGTCGAGTCGCTGCTGTGCTTCGGCTGGATCGACGGCCGCAGCAACTCCGTCGACGGGTCCTGGTGGCTCACCCGGGTGACCCCGCGGCGGCCGCGCAGCGTGTGGTCGGCCAAGAACGTCGGCATCGTCGAGGAGCTCACCGCCGCCGGCCGGATGCGCCCGGCGGGCCTCGCGCAGGTGGAGGCGGCGCGGGCCGACGGCCGCTGGGACCGCGCCTACGCGGGCCCCGCCACCATCACCGTGCCCGACGACCTCGCCGCCGCGCTGGCCGCCGATCCCGCGGCGCAGGCGGCCTTCGCGGGGCTCGACGGCACCAACCGCTACGCCGTCCTCTGGCGGGTGCACACGGCGGCGAACCCGGCCACCCGGGCCAGGCGGATCGCCGCGCTGGTCGGCATGCTGGCCGAGGGCCGCACGCCGCACTAGGCGACGCGGACGGCGCCCCGGTACCCGGCCTGGTCGACGCTGGTCACGGCCACCGGCTGGCCGAACGTGCGCGCGTGCACCATCTTGCCGTCGCCGATGTAGATGCCGACGTGGCTGACCGGCGAGTAGAAGTAGACGATGTCGCCCGGCATCAGGTCCGCGCGCGACACCGGCGTCCCCAGCTGCGACTGCGCCCTGCTCGAGTGCGGCAGCGCGATGCCGGCGGCGGCGTAGGCGTAGGAGGTCAGGCCCGAGCAGTCGAAGCCGTCCGGCCCCGAGGCGCCCCACACGTAGGGGTCGCCGAGCTGTCCGAGCGCCGTCTGCACGGCGATGGCGGCGGCCGGGCCGGGAGCCGCGGCGGCGGCGACCGCGGCCGAGGGGCCTCGAGGACGGGACCGGCCAGCGCAGTGGTGACCCGGGCCTGCTCGGCCGCCGTCAGCCGCTCGAAGTCGGCCTCGTACCGCTCGGCCTGCTCCTGCACCTGGACCTGCTGCTCGTGGAGGGCGCCGAGGGCGGCGTCGGCCTGCGCGGCCGCGGCGTCGGCGTCGGCGCGGGCCTGCTCGGCGCGCGCCTGCGCGGCGGAGACCTCGGTGAGGACGCCGTCGGTGTGGTCGGCGAGGAGGTCGAGCAGGGTCATCTGCGCGACCAGGTCGTCGGCGGACTCGCTGCCCAGGAAGGCGGCGACCCGGGACTGCGTGCTGCCGGTGTAGCCGTTCTGCGCGATGCCGCGGATGACCGGGGCGTACTGCGCCAGCAGGGCCTCGGCGGCGTCGGCGGCCGCGTCGGCGTCGGCGGCGGCCTGCTGCTGCGCGGCGACGGCGAGCTCGGCCTGGTGCACCTGCTCGTCGAGCGCGGTGAGCTGCTGGGCGGTCTGCTCGACCAGCTCCGCGGCCTCCGCGGCGGTCGCCGGCGGGTCCGCCGGCGCCGCACCGGCGGGAACGGGGGTCAGCAGGACGGCGGTGAGGCCGGCCGCCGCCACGACGGCACCCGACCAGCGGCGTCCCGACGTCCGGTTGCGCAGCACGATCGCCCTCCCCCTGCCGCCCGACGGCGACGTCCCTGGTCGTCCGTACGGACCGTAGGGAGGTCGTCACCGAAGGGTGAGGGCGGCGCGCGGACGTCCGTGACCCGTGGGGTCCCACGCGTCCCGTTCGTCCCGGCGACCCCACGCGTCCCGACGCGGGGCCGGTCCTGTCGGTGCCGGGGTCGGGTCAGTAGCGGCCGCGGCGGTCGGGGGCGAGGGGGACCAGCGCGTCGGCCACCGCGCCGGTGACGAAGGAGTAGAGCGCCTTGCCCGCGACGTCGACGACCTGGTCCTGGCGGGACCAGGTCCACGGCGGGGCGCCGACGCCGGTGGCGTTCTCGAGGGTCTGGTCGGTGGCCAGCCGCACGGAGGTGTGCCAGGCCGAGGCGCGCCAGCCGCGCAGGCCGCTGGCGCTCCAGATGCCGCGCAGCGCGCCGACGGTGGCACCGGTGCCCCAGTGCATGAGGTGGTTGCGCACGAACGGGCGCTCGGACCCCGGCGGCCGGCGCCGCGTGGCCAGCGCGGTCAGCGTGCGGGCCGGCACGTAGGAGTCCGGCCGGCCGGTCACCTGCTGCTCGACCTTCTCGGCCAGTGTCATCGCCGCGGTGCCGGCGAGTCCCGCCAGTGCACCGCGCATCGCCGCTCGTCCCAGCATGGAGCGCCCGTACCCCGCCTTCCGCCCGCGAAAGGCGGGGCGGGGACGCGGCCCGGGGCCGTCAGCCGGCGAGGGGCTCCTCGGCGTCGAGGCCCGACACCATCTCCAGGTCGCGCAGCACGGCGGACAGCTCGTCGGCGGTCCACGGCTCGCAGCAGTCGCAGCCGTCCTCGGAGAAGCAGCGCAGGCCCAGCGTGCCGCCGGCCTGGTCCTCGTCGATGGCGAGGTGACCGCCCATCGGCGAGCGGTGGCAGGAGCACGCGGAGGCGCACAGCCCGACGCCCCACCCCGAGACGACGACCGTCCGGCCGTCGTCCCAGATCTGGCCGACCTGGAAGACGGAGGGCTTCTGCGTGCGGGTCATGGCCGGCTCCCCTCGACGCCCCCGTCCGTGGGGGGCCTGCTGCGGTTGGCCGGAAAAGTAATCCGAAAACCGTGTCCGGGGGCAGATGCCGTGCGGTACCGGCCTCCGTTTCGACCCCGGAGCAACAGGCGCCCCACGCGGAACGCCGGGGGCGGCTCCCTCCGGGGCGCCGGGGTCACCCCGGGAGCACGCCCGCGAGGAGCCGACAGCGCTCCGGAGGCCCCTCAGCTGGCCGGGGACACCGAGCTCATGTTGAAGTCGGGCACGCGGACCGGCGGCATCGCGGCGCGGGTGAACCAGTCGTTCCACTCGCGGGGCAGCGTCCGCTCGGTGCGGCCGACCTGGCCGATCCGCCCCAGCAGGTCCACCGGCGACTCGTTCCACCGGAAGTTGTTCACCGCGCCGGTCACCTCGCCGCCCTCCACGAGGAAGACGCCGTCGCGGGTCAGGCCGGTGAGCAGCAGCGTCTGCGGATCGACCTCGCGGATGTACCAGAGCGTGGTCAGCAGCAGCCCGCGGTCGGTCGCGGCCACCATCTCGTCCTGCGTGGCGGTCGCCGTCGGGTCCTCGAGCAGCAGGTTGTCGACGGCGGCCACCGCGGGCGCCGTCGTCTTCAGCGCCCAGGCCCGCGGCCGGACCAGGTTGGTGAGCACGCCGCCGGAGATCCAGTCGACGGCGGGCGTGGCCATCCCGTTGTCGAACACGCTGGCCGAGCCCGACGAACTGCCCACCACCTGGAACGGCGCCGTCTCCAGCCCGGGCGCTGCGGGGTCGCTGCGCAGCGTCAGCGGCAGCTCGGCCAGCCGGTCACCGATGCGGTTGCCGCCGCCCTTGCGGGCGTAGACGTTGCGGCCCTCGTCGGCGTCGCGGGCCTCCATCGTCCAGTACGCGTAGATCATCAGGTCGCTCACCGCCGACGGCGGCAGCAGCGTCTCGTAGCGGCCGGCCGGCAGGTCGACGCGCCGCTGCGACCACCCGAGCTTGCGCTCGACGTCGGCGGCGAGGTCGGCCACCGAGACGTCGCGGAAGTCGCGGGTGCCGACGCCGGCCCACACCGACCGCGAGTAGTCGGTGCTCTTCCCGTTGAGCTCCACGCGGCCGCCGGGCTGGTCGGTGCGCAGCCGCAGGCCGGTCGAGGTGCCGAGGTACGTCGTCGTCAGCGAGTGCTCGGCGTAGCCGAACAGCAGGTCGCCGCGGTCGCGGGCGGCGCCGAAGGCCTCGCCCAGGGCCGGCGCGAAGTCGGTGAACACCTCGATCGAGGTCTCGGCCGGGTCGGCGTCCCAGTCCCCCGCGCCCGGCGGCGCCTCGGTCACCAGCGGGACGGCGTCCTCGGCCGGGCCGGCGTCGCGGGCGGCCTGCTCGCTGGCCGCGACCAGCGCGGCGACGTCGGGGGTGCCCGTCCGCGCGACCGTGCCCGTGGCCATCCCGGACCCGCCGTCGACGAACGAGACGACGACGACCTGCCGCGAGCGCATCGCGCCGTTGGTGGTCAGGCTGTTCGACGCCCACCGCAGGTTGGCCTCGGTGCTCTCGACGACGTAGGCGACGCAGCCGTCGGCCGTCGAGGCGGCCAGCACCTGCTCGACGAGCTGCTGCGCGGTCAGCCGGCTCATCGCCCGCCCTCCTGGACCGTGTTGAGGATGGTGACGCCCTCGAAGAGCGCCGCCGGGCAGCCGTGGCTCACCGGTGCGACCTGTCCCGGCTGGGCCTTGCCGCAGTTGAACGCCCCGCCGAGGCGGTGGGTCGAGGGCCCGCCGACGGCGCGCATCGAGCCCCAGAAGTCCGTCGTCGTGGCCTGGTAGGCGACGTCGCGCAGCTGACCGGCCAGCCGCCCGCCCTCGATGCGGTAGAAGCGCTGACCGGTGAACTGGAAGTTGTAGCGCTGCATGTCGATCGACCAGCTCTTGTCGCCGACGACGTAGATGCCGCGCTCGACACCCCCGATCAGCCCCTCGAGGTCAGGCCCGTCGGCCGCCGGCTGCAGCGACACGTTGGCCATCCGCTGCACCGGCACGTGCCGCGGCGAGTCGGCGAACGCGCAGCCGTTGGAGCGCGCCATCCCGCCGAGGCGCGCGGTGTTGCGGTCGACCTGGTAGCCCACCAGCACGCCGTCGCGGACGATGTCCCAGCGCTGCGCCTCGACGCCCTCGTCGTCCCAGCCGATGCTCGACAGGCCGTGCTCGGCGGTGCGGTCGCCGGTGACGTGCATGAGCTCCGAGCCGTAGCGCAGGCTGCCCAGCCCGTCGGGGGTGGCGAACGAGGTCCCGGCGTAGGCGGCCTCGTAGCCCAGTGCCCGGTCCAGCTCCGTGGCGTGCCCGACCGACTCGTGGATGGTCAGCCACAGGTTGGACGGGTCGACGACGAGGTCGTGGCGGCCGGGCTCGACCGACGGCGCCTTCGTCTTCTCCCGCAGCAGCTCGGGGATCTGTGCGAGCTCGCCGTCCCAGTCGTACCGCCCGTCGGTGAGGTACTCCCAGCCGCGGCCCACCGGCGGCGCGAGCGTCCGCATGCTCTCGAACGCCCCCGTCGACCGGTCGACGGTGAGCGCGGTGAACTCCGGGGAGATGCGCACCCGCTGCTGCCGGGTGCGGGTGCCGGCGGTGTCGGCGTAGTACTTCTGCTCCTTGACGTGCATGCAGCCCGACTGCACGTGCTCCACGCCGTCGGCGGCCAGCAGCCGCTCGGACAGCTCGGTGAGCAGCGCGGTCTTCTCGGCGTCGGGCACCTCGAACGGGTCGACGTCGTAGTCCGACACCCAGGCGCCCTCGTGCGGCGGCTCGGGCGCGAGCTCGACCCGGTCGCTGGCCACCGACGCCGACACCCGCGCGACGGCGACCGCCTGCTCGGCCAGCCGCACCGCCTCGGCCGCGGTGAGGACGACGCCGGCGGCGAACCCCCAGGTGCCCTCGTGCACGACGCGGACGGCGAGGCCGAGGTCCTCACCGTCGGTGAGCGCCTCCAGACGGGCGTCGCGCAGGCTGATCGCCTGGGTGCGGATGCGCTCGACCCGCAGGTCGGCGTGCTCGCAGCCGAGGTCGACCGCCCGGGTCAGCGCCGCCTCGGTGAGCGCGGACAGGGGCAGGGCGAGGAAGGACTCGTCGACGTCCCGGGGCTGCACCACCGCCCCTGTCTACCAGCGCCCGTCAGTGCAGGCGGCGCTGCCAGTCGGCGGGCACGCGGCCGGCGGGGCCGGGTGCCGGCTGGCTCGCCGGGCGCGACGTGGGCGGGGCGAGGCGCAGGCCGGCGGTGAACCGCCCGTCGACGTAGTCCCAGGACCAGTCCTCGCCGGGCTCGAAGCTCTGTGCCACCCGGTGCCCGGTCGCCGCCGCGTGCGCGGAGGCGTGCTGGGACGGCGAGGAGTCGCAGCACCCCACGTGGCCGCAGGCGGCGCAGCGCCGCAGGTGGAACCACCAGCCGCCGGTGGCCTCGCACTCCACGCAGCCGGGACCGCTCGGGGGGACGGACGGGTCGGCCTGGCTCATCGGGCGCTCCTCGGGTCGGGGGCTGCGGCCCGGACCTGGTCCCGGCCGCCGTCGGGCACGAGCTCGTTCCCGGTCATGGAACCGCTCCGGTCCGGCGCGAGGAAGAGCGCACCGGCCGGCGGACCGGCGGGACGCCGTCCGGCGCCCCGCCGGGGTGATCAGCCGTCGAGCACCGTCCACAGCCGGGCGATGCGACCGTCCACGACCTGGACGACGTCCAGGCCGCCGAGCACGGGGTCCGCGCCGGGCGGCCCGAGACGCCAGGGGCGCATGCCCAGGTCACCCACCCCGCGGACGGGCCCGGCCGGCGTGAAGACGAGGCCCGGCCCCTGCGCCAGCAGCCCGGTCACGGTGGCCGCCAGCTCCTCCCTGCCGCGCACCGTCCGCTCGCCGTCGACGAACACGACGTCGTCGGTGAACACCTCCGCGATCACCGCTGCCCGCTGCCGCGGGTCCGGTTCGTTGAAGACGCCCTGGAGCATGCGCTCGAGCAGCTCCGCGGAGCCGGCCATCAGTCGGTCCCGAGGACGCCGCGCAGGAACGCGATGCCCTGGCCGATGGCGGCCTCGGCGGCGGAGGTGTGCCGCAGCGGGTTGAGGCCCACGAAGTCGTGGATGATCCCGCCGTAGCGGACCGCCGTGACCGGCACGCCGGCCGCCCGGAGCCTGGCCGCGTAGGCCTCGCCCTCGTCACGCAGCACGTCGGCCTCGGCCACGATCACCAGCGCCTGCGGCAGGCCGGCCAGCTCCTCGGTCGAGGCCCGCAGCGGCGAGGCCGTGATCTCGGCCCGCTGGGCCTCGTCGGTCGTGTACTGGTCCCAGAACCAGCGCATGCCGTCCCGGGCGAGGAAGTAGCCGGTGGCGAACTGCTCGTAGGAGCCGGTGTCGAAGGCGGCGTCGGTGACCGGGTAGTAGAGGAGCTGGCCGGCGAAGGACACGCCGCCGCGCTGCTTGGCCAGGATCGTGGTGACCGTGGCCATGTTGCCGCCCACGGAATCGCCGGCGACGGCGATCCGCGAGGCGTCCAGGCCGTGTTCGGGGCCGTTCATCGCGATCCAGTCGGCGACCGCGTAGACCTGCTCGATCTGGGTCGGGTACTGCCGCTCGGGCGCGAGGTCGTAGTCCGGGAAGACGACGGCGGCCTGCACGCCGACGGCGATCTCCCGCACCAGGCGGTCGTGGGTGACCGGGCCGCCGAACACCCAGCCGAGGCCGTGCACGTAGAGCACGACGGGGAGCGGCCCGGTGACACCCCGCGGCCGCACGATGCGCACCCGGACCTCGCCGGTCGGGCCGCCGGGGACGGTCAGGTCCTCGACGTCGGCCGGGGCGAGCACCGGGGGCGGGTCGGTCTGCACCTGGACGGCGATCTCGC
This sequence comes from Geodermatophilus normandii, assembly GCF_003182485.1. Classification (NCBI taxonomy): domain Bacteria; kingdom Bacillati; phylum Actinomycetota; class Actinomycetes; order Geodermatophilales; family Geodermatophilaceae; genus Geodermatophilus; species Geodermatophilus normandii. Next base: position 1,525,165 of record NZ_QGTX01000001.1, on the reverse strand, counting down.
GGCCCTTCTCCGGGGCCAGCTGGTAGAGGAACGGCGGGGTCGAGTTCGCGTCGGCGAAGGCCTGCGCGGCGGTCTCGAGGACGGGCGGAACGGGCTCGGGCATGGCTGCCTCTCGGCTCGGTGGCGACGGGATGCGGTCCGGGGTCGACACTGACGGGGCCGCCGCGCCGTAAGTTACATGACATGTCACGTAGTTCGGGAGGGGTCGCCGGTGCTCACCGACGAGCAGCAGGAGACCTGGTTCGCCTACATGCGGGTCGTCCTGCGACTGCAGTACGAGATGAACCGGCAGCTGCAGACCGACAGCGGCCTCTCCCTCGCCGACTACGACGTGCTCAACGCCCTCGCCGACTCCCCCGGCCACCGCCTGCGGCTCACCGACCTCGCGACCCGCATCGCCTGGGAACGCAGCCGGCTGTCCCACCACCTCACGCGCATGAGCGGGCGCGGCCTGGTCGAGCGGGCGCCGTCACCGTCCGACCGGAGGGCCACCGACGCCGTCCTGACCGACGCCGGGCTGACCGCCCTGCGCGCGGCGACGCCGGGCCACGCCGCGCTCGTCGGCCGCCTGTTCTTCGACGGGCTCGACCCCGGCGCCCTCCCCGGGCTCCGGGCGGCACTCGAGGCCGTGCACGAGCAGGTGCTCGCCCACGGGACGCTCCCGCGCCCTCCCCGGCACCAGCACCGCCTGCCGGGGTTGCAGACCGGCGACTGAGGGGTAGCGCCGCGGCATGGCCGGTCCCGGGGACGACGTCACCCTCACGTTCGGCGGCAACGCGACGACGCTGCTGCGCCTGGGCGGCTTCACGCTGCTCACCGACCCGAACTTCATCGCCCGTGGGCAGCGCGTCTACCTCGGCAAGGGGCTGTGGACGAGGCGGCTGACCGACCCGGCGATCCTGCCCGAGGACCTGCCCGACCTCGACGCCGTCCTGCTCTCGCACCTGCACGGCGACCACTGGGACCGCATCGCCTACGCGACCATCGACCGCGAGACGCCGATCGTCACCACCCAGGCCGCGGCCCGCACGCTGTCCTCCCGCGGCTTCCGGGCGACGGCGGACCTGCGCCCCTGGCAGGTGCACGAGATCGGCGGCGACGGCGAGACCCTGCGGATCACCTCGGTGCCCGGCGTGCACGGCCCCGGCCCCCTGGCCAGGGTGCTGCCGCCGGTGATGGGCAGCGTGCTGGAGCTCTTCCGCGGCGGCGAGGTGACCTGGCGGGGCTACGTCAGCGGCGACACGCTCTACCGCCCGTGGCTGGGCGAGGTGCTGCAGCGCTGCGGTCCGCTCGACGTCGTCGTGGCGCACCTGGGCGGGACGAAGGCGCTCGGGATCACCGTGACGATGGACGGCCGGCAGGGCGCCGACCTGGTCGAGCTCCTGAAGCCGCCGGTCACCGTGCCCGTGCACTACGACGACTACGACCGGTTCGCCTCGCCGCTCGGCGACTTCGTGCGCGAGGTCGCCGAGCGGCGGGTGCCGGGGGAGCTGCGGACCGTCTCGCGCGGCGAGACGATCTCGCTGCGCGCCTAGAAGGCGTCACCGGTACGCCAGGCCATCTCCTGCAGCGTCAGCGTGTTGCCGTCCGGGTCGGCGAGCGCCGCGTACCGCACCCCTCCCCCCACGTCCACCACGGGCTCGACGTCGACTCCCCGACCCACCAGTTCCGCGCGGGCGCGGTCGATGTCGGCGACGACGAGATGCAGCGCCCGGATCGTTCCGGGGGTGCCTTCGTAGGCCGCCAGCCCGGTGCCGAAGCCGATCGAGCAGGACGAGCCCGGCGGCGTCACCTGGACCACCCGCACGCCGTCGGCCGGTCGTGCGTCCACGTCGACGGAGAAGCCGAGCCGGTCGGCGTAGAAGGCCTTCGCCCGGTCGACGTCGGCGACCGGGATCGGCACGAGCTCGAGCTTCATGCGCGCCGCCTCGGCGTGCCCCCCCTGGAGACGCGACCCGCTCAGTCACGGGCGAGCACCTCGTCGAGGCGCTCGTAACCCTCGACCACGCCGACCTCCATGCCGCTGGCCAGCATCGCGTCGCGGTCGGCGAAGGAGTCGCACAGCGAGGTGGCGGTGAGCCGGGTGCGGCCGTCGCCGAGGTCCTCGAGGACGAGCTTCTCCAGCGCGACACCGTCGGGCACGCCCTCGAAGGTGAAGGTCTGCACGATCAGCTCGTCGGGGCGGACGTCGTGGAAGCAGCCGCGGAAGGCGTACTCGCCGTTCTCGTCGCTGTGGACGTAGCGGTAGGAGCCGCCGGGCCGGCAGTCGTAGTGGTCGATCCGCATCTCCAGCCCGCGCGGGCCGAGCCACTGCACGACCAGGTCGGGGTCGGTGTGGGCGCGGAAGACCTTGGCCGGCGGGGCGTCGAACTCGCGGGTGATGCGGATGAGCGGGACCTCGGGGTCGGCCTCGATGCGGGTCTCGCGGGTGCTGGTGGTCATGACGGGCTCCTCTCCGGTGCGGTGGGTGGGGTCTCGTCGTCCGGCATGGACCGGAGGACGTCGTCGAGGCGGCGGTAGCGCTCCTCGGCCTGGCGCCGGTAGCGCTCGATCCACTTCGTCATCAGGTCGAACACCTCCGCCTCGAGGTGGACCGGGCGGCGCTGGGCCTCCCGGCTGCGACTGACCAGGCCGGCGTCCTCGAGCACCCGCAGGTGCTTGGACACCGCCTGCACGGTCACGTCGTACGGGGCGGCGAGCTCACCGACCGTCGCGTCACCGACCGCGAGCCGGGCGACCATGTCGCGCCGGGTCGGGTCGGCCAGCGCCGCGAACACCCGGGAGAGCGGATCAGCCGCCACCGTCGACCTCCTTCGTCAACCATTCGGTTGAGGAAGACGGTAGGGCGCTCACGGGACCTTGTCAACCGATCGGTTGCTGATCCCAGGAGCCGGGCGGCGAGGCGGGGAGGTCGAGGTCGGCGACGACGCCGCAGTGGTCGCTGGCCCACACGCCGCCGACCGGCTCGTCGAGCACCCGGGTGCACGAGCGGACCTGCAGCGTGGGCCCGTGCACGCCGCTGCGCACGAGGACCCAGTCGATCCGGCGGCTGACCGCGGTGGCCACCTCGCCGGCCCGCACCAGCGGGTTGCGGGCGTCGAACGTGAACCCGGGGTCGGCGGGGTGCAGGGTCTCCCACGCGTCCTGGTAGCAGACGCTCGTGCCGCCGAGCGACCGGCGGCCGCGCCAGAACTGCGTGCTCGCGGCGTCGGGGGGAGCGTCGAGGTCGCCCAGCACCACGGCGTGGTCGGCGCGGCCGGCCAGCCGCTCGAGCGCCCGCGCGGCGGCGAGGGCCTGCTGCTCGCGCTCGACCTCGTAACCGAACTGCCAGCTCGGCTTGTGATGGGCCACCAGCGTGCGGCCGACGGCGGCGTCCACCTCGACGACGAGCGTCGCGCACCACGCGAAGTCCCGCGCCCGGGGCGTGCAGCGCTGGTCGATCTCCTCCACCACCCGGTGCGGCGCCCTCGTCGCGAGCACCCCGCCCACGCCGTCGTCGGCGGCGCGGGAGAAGGCGGTGACGGTGTACCCGGGGCCGAGGAGCGCCTCCACGGTGCCGTCCGCGACCGGCACCTCCTGCAGCGCCACGACGTCGGCGTCCAGCCGGCGCAGCGTCTCCCCGACCAGCGCGCTGCGGCGCTCCCAGTCCGGGTTGGCCGGGCCGAGGACGTTCATGGTCAGGACCCGCAGGGACGCTCCCACGCCCGGCAGTCAACCGCCGCGCGCCGCGGTCCTCCAGCCCCGGTCGCACGCGGGGTCCTCCCCCGGTACGACGCACGGTCCCCGCGGAGATCGTCCCGGCAGCCGACGCCGGGGGAGAGCCGCCGGCCCGAGGCTCGTCCCGCCACCGGGTGGTGGCCCGACGAGGGGAGGACACGGTGGTCAGGCTGGTGCTGAGGACGCTCGCGGCGGTGCTCGCGGTCGCCGCCGCCGCGGGCGCCGGCCTGCTGGTGACGATGCCCGCGGGCGTGCACGGGTTCGGCGCGATGGTGGCCGAGCTGCAGGGTCACACCGACACCCGCGACGCCGCCACGGCTGCGCAGGCACCCGCGGGGGCGGTGCCGTACTGGACCCGCGCGGTCGGCGCCGACGTCACCGTCGTCCGGCCCGGCGAGGCGTACGGCGAGGACGACGGCAGCGTGCGGGCGGACATGGACCTCCCCCCCGGCACCGCGCCGCCCGCGGACTGCGCGCCGGTCGCCCGGCCCGGCATGCCGTGGGACGGCGGCGGCCCGTGGCCCGACCTCGCCGGCGAGCAGGCGCTGGTGTGCGAGGGCTGGGTGACCGTCGTCGTCGACGGCCACCTCTACACCTGGACGGGCCCCGACCCGCAGACCTGAGCAGCGCCGTCCTGGCTCACCGCCGCGCGTCCTGGCTCACCGCCGACGCTGAGCCAGGACGCGGCACGATCAGGTCACCTGATCGTGCCGCGTCAACCGGCCAGCCGGGCCGCCCGCCCGGCGACCTCGGTGCGCAGCGCGGCGGCGTCGACGGTGGTGACCGCGCCGTCGGCGACCACCTGCCGCCCGCCCACCCACACGTCGCGGACCAGCCGCGAGGCGCCGGACCAGACGAGGTGGGTGAGCAGGTCGGCGTCGTCCCCGACCGGCTCGAAGCCCAGGTCGCGGGTGTCGACGTGCACCAGGTCGGCCCGCCGTCCGGCCTCGACCTGCCCCAGGTCCGGGCGGCCGATCGCCTCCGCGGCCGCGCCCGTGGCCAGCCAGAACGCCTCCGCGGCGGTCAACGCGGTGGCCGAGGACTCGCGCAGCCGGGCCAGCCCCGCCGCCAGGCGCACGTCGGAGAGCAGGTCCAGCCCGTCGTTGGAGGCCGGCCCGTCGGTGCCCAGCCCCACCCGGATGCCGCGGTCGAGCATCGCCCGCACCGGCGCGATCCCGCTGGCGAGCTTGGCGTTGCTGGCCGGGCAGTGCGCGACGGCGACGTCGTACTCGGCCCACAGCTCCAGGTCGCCGTCGTCCAGGTGCACGCAGTGCGCGGCCAGCACCCGCCCGCCCAGGACGTCGTGCGCGGCCAGCAGCGAGGGCACCGACAGCCCGTGCGCGGCCAGCAGGTCGGCGCCCTCCGTGGCGGTCTCGGCGACGTGCAGGTGCAGCAGCATGCCGTGCTCGCGGGACAGCTCGGCGGCGCGGCGCAGCAGGGGCAGCGGAACGGTGTAGGCCGCGTGGGGGCCGAGCCCGTACTCGACGGTGCCGTCGTCGGCGGTGCCCGCGGCGAGGTCGACCGCGGCGGCCATCTGCTCCTCCAGCGGCGGCATCCCGGGCAGCGGCACCATCGGCGCGGCGACCACCACCCGGGCACCGGTGGCGCCCACCGCCGCGGCGATCCGCTCCGGCGCGAAGTACATCTCGACGCTGGTGGTGACCCCGCCGCGCAGCATCTCCGCCGAGGCGGCGGTCATCGCGACCTCGACGTCGTCGTCGGTCAGCCGCGCCTCCCGCGGCCACATCACCTCGCGCAGCCAGCGGTCCAGCGGCAGCCCCTCGCCCTGACCGCGGAACAGCACCATCGGCGCGTGCGAGTGGGTGTTGACCAGCCCCGGCGCGAGCAGGCCGGGCAGCGCCACGACCTCGGCGTCCCCGGCCGGCGGGGCGTCGGCGGCCCGCCCGGCCCACGCGATCCGCCCGTCCGCCACGTCGACGACCGCGTCCGGGACGACGGTGCCCGCCCGGTCGCCCACGACGACGGCCCGGGCGGTGAGGCGCTGGCGCATGGCGGCACGCTAGCCCCATCCGCCCCGTGCGTCCGGGCGACGTGCAGGCGGCGCCCAGGGGGCGCCCGTACCGTGGGAGCCATGTCCTTCCTGGCCGCCGCAGCCTCCACCGACCAGGGCGGGCTCACCGCCTGGCTGCTCTCCCTCGTGGACTCCCTCGGCCCGATCGGCGTGGGCTTCAGCATCCTGCTGGAGACGGTCATCCCGCCGATCCCCAGCGAGGCGGTCCTCGGCGCGGCCGGCGTGCTCATCGACAGCCCGTGGGCGTTCGTGGCCGTCGTCGGCTGCGCGACCATCGGCTCGATCCTCGGCGCGATCTTCTTCTACTACATCGGCCGCGCGCTCGGTCCGCGCCGCTCGCACGCCTTCCTCGACCGGCTGCCGCTGGTGGAGACCGCCGACGTCGACAAGACCTTCGCCTGGTTCGAGCGGCACGGTCGCTCAGCGGTGTTCTTCGGCCGCATGGTGCCGATCGTGCGCAGCTTCATCTCGGTGCCGGCCGGCGTCGTGAGGATGCCGTTCGGCCAGTTCCTCCTCTACTCCGCGGCCGGCAGCCTGATCTGGAACGCCGTCCTGGTCACCCTCGGCTGGCTGGCCCGCGACTTCATCGAGGCGAACCTGCACTACCTCGACTACGCCGTCGTCGCCGTCGTGGTCCTGGCGGTCGGCTACCTGGTCTACAAGCGGGTCAAGGACATCCGCCACCACCGCCGCCGGCAGACCACCGCGGGCCGGTCGGCGGACGTCCGCGGGACCGGCGACCGCCCGACCGCGTGAGCCGACCCGGGGTCGTCGCGTTCGACGTCAACGAGACGCTGCTCGACCTGTCCCCCGTCGGCGCGGCGCTCGTCGAGCACGGGCAGCCGGCCGCCCTGCTGCCCACGGTCTTCGGCCGGACCCTCCACACCGGCGCCGCCGCCACCGTGGCCGGCGTCTGGCTGTCCTTCCGCGCGGCGTTCGACTCCGCCCTGGCCCAGCTCACCGACCTGTCCGACGGCGACCGCGCGCGGGTGGCCGACGCCTTCCTCGAACTGTCCCCCCACCCCGACGTCGAGCCCGCGCTGCGCCGCCTGCACGACGCCGGCGTGCGGGTGGTGACGCTCTCGCACGGCTCCCCCGGCGTGGCCGAGGCGGGCCTGGAGCGCGGCGGGATCACGCCGCTGGTGGAGCGGACGCTGACCAGCGAGTCGGTGCGCGCCTGGAAGCCCTCGCGCGAGGCCTACCTCTGGGCCGCCGGCGCGTGCGGCGTCGCCCCCGACCGCATGGCGCTCGTGGCCGCGCACGGGTGGGACGTCCTGGGCGCCGAGCGGGCCGGGCTGACCGGCGTGTGGTTCCCGCGCACCGAGCGGGTCTACCCGCCCGGCCTGCCCGCGCCGGCCGTCGTCGCGCCCGACCTGGCGAGCGCGGTCGACGCCCTCCTGGCGCGGTGAGCCCGCCGGCGCTCGTCGGCACCCCGCTCGGCCCGGCCGCGGTGCACGCCGAGGAACCGGCCGACGGCGCCCGCGGCACGCTGGTGCTCGGTCACGGCGCGGGCGGCGGCGTCGGCTCGGCGGACCTGGTCGCCGTCACCGGCGCCGCGGCCGCGGCCGGCTGGCGGGTGCTGCGGGTCGAGCAGCCGTGGCGGGTGGCCGGCGGGCGGATCGCGCCGGCCCCGCCGCGCCTCGACCTCGCCTGGACCGCCGTCCTCGACGCGCTGCGCGCCGGCGGCGCGGTGAGCGGCCCCCTCGTCCTCGGTGGCCGCAGCGCCGGCGCCCGCGTGGCCTGCCGGACGGCGGCCGCGCAGGGAGCCGTCGGCGTGCTGGCGCTGGCGTTCCCGCTGCACCCGCCCGGCCGGCCGGAGAAGAGCCGGGCCGGCGAGCTCACCGGCGCGGGGGTGCCGGTGGCCGTCGTCCAGGGGGAGACCGACGCGTTCGGCCGGCCCGCGGAGGTCCTCGCCGCCCTGGAGGGCCGGCCGGCGGCGTCGGTGCTCCCGGTGCCGGGCGACCACTCGCTGGGGAGGGCACCCGGGGCGGTGGCCGCCGCCGCGCTGACCTGGCTGGAGGACCTCCTCAGCCGGTGATCGACACCGGCCTCAGCGGCGGCGCCGCCGCACGACGAGCACCAGGAGCAGCAGGAACGCGCCGACCCCGGCGGCGGGCGCGGCGTAGCGGGCGAGCGCCGCGCCGCCGGCCACCTCGAGCAGGTCGATCGGCTCGGGCTCGGCCACCGGCTGCTGGCGCACCGTCTCGGCCGTGCCGGTCGGGGTGCTGCGCGGCGGGGCACCGGTGGCCGGCCGGCCGGGCGGCGCGGTGTTGCCCGACGGCGGCGTGCTCGGCGCCCGGCCCACGGCGGCGACCGGGGTGGTGTCCGAGGCGGCCGGCGCCGTGTCGGAGGCGGCCGGAGCCGTGTCGGAGGCGGCCGGCGCGGTGTCGGACACCGGGGGGATCGACACCGCGGGGATCGACACCGTGTCGGTGGCGCCCGCGGCGACCGGCGCGGTGATCGGGGCGGTCTCGGTGGGAGCCGGGGCGGCCGCGGCGGCGGCCTTCTTCGCGGCCTGCTTCTTCGCGGGCCGGCCCGACGCGGAGTCGGTGGCCGACGCCGCGGCCTTCCGCGCCGCGGTGCCGGCCTGGCGCACCTTCTCCGCGACGACGTTGTCTCCGGGCACCTGCTCCACCGACTGCGCGATCTCCTCGGCCGCCCCGGTCACGGTGGCCGTGGCCTTCGCCGCCGCGCTGTCGGCGCGCTCGGCGTCGCCCTGCGCGTCGCCCTCGCCCAGCTGGGCGGCGAGCTTGTCGGCGAACTGGCCGAGCAGCTTGTTGCCGACGTCGGTCATGACGCCGCGGCCGAACTGGGCCGGGCGGCCGGTGATGTTGAGGTCGGTGAGCACGTCGACCCGGGTGGTCGCCCCCTCGCCCTGCAGCTTCGCGGTGATCGTGGCCGTGGCCGTCCCGTTGCCGCGCTGGTCCTTGCCGCGGGCGTCGATGACGGCGCGGTGGGCCGCCTCGTCCTTCTCGATGAAGGACGCCTTCCCCTGGTACGTCAGGTTGATCGGCCCGAGCTTCACCTTGACCCGGCCGGTGAAGTCGTCACCGGTGACCGAGTCCAGCGCGGCGCCGGGCATGCAGGGCGCGATCCGCTCGATGTCGAGCAGCACCCGCCAGGCCTCGTCGACGGGCACGGGGACGGTGAAGGAGTTCTCCAGCTGCACGGTGCGACCTCCGGGGTGGGAACGGACCTCGGCCGGTCCGCCCGGGAGGGCGGGCCGGCCGAGGGGACGGGCGGAGCCGGGTGCGGCCCCCTCGCAGGGACCCGGCACGAGCCTGCGAGTGCTGGGGGGCGAGGGGGTCCTTCAAGCTACAACCCGGCGGCGGCGACGACCGCCCGGCGGGTCAGCACCTGGGCCAGGTGCTCGCGGTAGTCGGCCTGGGCGTTGAGGTCGCTGCTCGGGCTGGTGCCCTCGGCCGCCGACCGCGCCGCCGCGGCCACCGCGTCCGCGGACGCCGCGGCGCCGCTGAGCGCGGCCTCGGTGGCCGAGGCCCGCAGCGGGGTCGGGCCCATGTTGGTCAGCCCGATCCGCGCCTCGGCGATGTGCCCGTTCTCGCGCCGGACCGCCGCGGCGACCGCCACGATCGACCACGCCTGCGCCACGCGGTTGAACTTCTCGTAGCGCACGCCCCAGTCGCCGGCCAGCTTGGGCACCCGGATCTCCACGAGGATCTCGCCCTCGTCCAGCGCCGTCGTCAGGTAGTCGACGAAGAACTCCGACGCCGGCACCGTCCGGCGGCCGCCCGGCCCGGCGACCACCATCTCGGCGTCCAGGGCGAGGGCCACCGCCGGCAGGTCACCGGCCGGGTCGGCGTGCGCCAGCGCGCCGCCGAAGGTCCCGCGCCGGCGGGTCTGCCGGTCGGCCACCGTCTCCGTCGCCTCGGCGACCAGCGTGGCGTGCTGGGCGACGAGCGGATCGGTGAGCACCTCGGCGTGCGTGGTCATCGCGCCGATGACCAGCGCGTCGCCGTCGTCGCGGACGCCGCGCATCTCGGCGACGCGGCCGAGGTCCACGACCGTCGACGGCGCGGCGAGGCGCAGCCGCATGACCGGGATGAGCGACTGCCCGCCGGCCATGATCTTGACGTCCTCACCGCCCGCCGCGACCGCCTGCAGGGCCTCGTCGACGGTGGTCGGCCGGGCGTACTCGAACGGAGCGGGGATCACAGGTCGCCTCCGAGCGACGAAGCGGGGGTGGAGACGCCGGCCGTGGACTCGGTGGAGGCCCCGCCGTAGGCGTTGCTGCCGGCCGTGGCCCGGTCGCCGCCGTCGCCGCCCTGGTGGAGAGCCCGCCAGACCCGTTCGGGCGTGAGCGGCATGCGGATGTCGCTCACCCCGAGGTGCCGGACGGCGTCGAGGGCGGCGTTCACCACCGCCGGCGTGCTGGCGATGCACCCGGCCTCGCCCACGCCCTTCGCGCCGATCGGGTTGCCCGGCGCCGCGTGCACGGTGTTGCCCGTGTCGAAGTGCGGCAGGTCGGCGGCGGAGGGGACCAGGTAGTCCACGAAGGTGCCGGTGGTCAGGTTGCCGTCGGCGTCGTAGACGGCCTCCTCGTACAGCGCCTGGGCGATGCCCTGGGCCAGCCCGCCGTGCACCTGCCCCTCGACGATGAGCGGGTTGACGATCGTGCCGACGTCGTCGACGCAGGCGTACTTGCGGATCTTCACGAACCCGGTCTCGGTGTCGACCTCCATGGCGCACACGTGCGTGCCGTGGGGGAAGGAGAAGTTCACCGGGTCGAAGGTCGCGTCCGCGTCGATCGACGGCTCGACGTCCTCGGGGTAGTCGTGTGCCGCGAAGACGGCCAGCGCGATCTCCTGGATCGACAGGGCCGTGCCCGGCGTCCCGCGGACGGTGAACTTCCCGTCGGCGAACTCCAGGTCGTCCTCGTTGGCCTCGAGCAGGTGCGCGGCGACCTTGCGGGCCTTGGCGATCACCTTGTCGGCGGCCTTGACCACCGCGGTGCCGCCGACGACCAGCGAGCGCGAGCCGTAGGTGTCCATGCCGCGGGGCGAGACGGCGGTGTCGCCGTGCAGCACCTCGACGTCCTCGAACGGCACGCCGAGCTGGTCGGCGACCAGCTGGCTCCACGCCGTCTCGTGGCCCTGGCCGTGCGGCGTCGAGCCGGTGACCACCTCGACCTTGCCGGTGGGCAGCATGCGGATGGAGGCCGACTCCCAGCCGCCCGCGCCGTAGGACAGCGAGCCGAGCACCCGGGAGGGCGCCAGTCCGCACATCTCGGTGAAGGTGGAGAAGCCGATGCCCAGCTGCACCGGGTCGTTCGACTCGCGGCGGCGGCGCTGCTCGTCGCGGAGCTCGGGGTAGCCGAGCAGCTCCAGCGCCTGCTGCGTGGCGGCGTCGTAGTCGCCGCTGTCGTACTCCAGGCCCGCCACGGTGGTGAACGGGAACTCCTGCGACTGGATCCAGTTCTTCCGCCGCAGCTCCAGGGGGTCCATGCCCAGCTCGACGGCGAGCTCGTCCATGATCCGCTCGACGGCGAAGGTGGCCTCGGGCCGGCCGGCGCCGCGGTAGGCGTCGGTGGGCACCTTGTTGGTGAAGACGCCGTCGCACTCGAAGCGGTAGGCCGGGAACTTGTAGATGCCCGGGAACATGAAGGCGCCCAGCGCCGGCACGCCCGGGGTGATCAGCCGCAGGTAGGCGCCCATGTCGGCGAGGATCCGCACGCGCAGGCCCTTGACGTCGCCCTCCCGGGTGGCGGCGACGTCGACGTACTGGATCTGGTCGCGGCCGTGGTGGGCGGCCATGAGGGACTCGCTGCGGGTCTCGGTCCACTTGACCGGCTTGCCGAGGCGCCGCGCCACGAGCAGCGCGATGACCTCCTCGGGGTTGACCTGCAGCTTGCCGCCGAAGCCGCCGCCGACGTCGGGGGCGACGACGCGCAGCTTGTGCTCCGGGACGCCGGTGACCATCGCCAGCATGACCCGCAGCACGTGCGGGATCTGGGTGGCCGACCACAGCGTGAAGTTGTCGCCCTGCGGCTGGACGACGACCGAGCGCGGCTCCATGAACGCCGGGATCAGCCGCTGGTTGACGAACCGGCGGCTGACGACGACGTCGGCGTCGGCGAACGCCTGCTCGGTGTCGGCGCCCGTACCGGCCTCGCCGGCGTCGAAGACGAAGTGGTAGCTGGTGTTGGACTCGACGTGGTCGTGGCAGAGGTCGGCGCCGGCCTTGACCGCCTCCTCCATGTCGAGGACCGGCGGCAGCAGGTCGTAGTCGACGTCGACCAGCTCGATCGCGTCGGCGGCCGCGGCCTTGGACCGGGCGACGATGACGGCGACGGCCTCGCCGACGTGGTTGACCTCCTCGACGGCGATCGAGGGGTGACCGGGGTTGACCATGTCCGCGGTGACCGGCCAGGCGCAGGGGATGGAGCCCTGCTCCTCGGCGAGGTCGCGGCCGGTGAGGACGGCGACGACGCCCGGCGCCTCGAGCGCCGCACTGACGTCGACGTTGGTGATCTTGCCGTGCGCCACGGGGCTGCGGACGACCGCGAGGTGGAGCATCCCGGGCAGGACCATGTTGTCGGTCCAGGTGGTGCGCCCGGTGATCAGCCGGGCGTCCTCCTTGCGCCGGCGGGCCCTGCCGACCTCCCGCTCCGGCGCGGTGGTCTCGGCGGCCGGCTCCTCGGTGACGGTCATGCCTGCGCTCCCAGGGTGTCCGAGCTGCCCGCCATCTCACCCGCGGCCTGCTGCACCGCCCGGACGATGTTCTGGTAGCCGGTACACCGGCAGAGGTTGCCCTCGATGCCCTCGCGGACCTCGGTCTCGCTCGGGTTCGGGTTCTCCTTGAGCAGGTCGATCGAGGCCATGATCATCCCGGGCGTGCAGTAGCCGCACTGGAGACCGTGCATCTCGTGGAAGGCCTTCTGCACCGGGTGCAGGTCGCCGGCGCTGCCGATGCCCTCGATGGTGGTGACCTCGGCGCCGTCGGCCTGGACGGCGAAGACGGTGCAGGACTTCACGGCCTGCCCGTCGAGGTGGACCGTGCACGCGCCGCAGTTGCTGGTGTCGCAGCCGACGACCGTGCCCACCTTGCCGAGCGCTTCGCGCAGATGGTGGACCAGCAGGGTCCGGGGTTCGACCTCGTCGGTGTAGGTCACTCCGTCGACCCTCATGCTGACCTGGGTCATGGATCCTCCGCTCCGTTGCAGGGGGCGATCGCGCCCGGCCGTGCGGGCGCTCCGCGGCGGAGTCTGTCAACGGCGGAGTGACTTAGGCCACGCTTACCTGCTCCCAGGGGACCCCCGGAACCGCAGGATCGGAGCCCCGCTCCCCGAGGTCCCGCAGCTGCGGGAGTACAGGCGGGCGGCGGCCCGCAGACCGGAGGTTGCAGGGCTGTTGCAGCAGGCGGGCTCAGGCGGGGACGGCGCGCATCTCGTGCCGCCGCAGCACCGCGCTGGCGACCAGCGCGACCAGCCCCAGCAGGGCCAGCCCGACGCCGACCAGGCTCGGCGCGGTGTAGCCGTACCCGGCGGCGATGACCACGCCGCCCAGCCACGCGCCGAGGGCGTTGGCGGCGTTGAGCGCGGAGTGGTTGAGCGCGGCCCCGAGCATCTGCGCCTCGCCGGCGACCTCCATCAGCCGCAGTTGCAGGCAGACGACGAGCGTGGAGGCGGCGACCGCGAGCAGGAAGATCCCGGCGAGCAGCGTCGGGCCGGTGCCCGCCGCCGGGCCGACCAGGGCGAGCAGGACGGCGAGGGCGACGAGGGTGCCGACCAGCGAGCGGAACAGCGCGAGGTCGGCCAGCCGCCCGCCGAGCGCGGTACCCACCACGCCGCCGATGCCGAAGGCGAGCAGCACCCAGGGCACGGTGCCGCGGGACAGGCCGGTGACCTCGGTGGCCAGTGGCGCGACGTAGCTGTAGACGGCGAACATCCCACCGAACCCGACGGTGCCGACGGCGAGGGTGAGCAGCACCTGCGGCCGGCGCAGCGCGCCGAGCTCGGCGCGGACGCTGGCGTCCCGGTCGCCGGGCGAGGTGGGCACGACGGCCAGCACGGCACCGACGGTGAGCGCGGCCAGCACCACGACCGCCCAGTACGCCGACCGCCAGCCCAGCGTCTGCCCGAGCCAGGTGGCCGCGGGGACGCCGGCGACGTTGGCGACGGCCAGCCCGAGCATCACCGTGCTCACCGCCCGGCCGCGCAGCGACGGCGGCACCAGGGAGGCGGCGACCAGCGAGGCGACGCCGAAGTAGGCGCCGTGCGGCAGGCCGCTGACGAACCGGGCCAGCAGCAGCGTCGTCGACCCGGGAGCCAGCGCGCTGAGCGCGTTGCCGACCAGGAAGGCGGCCATCAGCCCGACGAGCAGGGCGCGGCGGGGCAGCCGGGCGCCGAGCGCGGCGATCACCGGGGCCCCGACGACGACGCCGAGGGCGTAGGCGGAGATGACGTGGCCCGCCGTCGGGATGTCCACGCGGACGCCGTCGGCGATGTCGGGCAGCAGGCCCATGGTGACGAACTCGGTGGTGCCGATCGCGAACCCGCCCAGCGCCAGGGCGACGAGGGCGACCGCCACCCGCGGGGTGGTGAGCGAGGTGGCGGGAGGAGCGGACGGGTCAGCGGTGCGGGCACTCACGTGACCGTGCCAAGTGAACCGTGACGGGCCGTATTCCCGGTCGGCGGAAACGGCCCCCGCCGCCCGGGTCAGGTGCGGGACGCCCGCCGGAGGGCCAGCACGTGGGCGGCGACCGCGCCGCGCCGCGGCGACCCGGCCGGCAGCGCCTCGAGGCACGCCTGCCAGGCGACGGCGTCGTCGCGGGCCTCGGGCAGCGCGGTCCAGCGCAGCAGCAGCTCGGGCCGGCGGCTGGTGAGCACGGCCGCCCGCAGCGCGGCACCCGTCCGCCGGCGGGCGGCGGCGACGCCCGGCGCGGTGGAGCGCGGCAGCACCGGGCCGGGGTAGGCGTCCAGCGCGGCGGCGACCGCACCGCGGTCGAGCAGCCGGCGGACCCGGCCGAGGTCGGTCTCCAGCGGGCGCAGCAGCCGGTAGGGGCGCGAGCCGACGAGGTCGTCGCCCACGAGCCGGCGCAGCCGGGACAGCTCGGCGCGCACGGTGACCGCGGCGGTGTCGCCCGCGTGGCACTCCGCCGCCAGCTGCCCGGTGCTGCGGCCCTCCCCTGCGGCGGCCGCCTCGGCCAGCAGGAGCAGCAGCTCGGAGTGGCGCAGCGAGAGCTCCACCGGGCCGGCGGGGCGGGTGAGGCGGGCGCGCTCCCGGCCGAGCACCTCGAGCAGCGGCGCGACGGGACGCACCGGCGCGGGACGGGGGCCGCGTGCGGAGTCGCGCTGCTCCTCGCGGTGCAGCCAGCGCAGCTCCGACTCGACGGCGGCCACGGTGGCGCGGACGAGGGTGAACACGTGCGGGCTGGCCACGTGGTCGCCGCCGGTGACGTCGATGGCGCCCAGGAGCACCCCGGTGACCGGGTGGTGCACCGGGGCGGCCGAGCAGCTCCAGGGCTGCACCGGGCGGCGGTAGTGCTCGCTGCCGTAGATCTGCACCGGGTGGTCGACCGCCAGCGCCGTCCCCGGGGCGTTGGTCCCGGCGACCTCCTCCGACCACCGGGCCCCGGCCACGAAGTTCATGTTCTCGGCGAGCGCGCGCAGCCGGCGGTCGCCCTCCACCCACAGCATCCGGCCGTCGGCGTCGGTGACCGCCACGATCATCCGGTCGGCCTCGGCGTCCTCCACGAGCAGCCGGCGGATCACCGGCAGCACCTGGGCCAGCGGGTGCGCGGCGCGGTAGGCGACCAGGTCGTCGTCGAGGAGGTCGACCGGCGGGGCCTGGCCGTCGGGGTCGACGCCGCTGCCCAGGCTGCGCCGCCAGGAGTCCCAGACCACCGACCGCACGCCCGGCCGCGGCGGCGGGGCGCCGCGGGTCACCAGCGTCTCGTGCGCCGCCCGCAACCGGCGGGTGAGCCCGGGCGTCGGGGGCCGTCGGGCAGGGCGAGCCACGGGCTGACGCCGGTCACGGCGTTCCCCCCGGGCGCAGACTCATGGTCTGCCCATGGTGACCCGCGTCGCACGATTGCGCCAGGCACCGGGCCCGCAGGTCAGACGCGTGGCGGCGACGTGGGCAGCAGGGCCGACGGGTCCCGCCGGCGCACCGCGCCCGCCCACAGCCCGGCGCCGTAGGCGAGGTCCTCCAGCCGGCGGGCGACGGCGAACCGGAGCGGGCCCACGGCCGACCGGTGCGGCCACCACCCGAGGACGGCGTCGGCTCCGGCGACGGCGAGCGCGACCCGGCGGGCACGGCCGGAGACCAGCGCCGCCCCGGCGGTGAGCGGCCAGTGGTGCCGGGTGGCCGAGCGGGCGAGTGTGCGGCCGGCCGCGGCGGTGCCGCGGAGCACGAGCGCGGCGGCCAGGCCGTACGGGACCCGGCGGCCGGGGCCGGCCAGCCGGTGGGCCAGGCGGATCGTGGCGTCGCCGAGGACGGCGGCCGCGAGCGCCCGTCCCGGCCAGCCGCCGGCCAGCGCCAGGAGGAGAGCGGCCGCCGACCACGGGCTCACCACCACCGGCGCGACGGCGCGGCCGTGCCGGGCGGCCAGCGGCGCCGCACCGGTGCCGTAGACGGCCCGCCGGCGCAGCCAGGCGACCGTCGACGACGGGTGCTCGTGGTCCACGCGCGCCGCCGGCTCGTAGCGCACCCGCCAGCCCGCACCGGCCAGCCGCCACACGAGGTCGACGTCCTCGGCCACCCGCATGCCGGTGTCGAACCCCTCGCCGAGCGCGGTCCGCCGGACCAGCAGCGCGGCACTGGGCAGGTAGGACAGGCCCGTCAGCGGCGCGACCGGGCCGGGCCGCGACCCCATGTCGAGGGCGCTGACCGCCGTCTCGTAGGGCGTCACCCAGCCCGCGTGCGCGGTGGGCAGGGCGGTGATCCGCGGCGCGACGACGGCCAGCCGCGGGTCGGCGAGGTACGGCAGCAGCACGCCCAGCCAGCCCGGCCGCGGCACGCAGTCGGAGTCGAGGAAGGCCACGGCCTCCGTCGTCGCGGCGAGCAGGCCGGTGTCGCGCGCCGCGGCGGGACCGCGCGAGCGGTCGTGCCGCAGCACCTCGGCCCCACCCGCCGCGGCGGCCGCGGCCAGCGCCGGGGCGTCGGCCGACCCGTCGTCGACGACGAGCACGCGCACGCCGGCGGTGTCCGGGTCGGCGCGCAGGGCGGACAGGAGGCGGGCGACCCCGGGCGCGCGGTCCCGCACCGGGACGACGACGGTCACGCCGTCCGGGCCGGGCGCGGCGCCGGCGGGCTCGGGACGGCGACGCCGGCGTCCTGCAGCCGGGCGGCGAGCGCGGCCGTCGCCGGGCCGGTGACGACGAGGCGGTCACCGGCGAGCAGGTCCCGGGCACGCGGGGCCAGGCGCAGGAGCCGCAGCGGCGAGCCGCCGAGCAGGGCCGCCCCGCCCTCGAGGCGGCGGGTGCGCGGGTCGAGGCACACCGCCCAGCCGTCGGGCAGCCGCGCCTCCGGCGGCGGCGGGAGCCTCACCCGGCCAGCACGGCGTCGGTGGTGGTGACCTCGACCAGCGGGGCGTAGAGACCCATGAGGTGCAGCGCCCTGCCGTGGTCGTCGTCGCTGCTGCCGGCGCAGGCGTCGGCGACGACGCGCACGGGCACGCCGGCGTCGGCGGCCGGCAGCACGGTGGAGACGACGCAGCAGTCGGTGGCCACACCGGCCACGGTCAGCGGTCCGGCGCCGACCACCTCCGCCAGCTCCGGGCCCCACTTGCCGAACGTGGTCGCGCTCAGCACGCGCGCGGTGCCCGGGTCGTCGACGAGGTCGTAGAGCGGGGCGTCCGGCGGCTGCAGGGCGAACGGGTACTGCTCGTAGTAGCCGACCCACGCGCCGGCGGGCTGCTGCGGCGCCACGAAGCGGGTGAGGACCACCCGCTCGCCGAAGGCCCGACGAGGCGCCGGACGCGCGGGCGGACCTCCTCGAAGCGGGGCGCCGTCCAAGGGGAGTCCGGGTCGCCGAAGACCCGCTGCATGTCCACGACGACGAGCCAGCCGGGGAGGTGCGTCACGTCCGGACCCTAACGGGGGCGGCCGGGACCGCCGCCCGGGGTGCGGCGCTCAGGTGAGGTTAGGCTGCCCTTCCCCACTCGCGAGGAGAACCGCATGTCCCGTCCCCTGCTCCGGCGCACCGCCCTGGTCGCGGCCGCCCTGACCACCGCCGGGGCGCTGGCCGCGTGCGGCTCCGGCGACGCCGGCTCCTCGGCCGCCGGGTCGTCCCCGGCGTCCCGCGCCGGCAGCGGCTTCCCCGTCACCGTCAGCACCGCCTTCGGCGACGTCGAGGTCGAGGAGGAACCGCAGCGCGTGGTGGCCCTCGGCTGGTCGGACGCCGAGACCGCGCTCGCGCTCGGCGTCCAGCCGGTCGGCGCGAGCGACTGGCTGGCCTTCGGCGGCGAGGGCGTGGGGCCGTGGGCCGAGGGCCTCTACGACGAGGCGCCGGAGGTCGTCGAGACGCTGGAGCCCAGCCTCGAGGCGATCGCCGCGCTGGAGCCCGACCTCATCCTGGACACCCGGTCGCCGGCCACCCAGGAGCGCTACGACTCGCTCAGCGCCATCGCCCCGACGATCGGCCAGCCCGAGGGCGTGGACCCGTACCTCACCACCTGGCAGCAGCAGCTCGACCTGGTGGGCCAGGCGCTGGGCCGGACCGACGAGGCCGAGCAGCTGCGCGGCGACCTCGTACAGCGCTTCGCCGACGCCGCCGCGGCCCATCCGGAGTTCGACGGCACCGAGGTCGCCGTGGGCGCCTTCTCCTCCGAGGGCTTCGGCGCCTACGTCCGCGGCGACACCCGCGTCGACTTCATGGAGACCCTCGGTTTCACCAACAAGCCGGCGATCCAGGACCTCGCCACGGAGAGCTTCTTCGTGCCGGTCTCCGACGAGCAGGTCTCGCTGCTCGACGCGCCGCTGACCGTCGTCTTCCCGATCTTCGTCGACCCCTCGCTGATCACCGGCAGCCCGCTGTGGCAGACGCTGGGCTCGGTGCAGCAGGGCAACGCGGTCCTGCTCGACGACGAGACGCTGGCCAACGCCTTCTCCAGCGGCTCGGTCCTCGGCACGGAGTACGCCCTGGACAACGCGGTCCCGCTGTTCGCCGAGGCCCTGCGGGACTGAGCGCTCAGCGCACGACAGGAGGCCGCTCCGGCACCGCCGGGGCGGCCTCCTGCGCCCGGACGGCGCCGCGGCGCAGCGCGAGCGTGCCGAGCAGCCCGACGGCGAACGCCGCCAGCACGCCGAGGTTGGCGAACGCCCAGGAGCCCTCGCGGCCGCCGAGACCGAGCGGGCCGAGCAGGTAGCCCTGCCAGTCCAGCCAGCCGGCGTAGGTGTTGGTGACCAGCCCCCAGCCGAGGACGGTGCCCACGGCCAGCAGCAGCAGCGGCACCGGCGGGACGGCGCCGTAGCGGCCGCGCGCGTCGTAGAGGTCGGCCTCGGCGTAGTCGCTGCGGCGCAGCGCCAGGTCGCCGAGGAAGATCCCGCACCACGCCGCGATGGGGACCCCGAGGGTGATCAGGAACCCCTGGAACTGGATCGAGAAGTCCGCGTCGGCGAGGAAGACCACCCAGATCGCGCCGAGCACCATGAGCGTGCCGTCGATGCCCGCCGCGACCGGCCGGGGCACCCGCACACCGGCGGCCAGCAGCGACAACCCCGACGAGTAGATGTCCAGCAGCGCGCCGCCGACCAGGCCGAGCACCGCGACGACGACGAACGGCACGAGGAACCAGGTCGGCAGGATCGCGCCGAGCGCGCCGATGGGGTCCGCGGCGATCGCGCCGGAGAGCTCGGGGTCCGAGGCCGCGAGCAGCAGGCCGGTGCCCAGCAGCACGACCGGGGCCAGCGCGCCGCCGAACGTCGTCCAGCCGACGACGCCGCCGGTCGAGGCGGTGCGCGGCAGGTAGCGCGAGTAGTCCGCGGCGGCGTTCACCCAGCCGAAGCCGTAGCCGGTCATCGCCAGCACGAGCGCGCCGACGACGGCCGCCGTCGTCCCGTCCGGGACCGCGGTCACCGCCGACCACCGGATGTCGTCGGCGACGAGGACCACGTAGACGACGGTGAGCACGCCGCTGACCACGGTGATGACCGCCTGCATGCGCATGATCGCGTCGAAGCCGAGCACGCCGCCGGCCACGACCAGCGCCGCGACGACGAGCAGCGCGACCACCTGGGTCGTCGTCCCGCCGCTCCAGCCGAGCTGGCCGAACACCGTCGCCGTCGCCAGCGTGGCCAGGCTGACCAGCACCGTCTCCCAGCCCACGGTGAGCACCCAGGACAGCGCGGCCGGCACCCGGTTGCCGTGGACGCCGAACGCCGCGCGGCTGAGCACCAGGGTGGGCGCGGACCCGCGCTTGCCGGCGATCGAGACCAGCCCGCACAGCAGGAACGACACGACGATGCCGACCGCCCCGGCCACCAGCGCCTGCCCGGCGGAGATGCCGAAGCCGAGCAGGAACGAGCCGTAGGCCAGGCCCAGGACGCTGACGTTCGCGCCGAACCACGGCCAGAACAGCGAGCGCGGCCGCCCGCGGCGCTCCTCCTCGGCGATGACGTTGATGCCGTTGGTCTCCACGGCACCGCGTCCGGTCGCGCCGGCCCCCCGGTCCACGGCCTCCTGCTGGGTCATCGACGTCTCCTCCCCGATCGCGTCCTCGGTCATCCTGCTGCCCGGGACGCGGCTCAGCGCAGTCGCCCGTCCCCGCCGACCTCCCAGCGGGCGACGGCCGCGCGCAGCCGGGCCGCGAGGTCGGCCAGCAGCCGCGCGCCCTCCGCCGCGGAGGCGCCGGCCGGGTCGCCGAGCACGCCGGTCGGGCTCACCGCCCGCACGCCCTCGGCGCGCAGCCGGGGCAGCAGGTCGCCGATCGGCGTCGTCACGCCCCGGACGGACCGGTGGGTCCGCACCGCGGCCGGTTCCACGTGCACCAGCAGCGAGGTCTCGGTGCGGCCGGCGTGGGCGTCACCGCCGGGGACGGCTAAGGGGGACCAGGCGGCGTCGCGGCCCTCGGCCCGCAGCAGCGGCACGGCCCGGCGCAGCGCGTCGAGGTTGCCGCCGTGCCCGTTGACCACCAGCAGCCGGCCGGCCCAGCGGCAGGCGGAGCGCCCGTACTCGACGAGCAGCGTGGTCAGCGCCTCGGTGCCGATCGAGATCGTCCCGGGGAAGTCCTCGTGCTCGCCGCTGGCGCCGTAGGCGAGCGCCGGGGCCAGCACGGCGTCGAGGCCGGCCGCCCGCGCGACCGCCGCGGCCACGACCGTGTCCGTGGCGAACGGCAGGTGGTGCCCGTGCTGCTCGACCGAGCCGAGCGGGACGACCAGCAGCGGCCGCTCGGGCAGCTCCGGCCACGCGGCGCCGGCCAGGTCGGGCACGCGGTCAGCCTAGGCGGCAGTCACGGCCGCCCCTGCCGCCAAGGGGTCAGGCGGTGACGTCGTCGTCCACGGGCAGCTCCCACGGCCGGACGACGAGGACCAGGACGGCGATGGCCAGCACCAGCGCCGCGACGACGACGGTGCCCATGGCGACCGCGTCGTTGCCGAGCACGCCGACCAGCGGCGCCACGGCCGCGCCGACCCCGAACTGCACCGCGCCGAGCAGCGCCGCCGCGGTGCCCGCGGCCTCGCCGTGCCGCGACAGCGCGAGCGCCGGGGCGTTGGGCAGCGCCAGGCCGGAGGAGAACAGCACCGCCCACAGCGGCAGCGCGACCGCCCACAGCCCGCCGGTCCCGGTGCCCGCGAGCACCACGAGGACCGCGCCGGCCAGCGCGCCGAAGACGACGCCGGCCACGAGCACCTGGGCCGGGGAGAACCACCGCAGGACGACCGGGTTGAGCTGGGTGGCCCCGATCAGCCACACCGCGCCGGCGCCGAAGAGCAGGCCGAACTGCTGCTCGTCGAGGCCGAACTGGTCCTGGAAGACGAACGAGGAGCCGGAGACGTAGCTGAACAGCCCGGCCATGGTCAGGCCCGCGACGAGCACCAGGCCGACGTAGGCGCGGTCGCCGAACAGCGACCGGTAGCTGCGCAGCGTCCCGGAGAGGCCGCTGCTGCGCCGCCGCTGCGGCGGGAGGGTCTCGCGGACGGCGAACCAGCCGACCACGAGCAGCAGCACCCCGTAGAGCGCGAGCAGGAGGAAGACCCCGCGCCACGAGGTGATCCGCAGGACCTCGCCTCCGACGGTCGGCGCGAGCACCGGCGCGGCCCCGAGGACGAGGAAGAGCCGGGACAGCATGGTCGCCGCCGCCCGCCCCTCGAACAGGTCGCGCACGACGGCGAGGGCGATCACCGCGCCGGCCGCCGTCCCCACGCCCTGCAGGAACCGCAGCAGCCCGAGCACCGCGATCGACGGCGCGACGAGCACCAGCAGCGAGGCGACGACGTGCAGCGCCGTCCCGGCCAGCAGGGGCCGCTTGCGCCCGAGGGCGTCGGACAGCGGGCCCAGGACCAGCTGGCCGAGCGCCAGGCCGACGAGGGTGCCGGTGAGGGTGAGCTGCACCGTCGCCGAGCTGGCCCGCAGGTCGTCGGCGATGGTGGGCAGCGCGGGCAGGTACATGTCCACGGTCAGCGGGCCCAGCGCCACGAAGGCGCCGAGGGTGAGGGCGGTGCGGGCCGTCCCGGGCCGGTCGGTCGTCGCGGTCGGCGCGGTCGGCCGGTCCTGGATCGTCGTCACGTCGAGAGCGAAGCCGCCCCGGTGCCGGTGCATTCCGCCGTGCGGGCCAGCTCACGCGGACCGTTCCCGCCCCGACACGCGCCGGCACCCGTGTCCGGCGGCGGAATCGGGGAAGGGCAGGGGCATGACCGACTCCCCGGACGCCACCCGCAAGGTCGCCGAGCTCATCAAGGGCCAGAAGTTCGGCTTCCTCACCACCACCATGCCCGACGGCCGGCTCACCAGCCGGCCGATGGCGCTGCAGGAGGTGGAGTTCGACGGCGACCTCTGGTTCTTCGCCGAGCACGACGCCCCCTGGCTCGCGCACGTCACCGCCTCGCCGCAGGTCAACGTGGGCATGGGCTCCGGCGGCACGTGGGTGTCCCTGACCGGGACCGCCCGCGTCGTCGACGACGTCGCGAAGAAGAGGGAGCTGTGGAACAGCGGTGTCGAGGCGTGGCTGCCGCAGGGCCCCGAGGACCCGTCGGTGGTGCTGGTCAAGGTCGACGGCGACACCGCGGAGTACTGGGACAGCCCCGGCAACCGGCTCGCGACCGCGCTGAGCTTCGTCAAGGCCAAGGCCACCGGGAGCCAGCCCGACACCGGTGAGAAGGACGTCGTCGACCTGCCGTGACGCCCGGGTGCGGCGGCCGGCGCGGCCGCCGCACCCGGGGGCTCACGCCGCCGGGACCGGCTCGGGGAGAGGCGTGGCCGCCGGCCGGTGCGCGGGCAGCCACACCGCCGCGGCGAGCGCACCGGCGGCGCAGGCCGCCGCGCACACCCAGGACCCGGCCGACAGCCCGTCGACGAAGGACTGCCGGACGACGTCGGCCGCCGCCGTCCCGTCGGGCAGCCGCGCGGCGACGGCGAGGCCCGCCACCACCGAGTCGCCGGCCGCGTCGCGCACCGCGGCCGGCAGCCCGGCCAGCCCGTCGCGCACGGCCGGCGCGTAGACGGTGCTCATCACCGAGCCGACGACGGCGACGCCGAGGGTCCCCCCGACCTCGCGGACGGTGTCGTTGACCGCCGAGCCCGCGCCGGCCTGCTCGCTGCGCAGCGCGCCCATGACCGTCTCGGTGGCCGGGCTCATCACCAGGCCGAGCCCGCCGGCCATGAGCACCATCGCCACGACGACGCGGCCCCAGTAGGCCGAGTCGACGGCGGACCCGGCCGCGACGACGAACCCGGCGGCCATGACCAGCAGCCCGGCGGTGACGACGACCGCGGTGCCCAGCCGCCGGACGAGCAGCACCGCCAGGGGCGACGTCGCGCCGATGACCAGCGCGAAGGGCAGCGTCCCGACGCCGGCGGCGAGGGTCCCGTAGCCCAGGACCGCCTGGAAGTACTGGGTGATCAGGAAGATGAACCCGAAGAGCGCGAAGAACGCCAGCGCGATCGCCCCGCTGGCCGCCGAGACGCGCCGGTCGGTGAACAGCCGGACGTCGAGCAGCGGGTCGGGACGGCGCGCCTCCCACCACACGAAGCCGGCCAGCACGAGCGCCGCCGCGGCGTAGCCGGCGAGGGTGACCGGCGCGGTCCAGCCGCGGCCCGGGGCCTCGATCGTGGTCCAGACCAGCAGGCCGATGCCGGCGACCGAGCCCAGGACGCCGACGCCGTCGAAGCGCCCGTGCACCGGCTCGCGCGACTCGCGCAGCAGGGCGCGGCCGGCGACCAGCGCCAGCAGCACGAGCGGCACGTTGACGAGGAACACCGAGCCCCAGGCGAAGTGCTCGAGCAGCAGTCCGCCGGTGACCGGCCCGATCGCCACCGACAGGCCCGTGACCGCCGACCAGATCCCGATCGCCGTCGCCCGCTCCCGGCGGTCGGGGAAGGTGGCCACGAGGAGGGCGAGGGTGGCGGGGAAGACGAGGGCGGCGGCCACGCCCATCGCGGCGCGGGCGGCGACCAGCTCGCCGGTGGTCCCGGCCAGGGCGGCCAGCAGGGACGTCAGGCCGAACAGCACCAGGCCGGCCTGCAGCACGCGCAGCCGGCCGAAGCGGTCACCGAGGTGCCCGCCGAGCAGCAGCAGCGCCGCGAAGACCAGCGTGTAGCCGTCGACCACCCACTGCAGGTCGCTGGTGCCGGCCGACAGCTCGCCGGCCAGCGTGGGCAGCGCGACGTTCACGATCGTGTTGTCGACGCTCACCAGGAGCACCGACAGGCACAGCACGGCCAGCACCCACCAGCGGCGGCGGGGGTCGGGCGGGGAGCCGGGGACCATGACGACCTCCTATGTAGGACGTTGTTCCACAACACTAGAACAGCGTTCTACGGTCGGCAAGGGAGGATGACCCCGTGACGGAGACGGGGCAGCGGACGCCGAGCCGGGACGTGCACGGGGCACTGGTCGACGCGGCCGAGCGGGTGCTGGTGCGCGACGGCCTGGCCGGGCTGACCGTCCGGGCGGTGGCGGGCGAGGCCGGCGTCGCCCCGATGGGCGTCTACAACCGCTTCGGCAGCAAGGACGGCCTGGTGGCCGCCGTCCTGGTGCGCGGGTTCGACGCGCTGGCGGCCGCGATCAGCGGGGAGGACGGCGAGCCGCCGGAGGAGCGGCTGGCCGGCTGCGGACGGCGCTACCGGCGCTTCGCCCTCGGCTCCCCGCAGCACTACGAGGCGATGTTCGGGACGGCGGTGTCACCCGCCGCCCGCGCGGCCGCCACGACGGCGGAGCTGGCCGAGCACGCCGGCGCCGCCTTCGGCGTGCTCGTCACCGAGGTGTCCCGGGCGATGGACGCCGGGGTGCTCCGCCGTGACGACCCCGCGGAGACCGCGCAGGTCATCTGGTCGGCGGTCCACGGCGCGGTGACGCTCGAGCTGGCCGGCGTCGTCCAGGTCGGGAACGCCGACGCCACCTACGAGCGGCTGTTGGCCACCCTGGTGGCCGGCCTGTCCTGAGCGTCCAGCCGACTCCCAGGGAGATCCCCGGGACCGGTCAGGGACGGCGCCCAGGCTGGGGGCACGTCAACCGGAGGTGCCCCGTGCTCACCCTCGCCGTCCTGGTCGTCCTGTTCGCGACCATGACCCTCGCCGACCTCGCGCCCGGCCTGCTGCCCGACGGGTCGGGGCCCTCGGTGGTGGCCCCGACCCGCTGAGCGTCAGCCGAGCTGCGCGCCGGCGAGCGGCGACTCGTCGCAGGTCCTCACCGGGACGGCCGGCATGCCGAGCAGCGTCGGCTGGCCGCGGACCGGGCCGGTGTGCGAGTGGTCGAGGTGGCTCTTCGGCTTCACCAGGTCCAGGTCGCGGGCGGCCAGGGCGGTCTCGCCGTACCCCTGCACGCACTCGGGGTCGGGGCCGTCCAGCGGCAGGCCGGTGAAGAACTTCGCCGCCATGCAGCCGCCGCGGCAGGCGTCGAAGTGCGCGCACCTCGTGCACGCGCCGCCGGTCTGCGGGCTGCGCAGCTCGGCGAACAGCTCGGAGGACTGCCACACGCGCTGGAAGCCGCCCTCGCTCCGCACGTTGCCGGCGAGGAACTGCTCGTGGATGGCGAACGGGCAGGCGTAGACGTCACCGACCGGGTCGATCAGGCACACCACGCGCCCGGCGCCGCAGAGGTTGAGGCCCGGCAGCGCCTGCCCGTAGGCCGACAGGTGGAAGAACGAGTCGCCGGTCAGCACGCGGTCGCCGTTGGCCAGCAGCCACGCGTACAGCTCGCGCTGCTGGGCCTGGGTGGGGTGCAGCTGGTCCCAGACGTCGGCGCCGCGGCCCGACGGGCGGAACCGGGTGATGCGCAGCTGGGCGCCGTAGCGGTCGGTCAGCGCCCGGAAGTCGTCGAGCTGGGAGACGTTCTCCCGCGTGACCACGACGGAGACCTTGAAGTCGCGCATCCCCGCCTCGGCCAGGTTCTCCAGCGCCTTCGTGGCGGTGGCGAACGAGCCGGTGCCGCGGACGCGGTCGTTGACCTCCGCGGTGGCGCCGTCGAGGGAGATCTGCACGTCGACGTAGTCGGTGGCCGCCAGCTGCCGCGCCCGCGCCCGGTCCAGCTTGACGCCGTTGGTGGAGAACTTGACGCCGACGTCGTGGCCGATGGCGTAGTCGAGCAGGTGCCAGAAGTCCGGCCGGACGGTGGGCTCGCCGCCGCCGACGTTGACGTAGAAGACCTGCATCCGCTGCAGCTCGTCGATCACGCCCTCGGCCTCGGCGGTGCTCAGCTCGCGGGGGTCGCGCCGGCCCGAGGAGGACAGGCAGTGCACGCACGCCAGGTTGCAGGCGTAGGTGAGCTCCCAGGTCAGGCAGATGGGGGCGTCGAGGCCGTACTCGAACTGGTCGACCAGACGCCCGACTGACGGGGCGGTGGGGCGGGCGGCCGGCACCGCTCGCTGGGGGACGACGGCGGTCATGCGCGCACCTCGATCATCTGCGAGCGGGCGAGGTCGGCCAGCGCCGTCACGTAGGCGGGCCGCTGGACCTCGGGGACGCCGCACGCGACGAGCGTCGCCTCGGCGCTGGGGTGGTCGGCCAGCGTCTCCACGACGGCGACCAGCGTCTTCGACTTCAGGAAGGACAGCTTCCGGTTGCCGAAGTGGTAGACCAGCGCCCCGAACGGCTCCGGCCGCAGCGCCACCGACCGGGCGCGCCGCCAGGGACGGGCCGGGTCGAACACGGCCGTGTCCGAGGCGGCCGGGGCGACGGTGTCCGACGCGGCCGGGGCGACGGCGTCCGCGGCCGGAGCGGTCGGGTCCACGTCGGTCGCGCTCAGTAGACGCCGCACATGCCGTCGATGGACACCTCTTCCACGAGGGACTCCTGGACCAGGCCCTCGTCGGACAGGGCCTCCTCGGGTGCGGCGGTCTGGGTCTCTGCCTGGGTCTCGGTCGAGGCGGTCGTCTCGGGCATGCGGACCTCCGGGGAACGGCGGAACGGGATGCGGGCGACGGTAGAGACACCGGGTGCCACCGGCAAGCGAGGGCCGGTTCCCCCGGACGTGGCGGGGGCTGACCCCGCAGGCCGGGTGGGCCAGGATGGTCCCGTGAGCTCGTCACCGGCCGCCGAGGGCCCGTCCGGGACCCCCTCCGCCGTCCCGCTGCGCGTCGGGGCGGCCGGGGGGACACCCGTGCGCGCATCGAGCGGGCGGCCCTGGAGCTCTTCTCCGCCGAGGGCTTCGAGCAGGTCACCATCGAGGAGATCGCCGCGGTCGCGGGCACCAGCCGGCGCACGTTCTTCCGGCACGTCGGCAGCAAGGCCGACGCCGTCTGGGGCGACTTCGCCGGCCACGTGGCCCGGCTGGCCGCCCTGCTCCACGCGGCGGGCGACGACGTCGCGGTGCTGCCCGCCGTCTTCGGCGCCTACGTCGAGGTCAACGACTACGCCGAGGCCGACCTGCCGGTGCTGCGGCAGCGGATGCGGCTGATCCTCACCGAGCCGGCGCTGCAGGCGCACTCCCAGCTGCGCCACGCCGACGTCGACGAGGTCGTGGCGCGCTACGTCGCCGCCCGCTGCGGCCAGGACCCCGCGGCGCTGCTCCCCCGGCTGGTCGCCACCACCACCCGCGCGGCGGCCACCACCGCCTTCGAGGTCTGGCTGTCGGACGAGGACGGCTCGCTGGCCGAGGCGCTGCGGTCGGCGTTCGCCCAGCTCGCCGAGGGCTTCCCCGACCTGCGCTGACCCGCGCTACGCCGCGGCGCGCAGGCCCTCGAGCAGGCGGTCGACGTCGTCGTCGTCGTTGTAGGGCGCCAGGCCCACCCGCAGGCCGCCGGCGTCACCGAGGCCGAGGGCCCGGGAGGCCTCGATCGCGTAGAAGCTGCCGGCCGGCGCGTTGACGCCGCGCCCGGCCAGCGCGCGGGAGACCTCGGCGGCGGGCCGGTCGGCCCAGGTGAGCAGCAGCGTCGGCGTGCGGTGCGCGGCGCGCGACCACAGCGTGACGCCGGGCAGCTCCGCGATCCCCTCCTCGACCCGCTCGCGCAGCCGGTCCTCGTGCGCCTCGACGGCGGCCATCCCCGCGACCAGCCGGGCCCGCCGGTCGCCGCCGGACCCGCCGAGCGCGGCCAGGTAGTCGACGGCCGCGGTGGTGCCGGCCAGCAGCTCGTAGGGCAGCGTCCCGAGCTCGAAGCGCTCCGGGACGGCGTCGGTGGAGGGCAGCAGCTTGTCCGGGTGCAGCGTCTCCAGCAGCGCCGGCGCGGCGACGACGCAGCCCAGGTGGGGGCCCAGGAACTTGTACGGCGAGCAGGCGTAGAGGTCCGCGCCGAGCGCCGCGGCGTCGACCGGCGCGTGCGCGGTGAGGTGCACGCCGTCGACGTAGGCGAGCGCGCCGGCCTCGTGCGCCAGCGCGGTGAGGGCCGGGACGTCGGGTCGCGTGCCGATCAGGTTGGAGGCGCCGGTGACCGCGACCAGCCGGGTGCGGTCGGACAGCACCGCCGCGAGCGCCTCCGGGGTCAGCTCACCGGTGGCCGGGTCGAGGTCGGCCCAGCGGACGGTGGCCCCGCGCGCGGCCGCGGCCTGCACCCAGGGCCGGACGTTGGCGTCGTGGTCCAGCCGGGTGACGACGACCTCGTCGCCGGGGCCCCAGCCGGCCGACAGCGCGCGGGAGAGGTCGTAGGTCAGCTGCGTCATGGAGCGGCCGAACACGACGCCGCCGGGATCGCTCCCGACCAGGTCGCCGACGGCGGCGCGGGCGGCCACGACGACGCCGTCGGCGTTGCGCTCGGCCTCGGTGAGCCGGCCGCGGTTGGCGATCGGCGCGGTCAGGGTGGCGGCCACCGCCTCGGCGACCTGGCGCGGCACCTGCGAGCCGCCCGGGCCGTCGAAGTGGGCGGCCCCGGCACGCAGGGCGGGGAAGTCCGCGCGGACCGCGGCGACGTCGTAGGCGGTGCTCGTGGTGGTCATCGGCCGTCAGCATGGACGACGGCAGACTCGCGGGCATGCCCGACCTGACGCACGCGGACTCCGTCGTCGTCGCCGTCTCCCCCGACGAGCTCTACGACCTGGTCAGCGACGTGACCCGCACCGGCGAGTGGAGCCCGGTCTGCGTCGCCTGCTGGTGGGACGAGGGCGCCACCGGGCGGGTGGGCGACTGGTTCACCGGCCGCAACGTGACGCCGGAGCGCACCTGGGAGACGCGCAGCCAGGTGGCGGTGGCCGACCGCGGCCGGGAGTTCGCCTGGCTGGTCGGGGGCTCACGGGTGCGGTGGGGCTACACGCTCGAACCCGTCGACGGCGGCACCCGGCTGACGGAGTCCTGGGCCTTCCTCCCCGACGGCCTGGCGTTCATGGCGGAGCGCTACGGCGAGGACGCACCGCGCCAGGTGCAGCTGCGCACCCGGGCGGCGCGCGAGGGCATCCCGGCGACCCTCGCGGCGATCAGGCGGGTCGCCGAGGGCGGACCGGCGACGGGCTCCGACCTGTAACACCGGTGACGCGTTCTGCAGCCTCTACGGCAGCACCACGCCGTTCCCGGCCGGGACGCTGCAGTCGCTCTACCGCAACCACGGCGCCTACGTGTCCCGGGTGGACCGGTCGGCCGACGCGGCCGTGGCGGCGGGCTGGCTGCTGCCCGAGGACGCCGAGACGATCGTGTCCCAGGCGGCGCGCAGCGACGTCGGCAGGCGCTGACGGACGCCGACGGCGCCGGGCGGGGACCTCCCGCCCGGCGCCGTCGGCGTCTCCGGCTAGCGGCCGAGGATGCCGCCGATCGCGCCGCCGAGGCCACCGCCACCGCCGCCTCCGCCGGTCACCATCTTGATCAGGTCGCCCGGGTCGAGCCCGAGCTTCTGCAGGATCCCGGCGTGCTGGTCGGTGTCGACCGTCCCGGGCAGTTCCTGGTCGGCCTGCTGCGCCTTGGCGTCGTCGCCCTGGGACTGCAGCAGCTGGAGGATCTGGGCCTTGTCGATCTGCATGAGGGGGTCGCTACCCACTCAGCCCGCCGCCCGCACCACCCGGTCGGGACGGACGACGGCGAAGCGCGCCCCGGCACCGCGCAGCCACGCCGCGAGCGCGCCGTCGACGTCCTCCACCTCGGTGCGCCGGCTCCCGGCGGTGACGGCGACGCGACCCGGTCCCGCGAGCGCCACGACCCCGGTGCCGGCGCCGAGGACGTCGTCGACCCGGCACTCCTCCCCGCCGGTGCGCACCCGGGCGCGCGGCACGAGGGTCCCGGCCAGCCGGCGCCCGGCCGGGCCCCGCCGGTCGACCAGCAGCCCGGGGCGCAGCGGCGGCGTCCGGCTGTCGGTGGCGTAGGCGGCCAGCGCCGGTACCCCGGTGAGGGCGGCCAGCACCGCCCGGCGCACCGGCACCGCGCCGGCTCCCCCGCCGGTCATCAGCCGCCCGGCCAGCGCCGCGAGCCGGACCAGCGCCCGGGCGTGCGGGCCCCGCTCGGCCCCGTGGGTGTCGAGCAGGTCCTCACCGGCCGCGCCGGTGACGACGGCGGCGACCTTCCAGGCCAGCTGGTGCACGTCGCGCAGCCCGAGCCCCAGACCCTGACCCACGAACGGCGGGGTGAGGTGGGCGGCGTCGCCGGCCAGCAGCACCCGGCCGCGCCGCCAGCGGTCGGCCACCTGCGCCCGGTGCACGTACTCGACGGCCCGCACCACCTCGGCGTCCTGCGCCCCGAACGGCGCCAGGAGCCCGGCCAGCGCCGGGCCGGTCAGGTCCGCGGCGTCCTCTCCCGGCCGCAGGCGCGCCTCGAAGCGGTACCGGTCGCCGCTGACCGGCATGAACGTCGCCGCGCG
The DNA here is from genome assembly GCF_003182485.1 of Geodermatophilus normandii. NCBI lineage: Bacteria > Bacillati > Actinomycetota > Actinomycetes > Geodermatophilales > Geodermatophilaceae > Geodermatophilus > Geodermatophilus normandii. The sequence goes on along the minus strand of NZ_QGTX01000001.1, from coordinate 1,494,092 downwards.
GACCGGGTCGCACACCTGGTGCACGCCGGGCCAGACCGGCAGCGGGACCCTCGTCCGCAGGTCGACCACCAGCCACCGGTCGGGGCGGCCGAGGTCGCGCATGCGCGCGCCGACCAGGCTCCGCACGGTGCTGTTGGCCCCGTCGCAGCCGAGCACGGCCGAGGCGACGACGTCGCGGCGCTGCCCGGTGTCGCGCCGGACCACCGCGAGCGTGACGGACCGGTCCGCCTGCGCCAGCCCCACGACCTCCTCGCCGCCGCGGACGTCGATGCCCGGGGTCCGGTCGATCGCGGCGCGCAGCAGCCGCTCGAGGTCGGGCTGGTGGAACATCGACGCCTGCGGCCAGCCGTGCCGCCCGGCGCCTTCGGTGCGGCGGAACTCCGCGAGGGTGCGGTGCCGCGCGTCGAGCAGCCGCAGCCCCGCCACGGGGCGGCTGACCGCCAGGAACTCCTCGGCGACGCCGGCGTCGGCCAGCGCGCGCAGCGCCTCGTCGTCGAGGTGGACCGCCCGCGGCAGGCCGGGCGGGTGCGCCCGGCGGTCGAGCAGGAGCACCGGCAGCCCGCGCCGGGCGAGCAGCAGCGCGGCGGTCGCGCCGACCGGTCCGGCGCCGACCACCACGACCGGGGGGACCACCGCCTGCGACGACACGCCGCCCAGTGTCGCCGACCGCCCGGGTGCGGGCTGGCATCGTGGTCGCGCCATGCCAGCGACAGGGGGGACCACCACCGACGCACCGGCGCTCCCGGCGGAGTGGCGCCGGCACGGACGGAGGAGCGGGGACCGCTGGCGCACGCTCGTCAGCGGCCTGGGGCAGACGCTGGTCACCGCCGGCGTCGTGCTGCTGCTGTTCGTCGTCTACGAGCTGTGGATCACCGACCTGTCCAGCGCCCGCGACCAGGACCGGCTCTCCGACCGGCTGCGGACCGAGTGGTCCGCGCAGCAGCCGGCCGCGGGCGTGCCGACGACGCCCGCCGAGGTGCCGGTCGGGCAGCCGTTCGCCGTCCTGCACGTGCCGCGGCTGGGCGAGGACTGGTCCCGCGTGGTCCTCGAGGGGACCAGCGAGGACCAGCTGTCGCAGGGGCCCGGCCACTACGCCGGGACGGCGATGCCCGGGCAGCAGGGCAACGTCGCCCTCGCCGGGCACCGGGTCGGCCGGGGCTCGCCGTTCCTGGACCTCGACCGGATGCGGCCGGGCGACCCGATCGTCGTCGAGGTGGCCGACGGGTGGTTCACCTACCGCGTGCTCGCCGACGGCCAGGACCCGAACGGCGTCCCCGGGCAGGAGATCGTGTCGCCGGCCGACGTCCGGGTCATCGCCCCGACGCCCGGCGGCACCGCCGACGCCGCGCCCACCGGGGCCTACCTGACGATCACCACCTGCCACCCCCGGTACTCGGCGCGGCAGCGGCTGGTCGTGCACGCCGTCCTGGACGGCCCGGGTGTGACCCGCGCCCAGGCACCCGACGGGCCGCCGGCCCTGACCGAGGGCTGAGGAGGACCGCGTGTACCGCTGGATCTGGCGGCGCCTGCCCGGCGGGACGGCGACCCGCTCGGCGCTGTCGCTGCTGCTCGCGCTGGCCGCGGCCGCGCTGCTGCTGTTCGTCGTCTTCCCCTGGGTGGAGCCGCACCTGCCCTTCACCGCGGTGACCGTCGACGGCCGGTGACGCCGCTGCGCGTCGCGGACCGCCGCGCGTTGCAGACCGTTGCGACCCCTCGGCGGGGACCCCGTGCTCCTCTTGACGGCACCCCGTGCCGCACAGAGTCTGTGGCCCGGCGCACACTCCTGGGGAGAGTGCGCAGCAGGCTGCCCGCCAGAGCCGGCGGGCCGGACCGAGAGGACACCGGGTGAAGACCAAGGGCGCGATCCTGTGGGGCGTGGGCGAGGAGTGGTCGATCGAGGAGATCGAGCTGGGTGACCCGAAGGCGGGCGAGGTCCAGGTCCAGCTGGCCGCCTCCGGGCTGTGCCACAGCGACGAGCACCTCGTCACCGGCGGCACCCCGGTCGCCTTCTACCCCGTGATCGGCGGGCACGAGGGCTCCGGCGTGGTCACCAAGGTCGGCCCCGGCGTCACGGGGCTGCAGGAGGGCGACCACGTCGTCACCGCGTTCATCCCCGCCTGCGGCCAGTGCCCGCCGTGTTCGAAGGGGATGCAGAACCTCTGCGACCTCGGCGCCAGCCTGCTGGCGGGCACGTCGATCTCCGACGGCACCTACCGCGTCCAGGCCCGCGGCCAGGACGTCATCCCCATGTGCCTGCTGGGCACCTTCTCGCCCTACATCACCGTGCACCAGGCGTCGGTCGTGAAGATCGAGCCGGACATCCCGCTGGAGATCGCCGCGCTGGTCGGCTGCGGCGTCACCACCGGCTGGGGCTCGGCCACCAAGGTCGCCGACGTCCGGCCCGGCGAGAACGTCGTCGTCATGGGCGCCGGCGGCGTCGGCATGAACGCCGTCCAGGGCGCGGCGGCGGCCGGGGCGAAGCGGGTCATGGTCATCGACCCGGTGGCACGCAAGCGCGAGTGGGCCATGGAGCTCGGTGCCACGCACACCTTCGAGTCGGCCGAGGAGGCCACCGAGAAGGTCAACGAGCTGACCTGGGGCCGGATGGCCGACAAGACGATCATCACCGTCGGCGACATCCAGGGCGAGGACGTCCAGGCCGCCCTGACCCTCACCGGCAAGGGCGGGCGCGCCGTCGTCACCGGCATGGGCAACGCCGCCAACACCGACGTCAAGCTGAGCCTCTTCGAGCTCACGCTGCTGCAGAAGGACCTGCAGGGCGCGATCTTCGGCGGCCTGGCCCCGCGGGCGGCGATCCCCGAGCTGCTCAGCCTCTACCAGGAGGGCCAGCTCAAGCTCGACGAGCTCGCCACGACGAAGTACAAGCTCGAGGACATCAACCAGGGCTACCAGGACATGCGCGACGGCAAGAACATCCGCGGGATGGTCGTCTACAGCGACTCCGACCGCTGACCCGCTCCCCGTGCCCGCCGGCGCAGCGCCGGTGGGCACGGGGACGCCTCAGCCGCGCAGCTCCGGGAAGTCGGTGTCCGCGTAGTCGGTGCCGGTGCCCCGCGGGGCCGCCCGCTCCTCGCGCTGCCGCAGCTCGACACGGCGGATCTTGCCCGAGATCGTCTTGGGCAGCTCCGCGAACTCGACCCGCCGCACCCGCAGGAAGGGCGCCAGCCGCTCGCGCGCGTGCCGCAGCACCGCCAGCGCCGTCTCCGGCCCCGGCTCCCAGCCCGGCGCCAGCGTGACGTAGGCCTTCGGCACCGCCAGCCGCACCGGGTCGGGCACCGGGACGACGGCGGCCTCCACCACCGCTGGGTGCTCGATGAGCACGCTCTCCAGCTCGAACGGGCTGATCTTGTAGTCGCTGGCCTTGAAGACGTCGTCGGTGCGCCCGACGTAGGTGACGTAGCCGTCCGCGTCCCGGGTCGCGACGTCGCCGGTGTGGTAGTACCCGCCGGCCATCGCCTCGGCCGCCCGGTCGGGGTCCCCCTGGTAGCCGGTCATCAGGCCCAGGGGCCGCTGGGAGAGGTCCAGGCAGATCTCCCCCTCGTCGCCCCGCTCGCCGGTGACCGGGTCGACGAGCACCACCGGGACGCCGGGCAGCGGCCGGCCCATCGAGCCCGGCCGCACCTCGGCGCCGGGCGGGTTGCCCACCGACGCCGTCGTCTCCGTCTGGCCGTAGCCGTCGCGCAGGGTCAGCCCCCACGCCCGCCGGACCTGCTCGATCACCTCGGGGTTGAGCGGCTCGCCGGCGGCCAGCACCTCGCGCAGCTGCCCGGGCCCGCCGGACAGGTCGGCCTGGATGAGCATCCGCCACACCGTCGGCGGGGCGCAGAACGTGGTGATGCCGGCGTCGCGGATGCGCCCGAGCAGCACCGCGGGGTCGAAGCGGCGGTAGTCGAGCAGGTGGACGGTGGCCTCGGCCGCCCACGGCGCGAAGAAGCAGCTCCAGGCGTGCTTGGCCCAGCCGGGGGAGCTGATGTTGAGGTGCCGGTCGCCGGGCTGCAGGCCCTGCCAGTACATCGTCGACAGGTGCCCGACCGGGTAGCTGACCTGGGTGTGCTCGACCAGTTTCGGCCGGCTGGTCGTGCCACTGGTGAAGTACAGGAGCAGCGGGTCGCCCGGCTCCGTCCCCGGGGAGCCCAGCGGCCGGTCGGGGGCGCCGGCCGTGTCGGCGTAGGGCGCCCAGCCGAGGGCCTCGCCGCCCACGCAGATGCGCCCGTAGTCGCCGGGGACGTCGGTGAACTTCGCGGTCTCGGCGACGTCGGCCACCACGTGCCGGGCGCCGGTGCGGCCGATGCGGTCGGCGAGGTCGGCGGGCGGCAGGGCGGTCGTCGTCGGCATGATCACCGCGCCGAGCTTCATGACGGCGAGCATCGACTCCCACAGCTCGACCCGGTTGCCGAGCATGAGGACGACGCGGTCCCCGCGCCCCACACCCCGCTCGCGCAGCCACGCGGCCACCTGGTCCGAGCGGCGGGCCAGCCCGTCGAAGGTCCAGCTGCCCTCGCTGCCGTCCTCCTGCGCGATGACCAGCCCGGGCCGCTCCACGCCCCGGGCGATCTCGTCGAACCAGTCGACCGCCCAGTTGAACGGCCCGTCGATCGCCGGCCAGCGGAACTCCGCGGCGGCCCGGACGGGGTCCTCGCGCAGCGCGAGCAACTGGTCGCGGGCGGCGCGGTAGGCGGTCGTGGCGGTGCCGGGCATGCGGCGGCTCCTCGCTCGTGCGGTGGTGTGTGCCCGCATGGTCGGACGATCGCCCGGCGGCCACCACCCCGGTCCCGCCGGCGTCGCCGGCCGACGTCGACGCGGGCGGACGTCAGCGCAGCGCGCGGGCCAGCGCCTCGCGGGCGTCGTCGGCCAGGCGGCGGACCAGGTCGCCGGCGGGCAGCGGCTCGGCCAGCCCGTGCCCCTGCCCGGCCCACAGGTTGATCCCGCCGGCGTCCCCGGCCGACCGGGCGGCGGCGCGCAGCGGCGTGGTCAGGTGGTGGACCTGTGGATAGGCGGCCGGGGCGGTCGCGCCGTGCTCGCCGAGGAAGCGGTTGACCAGGCCACGGGCCCGGCGGCCGCTGAACGCCCGGGTCAGCGCCGTCTCCCCGCCCGCGGCCAGCGCCTCGCGGTGCAGCGCCCCCGTGCCGGCCTCGGGGCAGCCGAGGAACGCCGTCCCGAGCTGGGCCGCCTCCGCCCCGGCCACCAGCACCGCGGCCACCGACGGGCCGTCCCCGATCCCGCCCGCCGCGACCAGCGGCAGGTCCACGGCCCGGGCGACCAGGCGCAGGAGCACGAGCAGCCCGTACTCGCCCACGCCGTCCTCGTCCCGGAAGCCGCCGCGGTGGCCGCCGGCCTCGACGCCCTGGACCACCAGCGCGTCCGCACCGGCGGCGGCCGCGGCGCGGGCCTCGTCGGGGGTGGTGACGGTGACCAGCACGCAGGCGCCCGCGTCGTGCAGCGCCGCGACGGCGTCGCTCCCGGGCAGGCCGAAGGTGAACGACACCACCGGGACCCGCTCCTCGGCGAGGACGGCGACCTTCGCCTCCCAGGCGTCGTCGTCCCAGCGCGGCTCCCCGAGCTCGACGCCTCGGCGCTCGGCCTCGGCGCGCAGCCGGTCGGCGTACCGGCGCACCGCCTCGTCGTCCCCGCGCGGGCCCGGCAGGAAGACGTTGACGCCGAAGCGCTCCGCGGTCAGCGCGCGGGTCGCCCGGACCTCCTCGCGCACGGCCTCCGGGGTCCGGTAGCCGGCGGCGAGGAAGCCCAGGCCGCCGGCGTCGGAGACCGCGGCGGTGAGCGCCGGCGTCGAGGGGCCGCCCGCCATGGGCGCCTGCACGATCGGCCTGCGGAGGTCCAGCACCATGCCGCCAGCCTCTCAGTGCCGCCAGCCTCTCAGTGCCGCCAGCCTCTCAGTGCCGCCAGCCTCTCAGTGCCGCCAGCCTCTCAGCCGAGCAGGCGGGTCAGGGCGGGCCCCAGGTCGCGCACCGTGCGCACCATCTGCGCCGTCCCCCCGCCCCGGGCGGCCAGCGCGCGGGCCGCCTCCTCCGCCTCGGGCGTGGGCAGGGGGCAGAGGACGTCGAGCCGGTCGATGCCGGCGAGCGCGGTCTCGGGCGGGTCGCCGGTGGTGTGCAGGCAGTCCGAGAGCAGCACGACCACGCGCTCGTCGGCGACCTCGGGCGCCAGCTGCAGCCGGGCGGCGCGCAGCGCGGCGGACAGGTCGGTCGTCCCGTGCCCGCGCAGCCCGATCAGGTGCGTCACGACGTCCTCGGCGGCGCGCCGCTGGCCCGGCCGCTGCACGACGTCGACCTCCCGGCCGAAGGTGAGCAGGCTGGTGCGCAGCCTGTCGTCGCCGGTGAGGACGACACCGGCCGCGGCCACCGCGGCGATCGCCACGCCCAGCCCGGTCATCGACCCCGACGTGTCGACGGCGAGGCAGACCGAGCGCCGGTGCCCGGTCCAGCGGCGCGTCACCAGGTCACCCTCGGCCAGCGGCGTCCCGACGTCCCAGCGGTCCAGCGTGCGGTCGAGGTCCAGGTCGCCGTCGCCGCGGCGGTCGGGGACCAGCCGCCGCGTCCCGCGCGTCCGGGCGCGTCCCACCCGGCCGACCTGCACGAACACCCGCGCGGCGAGCCGCCGGGCCGCCGTCCGCAGCTCGCGGTCGGTCGCCGCGGCGAGGTCGGTGAGCAGCGCGGCCGCGGCGTCGGCGTCCTCGGCCACCAGCGCGGCGAAGGCCTCCTCGTCGAGCTCGCCGACCTCGGGGCTGACCTCCTCGAACGAGTCGTGACGGGCGGCCATCTCCCGCCGGCTGGTCTGCCGGCGGCGGCCGCCGCCCGAGCGGTCGCGGCGCTGCGGGGACGGGGAGCCGGTGCCCGCCGGGGACTCCGGCGGGCCCTCACCGCTTCCCTGCTCAGGAGCCCTTCAAGGGTCGCCGGGCGCCTGCTGCTCGCCGTCCGGGAGCTGGCCGTCGGGCGGCCACACGTCGTCGAGGATGTCGTCGATGACCGCCTCGGGCGTGCGCTCGACGCCGTCGGCGACGCGGATCCGGCCCGACAGCGCGGCGTAAGCGGCGTCGCGGGCGGTCTCGCGGGCTCCCTCGGCGCCGGGTCCGGACTGCCCGCGGACGTCGAGCAGGCCCCCGAGCAGCAGCACGAGGTCGGTGGCGCCGCGCACCGACGAGCCCATCCGGACGTCGCGGTGCCCGCGGGTGGCCCGCACCAGCCGGACGGCGAGGCCGACGAGCTCCGGCGGCGCACCCGTGACGGCGGCGACGATGGCCCGCTCGGCGTCGGCGTCCTGGTAGCCGAGGACGACGCGGCACATCCGGTCGGCGATGGCCTGGCCCACGCGCGCGGTGCCGATCGCGTCGAAGGGGTTCATCGCCGCGATGAGCCGGAACCCGGCGGCGGCCCGCACGTGCCCGAGGCGCGGCACGGTGATCTCGCCCTCGGTGAGCACGGTGATGAGGACGTTGAGCGTCTCCTCGGGGATGCGGTTGAGCTCCTCGAGGTAGAGCAGCCCGTGCCCGCGCATGGCCGTGAGGAGCGGCCCGTCGGTGAAGCTGCCGGGCACGTAGCCGTCGGCGAGGACGGCGGCCGGGTCGTACTGGCCGATCAGCCGCGCCGGCGTGAGCTCGGCGTTGCCCTCGACGAAGACGACCTCCTGGCCGGCCTCCGCGGCGATCGAGCGCAGCAGCGTGGACTTGCCCGTGCCCGGCGGCCCCTCCAGGACGACGTGCCGGTTGGTGCGCAGCGCCACGGTGAGCACCTCGCGCTCGCGGCGCAGCCCGATGACCGGGTGCGGCACGGTGGGCGTCACGCGGCTCCTCTCGCAGGTCCGGGACGGGCGGACGTGACGCAGGTTACGGGGCCGCGGGACCCGGCCGGGGGCGGGGCAGCACCCGGTGGGCCTCCCCCGCCCGCGCCGGGTCGAGCGGGACGGCGCTGGTGAGGACGGCGGGACCCAGGCGCAGGACGCCGTCGGACAGCGGCGCGCAGCGCACTCCCCCGCGCCCGCGCATGCCCCGGTGCGCGCCGGGGGCGAGCACGGTGTCCAGCCAGGCGCACGGGTTGGCCGGGCGGCCGCCCCGCAGGACCACGACGCCCTCCCCGCAGTCGAGCGCGAACTCCTCGCCGCGCAGCGCCTCGACCTCGGCACCGCGCAGGACGACGTTGCGGCGGGTCAGCAGCGGGTCCAGCGGGCCGCTGCCGAGCTCGGCGGCGAGCGCCTCCACCGACTCGGCGGCCAGCACCGTGACGGCGGCGTCGCGGTGGGCGGCCCGGCCGGCGTAGCGGTCGCCGACGATGCCGTGCCCCGCGCGCACCTCGACCCGCTCCACGCGGTCGCCGTCCTGGGCCGGCACCACGCCGCCGGGCCGCCCGTCGTACCGGTGCACCGGCGAGACCAGCAGCCCCACGACCTCGACGTCGGCGAGGACCCTCGTGCCCCCACCGCTCGCAGGCCCACGGCGGGCCCCTGCACGAGGGCCGTCACCGGTCGGCGGTGCGGTGGATGGGGCCCTCGGTACCGGTCAGCCGCTCCCCCGAGCCGCCCCAGCGCCCGGCGATGATCTCGGCGGCGATCGACACGGCGGTCTCCTCGGGCGTGCGGGCGCCGAGGTCCAGGCCGATCGGCGAGGACAGCCGGCCCAGCTCCGCCTCCGACAACCCCGCCTCGCGCAGCCGGTCGAGACGCTCGTCGTGGGTGCGCCGCGACCCCATGGCGCCGACGTAGGCCACCGGCAGGCGCAGCGCGACCTCCAGCAGCGGGACGTCGAACTTCGGGTCGTGGGTGAGCACGCAGAGCACCGTGCGCTCGTCGACGCGCCCGGCCTCCACCTCCGCCTGCAGGTAGCGGTGCGGCCACTCGACGACGACCTCGTGGGCGTCGGGGAAGCGGCGGGCGGTGGCGAACACCGGGCGGGCGTCGCACACGGTCACCCGGTAGCCGAGGAACGCCCCGACCCGGGCGACGGCGGCGGCGAAGTCGATGGCGCCGAACACGACCATCCGCGCCGGCGGGGCGAAGGAGGAGACGAACAGCGTGAGCTCGTCGCCGCGCCGCTCGCCGTCGTGGCCGTAGGTCAGCGTGGCGGTGCGGCCGGCGGCGAGCATCCCGCGGGCGTCGGCGGCGACGGCGTCGTCGAGGCGCTGCAGGCCGAGGGTGCCCGACGCCCGGTCGGGCCACAGCACCAGCCGGCGGCCCAGGCGGTCGTCGGGACCCCGCACGCACGTGACGACGGCGACCGGCTCGTGCCGGCCCACCGACTCGGCGATCTCCCCGAGCTCGGGGAACGACTCGCGCGAGACCGGCTCGACGAAGACGTCGAGGATGCCGCCGCAGGTCAGCCCGACGGCGAACGCGTCGTCGTCGCTGACGCCGTAGCGCTCCAGCGTGGGGACGCCGGACTCGACGACGTCCTTGGCCTCCTCGTACACCGCACCCTCGACGCAGCCGCCGGACACGCTGCCGACCGCCGTCCCGTCGGGGCCGACGAGCATCGCCGCCCCCGCCGGGCGCGGCGCGGAGCGCCAGGTGGCCACGACGGTCCCCATCCCGACCGTCTCGCCGGCCTGCCACCAGCCGACCAGGTCGTCGAGCACCTCACGCACGGTCGCTCCTCTCACACACGCGAGATCACCCCTGAGAGCTCCTCGAACGCGGCCAGGCTGTGGCCGGACACGAACGCGTCGACCGACGGCAGCGCCGCCTGCATCCCACCGGTCAGCGGCTCGTAGCCGGCCCGGCCCTTGTGCGGGTTGACCCAGACGACGGCGTGCGCGAGGCGGCGCAGCCGCGCCATCTGCTCGCGCAGCAGGTCGGGGCTCCCCCGCTCCCACCCGTCGCTGCACACCACGACGACGGCGCCCCGGGCGGTGCCGCGCTGTCCCCACCGGTCGAGGAACGCCTTGAGCACCTCGCCCAGCCGCGTGCCGCCCGACCAGTCGGGGATCGCGGTCCCGCTGGCGGCCAGCGCCCGGTCGGGGTCGCGCAGCCGCATCTCCCGGGTCACGCGGGTCAGCCGGGTGCCGATGGTGAACACCTCGGTCGAGGCCGGCCGGGCGCGCACCGCCGCGTGCGCGAAGCGCAGCAGCGCGTCGGCGTAGGGGCTCATCGAGCCGGAGACGTCGACCAGCAGCACCACCCGCCGGGGGCGCGGCCGGGCCCGCCGGTGCAGGAGCCGGGTCACCTCGCCGCCGTCGCGCAGGGCCCGCCGCACCGTGCGGGCCGGGTGCACCGAGCCGTGGGCGGACGGCCGGCGACGGCGGGCCGGGCGCATCGGTGACGCCGGGCGCACCAGCGCGAACAGCCGCCGCAGGTGCTCGCGCTCGGCGGGGGTCAGGTCGGCGACGTCGCGCTGCCGCAGCACCTCGTCGGCGGACGCGGCGACGGCGAGGTCGGCGGGGTCCTCGCCGTCCCCACCGGCTCCGCCGCCCTCCTCGAGCGGCGCGGTGACGGCGACCCGCGGCGGGGCGGGGGCGCGGGTCGTCCCCGCCGCGGGGCCTCGCCGCCGAAGTACGCGGCGAAGGCGGCGTCGTAGCGGTCGAGGTCGTCCGGGCCCGAGCACAGCGTCAGCCGTCCGGCCCAGTAGACGGCGGTGGCGTCGAGGACGTCGAGCGCCGCCACCGCCGCGAGCATGGCCTCGACCCGGTCGGGGGAGGCGCTGACCCCGGCGGCGCGCAGCGTCCGGGCGAACCCCAGGACGACGGCGACGACACCGTGACGTGCTGGAACGGCCCCGTCCGGGGGCTCACCCCGAGCCTGCGAGGGGTGAGAGGGACGGGGTCCTCCCTCAGCCGCCACCGAAGAGCGCTCCCCGCGCGAGCGAGTGCACCCGGTCGGTGTCCTCGCGGTACTTGAGCACCGCGCCGAGCGTGCGCGCGGCGAGGTCGGGGTCGAGGTCGCGGGCGCCGAGGGCGTGCAGCGCGGTGGCCCAGTCCATGGCCTCGGCCACGCCGGGCGGCTTGAGCAGGTCCAGCGTCCGCAGCTTCGCCGTCGCCCGGGCCACCTCGCGGGCCAGCTGCTCGGTGACCTCCGGCAGCCGGGTGCGCAGGATGGCCACCTCGCGGTCGAAGTCGGGGTGCTCCAGCCAGTGGTACAGGCAGCGGCGCTTGAGCGCGTCGTGCACCTCGCGGGTGCGGTTGGAGGTCAGCACGACCAGCGGCGGGACGTCGGCGCGCACGGTGCCCAGCTCCGGGATGGAGATGGTGAAGTCGGAGAGGACCTCGAGCAGGAACGCCTCGAACTCGTCGTCGGCGCGGTCGACCTCGTCGACCAGCAGCACGCTCGGCGAGTCCTCCAGCGCCTGCAGCAGCGGACGGGCGAGCAGGAACCGCCGGTCGTAGAGCGAGGCCTCCAGTGACGCGGTGTCGGCGGTGGCGTGCGCGGCCTCCGCGGCCCGCAGGTGCAGCAGCTGACGGCCGAAGTCCCAGTCGTAGAGCGCCTGGCTGGCCTCCAGGCCCTCGTAGCACTGCAGGCGGTACAGCGGGCGGCCGGTGACCGCGGCCAGCGCCCGGGCGAGGGCGGTCTTGCCGACGCCGGCCTCGCCCTCCAGGAACAGCGGGCGGCGCATGACCAGGGCCAGGTAGGCGGCGGTGGCCAGGCCCTCGTCGGGCAGGTAGCCGGTCGACCGGAGCGCGGCGGCCAGCTCCTCCGGGCCGCCGGGCAGGCCGTCGGTCCGGGGGGACGGCGCAGCCGTGGTCTCGGTCACGCCGCCGAGCATCCCACCTGGCCAGGCACGCGACCCGGTGCCCCCGCAACGGTTGCAGACACCACGATGGCCGGCCGGGAGCGTCGTCTCCGGCCGGCCACCGCCGACTGTGGTGCGCCCGGTCAGGGACCGGGCCTGGTGCTACCGGGGGATCAACGACCGATCTTGCCGTCGTTGTCGCGGTCCAGGGCGTCCTTGGCCTTCTGCACGAGGCCGCGGTCGTCGTGACCGGTGGTGCCGGTCGTGGTGCCGGTCGTGGTGCCGGCGACACCGGTCTGGCCGCCGTCGACCTCGATCTCCTCGCGGCGCACCTCCTCGGAGACCTGCTGCTGCTCGGTCACCGTCTCGGTGTCCAGGCGGACGCGCTCGACCGGCACGGCCTCCTTCTCCACCACGGGGCGCTCGGCGTGCAGGACGACCTCGTGCTCCTCCTCGGAGATGGCCGGCCCGTCCAGGGCGTTGCCGATGTTGGCGTCGGTGATCGGCTCGCGCTCGACCCGGACCTCCTCGTGGGAGACCGGCACCGTCTGGGTCACGTTCTCCGACACGACGTACTTGCGCAGCCGCGCCCGGCCGGCCTCGACGCGCTGGGTGCCCACGTTGAGGTGCTCCTCGGAGCGGGTCATCGCGCTGTCCGTCGTCGGGCCGGAGGTGTCGTGGCCGACGGCGCCGCGGGTCTCGAGGTCGTCGCGCACACCGTCGCGGTCACGGTCGGTGTAGCCGGCGGTGCCGGCGGTCCCGGTGCCGGCGGTGCCCACGGTCCCGGTGCCGGCGGTGCCCACGGTCCCGGTGCCGGCCGTGGTGAGGTCCTGCTGCGACCGGTCCTGGTCCATCGAGTAGGTGCCCGCGGTGCCGGTGTCCGTCGTGGTCTGCGTCGTCGTCTGCGTCTGCGTCCCCGAGCCGAAGCCGAGGCCGTAGTACCGGTAGAGCTCCTGCTCCTCCTGCGGGGACAGGTGCCCGTCGGTGTCGATCTTCGGGGCGTCCTTGACCTGGGCCTTGCTCACGCGCACGCGGAGGCCGTCGTTGGTCAGGTCGGCGTCACGCAGCGGGACGAAGGACTCCTTGGTTCCGAACAGGCCGGTGCGCACCGTGGCCCACTCCGGCTGACCGGTCTCGTCGTCGAGGTAGACCTCGGAGGCCGAGCCGATCTTCTCGCCCGACTCGTCGTAGACGTCCTGCCCGATCACTCGGCTGATGGTGTCGGTGCCGATCATCGTCGTGTCGCTCCCATCTGAGCTCTGGTGTCGCGGTCGTCTGGATCAGTGACCACACTGGCCGGAGCGAAACGACGGAGATCGACTCGGACACTTCGGTCGCTGAGCGTGGTCCGGCCGGTCCTCGGCGACCGTCCCCCCGGACCGGGCGAATCCGCAGGTCACGGCCCGACCACGGGCCCGCCGGAGCGCCTCGACCGACCGCGACGAACCGTCACGCAACGCCACGACGTCGCCGCCCGGGCGTGTCGCGCGGCGTCCGGCGGTCCTCCCTCGGCGCGTCGTCCGGGCCCGGGCGCCCCGATCGGCTCTCCTGGGAGCGTGCCGCCCCGCTCCCCCTATGACGACCTGGTGCACCCCCGCACGGTCAGGAAGCCGCCGCCGCAGGTGGCCGCCGAGCGCGACCTCGTGGTCGAGGACCCCAGCTCGGGGTTCGTCGGCGCCGTCGTGCGCTGCGAGAAGGACGTCGTCCACCTCGAGGACCGCTTCGGGAAGGTGCGCGCCTACCCGCTCGGCCCGGGCTTCTGGGTCGACGGCCGGCCGGTCGTGCTCGTGCGCCCCACCCCGAGGGGCCCGGCGACGCCGACCCGCAGCGCCTCGGGCTCGACCTACGTGGCCGGCGCCCGCGCCCGCGTCGCGCGCGAGGGACGCATCTACGTCGAGGGCAAGCACGACGCCGAGCTGGTCGAGAAGGTGTGGGGCCACGACCTGCGCATCGAGGGCGTCGTCGTCGAGCCGCTGCACGGCGTGGACGACCTGCCCGGCATCGTGCGCGAGTTCCGCCCGGCGCAGGACCGGCGGCTGGGCGTGCTGGTCGACCACCTGGTGCGCGGGTCGAAGGAGTCGCGGATCGCCGAGCAGGTGACCGGCCAGCACGCGCTGGTCGTCGGCCACCCGTTCGTCGACATCTGGCAGGCGGTCAAGCCCTCCGTCGTCGGCATCCGCGCGTGGCCGACCGTGCCGAGGGGCGAGCCGTGGAAGGAGGGCGTCTGCCGCCGGCTCGGCTGGGAGGACGACACCGGCTACGTGTGGGCGCAGCGCATCCTCGCCCGCGTGCGGACCTGGACCGACCTCGAGCCCGCGCTCATCGGCCGGGTCGAGGAGCTCATCGACTTCGTCACGCAGGACTGAGGGAGGGCCTCCTGCCCCACCGCTCGCAGGCCCGCTGCGGGACCCCGCAGGAGGGCCGCACGAGCGGCAGGGGCAGGAGCCTCCCTCAGCCGGGCACGTAGTCGAACGTGTCCGGGTCGGGGCCGGTGCGCTCGCCGCGGTCGAGGCCGCTGATCGTCGCCATCTGGCCCTCGTCGAGCTCGAAGTCGAACAGCGCGAAGTTCTGCTCCACGCGCTCGCGGGTCACCGACTTGGGGAAGACGACGTCGCCGCGCTGCACGTGCCAGCGGAGCACGACCTGGGCCGGCGTCCTGCCCAGCGTCTCGGCGATGCCGGTGACCGCGGGGTCGCCGAGCACCTTGCCCTGCGCGATCGGCGACCAGGCCTCGGTGACGATCTCGTGGTCGGCGTCGAAGGCCCGCACCTCGTCGTTGGTGAGGTAGGGGTGCACCTCGATCTGGTTGACCGCCGGGCGCACGTCGGTCTCGGCGAACAGCCGGCGCAGGTGGTGCGGGTTGAAGTTGGAGACACCGATCGCGCGGCAGCGCCCGCCGGCGTAGATCTCCTCCATGGCCTTCCACGTCTCGACGTAGTCGACGTCGATCGTCGGCAGCGGCCAGTGGATGAGGAACAGGTCGAGGGTGTCGAGGCCGAGGTCGGCCAGCGTCTGGTCGAAGGCGCGCAGCGCGTCGTCGCGACGGTGGAAGCCGTTGTTCAGCTTGCTGGTGACGAAGACCTCCGAGCGGTCGATGCCCGACTCGCGGACCGCCTGGCCGACCTCCTTCTCGTTGCCGTACATCTCGGCGGTGTCGATGTGCCGGTAGCCGACGTCGAGGGCGCTGCGGACCGCCTCGACGGTCTGGGCCGGCGGGATCTGGTAGACGCCGAAGCCCAGCTGCGGGATCTCGACGCCGTTGTTCAGGCGGATGGTGGGCACGGTGGCCACGGGCTCTCCTCTTCGGGTGGTGGACGGTGGGCGGCACGCGACTCCACCGCGCGCCCGGCCCCCGTCCCGTTCGGCTACCCGCCGACCGCGTCCCCAACCCGTGACCCGTCCCGCTCGGGGGCGCGGCGCAGCAGCGGCGCGGCGGCCAGCGCCAGCACCGCGGCCCCGGCCGCGGCGAGCGCGGGGACGGCGAAGGCGGCCTGGGCCCCCCACGCGTCGACCGCCGCACCGGCCAGCGCCGAGCCGGCGGTGACGCCGAGCGTCAGCCCGGTGTTGGTCCACGACAGCGCCTCGGTGAGCGCGGCGCGCGGTACCCGCGACTCCACCAGCGAGGCGCCCGACACCAGCACCGGCGCGACCGCGAGGCCGGCGAGGAACCCGGCACCCACCAGCAGCGGCAGCGAGGACACCGCCCACAGCCCCTGGGCGGCCAGCCCGAAGGCGACGGCGGTGCCGAGGAAGCGCCCGGCGAGCGTGCCCCCCAGGCGGGCCACGCCGTAGGCGAGCCCGGCGACGAGGCTGCCGCCGGCGTAGAGCGCCAGCGCGAGGCCGGCGAGCGCGGGGACCCCCTGCTCCTCCGCGAAGCCCACCACGACGACGTCCATCGCGCCGAAGACGGTGCCCACGCCGACGTAGGCCAGGGTGACGACGACGACCGCGGGCCCGAGCGCGGCGGTCAGCCGGGAGGGGCCACCGGCCGCCGCGGGCACCGCCGGCGGCTCGGTGTCCCGCTGGCGCGCCAGCCACAGCCCGCCGACCGTGCCGAGCACGATCCCGGTGGTGAAGCCCGCAGCCGGGGCGACGAGCGTGCCCAGCACCGTCACCAGCGGCGGCCCCACGACGAAGACGACCTCGTCGACGACGGACTCGAAGGCGAACGCGGTCTGCCGCCGCTCGGCGTCCTCGAGGGCGGCGGCCCACCGCGCGCGGACCATCGCGCCGATGCCCGGCAGGCTGGCGCCGGTCAGGGCGCCGAGGACGAACCAGGTCCAGCGGGGCGCGTCACCGACCACGACGGCGACGAAGGCCAGCCCGGTGACCAGGTAGGCGGCCATGGCGACCCGCAGCACCCGGCCCTGGCCGCGCCGGTCCATCGCCCGGGACCACAGCGGGCCGCCCACCGCGGCGGACAGGGCGAGCGTGCCGGAGACCGCGCCGGCCAGCGCGTAGCTGCCCGACTCGCCCTCCACGAGCAGCACCGCGCCCAGGCCCAGCATCGGCAGCGGCAGCCGGGCGACCCACCCGGCGAGGGAGAACCGCGCGGCACCGGGGACGGCGAACAGGCGGGCGTACGGCCCGAGGAGGGGGCTCAGCAGCGGACGGAGGACGGTGCGGGGTGACACGGGCTTCTCGCGCTTCCTGGCCACAGGCGAGTGCGGGACTGCCCGCCGGACTCTCGGGTGGCGACCCGACCGTAACAACGCCCCGCGGCGCCGTCGTCCGGCTTACTGTCGGTGTGCGTGTCGTCACGCAGGATGCATGAACGTTCATGCACTCTGGTCCGCGCCCGATCCGCCGACCCGAGGAGCCCCGTGGCCCCCACCTCCCGGCCGCGCCCCCTGCGCGCCGTCCTCGTCCTGCTGCTCGCGCTCGCCGCACTGCTCGTCCCCGGCACCGCCTCCGCCTCCGGGGGCGACGACGGCGGCGCGACCGAGGGCGCGAGCAGCGGCGGCGACTTCGCCGTCACCGTCAACGGACGCACGTCGAACCCCGGCGCCGGCACCGAGTACCGCCTGCGCGACACCGCGCCCACCGCCCCGATCGCCGTCCGCGGCCGGCACGTCACCTTCACGATCGCCCCGGCGACCCTCGGCGTGTACGACTACACGCTCACCGGCGCCCCGGACCCGCAGCGGATGGTCACGACGCCGACCGTCGTCTTCGCCTCCAAGGTGCCGGTGCTGACCGCGGCCCAGCTGCGCGGGGTGCGGATCTCCGAGCTGCGGCTGCGCGACGACGTCCTCGTCGTCACGTTCACGACGGCGTCCGGCGGCAAGCTCAAGGTCCAGGCGAAGGACGCCCCGCAGGGCGGCATCTTCCAGATGGAGCAGGAGTTCGGCTCCGCGGTCGAGTACGTGCACACGCTCGGCGCCGGCCTCTTCTACTTCGTGAACGAGTACACGGGCAAGGTCAACTTCGGCGACGGCGTGCCCGCCGACGCCACCCACCAGATGCTGCTCGGCAAGGACAGCCCCCAGGTGGCCACCAAGCTCGAGCAGACGGCCACCACGACCCGCTGGTCGGTCGCCTCGGGCGGCCGCATGGGCGGGGTGCTCGGTGAGGACTCGATCGAGCTCTCGGCCGGCGCCACCAACTGCACCAGCGACTGCCAGGCCCGCAACCGCATCCAGGGCTCGGTGCCGGTGCCCCCGGACCCGACGAACCCCACCCCGATCGGCTGACCTCCCCGCCGGCGTGCAACGTCGGCGCAGCGTCCCGCATCCGCGGGCGCGGCCGGATCCTCCGGTCGCGCCCGCGGATGCGGCGTCTCGGGAGACGTCCCCCGCTGGTCGGGGGACGCGCCCGCGTTCCGCTACTACATTCGCCAGCGTGAGCAGCGCCCCGCTACCCGACCCCTGGACCCGTCCGGTCCCCGGGCCGGACGCAGCCGTCCCGGGCAGCGGCGGGCTGGTCGACCGGCACGGCCGGGTCGCCACCGACCTGCGGGTGTCGCTGACCGATCGCTGCAACCTGCGGTGCACCTACTGCATGCCGCCCGAGGGCCTGCAGTGGCTGCCCAAGGTCGAGCAGCTGACCGACGACGAGGTCGCCCGGCTGGTCCGCATCGGCGTCGAGCGGCTGGGCATCCGGGAGGTCCGCTTCACCGGTGGGGAGCCGCTGCTGCGCCCCGGCCTGGTGGGCATCGTGGCGGCGGCCACCGCGCTGTCCCCGCGCCCCGAGGTCAGCCTCACCACCAACGCCATCGGCCTGGCCCGCGTCGCGCCCGCGCTCGCCGCCGCGGGGCTGGACCGGATCAACGTCAGCCTCGACACCCTCGACCGCGAGCGGTTCAGGGCCCTGACCCACCGCGACCGGCTCGACGACGTGCTCGCCGGCCTGCGGGCCGCCTCCGACGCCGGGCTCACGCCGGTGAAGGTCAACGCCGTCCTGCTGCGCGGCATGAACGAGGCCGACGCCGTGCCGCTGCTCGACTTCTGCCTGGAGCACGGCTACCAGCTGCGCTTCATCGAGCAGATGCCGCTGGACGCCCACCACGCCTGGACCCGCGGCGAGATGGTCACCGCCGAGGACATCCTGGCCCGCCTGTCGGCCGCCCACGAGCTCACTCCCGACACCGAGGAGCGCGGGTCGGCCCCGGCCGAGCGCTGGCTGGTCGACGGCGGCCCGGCCACCGTCGGGGTCATCGCCTCGGTCACCCGCTCGTTCTGCGGCACCTGCGACCGCACCCGGCTCACCGCCGACGGCCAGATCCGCAACTGCCTGTTCGCCCGCGAGGAGTCCGACCTGCGGACGGCGATGCGCGAGGGTGCCACCGACGACGAGCTCGCCGACCGCTGGCGGATCGCCACCCTGGCCAAGCTCCCGGGGCACGGCATCGACGACCCGAGCTTCCTGCAGCCCAGCCGGCCCATGTCGGCCATCGGGGGCTGAGTCCGTGTCCGTGACGGTGCGCTACTTCGCCGGGGCCCGTGCGGCCAGCGGCGTCGACACCGAGACCTGCGCGGCCGGCACGCTCGAGGAGCTCGTCGGCCGTATCGTCGAGGCGCACGGCGAGCGTCTGGAACGGGTGCTCACCGCCTGCTCGTTCCTCGTCGACGGAACGCAGACCCGCGACCGCTCGTTGCAGCTGTCACCCGGGGCGGTCGTCGACGTGCTGCCCCCCTTCGCCGGAGGATGACCGTCCCCTCGTGAGCCAGCCTCACCATACGAGCCCTCCCCGTTCCTCCCCGCTCCCGCGGACCACCGCATGATCGAGTGGCTGCTGGTCCTCGTCGGCGTCCTGCTCGTCCTCGCCTGCGCCGCCTTCGTGGCCTTCGAGTTCGCCCTGGTGACCGTCGACCGGCCCACCGTCGAACGCGAGGTCGAGGCGGGTGTGCGGGGGTCGGCCGGGGTGCTCGCCGCCCTGAAGACCCTCTCCACCCAGCTCTCGGGCGCCCAGCTCGGCATCACCGTGACCAACCTGGCCATCGGCTTCGTCGCCGAGCCCTCGATCGCCGCCCTGCTGCGCGGACCCCTGGAGGCGGTGGGCCTGTCCGGTGGCGCCGCCCGGTCGGTCTCGATCACCGTGGCGCTCGTCCTGGCCACCGCGCTGACGATGGTGTTCGGCGAGCTGGTGCCCAAGAACGTGGCCATCAGCGAGCCGCTGCGCACCGCGCGGGCGGTGTCGGGCTTCCAGCGCGGCTTCACCCGCGCGACGTCGCTGGTCATCCGCTTCCTCAACGGCTGGGCCAACGCCGTCCTGCGCCGGCTGTTCGGCGTCGAGCCGCAGGAGGAGCTGGCCTCGGCCCGCTCCCCGGAGGAGCTGACCTCGCTGGTCCGCCGCTCCGGCCGGCAGGGCACCCTCCCGGCCGAGACCGCCGTCCTGCTCGAGCGGGGGCTGGCCTTCGGGGAGCTGCGCGCCAGCGACGCGGCCACCCCGCGCACCCGCATGACCACCGTCCTCGACGACGCCCCGGTCGACGAGGTGCTCCGGGCCGCCCGCGACTCCGGGCACTCGCGCTTCCCGGTCGTCTCCGGCGCCGGGGTCGACGACGTCGTCGGCATGGTCCACGTGAAACACGCCCTGGCCGTGCCGCGTGACCGGCGGGGCGGCACCCCGGTCTCGGCGGTCATGCTCCCGGCGCTGTTCGTCCCGACGTCACGGCGGCTGGACGACCTGCTCGGTGACCTGCGCCGCGGCGGGCTGCAGATGGCCGTCGTCGTCGACGAGTACGGCGGCACCGACGGCGTCGTGACCATCGAGGACCTCGTGGAGGAGATCGTCGGCGACCTCACCGACGAGTACGACCAGGAGACCGGCGACGACGTCGTCGACCGCGGCGAGGGCACCTGGTCGGTGTCGGGCCTGCTGCGCCCGGACGAGGTGGCCGCCGCCACCGGCCTCGCGGTCCCCTCCGACCGGCACTGGGAGACCCTCGGCGGCCTGGTGCTGCACGTGCTGGGCCGGATCCCCGAGGTCGGTGACCGGATCGAGGCTCGGCCCACCCTGCCGCCGGAGCTCGCCGCGGAGGCCGACGGCCTGCCGGCGGGCGTGTGGGTCGAGGTCGAGCGGGTCGACGGCACCCGCGTGGAGCGGGCGCTCGTCGGCGAGGTGCCCGCGACCACCGGGAACGAGGACGAGGAGGCCGACCGTGGGTGACTGGGTCGGCGTGCTCGTCGCCGTCGTGCTGCTGCTGGCCAACGCGTTCTTCGTCGGCGCGGAGTTCGCGCTGATCTCCGCCCGCCGCTCGTCGATCGAGCCGCTGGCCGACGCCGGCTCCCGCCGCGCCCGCACGACGCTCGCCGCGATGGAGCGGGTGTCGCTGATGATGGCCGGCGCGCAGCTGGGCATCACCGTGTGCTCGCTGGGCCTCGGCGCCATCGGTGAACCCGCGGTGGCGCACCTGCTGGAGCCGGTCTTCGCGGCGCTGGCGGTGCCCGAGGCGCTGGTGCACCCGATCTCCTTCGTCCTCGCGCTGACCGCCGTCGTCGCCCTGCACGTGGTGATCGGCGAGATGGTGCCGAAGAACCTGGCGCTGGCCGGCCCGGACCGCGCGGCGCTGGCGCTGACCCCGCCGCTGGCCGCCGTCGTCACGGTGCTCAAGCCGGTCATCGTGGCGCTCAACGCGCTGGCCAACGGAGTGCTGCGGCTGCTCGGCGTCACCCCGCGCAACGAGGTGACCAGCGCGTTCACCCGCGACCAGGTGTCGGGCCTGTTCGACGAGTCCCGCGCCGGCGGGCTGCTCGACGCGCGGGGCCACGAGCTGCTCACCGGCGCACTGGGCCTGGAGGAGCGCGACACCCGCTCGGTGCTCATCCCGCGGGTCGCGCTGACCGTGGTCGGGCCGGACGACGACACCGCCGCCATCGAGCGGGCCGCGGCCACCACCGGCTTCTCCCGCTTCCCGGTGGCCGTCGGCGACCGGCTGCTCGGCTACGTGCACGTCAAGGACGTGCTGCAGGCCGACGGGGCGCCCGAGCCGCGGGTCCGGGACATCACCCGGCCGCTGCCGCGGGTGGCCGCCGAGGACGACCTGCGGCGCACGCTGGCGGTCATGCAGGCCGGCCGCGCCCAGTTCGCCGCGGTCACCGACGCGGGCCGGGTGGTCGGCGTCGTGGCGCTGGAGGACATCCTGGAGGAGCTGGTCGGCGAGATCCGCGACGCTGCACACCGGGGTACGGAGAGGACGGGACGACGATGAGCTTCATCGACAAGGCCAGGGCGAAGGCCGAGGAGCTGCTGGGCCGGGCCGAGGAGGTCTACGGCGAGTCGCACGGCGACGCCGCCGCCCAGGTGGCGGGCGAGGCCCACCGGCTGGAGGCCGAGGTGGAGCTGGAGGAGGAGCGCGCCGAGGAGGCCGCCCAGGGGCACGGCAGCGCGCGTCCCACCGACGAGGACGGCCGCACCGTCGGCTGAGCCCCCCGGCGGTCCCGGTCAGCGGTCGAGGCGCAGGGCCACCAGGGCGACGTCGTCCTCCGGACGGCCGTGCACGAGCCGCTCGATGACCTCGTCGCACAGCTCGTCCAGCGGGAGGCCGCCGAGTCCGGCGACGGTCTCGACCAGCAGGGCCAGCCCGGCGTCGAGGTCGAGGCCGCGCCGCTCGACCAGGCCGTCGGTGAACAGCAGCACCGTGGAGCCGGCCTCCAGCAGCAGCGAGCTCTCGACGCGGGTGCTGGCCGGGTCGACGCCGAGCAGCAGGTCGCCGGGGAGCGCCGGCAGCGCCACGGGCCGGCCGGCGGGGTCGAGCACCAGGGGCGGGAAGTGGCCGGCGCTGGCCCAGCACATGCGGGTGCGGCCGGCCGCGGCCTCGGCCGGTGTGCGCTCGAAGCGGGCGACGGAGGCGGTGGCGTAGGTGTCCACGCCGAGGGTCGCCATCGCCTCGTCGAGCCCGCGCAGCACCTCGGCCGGCCCCGCACCGCTGTAGGCCGCCACGCCGCGCAGCAGCGACCGCAGCTGCCCCATGGCCGCCGCGGCGGCGGTGTCGTGACCGACGACGTCGCCGATGACCAGCGTCGTCGCCCCGCCCGGCTGGGGGAACGCGTCGTACCAGTCACCGCCCACCCGCGCCGCCTCGGCCGCCGGCGTGTAGCGGACCTCGACGGAACCCAGACCGGAGCCGCGCGGGTCCGTCAGCAGGCTGCGCTGCAGGGCCTCGGCGAGCTGGCGCTGGCGGGCGAAGAGCCGCACGTTGTCCAGCGCCAGGCCGACCCGGCCGGCCACCTCGCGGGCGGTGAGCGGGTCCACCCGGGCGGCGCTGCGGGGATCGCCGGCGAGGAACGTCAGGGCGCCGATCACCCGGTCGCGGCCCGGGAGCGGGACGGCCAGCACCGCCGGGGCCCCCAGCTCGCGGTACAGCCGGGCCGCCTCCTCGTCCTCGATCGACGCGAGCACCGCGTCGCCGTCGGCGGTCACCGTCTCCCCCGCCAGCGCCTGCATCACCGGGGCCGCGGACGGCATCCCCGGCAGCCGGACGCCGGCGTAGCGGGCCAGCAGGTCGCGGCGGGCGGGGTCGCCGTGCCAGGAGCTGAGGTCGCGCGGCCGGCCCTCGTCGTCGAGCACGGTGAGCAGGCAGGCCTCGCCGAGCTCGGGCACCACCAGGCGCGGGATCCGGCGGACCGCCTCGGCGAGGTCGAGGGTGCCGGTCAGCTCGGCGCCGACCCGGGCCAGCAGCGCCAGCCGGTCCTGCGCCGTGCGGCGCGCGGTGACCTCGGAGAAGTACATGGCCAGACCGGCCGGCAGCGGGACGGCGCTGACCTCGAACCAGTGGTGGAACGGCTCCGGGTAGTAGACCTCGAACGTCCGGGCGTGCCCGGTGGCCACGACCTCGCGGTAGACCCGGCCGGCCTCGCTGTCGCGGTTGGCCGGGAAGACCGCCCAGAAGCAGGCGCCGACGAGCTCGTCCCACGTGAGGCCGACGACGGCCTCGCCCCCGGCGTTGACGTAGGTGATCCGCCAGTCGGCGTCGACGGCGATGTAGCCGAGGGGCATCGCCTCGAGGACCGGATCACGCTGCGTCGCCGGCACGGGACACCTCGCTGTGGTCCGGCCGCGGTCCGCGGGCACGCCGGGGTGATCAACCCCACCCTTGGAGTCGCGCACCGTTGTGTCACGCGCCCCCGGTACCGGTCAAGGTGATCGGCCGCTCCGGTACCGAGAGGCGACCGAACGGCCCTACGGGCAGGCGACCCACTCCTCGTCGCCGTCGGTGAACACCTGGCGCTTCCAGATCGGCAGCCGCCTCTTGACCTCGTCGACCAGCTCGGCGCACGCGGTGAAGGCCTCCCCGCGGTGGGCGGAGCTCACCGCGCAGGCCAGGGCGACGTCGCCGATGCCCAGGAGGCCGACCCGGTGGGAGACGGCGACCGCGCGGACGCCGGGACGGGCGGCGAACTCCTCGGCCAGCTCGGTGATCACCTGCCCGGCGGTCGGGTGGCCGACGTACTCGAGCTCGGTCACCGACCGGCCGCCGTCGGAGTCCCGCACGACGCCGGCGAAGGAGACGACGGCGCCGGCACCGGCGTCGGCCACCGCCTGCTCGTGCTCGGCGACCGACAGCGGCTCGTCCACGACTCTGGCGATCAGGTGGCCGGCGATCACGGGCCCGAAGCTACCCCGCCGGGCGGCACGTCGAGGTCGACCGGGTCGGCCAGGCCCGTGCAGTCGACCTCGGTGACCGCGTGCGTGGCCAGGTAGCGGCGGGCGCCCTCGTCGCCCGTGGCCGTGGCGGCCACCTCCGGCCAGGAGGCGCGGCCGAGCAGCACCGGGTGCCCGCGGACGCCGTCGTAGGTGGCCACCGCCAGCGCGTCCGGGGCGGCGTGCGCGGCCACCCGCGCGAGCGCCTCCGGCGTCATCCCCGGCATGTCCACGAGCGTGACCAGCGCGGCGTCCATCCGCCCCGGCCAGCCGCGCAGCCCGTCGAGGCCGGTGCGCAGGCTGGAGGCCATGCCGGTCTCCCAGTCGCGGTTGGCCAGCACCGTCGCGCCCGTGAGGTCGGCCGCCCGCCAGACGTCGACCGCGCGGGCGCCGAGGACGACGAGCACCGGGTCGCACACCGCCCGCGCCGTCCGCACGGCACGCTCCACCAGCAGGCTGCCCTCGTACTCGACCAGGGCCTTGGGCATGCCGTAGCGGCGCCCTCCGCCCGCGGCGAGGACCAGACCGGCGACCGTGCTCATGCGCCCAGCCTCCCTCCCCGCACGATCAGGTGACCTGATCATGCCGCGTCCTGGCTCACCGCCCA
Source organism: Geodermatophilus normandii (assembly GCF_003182485.1). NCBI lineage: Bacteria > Bacillati > Actinomycetota > Actinomycetes > Geodermatophilales > Geodermatophilaceae > Geodermatophilus > Geodermatophilus normandii. The sequence continues at coordinate 1,469,714 of NZ_QGTX01000001.1, read as the reverse complement.
CGTCGAGCCAGGACGCGCGGCGGTGATCCCACCTGATCATCGGGGGACGACGTCAGCGGGCGTAGACGGTGACCTCGGAGGCCTTCACCACCGCCCAGACCGGTGAGCCGGGGGCCAGGCCCAGCTCGGCGAACGCGGTCGCGGTGACGTCGGCGAGCAGCGGCACCTCGCCGTCGAGCTCGCAGCGGACGGTCGCGCCGTGCGGCGTCGCGCCGGCCACGGTCAGCGGCCAGGCGTTGCGCGGGCTGCCCTCCGGGCGCGACGGGTGGAGCGCCACCGACTCGGGACGCACCGCGACCAGCACCGGGCCCGCCGCGGGCTCGGCGACGGCGACCACGCCGCCGCCGTCGAGGCGCACGCTCAGCCCGTCGGCGGTCCCGGGCAGCAGCGAGAGCCCGACCAGCCGGGCGACGTAGTCGGTGCGCGGGTGGCGGGCGACGTCCGACGGCGTCCCCGCCTGCACCACCCGGCCGTCCTCCACGACGACGACGCGGCCGGCCAGCGCCATGGCGTCGACCGGGTCGTGGGTGACCAGCACCGTGCTGCCGGCGTAGTCGGCCAGGTGCCGGCGCAGCTCGGCGCGGACGGCGAGCCGGGTGCGGGCGTCCAGCGCCGAGAGCGGCTCGTCGAGCAGCAGCAGCGCGGGGTCGCCCACCAGCGCGCGGGCCAGCGCCGCCCGCTGCGCCTGCCCGCCGGAGAGCTGCCCGGGCCGCCGGTCGCCGAGCCCGTCGAGCCCGACCCGCTCGATCCAGGCGGCGGCCGCGGTCCGGGCCGCCGTCCGGGACGCACCCCGCGTCCGGGGGCCGAAGGCGACGTTGTCCAGCACCGACAGGTGCGGGAACAGCAGGGAGTCCTGGAACACCATCCCGAGCGGCCGGCGGTGGGCGGGCAGGTGGACCCGCGCGGCGACGTCGTCCCAGGCCGTGCCGTCGACGGCGACCCGGCCGCCGTCGGGCGGCAGGAGGCCCGCGAGCACCCGCAGCAGCGTCGACTTGCCCGCGCCGTTCGGGCCGAGGACGGCGAGCACCTCGCCGTCGGCGACCCCGAGCTCGACGTCGACGGTGACCGTCCCCCGGCGGACGACGACGTGCGCGGCGAGGCTCACGCGGCGGCTCCCCGTCCGAGCCAGCGGTCGCGCAGGAGCAGCAGCGTGGCCACCGAGACGACGAGCAGCACCAGCGAGAGGACGATCGCCGCCTGCGGGTCCCGCTGCAGCGCCAGGTACACCGCCAGCGGCATCGTCTGCGTCGTCCCCGGGAAGTTGCCGGCGAAGGTGATGGTGGCGCCGAACTCGCCCAGGGCCCGCGCCCAGCAGAGCACCGCGCCGGCGGCGACGCCCGGGGCCACCAGCGGCAGGGTGACCCGGCGGAACGTCGTCCAGCGGTCGGCACCGAGGGTGGCGGCGGCGTCCTCGTACCGGACGTCGGCGGCCCGCAGCGCGCCCTCGACGCTGATGACGAGGAACGGCATCGCCACGAACGTCTCGGCGATGACGACGGCCGTCGTGGTGAACGGGACGGTCAGCCCGAACGCCTCGTCCAGCCAGCGCCCGACGATCCCCTGCCGGCCCAGCACGAGGAACAGCGCGACGCCGCCGACCACCGGCGGCAGCACCAGCGGCACCGTCACCAGCGCGCGCAGCACCGCCCGCCCGCGCGCCCTGCTGCGGGCGAGCACCCAGGCCAGCGGAACGCCCAGCACCACGGAGACCGCGGTGGCCAGCGTGGCCGACACCAGCGACAGCCGGAGCGCCTGCCCGACCCCCGGTGCGGTGAGCAGCGCGCCCAGCTGCGACCACGGCGTCCGGACCAGCAGCCCGGCCAGGGGCAGGACCAGGAAGACGACGGCGAGGGCCGCCGGGACCAGCAGCGGCGCCGGGGTGCGGGCCCGCCTCACGGGGCGCGGAAGCCCGCGTCCTCGAGCGCCTGCTGCCCCTCCTCGGAGAGCACCAGGTCGACGAAGGCCCGGGCGGCCCCGGGGTTCGGCGCGGCGGCCAGCGTGCACAGCGGGTAGTCGTTGACGGCGTCCTCGGCCTCGGGGAAGGGCCTCCCCCCGACGGCGTCCCCGGCGGCGGTGACGTCGGTGGCGTAGACCAGCGCGGCGTCGACCTCGCCGAGCTCGACCTTGGTCAGCGCGGCGCGGACGTCCTCCTCCTGCGTGTCCGGCCGCGGGCTAACGCCGGCGGCGGCGAAGACGGCCTCCCCGGCAGCACCGCAGGGCACCTCGGGCGCGCAGACGGCCAGCGCGAGCTCCTCGCGGGCGAAGTCGGCCAGGCCGGTGACACCGGCGGGGTTGCCCGCGGGGACGGCGATCTGCAGGACGTTGCCGGCGAAGACCGTCGGGTCGCCGCCGGCGAGACCCGCGTCGGTGACCACGGACATCTGCGGACCGTTGGCCGAGGCGAAGACGTCGGCCGGGGCGCCCTGGGTGAGCTGGGTGGCCAGCGCGGAGCTGCCGGCGAAGTTGAACTGCACGGTGAGGCCGTCGTGGGCGTCCTCCAGCCGCTGCCCGAGGTCGGTGAAGACGTCGGTGAGCGAGGCGGCGGCGAAGACGGTGAGGGTGCCGGTCGGGCCGCTCCCCGACGCGCCGGCCGTCGACGCCGCGGCGTCGCCCCCGCCCCCGCAGGCGGCGGTCCCCAGCGCCACCGCCGCCAGCACCGCCACCACGCGTCCGCTCCGCATGAGCGGGACAGTAGCGCTCGAGGTTCCGCGGGTGCGGAGAGCACTACGGGACGTCGACGCTCACCTGCGTCGCCTTGACCGTGGCGACGGCGCGGACACCGATCTCGAGGCCCAGCTCGTCGGCGGCCTCGCGGGACATCAGCGAGACGAGGCGGAACGGCCCGGCCTGGATCTCGACCTGCGCCATCACGGTGTCGCGGACGACGCGCGTGACGATGCCGGCCAGCCGGTTGCGCGCCGAGGACCCGCGGGTGGTGCCCGGTTCGGGCGCCTCGTGCAGCGCGGTGGCCAGGGCGGCGAGGTCGGCGCCGTCGACGTGCGCGGGGCCGCCGCCCTCCCGGGACGCCGGCAGCCGGCCGCTGTCGATCCACCGCCGCACCGTGTCGTCGCTGACGCCGAGCAGCGCCGCGGCCTCGGCGATCCGGTAGCGCGCACTCACGCCGCGTGACCCTAGTCCGGGGACGGCGGTCCCCGGCCCGCGCAGGAGCCGAATACGGCACGAGGACGTGCGCTACGGCCGTCCGACCAGCACGTTGACCGTCTTGACCGGACCGGCTGCACGAGACGAGGCTCCCGCCCCATCTGCGTCACGTCGTGCCGGGGACCCCCGGTCCGGACGGTGGCGGACGGGGGAGGGACAGTGACCAAGCCGACCATCCTGGTGGTGGACGACGACCCGGAGGTGCTCGCGTCCATCTCGCGCGACCTGCGGTCCCGCTATGCGCGCGACCACCGGATCATGCAGGCCTCGTCGGGGGCGCAGGCCCTCGACGTGCTCGTCGAACTCGCGTTGCGGGCCCGTCCGGTCGCCCTCGTGGCCACGGACCAGCGGATGCCGGGGATGAGCGGCACCGAGATGCTCACCCACGCCAGGCAGCACGTCCCCGACGCCAAGTTCGTGCTGCTCACCGCGTACGCGGACAAGGACGCCGCCATCCAGGCGATCAACGACGTCGGCCTGGACTACTACCTGCTCAAACCGTGGGACCCACCGGCGGATCGCCTCTACCCCGTCGTGGACGACCTGTTGGGTGACTGGCGGCAGGCCCATCCGCAGGACACCGGCGACCTCCGGGTCGTCGGCCACCGATGGTCGAAGCGCAGCCACGAGGTGAAGACGTTCCTCACCCGCAACCACGTCCCCTACCAGTGGCTCGAGATCGACCGGGACGACCAGGCACGCCGACTCGCGGAGCTCGCCGACGCCGGCCCCGAGGACCTGCCGCTGGTCCTCGTGCCGGACGGCGACCCCCTGCGCGCGCCGTCGAACCTCGACCTCGCGAGCGCGCTCGGGCTGCGCACCCGGGCCGAGCAGCCCCTGTACGACCTGTGCATCGTGGGCGGTGGGCCGGCGGGCCTGGCCGCTGCCGTGTACGGCGCGTCGGAGGGGCTGCGCACGGTCGTGGTCGAGAAGGAGGCGCCGGGCGGGCAGGCCGGGCAGAGCGCGTCCATCCAGAACTACCTCGGCTTCCCGAAGGGCCTGTCCGGAGCCGACCTCGCGCACCGTGCCGCCGCCCAGGCCGAGCGCTTCGGCGTGGAGATGCTGCTGGCGCGCGACGTCGTCGGGCTCGAGACGCGGGGGCCCGTGCGCGCCGTCCGCTTCGACGGCTCCGGGGAGCTCGAGGCGCGGGCGGTGGTGATCGCCAGCGGCGTCTCCTACCGGCGGCTCGAGGGTCCCGGTCTCGACGAGTTCGCCGGCCGGGGCGTCTACTACGGCTCGTCGGCGAGCGAGGCCAGCCAGTGCCAGGACGACGACGTGTACGTCGTCGGCGGTGCCAACTCGGCGGGCCAGGCCGCCCTGAACTTCGCCCGCTACGCCAAGCGGGTGGTGATGGTCGTCCGCGGAGCCTCCCTCGAGGACACCATGTCCATGTACCTCGTCGCCCAGGTCGAGGCCGCGGAGAACATCGAGATCCGCCTGTCCAGCTCGGTCGTGGCCGCCCGCGGGGAGGGCCACCTGTCCTCGATCACGCTGTGCACCCAGGGCCGCCCACCCGAGGAGGTGCCCACGAACTGGCTGTTCGTCTACATCGGCGCCTCACCGCGGACGGACTGGCTCGGCTCGAGCATCGTCCGCGACCAACGGGGCTTCGTGCTCACCGGGCCGGAGCTGCTGGCGTCGTCGTCCACGACCCCGTGGCCGCTGGCCCGCGCGCCCTACGCACTGGAGACCAGCGTCCCCGGGGTGTTCGCAGCCGGGGACGTGCGCCTGGACTCGATGAAGCGCGTCGCCTCCGCCGTCGGTGAGGGCGCCATGGCCATCTACCTCGTGCACCGCTACCTGGCCACGACGTGATCACCGCCGCCGACCTCCGCTCCCTGCCGTTGTTCGGGAAGGTGGGCGAGGACGAGTTGCGCGACCTCATCGCGTTGGGCGAGGAGACCGCCTTCGAGGCCGGGGACGAGCTCTGGACGCAGGGTGGACCCGCCTCCTGCTGGTGGGTCCTCCTCGACGGGCGCATCGACCTCGTCCGCACCGTCGGGGACGAGGAGACCCTGCTGGGCGCGATGGACGCCCCCGGCCGCTGGGCCGGTGGCTTCCAGGCCTGGGACGAGCACGCGGTGTACCTCGCCACGGGCCGGGCGTCGGCGGACGGGCGGGCGCTGCGCGTCGGGTCGGAGGCACTGAAGGACTGGACGCGGACGCGCGACCCCTTCGGCGCCCACCTCATCGAGGGCGTCTTCCGCACCCAGCGCACCGTCGAGTCCGCCGCTCGGCAGCGCGACGCCCTCGTGGCCCTCGGGACCCTGGCGGCCGGGCTGGCGCACGAGCTGAACAACCCCGCCGCGGCGGCCACCCGGGCGGTGGACGCACTCGGCATCGCCTCCGATCAGCTGCTGCGGACGCTGGCCGGCTTCGCGGACGGCGGGGTGTCGGCCGGGCAGCTGGCGGCCCTCGACGGCCTGCGGCGGGAACTGCGCCGGAGCGCGGCGGAGGCGCAGAGGGACCCGATGGCGCTGGCCGACCAGGAGGACGCGCTGTCGGACTGGCTCGACGACCACCACGTCGAGGAGGCCTGGACGCTCGCCGGCCCGCTGGCGACGGCCGGTGCCGACGGCGACTGGTGCGAACGGGCTGCCGACGTGCTCGGCCCGTCACTCGGGCCGGGGCTGGCCTGGGTCGTCAGCACCCTGGCCCTCAACAGCCTGCTCTCGGAGGTGAAGGAGGCGACCCGCCGCATCTCCGACCTCGTCGGGGCGGTGCGGTCCTACTCGCAGCTCGACCGTGCCGCCGTCCAGCGGACCGTCCTGGCCGAGGGCCTCGAGAGCACCCTGGTCATCCTGGGGCACCAGATCCCGGCCGGGATCACCGTGGTCCGCGACTACTCACCCGACACCCCGGAGGTCGAGGGGATCCCGGGTGAGCTCAACCAGGTGTGGACCAACCTCATCGGCAACGCCCTCGACGCCATGGACGGCAGCGGCACGCTGCGGCTGTCGACCCGGCCGGAGCGGGACGGGGTCGTGGTGGAGGTCGGCGACACGGGGACGTGGTCGGACCCCGCCGCCAGGGACAGGGCGTTCGAGCCGTTCTTCACGACGAAGGGTGTCGGCCAGGGCACCGGACTGGGCCTGGACATCTCCCGGCGCATCGTCGTGGGCCGGCACGGCGGCGACATCGCGATCGACCTGCGTCCCGGGGAGACCGTGCTCCGGGTGTGGCTCCCGCTCCGGTACGAGCCGGTGCGGCAGTGAGGGGCGACGCGCCCGGAGCGGCCCGCGGGCGCGCCTGACGTCCGCGGCCACCTGCGGCCCGTTTGCGGGAGGCAGCCCGCGGGGAGTGGGGCCCGGTGTCACGCACCCCCAGCACCGACCCCGCCGGCGGCTCGGCCTCGGTCCGCACCCGCCGGCTGCGCGAGACGGCGCACGACGTCCTCGGCTTCGACGGCTTCCGCCCCGGTCAGGAGCGGGCGATGCAGACCGTCCTGTCGGGCCGGGACACGCTGGCGGTGCTCCCCTCCGGCGCCGGCAAGAGCGCGGTCTACCAGGTCGCCGGGCAGTTGCTCGACGGGCCGGTCGTGGTCGTCTCGCCGCTCATCGCCCTGCAGCGCGACCAGGTCGAGCGGCTCGCCGAGCTCGGCGACGAGGCCGGCCGGGCCGCGCAGCTCAACTCCAGCCTCTCCGCCGGCGACCAGCGCGCCGCCCTCGAGGGCATCGCGGACGGAACGGTCCGCTTCCTCTTCCTCGCGCCCGAGCAGCTGACCAAGCCCGAGGTGGTCGACGCCGTCCGCGACGCCGGCATCGCGCTGTTCGTCGTCGACGAGGCGCACTGCGTGTCGGCGTGGGGGCACGACTTCCGGCCCGACTACCTGCGGCTCGGGCAGGTCGTCGAGCAGCTGGGCCACCCGACGGTGCTGGCCCTCACCGCCACCGCCGCCCCGCCGGTGCGCGCCGAGATCGTCGAGCGGCTGTCGATGCGCGACCCCGAGGTCGTCGTCGCCGGCTTCGACCGCCCCGAGATCCGGCTCGAGGTCGACCACCACGCCGACGCCTCCGCGAAGCGGAACGCGGTGGTCGACCGCACGGTGGCCGAGGTCGAGGCCGGCCGCGGCCCGGGCATCGTCTACAGCGCCACCCGCAAGGGCACCCTCGACCTCGCCGAGGCACTCACCGAGCGCGGCCTGCGGGCGCGGCCGTACCACGCGGGCCTGAGGAAGAGCGAGCGCGAGGACGCCCAGCGCGCCTGGATGGACGACGAGCTCGACGTCGTCGTGGCGACGACGGCCTTCGGGATGGGCATCGACAAGCCCGGCACCCGCTTCGTCGTGCACGCCGAGCCCGCCGACTCCGTCGACAGCTACTACCAGGAGATCGGCCGGGCCGGCCGCGACGGCGAGGCGGCCCTGGCGGTGCTGGTTTACCGGCAGGAGGACCTGGGCCTGCGCCGCTTCTTCGCCGCCGGCGCCCCGGCCGAGGAGGAGCTGCAGCAGGTCGCCGGGCTGGTCGCGGCCGCGCCCGCGGCCGGCGTGGAGGACGGCGTCGACGTCCGGCAGCTGCGCGAGGAGACCGGCCGCGGCGCCACCCCGCTGGCCCGCGACCTCAACCTGCTGGAGCAGGTGTCGGCCGTCGTCCTCGACGAGGAGGGCGCCGCGCACCCTGCCGAGGGCGCCCCCGCCCCCGGAGAGGCGGCCGCCGCGGCCCGCGAGCTCGCCCAGCACCACGAGCGGGTCGACCAGAGCCGCGTCGAGATGATGCGCGGCTACGCCGAGACCACCGGGTGCCGCCGCCAGTACCTGCTCGGGTACTTCGGCGAGCAGCTCGAGGAGCCCTGCGGCAACTGCGACAACTGCTCGGCCGGCACCTCCCACGAGCAGGTGGTCGGGGACCGGGCCGACACCCCGTTCCCGCCCGAGACGGCGGTCGTGCACAGCGAGTGGGGCCCCGGCGTGGTCATGCGGGTGGAGGACGACCGCGTCGTCGTGCTGTTCGAGGAGGTCGGCTACAAGACGCTCGCGCTCAAGGCCGTGGAGGCCAACGACCTCCTGCAGGTCCGCGGCGCCTGACCCGGGACCCGGGCATGCTGTGCCGCACGTCCCGGTCCCGACCCCGAAGAGGTGGCACATGGCAACGACCCCGCGGTCGCCGCTCGGCGACGAGGCCCTCGACCAGCTGCTCGCCCACGCCCGCCTGGACCTCGGCCCCGAGCGGCGGACGGCGGCAGGCCCCGTCGTGACGATGGTCCTGGGGCTGTACGACAGCCTCGACGGGATCGCGGTGGGCGAGACGCCGCCGGCCGCCGCCTTCGACGCGCGGTGGGAGTGAGGACGTGCGCCCCTCCGAGCTCGGCGTCGCCGAGGCCGCCCGGCAGATCGAGCAGCGCACGCTGTCCCCGGTCGAGCTCGTGCAGTCCGCGCTCGACCGCATCGACGAGGTCGAGGACCGGCTGAACGCCTTCGTCGTCGTCACCGCCGACGAGGCGCTGGAGGCCGCCCGGCAGGCGGAGCGGGAGATCGCCGACGGCGGGTACCGCGGCCCGCTGCACGGCATCCCGGTGGGCATCAAGGACCTCTACGACGTCGCGGGCCTCCCGACGACGTCGAGCTCGGCGGTCCGCTCCGGGTACCTCCCGACGGAGGACGCCGCCTGCGTCGCCCGGCTCCGCGAGGCCGGTGCCGTCGTGGTGGGGAAGACGCACACCCACGAGTTCGCCTACGGCGTCCTGACGCCGACGACCCGCAACCCCTGGGACACCGGCCGCGTGCCCGGCGGCTCGAGCGGCGGGTCCGGCGCCGCGGTGGCCGCCGGGGAGTGCCTGGTGGGGATGGGCACCGACACCGGCGGCTCGATCCGCATCCCGGCCGCCGTCTGCGGCACCGTCGGGCTCAAACCGACCTTCGGCCGGGTCTCCCGAGCCGGGATCACGTCCCTGTGCTGGTCGCTCGACCACGCCGGGCCGCTCACCCGCACCGTGCGCGACGCGGCGCTGACCCTCCAGGCCCTCGCCGGCTTCGACGCCCGCGACCCGGGCTCGGCCCGGGAACCGGTCCCCGACTTCACCGCCGACCTCGACGCCGGGGTCCGCGGCCTGACGCTCGGCGTCCCGGCCAACTACTTCTTCGACGACGTCGACCCCGAGGTGGAGTCGGCCGTCCGGGAGGCCATCGGCGTCCTCGAGGCCCAGGGAGCGACGCTCCGGGAGGTGGAGATCCCCTACGCCGACCAGATGATGGCCGTCGAGTTCGGGGTGCTCGTGCCCGAGGCCAGCGCCTACCACCAGGAGATGCTGCGGGAGTCGGGGGAGGAGTACACCGGCGACGTCCGGGTCCTCCTCGAGGCCGGCGAGACGGTGCTCGCCACGCAGTACATCAAGGCGCTGCGCGTCCGCACGCTGGTGCAGCAGGCGTTCCGCCGCACCTTCGAGGGCCTCGACGCCTTGGTGTGCCCGACCGTGCCCGCCGCCGCGGCCGAGGTGGGGCAGCGGACGTTCACCTTCCCCGGCGGGAGGGAGAAGGCGGTGGTCGACGCCTGGATCGGGCACTCGGCCCCCGGCAACGTCACCGGCCTGCCGGCGCTGTCCGTGCCGTGCGGCTCCACCTCCGCCGGGCTCCCGATCGGGCTGCAGGTCATCGGCCGGCCGTTCGACGAGGCGGGCGTGCTCCGCGTGGGGCAGGCACACGAGTCGGCGACCGACTGGGTGTCCCGACGGCCCCCGCTGTAGGCGGCGCCGTCGGCCGGGGCGCACCACCGCATCGGGTGCTCGCCCTGCGGGACCGCGGGGACGAGTCGATGATCAAGGCCGGAGAGCCGGGCACGTCGCCCGGTGCGGGAGGAGAGCGCACGTGAAGGTCCTCGGCATCAACGCCATCTACCACGACCCCGCGGCGGCGCTCGTCGTCGACGGGCAGGTCGTGGCCGCGGCCGAGGAGGAGCGCTTCAGCCGGCGCAAGCACGGCAAACGCCCGCTGCCCTGGAGCGCCTGGGAGCTGCCCGAGCTGTCGGCGGCCTGGTGCCTGGCCGAGGCCGGCATCCGCCCCGAGGAGCTCGACGCCGTCGCCTACTCCTTCGACCCGGCGCTCATGGGCACGCCGGAGGAGTCGGGCCTGTTCGACGACGGCGACACGATGCGCCGGAAGTACGCCGAGATGGCCCCGGACTTCCTGGCCCACGCCCTGCCCGGCCTCGACCCGGCGAAGGTCCGCTTCGTCAAGCACCACGTCGCGCACGCCGCCTCCGCCGGCAAGGCGGCTCCGCAGCGGGACAACGCGGTGCTCGTCCTCGACGGTCGCGGCGAGGCGCACAGCCACCTCGCCGGCCGCTACGTCGACGGGCAGCTGGAGATCCTCGCCGGGCAGGCGCTCCCCCACTCCCTCGGCCTCATGTACGAGGACCTCACCGACCACCTGGGCTTCCTGCGCAGCTCCGACGAGTTCAAGGTCATGGCGATGGCCTCCTACGGCAAGCCGCGCTTCCTCGGCGAGCTGTCGGAGCTCGTCCGGGCCACCGGCGACGGCGGCTTCGTCACCGAGAAGATCGACTTCGCCGAGTTCGCACCGCGTCTCGGCACGGGCGACCGGTGGACCGAGGACCACGCCGACCTCGCCGCCAGCGTCCAGACGCGGCTGGAGGAGGTGCTGGTCGACCTCGCCCGCTGGGTGCACGAGCAGACCGGCGAGAAGACCCTCACCATGGCCGGCGGCACCGCGCTCAACTGCGTGGCCAACACCCGCATCCTCGCCGAGAGCCCCTTCGAGCAGGTCTGGGTGCAGCCGGCCGCCGGCGACGCCGGCACGGCGCTCGGCGCGGCCCTGCACGTGGCCGCCGAGCTCGGCGAGCGCACCGAGCCGATGCCCGGCGCGGCCCTGGGCCGCGGCTGGAGCGACGACGAGATCGAGCGCTGGCTGCAGACCGCGGCCGTCGACTACGAGCGCCCCGACGACGTCGCCGAGGCCGTCGCCGAGGTGCTCGCCGACAACGGCATCGTCGCCTGGTTCCAGGGCCGCAGCGAGTACGGCCCGCGCGCGCTGGGCCACCGCTCGCTGCTGGCCCACCCCGGCTTCGAGACCAACCTCGAGCGGATGAACGACGTCAAGGGCCGCGAGCAGTTCCGCCCGGTCGCACCGATGGTGCTGCTGGAGAAGGCGCCCGAGATCTTCAGCCGCGGGCCCATCCCCTCGCCCTACATGCTCTTCGTGCACGACGTCGCCCCGGAGTGGAGGGACCGCATCCCCACGGTCACCCACGTCGACGGGACCGCCCGCATCCAGACCATCGACCCGGGGACCGAGCCGCTGGTGCACCGGATGATCGCGGCGTTCGAGCGGCGCACCGGGATCCCGGTGGTGGTCAACACCAGCCTCAACACCGCCGGCCGGCCGATGGTCGACGACCCGCGCGACGCCCTGGAGTGCTTCGGCTCCGCTCCGGTCGACCTGCTGGCCATCGGCCCGTTCGTCGTCCGCCGGCCCGTCCGGACACCGCGCCCCTGACCTGGTCCGCATCCCGCGTCCCACGGCGCGGCGCGACCGGCACCGTCCGGTCCGCGCCGTGCCGTCGGCGTGCCGTCGGCGTGCCGTGCCCCTCCTCCGGGTGACCGGCGAACCGGAACCGGGCCTGCGTCCGAAGAACCCGTGCACCCGCCCGCCCCGGTGGTGACGATCCGGCAACGACGGTCCCCCGGAAGGGGGAGAGCCGTTACCGGTCGTCGCCCAGGGGTAGGTGACACCGCGTGCCGCCACGTCGGCGGCGCCCCACCCCACGGAGGAACCCCCATGTCCAGTGCAGGCAACACCGGCGCCCGCCCGGGGATGGCCTGGCCCCAGACGCTCGCCCTCGCGTTCGGGGTCGTCTACCTGCTGGTCGGCATCGTCGGCTTCTTCATCACCGGCTTCGACGGGTTCGCCGCCAACCAGACCGACGGCAACATGGACAAGCTGCTGATCTTCATGATCAACCCGCTGCACAACATCGTGCACATCCTCATCGGCCTGGCCGGCATCGCGCTGTCCCGCACGCTGGCCGGCGCCCGCACCTACGGCTGGTTGCTCGCCGTCGGCTACGGCGCGGCCTTCGTCTACGGCCTCATCGCCGCGGGCAAGGACTGGGACTTCCTCAACATCAACGCCGCGGACAACGTCCTGCACATCGCCACCGCCGTGGTCGGCCTGGTGATCGCGCTCGGCCCGGTCAACGACAGGATCGCCCGCCCCTCGCGCGCGTGACCGAGGACCCTCCTGCCCCACCCCCGCACGCTCGCGGCGGGCCCCTGCAGGAGGGCCACCCGACAGGAGCCGGGCACCCGCCAGCAGGGCGGGTGCCCGGCTCCTGCCGTTCCCGCCCCGGCGCGAGGTGACCCCGGTGCGACGGCGGTCACTCGGCGGTCTACCTTCCGACGCATGGACTTCGCCCTCTCCGCCCGAGCCGAGGACGTCTGCGGCCGGATGTGGGACTTCATGCGTGAGCAGGTCTTCCCCGCCGAGCCCGTCTACGAGGAGTGGCGGGCCGCCCGCGGCCACGACGACCACGGCCACCCGCCGGTGCTCGAGGACCTCAAGAAGGAGGCCCGCGCCCGCGGGCTGTGGAACCTCTTCCACCACGAGCTCGGGGGCATGACCAACCTCGAGTACGCGTCGGTCGCCGAGATCATGGGCTGGTCGCCCACCATCGCCCCCGAGGTCACCAACTGCGGCGCCCCCGACACGGGGAACATGGAGACGCTGATGCTGTTCGGCACACCCGAGCAGAAGCAGCGGTGGCTCGACCCGCTGCTCGAGGGGGAGATCCGCTCGGGCTTCGCGATGACCGAGCCCGACGTCGCCTCCTCCGACGCGCGCAACATCCAGACCTCGATCGTCCGCGACGGCGACGAGTACGTGATCAACGGCCGCAAGTGGTGGACCAGCGGTGCCGCCGACGAGCGCTGCCAGATCTTCATCGTCATGGGCAAGACCGACCCCGAGGGCGCTCCGCACCGCCAGCAGTCGATGGTGCTCGTGCCCCGGGACACCCCCGGCCTGGAGATCGTCAGGCACCTGCCGGTGTTCGGGTACCAGGACCAGCACGGCCACTCGGAGCTGCGTCTCACCGACGTCCGGGTGCCGGTGTCCAACATCCTCTCCGGTGAGGGTGACGGCTTCATGATCGCCCAGGCCCGGCTCGGCCCCGGCCGCATCCACCACTGCATGCGCGCCATCGGCATGGCCGAGCGGGCCCTCGCGCTCATGGTCGACCGGACCCAGAAGCGGGTCGCCTTCGGCCGCCCACTGGCCGACCAGGGCACCGTGCGGGAGGCGATCGCCCTGTCCCGGATCGAGATCGACCAGGCCCGTCTCTACGTGCTCAAGACCGCGGACCTGATCGACAAGTACGGAGCCAAGGGCGCCCGCACCGAGATCTCCGCGATCAAGGTCGCCGCGCCCCGCGTCGCCCTCGACGTCATCGACCGCGCCATCCAGGTGCACGGCGGCGCCGGCGTCAGCAACGACACCGTGCTGGCCCGCTTCTACGCCAGCGCACGGACGCTGCGGATCGTCGACGGCCCCGACGCCGTGCACATCCGCGGTGTCGCGAAGGAGGAGCTCGCCCGCGAGCGCCCCTGGGTCGGCTGAGCACCCAGCCCGGCACGACGACGGGGCCGGCACCTCAGGGAGGTGCCGGCCCCGTTCGCCCGTCCGGGCCGGTCACGGGGACAGAGTCGTCCCCAGACCCGCCGCGGCCAGCTTGGCCATGAGCTGGGTGCGGTCCAGGCCGACGTCGGACAGCGCGTCGGCGTCGCGGTCGGTGTCGATGTCGTCGGGCAACCGGCTCTCCACCGCCTGGGCGGTGTCGTTGTCACCCTCGGTGCGCAGGATCTCGAGCAGTCGCTGCTTCTCCAGTTTCACGCACGTCCTCCGTCCTGGGGCCCGCTCGGTCCCCCGGAGTGTGGTGCCGGTCACCCGCACCCCGCAAACGCGGGCACCGCCGCCTCAGTGCGCGGTGCGCGACCGGCGGAGCAGGAACCCGCCGACGGCGAGCAGGAAGACACCGACCGCCAGCTGCGCGACGCCGACGACGGTGCGGTCACTGGCGAACCACGTCGGCGAGGACACCAGCAGCACCACCCCGACGCCGAGCACCAGGAGCGCGACCAGCCGCTCCCGCCGCGCCGTCGTCCCGCCGTCCCCGCGCCGTGCCGGACCGCCGCCCATGTCGCCTCCGCTCCGCCGCCGGTCCCGACCGGCCGTCGACGACGAGCCAACCAGACGGCGGGCGACGGACCGCGAGGGGCTGGACAGGCAAGTGGAGGCTTGCGTATCGTCCCGCCGTGGGCGACGTGTTCAAGGCCCTCGCCGACCCGACCCGGCGCGCTCTGCTCGACGAGCTGCAGGAGCGGGACGACCAGACGCTGTTCGAGCTGTGCACCCGGCTGCTGAGCCGGGGCGTCGGCTCGTCGCGCCAGGCCGTCTCGCAGCACCTCGACGTCCTCGAGCAGGCGGGCCTGGTCCGGCGTCGGCGGGAGGGCCGCCACACCTTCCACTCCCTGGACACCTCGCCGCTGCGCGCCATCACCCGGAGATGGCGCATCGACCCCGAGGAGGGCCCGTGCGGATCACCCTGACCAGCGTGCTGGTGGACGACCAGGACAAGGCGCTGCGCTTCTACACCGACGTGCTGGGCTTCGTGAAGAAGACCGAGGTCCCGCTGGGTGAGCACCGCTGGCTGACCGTCGTCTCCCCCGAGGCGCCCGACGGCGTCGAGCTGGTCCTGGAGCCCGACGAGCACCCGGCGGCGCGGCCGTTCAAGGCGGCGCTCGTCGCCGACGGCATCCCCTACACCGCCTTCTCCGTGGCCGACGTGCACGCCGAGACCGAGCGGCTCAAGGCCCTCGGCGTCCGGTTCACCCAGGAGCCGCTGGCCATGGGGCCGGTGACCACCGCCGTCCTCGACGACACCTGCGGCAACCTCATCCAGATCGTCACGGTGCAGGACGACGCCCCGGCGGGCTGACCGCCCGCCCGGGCTAGGGTCGCGGGCGTGGCGGAGCCGGTCGACCGGGTGCTCCCGTGGGCCCTGCTGCTGCGGGTCCACGCCGCGGTGCTCCCCCGGCTGGAGCGGGCACTGGCGGCGCACCAGCTGCCGCTGGCCTGGTACGACGTCCTCCTCGAGCTCAACGCCGCGGACGGCCGGCGGCTGCGGATGAGCGAGCTGGGCAGCCGGGTGGTGCTCAGCCGGGAGCGGGTCAGCCGGGTGGTCGACGAGCTCGAGCGGGCCGGCCTCGTCCGCCGCGAGCCCAACCCCGACGACCGCCGGTCGCTGTTCGCCGTGCTCACCGAGGAGGGCCGGGAGCGGCTGCGCGCCGCCGCCCCGGCCTACCTCGCCGGCATCGAGGAGCACTACACCCGCCACCTCGACGACGAGGAGATCGGCGTGCTGTCCCGGGCGCTGACCCGGGTGCTCGAGGCCGAGGAGCCGCCCCGCCGCTGACCGGGGCGGTCAGAACGTCTTGCCGGCGTCGCGGGCCTGGGCGGCGGCCAGGGCCCGGCGGACGTCGACGTCGTCGGCCACCAGGTCCGGGCGCAGGTGGATCTCGGTGACGTCCTCGATGCCCGCCCAGTGCAGCCAGTCGGTGAAGAAGGTGCTCTGGAAGTCCGACCCGAAGGCCGGTCCGCGACCGGGGCCGTAGACGGCGCTGGTGTAGACGACGGCGGCCTTCTTGCCCGACAGCAGGCCCCGGTAGCCGGCCACCGGGTCGAAGCCGAACAGCAGTCCGGGCTGGCTGACGACGTCGATGAACTGCTTGAGGACGTAGGGCACGCCGGCGTTCCACATCGGGACGCTGAACAGGTAGCGGTCGGCGGCGTCGAAACGGCGGAAGGTCGCCTCGACCCTCCGCCAGGCCTCGGCGGACTCCCCCTCGGGGTGCCCGCCGGCGAAGATCGCCATCTTGCCGGCGGTGGCGGCCGGTCCGAAGGACGGCAGCGTGCCGTCCCAGAGGTCGAGGGTGTCGACCGGGACGTCGGGGTGGGTCTCGGTGAAGGCCTCGAGGAAGGTCGCGGCCAGCGCCAGCGACTCGGAGGCGGCGCCGCGGGGTGAGGCGGACACGTGCAGCAGGGCGGACATCGGGGGTCCTCTCGGGAGGGTTCTGTGCGGACACACGCAGTATGCACAGATGCGTGCGCACGCACAAGAACCTCGATCACGGACGAGGCCTGGCAGGGAGGTGGCGGCCTCAGCCGTTCTTGGACGGCGGCTCGCCCTCGTCCAGGGCGGCCTGGGCCTCCACCGGGTCGTAGGCGCAGGCGTCGCCGACGTCGGCGGCCGGGGCGGCCGGCGGCGGGGCCGGCGTCTGACCCGCCCCGGTGTCGGCCTCGGGGCCCGAGGCGGAGTCCCCCGGCGCCGGGGGCGGGGCCGTCGTGGCCGCGGGGCTGATCGAGTCGCTGACGATCTGCCGCATCAGCGCGTAGTCCGGATAGGCCGGGTCGATGAGGCTGGTGTCGAAGACGACGCTGCGGACCTCGGCGTCCTTGACCAGGAACGCCAGGTCGACGAAGTCGTCGAGCGCCGAGCGGGGGATGTCGGTGCTGACGATGTCCTGCGTGGTGGCCGCGAGCTCCTGGTACTGGTCGAGCAGGGTGATCGGGTCGGCCTCGTCGATGATCGCGTCGATCGTGCACCGCTGGCGGTCCATGCGGTCGTAGTCGGTGAGGCCGTACCGGCCCCGGGCGAACTGCAGCGCCGTGTAACCGTCCATGTGCTGGTTCGGGCCCGGCGCGATGTAGTCGTCCGGCAGCTCCTGGCCGGTGATGCCGTTGATCGGCACGTAGTAGTTGACGTTGACGGTGATGCCGCCCAGTGCGTCGACCAGCCGGCTGAAGCCGTCCAGGTTGACCAGCACGAAGTAGTCGATATGCAGGCCCAGGGCCTCGCCGACGCCGAGCTTGAGGAAGTCCGCGCCGGGGTCGTCGGTCGGGCCGAGGACGTCGGGGTGGTCGGCCGGGCCGTTGCGGTAGACGGAGTTGAGCAGGCTCTCGCTCTCGCTGCCCGACTCGAAGCCCTCGGGGTAGATCGCGGCGAGCGGGCTGCCGGGCGGGAAGGGCAGGTCCTCCAGGTTCCGCGGCAGGCTGAACAGCGTCGTCTCACCGGTGGCGGTGGCGATGCTGGCCACGATCACGGTGTCGGTGCGCACGCCCTCGCGGCCCTCGCCGCCGTCCCCGCCGAGCAGCAGGACGTTGACCCGCTCCTGGGCGCCGAACGGATCGGGGACGTCCTCGACGGTGGCCGACTCGCGGTCGTCGGCGAACACGCCCTCGATCAGGCCGCGCTGCGCGACCGCCACCTCCCCGACCCGGTACGCCGGGTAGGCGATCCCGGCGACGAGGAGGGCCACCAGCACGGCGCCGACGGCGTGCCGGGGAGCGGAGCTGCGCCGCGGCAGCAGCGACCGGTAGCCGGTGACGACGACGACGACCCACGCGACCGCGAGCGCCACCAGCCCGGCGACGAGCCAGTCCAGCGAGGTGGAGTCGACGGCCAGGCGCACCGCGGTGCGCCGTCCGGCGGTGGCCAGCCAGACGCCGCCGGCCACCAGCAGGGCGAACAGGACGAGGACGAGCGCGCCGGTGCGGCGCCGTCCCGAGGCGAGGAACGCGGTCCCGGGGACGACCGCGTTGACGACGGTCAGGCCGAGCACCGCGCCGAGCGACCGCTTCTCGGGGCGCTGCCTGCGCTCGCGCCGGCGTCCCGTCCCCTGCGACCCGGGAACCGGCGGGAGCGGCGGCGCGCTCCCGATCGGCCGGGTGACGTCCGGGTCGTCGCTCACGGACGCACCCGGGCCCAGGCCGCTCGGCTCGTCGCGTGTGCACGGGTCCGGGGCCTGGTCATCGCGCCATGGTCCCACTCGCGGCTGGCAGTCACGGCGTCGTCCGTACCCGCTGTCCGGCGTGGGCACCCGATCGGGCGTGAGTTGTGTCTCCCCTGGTCACGGCCGGTGTCCGCGCACGCTCCGGCGGTGACGGGAGCCGCCGCATAGGCTCGGGGACCGTGCGCCTCGCGACCTGGAACGTGAACTCCATCCGGACCCGGGTCGACCGGGTGACCGCCTGGCTGCAGCGCCGCGACGTCGACGTCCTGGCCCTGCAGGAGACCAAGTGCCGCGACGACCAGTTCCCCGAGGAGCGCTTCCGCGAGATCGGCTACGAGGTCGCGCACGTCGGCTACTCGCAGTGGAACGGCGTCGCGGTGCTGTCCCGGATCGGGCTCGACGACGTCGAGGTGGGCTTCCCCGGCATGCCGACGTGGGCGGCCAAGGAGGGCGCCGAGCCCGCCGCCGAGGCGCGGGCGCTGGGCGCCACGTGCGGCGGGGTGCGGGTGTGGAGCCTGTACGTGCCCAACGGCCGCCAGCTCGGTGACCCGCACTACGACTACAAGCTCGAGTGGCTGGCGGCGCTGCGCACCGTGGCCGGCGGCTGGCTGACCGCGGACCCGGCCGCCCAGGTGGCGCTGGTCGGCGACTGGAACATCGCGCCGCAGGACGAGGACGTGTGGGACATGAGCGTGTTCTCGCACTCGACGCACGTCTCCGGGCCAGAGCGGGACGCGTTCCGCGCCGTCGTCGACGCCGGCTACGCCGACGTCGTCCGGCCGCTCGCCCCCGGTCCCGGCGTGTTCACGTACTGGGACTACACGCAGCTGCGCTTCCCGCGCCGGGAGGGCATGCGGATCGACTTCGTGCTCGGCACGCCCGCGCTGGCCGGCCGGGTGACGAACGCGCTGATCGACCGCGAGGAGCGCAAGGGCAAGGGCGCCAGCGACCACGCCCCCGTGGTCGTCGAGCTCGCCGACCAGGAGGTCTAGCCGGCTCCGCCGTGCCGGATCACGCGGCCGCGGCGGTCCGGCGCCGCTGACGGCGCACGAGCACCGCACCGGCACCTGCTGCGGCTGCCACGACGAGGGCGGTTCCGGTCCCGTTGCCCTCGGCGGGCATCTGCGTGGGGTCGGGACAGACGGCATCGGTCTTGCGCGCGGCGAGGTTGGTACCGCCCAGGTGCCACATCGGTCCGCCGCCCCGTGGCACCGTCACCGAGAAGACCCCGTGCCGGATGCCCGCGGCGAACGTCGTCGGCTGCGGCTGGACGGATGACCGGGGCGTCACCTGGTTGGCCGGTCCCACCGGGATGTCGACCGGGACGCCGGTGCGGTTGTCGTAGCCGAAGACCGCGGTCCAGCTCCCGTCGGCGTGGGTGAGGACGCAGTCGACCAGCGGGACGACGTCCGGCGGATCGGAGCGGTCGACCCCGGACCCGCCCGGTTCCGCACCGGCCACCCCGGGACCGAGGAGGACCACCAGCCCGAACGTCACCGCGCTCATCAGCCGCGCGGCGCGGGACGGGCGTCTCCTCGCGTGGTGTCGTCCGCGGTCGTCCATGGGGAGTGGTGTCCTGTCTCGTCGGCCGGCTGTCTCTCCTGACACCCCTTCATCGGCAGGGATCGACGCGTTCCACAGCCCCGACCGGGTGATCTCGGCCCGAGGTCAGCGGGTCCGGGCGCCACTCCACCGGGTCACGGTCGCGGTCCCCGCGGAGCACTGATGTGCGCCGCGGCCGCCGGGATCCACGGATGCCCGTCGTCGAGCCCCTCGGCCCTGGCCGCGGCGCGCAGGGTCGCCGACGCCGACTCGAAGGACTGCCCCTCGGCTCGGTCGCTCGCCAACTCGTAGACGGCGATCGCCTTCAGGCGCTGCTCCAGCGGCAGGTCCCCGAGCAGGGCTCTCCAGTCCTCGTCCATCCCCGGGGAGTGCCCTACCGGGCGGCGGACCACGCCGGCCACCGCGGATCCGGGAGGGACGGAGGGCCCCGCGCGGTCGCACGGGGCCCTCCGCACGGTCACCGGCTCGCGGGGCTCAGTCGACCGCCCGCGCGCCGACCGCAGGAGGACGGCCGACCGGCGAGTCCGCACCCGCGGCCTCCCGGCCCTGCCGGCTCCGCTGCGCCCGCGCCTGACGGAGGCGCGACAGGGCGGCCCGCTGACCGAAGGCCCCGGTCAGCCGATCGAGGAAGATCGCCAGCAGGACGACGGCCAGACCGCCCTCGAAGCCGCTGGCGACGTCGAGCTGGGTCACCGCCCGCACCACCACCGCCCCCAGGCCGGCCGCGCCGAGCAGGCCGGCCGTGACGACCATGGACAGCGCCAGCATGATCACCTGGTTGATGCCGGCCATGATGGACGGCAGCGCCAGGGGCAGCTGCACCTCCCGCAGGACCTGTCCGGGCCGGGCGCCGAAGGCCTGCGCGGCCTCGACCACCTCGCGGTCCACCTGCCGGATGCCCAGCTCGGTCAGCCGCACGCCGGGCGGGATCGCGAAGAGGATCGTCGCGACCACGCCGGGGACGACGCCCACGCCGAAGAAGAAGACGGCGGGGATGAGGTAGACGAAGACCGGCGTCGTCTGCATGAAGTCCAGCACCGGCCGGATCACGACGCTGACCGCCCGGTGCCTCGCCGCCAGGATGCCGGTGGGGACCGCGACGGCCGTGGCGATGACCGCGGCGACGAGGACCAGCGCCAGGGTCTGCATGGTCTCGACCCACAGCTCCAGCGACACCACGAGCAGGAACGCCAGCACCGTGTAGAGAGCCAGCCACGGGCCGCGCAGCAGCAGGGCGAGGACCGCGAAGACCACGATCCACACCACCGGCGGCGGGGAGACCAGCAGGTCGGTCAGCCCGTCGACGAGGACCTGCATGACGGCCGAGATGGCGTCGAACAGCCACGGCACCGTGTCGAGCAGCCAGTCGATGAGGTCGGAGACCCACTGGCCGAGCGGGACGTGCGGGATCACGAGCGCCTCCCCCGGACCGGGACGGCCGAGAGCGCGTCGAGCACCGCGGCCCGCGGCACGACACCGAGCAGCCGCCCGTCGCCGTCGACCACGCCGAGCGGCACGGCGTGCCGCCCCACGAGGTGCACGAAGTCGACCACCGGCCGGTCGGCGGCGATGGTGGCGTAGTCGGCGACGAGCTCGCGCGGACCGACCGCGGTGCGGCCCTCCTGCAGGGCGCGGGCCAGCAGGTCGTCGCGGGCGACGCCGGTGATGCGCCGCTCGCCGTCGAGGACGTAGACGCCGTTGGCCTCCGCTGCGCCGAGCGCCTTGAGCACGTCCCCGGGCGGGTCCCCGAGCCGGGCGGTCAGCCGCGGCTCCCGCAGCAGGTCGCCCGCGGTGAGCACCCGGGTCCGGTCGACGTCGGAGGTGAAGTCGGCGACGTAGTCGTCGGCGGGCGCGGAGATGATCTCCGGGCCGGTGCCCAGCTGGACCGTCCGCCCGTCCTTGAGCATGAGGATCCGGTCACCCAGCCGCATCGCCTCGTTGAGGTCGTGCGTGATGAACACGATCGTCTTCGACAGCTCCGACTGCAGCCGCTCCAGCAGGTCCTGCATGTCGCGGCGGATCAGCGGGTCCAGCGCGGAGAACGGCTCGTCCATGAGCAGCACCTCGGAATCGGCGGCCAGTGCGCGGGCCAGGCCCACGCGCTGGCGCATGCCGCCGGAGAGCTGGTCGGGCCGCGCGTCGGCCCGCTCGAGCAGACCGACCGTCTCCAGGGCCCAGTCCGCGCGCTCGCGCTGCTGCGCGGCCGGGGCGCCGCGGACCTTCAGCGCATAGGCGGCGTTCTCGCGCACCGTGCGGTGCGGCAGCAGCGCGAAGTGCTGGAAGACCATGCTGATCTTCTCGTTGCGCACGGTCCGCAGCTGCGCGTCGTCGAGGGCGCGCAGGTCGCGGCCCTCGACCTCGACGGTGCCGGCGCTGGGCTCGATGAGCCGGTTGAGCAGGCGGACCAGCGTCGACTTGCCCGATCCCGACAGGCCCATCACGACGAACAGCTCCCCGCGCTCGACGGCGAAGCTCACGTCGTGGACCGCGAGGGTCGCGCCGGTCCGGCGGTGGATCTCGTCGCGCCCGAGGCCCTCGCCGGCCAGTCGCAGGGCCTCCTGCTCGCGCGCCCCGAAGACCTTCGTCAGGCCCGAGACGCTCAGCACCGGCGGCGCCACGTCAGCCGATCCACTCGTCGATCCGGTCGGCGTTGGCGTCGACCCACTCGCGCGCGACGGTGGAGACGTCCTCGCCGTCGACGTCGACCCGCTTCTGCATCTCCTCCATCTCGTCGACGGAGATGCGCAGGTCGGTGAGCAGGTCGACGAAGGCCGGTGCCTGCTCGGCCAGCTCCTTGCTGGCGGCGATGTTGGCGCTGTACGAGGGCATCGCGCAGGCGCCGTCGCCGGTGGTGAGGCAGCCCTCGGTGTAGGGCGTGGGCTCCGCCAGCTGGACCATGTCGTACTGGGCGAACACCGCGTGCGGGTGGTACAGGTACAGCACGATCGGCTCCTCGCGGCTGTAGCTGTTCTCCAGCTGCGCGAGCTCGGCGGCCTCGCTGGAGACGACGTGCTCCAGGTCGATGCCGTACCCCTGCAGCCGCTTGGCGTTCTGCTCGGTGGTGATGTAGCCGGGGTCGGCGTCGTAGAACTTGTTCCCGAGCTCGTCGGCGTAGTCGTCGAGCTGCGTGACGCTGGTCAGCCCCTCCAGCGGCCCGCCCGGCTCGACCGCGTAGGCCGGGACGAACCAGCCCTGCGCGGCGTCCCCGTAGGTCTCGGACACGACGTCGACCTGCTCGCTCGCCGAGTCGGCGAGCTCCTGCTGGTTCGGCAGCGCCACCTCGGTGAGCAGGTCGATGTCCCCGCGCTGCGCGCCGGCCCACGCCGCGGCCGGGTCGAGCTGCGTCGTCGCCAGGGAGGCGACGCCGAGGTCGGGGTGGTCGGCGGTGATCTCGCTGAGGATCCCGTTGGTCAGGCCGGCGGCGGTCCAGCTGAACTGGGCGGTCTGCACGGTGATGCCGTCCCCGCCGCCGCCCCCTCCCGAGCCCGCCTCCTCGCTGGTGCACCCGGCGAGGGCCGCGGTCAGGAGGGCGGTGAGTGCCACCGCGGAGGCGCGGGGACGGAGGAGTGTGCGCTGCATGGGGTTCTTCTTCCCTGGGACGTCGGACCCGGCGGGCCGCGGCGGACGTGGGCGTGCCACGAGGCGCAGGCCCTCGGAGGAGCCTGCGCCTCGTGGCGCGGTGAGGTGGCGGAGCAGGGCTGCCGGGGTCAGGCGGACGCGGGTCCGACCGGAGCGTCGCCCCGGAGGGTGATGCGGTGCATGACACGGCGCTGGGCGCCGTAGTCGCGGTTGGCGTAGTGCACCGTCGAGCGGTTGTCCCACATCACCACGTCGCCCACCGACCAGCGGTGCCGCACGATGTGCTCCGGCTTGGTGACGTGCGCGTAGAACATGTCGAGCAGGTACCGGCTCTCGGCGTCGGACACGCCCTCGATGTGCGACACGAAGCCCGGGTTGACGAACAGCCCCTTGCGGCCGGTCTCCGGGTGCACGCGCACGACCGGGTGCGCCACCGGGACCAGGGCGCGGAACTCCTCGCCCTCCCACTTGGTCCGCTCCTGGCGCTGGGCGAGGTAGTAGCCGAACTCGCGGGTGCCGTCGTGGACCGCGACGAGCTGGTCGGCCAGCCGCTGCACGGGCTCGGAGAGCGAGCGGTAGGCCAGCTCCAGGTCGGCCCACTGGGTGTCCCCGCCGGTCGGCGGGAGGACGACGGCGCGCAGCACCGACCCCAGCGGCGGCCGGCGCACGAAGGTGACGTCGGTGTGCCAGACGTCGGCGAACCCGCCGGTCGCGCTGTCGAGCGCGTAGATCTCCGGGTGCTCCTGGTCGACGCCGGGGACCACCGGGTGGGACTCGGTGACCTCGCCCAGGCGGCGGCCCAGGGCGATCTGGCCGTCGGGGTGCAGGTCGTGCTGGCCGGCGAAGAACAGCACCTTGTACTCGGCGAGCGCGGCCCGGACGGCCCGGACCTGCTCGTCGGTGGCGCGGGCGAGGTCGACGCCGTGGACGCGGGCGCCGATCGTCGGCTCGAGGCGCTCGAGGTCGAGGCCGCCGTCGAGGTCGGCCGGCGCGGTGGGGGCAGCAGCGAGCAGGGTCATGCGGGGACTCCGGGGCGTGTGGGGGCGAGCGGGCGGGGCTGGGACGGCGTCTCAGGCCCGACAGAGCGCGCTCGCGCACCGCAGCAGGTCGACGTGCCGGCGCTCGACGAGCGCAAACCGCACAAACCCGACCGGATGCATGGGGATTACCGTAGCGGGTCCTCGCCCTCCCGGCGACGAGGGGCCCCCGGGCGGCGTCCGTAGCGTGGCGCCCCGGTGCCGCGTCCCCGACGCCCCCCGACGCCCGCAGGAGGAGCCCGTGCCCACCACCGTCAAGGCCTACGCCGCCACGTCCCCCACGGCGCCGTTGACGCCGACGACGATCGAGCTCCGGGACGTCGGCCCGCACGACGTGCGCATCGCCATCGGCTACGTCGGCATCTGCCACTCCGACATCCACACCGCCCGCGGCGAGTGGGGGGCCACGGACTACCCGATCGTCCTCGGCCACGAGATCGCCGGGGTCGTCGCCGAGGTCGGCCCGCAGGTGACCCGGTTCCGGGTCGGCGACCGCGTCGGCGTCGGCTGCCTGGTCGACTCCTGCCGCCGGTGCGCGTACTGCCGGCGCGGCGACGAGCAGTTCTGCGCCGAGGGCTACGTCGAGACCTACTCGAGCACGGGCCGCGACGGCCGGCCCACCCAGGGCGGCTACGCCGAGGCCATCGTCGTCACCGAGGACTTCGTGCTGCGCATCCCCGACGGCATGGCCCTCGACGTCGCCGCGCCGCTGCTGTGTGCGGGCATCACCGCCTACTCCCCGCTGCGCCGCTGGGGGGCCGGCCCCGGCACGCGGGTCGCCGTCGTCGGCCTGGGCGGGCTGGGCCACATGGCGGTCCAGCTGGCCTCCGCGATGGGGGCCGAGGTCACCGTGCTGTCGCAGTCGATGAGGAAGCAGGAGGACGCCCTGCGCCTGGGCGCCACCCACTACGCCGCCACCAGCGACCCGGACACGTTCTCCCGCCTGGCGGCCTCCTTCGACCTCGTCGTCAACACGGTCAGCGCGTCGATCGACGTGGACGCCCACCTCTCCCTGCTGGCCGTGGACGGCACGATGGTCAACGTCGGCATCCCGGAGCACCCGGTGTCGCTGGACGTCCTCTCGCTGCTCATGCGGCGGGTCTCCTACGCCGGATCGAACATCGGCGGCATCCGCGAGACCCAGGAGATGCTGGACTTCTGCGCCGGGCACGGCATCGCCGCCGTGATCGAGACGATCGGCGCGGAGCAGGTCAACGAGGCCTACGAGCGGGTGGTGACCTCCGACGTGCGCTACCGCTTCGTGATCGACACGGCCACCCTCGCCTGAGGGCGCTCAGTCGCGCCGCGGGCGGACGGCGGGGGCGTCGGGGACGTCGGGCGGGATGCGGTTGGGGCCGGCCTCGGCGGGCCGGGGCCGGTCCTGGGGGTGCAGGCGCACGGCGACCAGGGCGACGTCGTCGTCGGATCCGCCCTCCAGCATCCTGAGCAGGAGCTCGTCGCACAGCTCGTCGAGGTCGAGGCCGGCCAGCTCCTCCAGGGTCCCGCGGAGCCGGTCGAGCCCCTGGTCGAGGTGCTGGTCCCGTCGCTCGATGAGGCCGTCGGTGTAGAGGACCAGGGTCGCGCCCTGCTCGAGGGTGACCTCGGACTCGCGGCGCCGGGCGGTGTCGTCGACACCGAGCAGCAGCTCGGGTCGCAGGCCGTGGAGGGGCCGCACCGTGCCGTCGGGGTCGACGACCACGGGCGGCGGGTGCCCCGCGTTGGACCAGGAGACCCTGGTCACGCCCCGGTCGGCCTCGTCGTCGGTCTGCTCCAGCCGGACGACCACCGCGGTGGCGGTGGTGTTCACCTGCAGCGTGGTCATCGCCTCGTCGACGCGCCGCAGGACCTCCGCGGGGCCGGCTCCCGTGGTCACCGCGATGGCCCGCAGCATCGACCGGATCTGGCCCATGGCGGCAGCCGCCTCGGTGTTGTGCCCGAGGACGTCGCCGACCGTGACGATCATGCTCCCGCCCGGCTGGAGGAAGGCGTCGTACCAGTCCCCGCCGACCTGGGCGGTCTCCGCCGCCGGCGTGTAGCGGACGACGACCTGGACGTGGTCGGGCTGTGCCGGGCCCGTGAGCAGGGACCGTTGCAGCCCCTCGGCCAGCTGGCGCTGCCGGCGGTACAGGCGGGCGTTGTCCAGCGCCAGGCCGGCCCGGGCGGCGATGTCCGACACGGTGGCGAGGGCGTCCGCGGTGATCCGACCCCGGGCCGGGCCGTTGAACAGGCTGAGCAGGCCCACCGTGCGCCCGCGCCCCCGCAGGGGGACCACGGCGAACGAGGCCGGCGACAGCCGCTCGAGCAGGGTGTGCGCGGGGCCCGGCACCAGGACCTCGCGGATCCGGGCCGTCGCCTGCTCCTCGACCACGACCGGCCGGCCGGTGCGCAGGGCCCGGGCGACGAAGGACGTGTCCGTGAGGGCGGGGATGCGCTCCCGGGCGTAGTCCTCGACGACCGGGAGCAGCGCGGGATCGGTGTGCCACCAGCCGACGTCGCGCAGCCCCCGACGGGAGCCGTGCTGGGACTCGTCCCCGACCAGGGTGACCAGGCACCAGTCGGCGAGCTCGGGGACGGCCAGCCGGGCCAGGCGGGCGACCGCGTCCTCCGCGTCGAGCGTGCCGGTCAGCTCGCCGGCGACCTGCTGCAGGAACTCGTTGCGCCGCTGCAGCTTCACGCGCTCGGTGATGTCGAGGAAGTAGAGGGCCAGCCCGTGCGGCCCGGGCACCGCGCGGACCTCCACCCACACGTCCAGCGGCGCGGGGTAGTGGGCGTCGAAGACGACCGGCCGGCCGGTGGCCGCGGCGCGGCGGTAGTTGTCCTCGAACGCCGTGCCCACGGTCGCCGGGAACGCCTCCCACAGGGAGCGGCCCAGCAGCCGGGTGCGGTCCTCGCCGGCGATCCGCTCGGCCTCGGCGTTGACGTGGGTCATCACCCAGTCGGTGTCCATCGCGATGAAGGCCACGGCGAGGCCCTCGAGGAGCTCGGCGGTCCGCTGCATCGGCTCCCGCTGCGTCGTGGTGTCGTGCGCGACGCCGATGAGCCGCCGCGACCCGCCGTCGTCGACCACCCGGCCCCGGGCGGCGAGCCAGCGGTGCGAGCCGTCGGCGAGGACGACGCGGTACTCGGCCTCGTACGAGCCGGCCGTGGCGAGGGCGCGCTCGACACGGGCGACGACGTCGCCGACGTCGTCGCGGTGGACGTGGGCGTACACGTCCTCGGGGCGTCCCGTGAACGCGTGCCGGTCGAGGTCGGACAGCTCGAGCATCCGGTCGTCGAGGACCAGGTCGCCCGTCGTCAGGTCCAGGTCGAAGGTCCCCACTCCCCCGGCCGCGGCGGCCAGGTCCCACCGCGCGCGGTCGGCACGGCTCTCGGCGCTCCGCGCCGCCAGCTCGAGCTCCGCGACGACCGCCCGCGCCAGCTGCTCGAGCACCCCCACGTCCGACGGCGACCACGGGCGCGGCGCCGCGTCGAAGACGCACAGGGCACCGACCGGCCGGCCGTCGTCCCCCGCCAGCGGGACGCCCAGGTAGGACCCGACCGCGCCGGAGGCGACTGGCGGCAGGTCCCGGACGCGGTCGTCGTGGGAGGCGTCGGGGACCACCAGCGGTCCGCCGAGATCGGCGGTGACGGTGCACAGGGAGTCCGCCAGCGGGCCCTGGCTCCCCACCGCGGACGGCGCCAGGCCGCTACCTCCGGCGATCGTCTGGACGTCGGAGAGGAGGGAGACCTGGGAGGCCGACGTCCCCATGAGGTGCGCGGCCAGCTCGGTGATCCGGTCGAGCGCAGCGGTGCCGGCCACCCGGAACCAGGCGTGCCGTCCGGGCGTCGGCCCGCGCCCCGGCGCGGGTCCGGCCGACGGGGAGCGGCCGGCAGCGGCGCGCGCCGGGAGAGGCCCCGGGTCGGGTGCCGCACTCCCCATCGGGCACACCTCCCATCCCCGCCGGGCGACGAGTCGTCCCCGCACGACCGTAGTGCCACGACGTCGGGCCGGGTGTCCGGCGGTCGGCGGGTCCGGCGGTCAGGAGGGTCGGCCGGGCAGCGCGGGGACCGGGGGAGCCGCCCGCACGAGGGAGGCGATCTCGTCGGCCGGGACGGGCCGGCCGAACAGCCAGCCCTGCACGGAGCTGCACCCCAGGGCCCGCAGGGCGTCGAGCTGCTCCGCCGTCTCGACGCCCTCGGCCACGACGTCGAGCCCCAGGCTGCGGCCCATGGCCACCATGGCGCCGGCGATCGACCCGGCGCCCGCGCGTCCGTCGAGGGCGGCGACGAACGACCGGTCGATCTTCAGGCGGTCCACCGGCAGCACCCGGAGCCGGCCGAACGACGAGTGGCCCGTCCCGAAGTCGTCGATGGCGATGGAGACGCCGAGCGCCCGGACCTCCTGCAGCGTGCGGGCCGCCTCGTCCGCGCAGCTGGTCGTGGCCGTCTCGGTGATCTCGACCTCGAGCCGGGCGGGGTCGACACCCGCCGCCCGCGCGCTCGACCGGACGGTGTCCGCGAGGTCCCCCCGGGCCAGCCGGCGCGCGGAGATGTTGACCGCGACCTGCAGCCGCGGGAGCCCGGCGGCGTCCCACCCGGCCAGCTGGCGGCAGGCCTCCCCGAGCGCCCAGTCGTCGATGAGGTCGATCGTCCCGGAGCTCTCCGCCACCGGGATGAACGTGTCGGGCAGGACGAGGCCGTGCAGGGGGTGGTGCCACCGGGCCAGGGCCTCGGCCCCCGTGATCCGGCCGGAGCGCAGGTCGACCTGGGGCTGGTAGAGGAGGGAGAACTGGCCGCTCCCGGCCGCGGTGCGCAGGTCGCGCACCAGCTGGGTCTGGGCGACCACCTGCTCGTGCATCGCCGGCTCGAAGACCGCGAACCGGTTCCGCCCGGCCGCCTTCGCCGCGTACATCGCGATGTCGGCGTCGCGGAGGACCTCGTCGGGGTCCCGGCCGTCCGCCGGGTCGAGGAGCGCGATCCCGATGCTGCAGCCGACCTCGAAGGTCTCCGGCCCCCACGGGACGGAGGCGTTGGACGCGGCGATCAGGCGCTCGGCGACGGCACCGACCTCGTCGCGGCCGCGCGCCGCGTCGACGAGCACCACGAACTCGTCACCGCCGAGGCGGGCAACGGTGTCCTCCGGCCGCACGCACGACCGCAGCCGGGAGGCGACGGCCGTCAGCACCGCGTCCCCGGCACCGTGGCCGTGGACGTCGTTGACGGCCTTGAAGTCGTCGAGGTCGAGCAGCAGGACGGCGCCGGGACCGGTGCGCCGGGCCGCCAGGACGGCCTCGAGCCGGTCCCGGAGCAGGACGCGGTTGGCCAGCCCGGTCAGGGAGTCGTGCAGGGCGAGCCGCGCCAGCTCCCCCGCCTGCTCCTGGAGGCGGTGGGCGTTGCTGACCGCCTCCGCCTGCGCCCGCTTCTGCTCGGTGACGTCCCGGACGATGGCCGCGTGCCCGGTCAGCGTGCCGTCCTCGTCCCGGATGGCGGAGACGGTCAGGAGCGCCTCGAAGACCGAGCCGTCCCTGCGCCGGTGCAGCCGCTCGAGGCGGACGTTGGACTGCTGCTGCAGGGCCACCAGCGCAGGGCCGACCAGGCCCTGCTGCCCCGGGGCCACCAGGCAGCGGACGTGGCGCCCGATCACCTCCGCGGCCGCGTGGCCGTAGAGCCGCTCCGCTCCCGGGTTCCACGTCCGGACCCGTCCGTCGAGGGAGGCGGTGTACACGGCGTCGTCCGTGGACTGCACCACGGCCGCCAGGCGCAGCAGCTCGTCCCGCTGTTCCCGCAGCTGCGCGGTCCGGTCCGACACCAGCCGCTCGACGAGCTCGCGCCGGTCCTCGAAGTGGCGCCAGGCCACGAAGCAGGCCCAGCTCTCGACGAGGATGAACACGGCGTGCAGCAGCGCCATCTGCGCCACGGACTGGCCGTGCACGAACACCGAGCCGTGCAGCAGGGAGCCGAGCACGAAGTGGTGCAGGGCCACGAAGCCGACGGCCAGGACGAAGGGCACCGGGGTCGCGTAGAGCGCGGCCAGGGGGAGCAGGGCGAAGAAGAGGAAGTGCGCCTCGGTGCGCCCACCCGAGACGTGCACGACCACGGCCGCCGCCGTCATCAACCCGACGGCCGCGAGGTTGGCCCGCTCACCCCGGGTCAGGAACGGCAGGGCCGCGGCCGCCCCGAGGGCCGCCACGGGGACGGTGAGCCCGCCGGCGCCGAGGACGCCGTGCCCCGCGACGAGGGCGTGACCGGCGACGACGACGGTCAGCGCGGCCAGGGTCCTCAGGACGAAGCGGTGGTGCCGGTGCCACTGCTCGTCCGGGAGGTGGCGTCCGGAGGGCAGGGTCCGGGCCACCCGGGCGAGCAGGCCGGGCACGGCGGGAGGACCGGGGGCCGCGGTGCTCCCGCTCTCGGTGCGCGCTTCCACGCCCGCCGTATCGGAACGACATCGACCTGACTCAACGCGGCTCCCCCCGACGAGTGAGGGGTGTCGGTGCGCCCGTGACCGGAGGAGCATCGGCGCATGGACGAGCAGTCCGTCCGGGCGGCGCTGGAGCACTACATCCGCCACAGCGCGGCCGGCGACGAGGACCGGGCCAGCGAGATCTACGCCGAGGACGCCGTCCTGGAGTTCCCCCAGTCCGGTGAGCGGTTCGAGGGCGTGGCCAACTTCCGGGAGTGGCGGCGGGACTACCCCGCGGAGGTCGAGCTCGAGATCGTCCGCGTGCGGGGCCGGGACGACTTCTGGGTGGTGGAGGTGCGCGCCCGCTACGACGGCGGGCCGTGGATGTCCGGCCCGGCGATCTACGAGTTCCGCGGGGACCTGGTGTCCCGCGAGACGATCTACGTCGGGGAGGCCTGGGAGGCGCCCGAGTGGCGGGCCCGGTGGCGGGCCGCGCCCTGACCGCGCCCTGACCGCGCTCTGGCCGCGTGGGTGGCTCACCTCACCGTCTGACCTGCACGGACGTCGTCCGCCGGGGCATCGGGGGACGAGCCGCGGTGTTGTACCCACCGATGACCGCGCCCGCCCTCGAGGCCCCCGCCCCCACCCGTCTGTGGACGCCCAGGCGCGTCCTCGTCACCCGCTCGGCCGCCGAGCGCCCGCACGGGCAGCGCGTGCTCGCGCGCCTCGAGGCGGCCGGCGTCTCCGACGTCGAGCTGCTGCCCGGCGACCGGCTGCCGTCGCTCCGGGGCGACGACGACCGCGCGGCGTTCATGGCCGCCAAGGACACGATGGCCCTGGTCGTCCCGCCGCCGTCGAAGCGGAGGCTGCAGCCCATCCCGCCGTCGGCGGACTTCCGGCTCGACCTGGCCGAGGGCTGCCCCGCGCACTGCCAGTACTGCTACCTCGCCGGGTCGCTGTCCGGCCCGCCGATCACCCGGGTCTGGGCCGACCTCGACGAGGTGCTCGACGGCCTCGACCCCTACGTCGGCCAGGGACGCATCACCTCCGGCACGCTCGAGCGCGGCGGCGAGGGGACGACGTTCGAGGCCTCCTGCTACACCGACCCGCTGGCCATCGAGCACCTCACCGGCGGCCTGGCCCGCATGGTCGAGCACTTCGGCACCCACGAGTGGCCCGGCCCGGTCCAGCTGCGCGCCACCACCAAGTTCGACGACGTCGCCGGCCTGCTCGGCCTGCCGCACGGCGGGCGCACCCGGCTGCGCTTCTCGCTCAACGCGGCCTCGGTCGGCCGGCGGTTCGAGGGCGCCACCAGCACGGTGGACGCGCGCATCGCCGCCCTGGGCGCCGTCGCCCGCGCCGGTTACCCGGTGGGCCTGACCATCGCTCCGATCATGCCGGTCGAGGGCTGGCGGGAGGGGTACGGCGCCCTGCTCGAGGCCGTCGCGGCGGTCCTGCCGGCCGGCACGGACCTCACCGTCGAGTGCATCACCCACCGGTTCACCCCGGGCAGCAAGGAGACGCTGCTCGACTGGTACCCGCGCACCAAGCTGGAGATGGACGAGTCCCGCCGCACCACCAAGCGGGGCAGGTTCGGCTCGGTCAAGCACGTCTACCCGAAGGAGACGATGGCCGAGCTGCGCACCTGGTTCGAGGCCGCCGTCGCCGACCGCCTCCCCCAGGCCCGCTTCCTGTACTGGACGTGACCACGCGGGACGGCGGGGACGGGTGTCCCCGCCGTCCCGTCCCGGTCAGGCCGGGATCAGGCCGTTCGGGTTGAGCACGTACTTCTTCGCCGCACCCTGGTCGAACTCCTGGTAGCCGCGCGGGGCGTCCTCGAGCGGGATCACCTCGGCGTTGACCGCCTTCGCGATCTGCACCCGGTCGTGCAGGATCGCCATCATCAGCTGGCGGTTGTAGCGCATGACCGGGCACTGGCCGGTCGTGAACGAGTGCGACTTCGCCCAGCCCAGCCCCAGCCGGATCGACAGCGAGCCCACCTTGGCCGCGTCGTCGACCGCGCCGGGGTCCCCGGTCACGTAGAGGCCGGGGATGCCGAGCGCGCCACCGGCCCGCGTGACGTCCATCAGCGAGTTGAGCACCGTCGCCGGCGCCTCCCGGTCCGAGCCCTCTCCGTGCCCGCGGGCCTCGAAGCCGACCGCGTCCACGCCGCAGTCCACCTCGGGCTCGCCGAGGATCTCCGCGATCTGGTCCTTCGGGTCGCCCTTCGACACGTCGACGGTCTCGCAGCCGAAGCTCCGGGCCTGGGCCAGCCGGTCGGCGTTGAGGTCGCCCACGATGACGACGGCGGCACCGAGCAGCTGCGCCGAGGCGGCCGCCGCGAGGCCGACCGGGCCGGCCCCGGCGATGTAGACCGTCGAGCCGGTCCCGACACCGGCGGTCACGCACCCGTGGTAGCCGGTCGGGAAGATGTCCGACAGCATCGTCAGGTCGCGGATCTTGGCCAGCGCCTGGTCGCGGTCCGGGAACTTCAGCGCGTTCCAGTCCGCGTACGGGACCATGACGTACTCGGCCTGCCCGCCGGTCCAGCCGCCCATGTCCACGTAGCCGTAGGCCGAGCCCGGACGGTCGGGGTTGACGTTGAGGCAGATCCCGGTCTTGCCCTCCTTGCAGTTGCGACAGCGCCCGCAGGCGATGTTGAAGGGCACGCTGACGATGTCGCCGACCTCGAGGAACTCGACGTCCGCCCCCTTCTCGACGACCTCTCCGGTGATCTCGTGGCCGAGCACCAGGCGCTCGGGCGCCGTCGTGCGCCCGCGGACCATGTGCTGGTCGCTGCCGCAGATGTTGGTGGCCACCGTCCGCAGGATGACCCCGTGCGGGGTCTTGCGGCCGACGTTGGCCGGGTTGACCCCCGGTCCCTCCTTAAGCTCGAGCCCGGGGTAGTCCAGGTCCGCGACCTCGACCTTGCCGGGCCCCATGTACATGACCGCCCTGTTACCTGCCACGGACGCGCCTCCTCTCGGCGACGTGCCCGACGGCCCGCCCGGCACGCCATCCCCCCACCCGCGCCGGTCGGCGCGGACTGCCGAGTGTGACGCGGGTCACTCACCGCCGCAGGCGGCGCTCCCGACCCGTCACCGGGGCCCGGCACGTTGACACGTAGCGTCGCCGGTCGTGCTCGTGCTGCTCCCGCCCTCGGAGACCAAGTCCCCGGACGGCGACGGCGCCCCGCTCGACCTCGCCGCCCTCTCCACACCGGAGCTCACGCCGGTCCGCGCACGGCTGGTCGAGGCGCTCGTCCGGCTCGCCGCCGACCCGCCGGCCGCCCGGACGGCGCTGGGCCTGTCCCCCGGCCAGGACGCCGAGCTGGCGCGCAACGCCGCGCTGCGCACCAGCCCGACGACGCCCGCGGTCGAGCGCTACACCGGCGTCCTCTACGACGCGCTCGACGTCCGGAGCCTCTCCCGCGCGCAGCGCGCCCGCGCCGACCGGCGGCTGGCCGTCGGCTCGGCGCTGTTCGGGCTGGCGCGGGCCACCGACGCCGTCCCGGCGTACCGGCTGTCCGCGGGCTCGGCCCTCCCCGGCCTGCCCACGCTGCGCGCGCTGTGGCGCCCGGTGCTCGGCCCGGTCCTCGCGGCCTCCGGCGAGCTCGTCGTCGACCTGCGCAGCGGGGCCTACCAGGCGCTGGCGCCCGTCCCGGGTGCGGTGACCGTCGACGTCCTCAGCGAGCGCCCCGACGGCAGCCGGAGCGTGGTGAGCCACGCGAACAAGGCCCACAAGGGGCGGGTGGCCCGGCTGCTCGCGACCACGACGGCCGAGCCGGACGACATCGTCCGCGTGCGGGCCCTCCTCCGGCGTGCCGGGTTGCACGTGGAACACGACGGGGCGACCGCGCTCACGCTGGTGCTCCGAGCGGCCTGACGGGGCCGACCGGGCCGGCCACCGGCGCCGGTGTGATCGTGGTCCCTGTCGACCGCGATCGACGTCGCTTACGCTGTACACGGCGCCCGGACCCAGCACCGGCCGGGGTGTCGCTGCACAGGAGTCGGCCGTCGGCCGGGCGAAGGGGTTCGGTGGACGACACGTCTGGGCTCCCCCGGGAGCCGCGGGTCGCCGGTCCCCGCGCCGCCGCGGAGCTGCTCCAGGCCGACCGTCCGCGCGCCCGCGCCGCCCGCCGGCTGCGGCTGCGCGACGCCAGCGTCGTCCTCGACCGCCTCGCCGAGCTCGCCGCCCGGCTGGTCGGCGCACCGATCGCCCAGATCTCCCTGCTCGACGACGTCGAGGTCGTCGTCGCCGGCACCGGCCTGCCCCCGGGCACCGTGGGCCGGGAGGGCCCGCTCGACGCCACCGCCTGCGCGGTGCCCGCCGCCGAGGGCGCGCCGGTCGTCGTCCCCGACGTCCACGCCGAGCCCCGGGCCGCCGAGCTGCCGCAGGTCCGGGCCGGACTCGTCGGCGCCTACCTCGGCGTGCCGCTCGTCGACACCGCCGGTCACACGGTGGGGGTCCTCTGCGTCGCCGCGCCCACGCCCCGGCCCTGGTCCGACGACGACCTCGCCACCCTGCGCCAGCTCGCCGCGGCCGCCGTCAGCGAGCTGGAACTGGCGGCGCTGCGCGCCGAGTACGAGAGCGACCGCGTGCGCTGGGGCCTGGCCGTCGACGCCGCCGGGATCGGGACCTTCGACTGGGACCTGCACACCGGCGAGCTGACCTGGGACGCCCGGCTGATCGAGATGTTCGGGTACGCCGGCGGCGACTTCGGCGGCACCATCGACGACTTCAACGCCCGCCTGCACCCCGACGACCTGCCCCGGGTGACCGACGCCCTGCAGGCCAGCATCGCCTCCTGCGGTGACTACGAGGCCGAGTACCGCGTCGTCTGGCCGACCGGGGACACCCGCTGGGTACAGGCCCGCGGGCGCACGCTGGCCGACGAGAACGGCGCGGCCACCCGGGTGCTGGGCGCCGCCTACGACACCACCGCCGAGCGCGCCGCCGGCATGCGGGTCACCCGCGTGCTCGAGGCCATGCCGGCCGGCTTCTACTCCCTCGACCGCGAGTGGCGGTTCACGCACGTCAACGCCGAGGCCGAGCGCCTGCTGGGCCGCAGCCGCGACGAGCTGCTCGGCCAGGAGCTGTGGACGGCCTTCCCGGCCGCGGTGAACAGCGCCTTCGAGGAGAGCTACCGCACCGCCGTCCGCACCGGCACCCCGGTGCACTTCGACGCGCACTACCCCGCGCCGCTCGACGGCTGGTACGAGCTGCGCGCCTGGCCCAGCCCCGAGGGCCTGTCGGTCTACTTCCTCGAGGTCACCGAGCGCCGACGCGTGCAGGACCGGGCCGAGCGCGCCGCGCAGCGGCTGGCGCTGCTGGCCCAGGTCAGCGCCGAGCTCGCCGGCGCCCTGGACGCCCAGACGGCCACCGCCCACCTGCCGCGCCTGGTGGTCCCGGCCCTGGCCGACTGGTGCATCGTCACGGTCGTCGACCCCGACGGGCGCCCGCGCGACGTCGGGCACTGGCACGCCGTCCCCTCGTCCCGGGCCCTGGTCGAGCGCTACGCCGCGGTCCGCCTCGACGCCATGCCGGCCACCGCGCCGCTCATGCGCGCCCTGCTCACCGGCGAGCCGGTCGTGGAGCGCAGCGGGGCCGTGCGCGCCGTGCTGGCCGAGGGCGAGGCCGGCGACCTGCTGGCCGCGCTGGACCCCGAGTCGGCGATCTCCCTCCCGCTGCGCGGCCGCGACCGCACCCTCGGCGTGATGACGCTGTACTTCCGCCGCGGCTGGACGCCGCGCGACGAGGACCTCGCCACCGCCCAGGACGTCGCCGACCGCGCCGGCCTGGCGCTGGACAACGCCCGCCTCTACGGGCAGCAGCGCGCGCTCGCCGAGGGGCTGCAGCGCAGCCTGCTCACCGAGCCGCCGGAGCCCGACCACGCCGAGATCGCCGTCCGCTACCTGCCGGCCGCCGAGGCCGCCCGGGTCGGCGGCGACTGGTACGACGCGTTCCTCCAGCCGGGCGGGGCGACGATGCTCGTCATCGGCGACGTCGTCGGCCACGACACCGAGGCCGCGGCGGCCATGGGGCAGCTGCGCGCGCTGCTGCGCGGCATCGCCACCTACAGCGACGCCGGCCCCGGTGAGGTGCTGCGCGGCCTGGACGCCTCGATGGCCGTGCTGCAGACCCGGGTGCTGGCCACGGCCACCGTCGCCCGCTTCGAGCAGACCGACGACGAGCGCCGGCGGGGCGTCACGCGCATGCGCTGGGCCAACGCCGGGCACCTGCCGCCGCTGGTCATCAACCCCGACGGCAGCGTGGCCGAGCTCGCCACCTGGCGCGGCGACCTGCTGCTCGGCGTCGACCCCGGCGCGCTCCGCGAGGAGTCGGTGGTCACCCTCGACCGGGGCGCCACCGTGCTGCTGTTCACCGACGGGCTCATCGAGCGCCGCGACGCCGACCTCGACGCCGGCATGGCCCGGCTGCGGGAGGCGCTGCGCGAGCTGGCCGGCCGGCCGCTGCGGGAGCTGCTCGACGAGGTGCTGCACCGGCTGGTCGACGGCCGCCCCGAGGACGACGTCGCACTGGTGGCGGTGCGGCTGCACCCCCAGGACGTCCCCCGCCCGTCCGAGGCCGGCCCCAACCGGATCCCGGACGTCGTCCCGGAGGAGCCGGACCTCTAGGGAGCGGGTCCGCTACGGGCGGGGCCGCTCCCGGCGGACGGTCACCTTCCGGCCCTTGATCGTGCTGGCCCGCAGCGCGGTGATGACCTCCTCCGCGGCACCCGCGGGCACCTCGACCAGGCTGAACCGCTCGGCGATCTCGATGGAGCCCACGTCACGGC
The DNA here is from genome assembly GCF_003182485.1 of Geodermatophilus normandii. NCBI lineage: Bacteria > Bacillati > Actinomycetota > Actinomycetes > Geodermatophilales > Geodermatophilaceae > Geodermatophilus > Geodermatophilus normandii. The sequence goes on along the minus strand of NZ_QGTX01000001.1, from coordinate 1,432,399 downwards.
CGCGCAGCTCGGTCTCCCCCGCGATGGCACCGACCAGGTCGCCGGGGCGCACCCCGGCGCTGCGGCCGGCGCCGATGAACAGCCGCGCGGTGTCGCCGCCGCCCGACCGCGGCCGCGACGGCCGGCCCCGGTCGCCGCGGTCGCCGTCGCGCTGGGGGCGCTCGGGCCGCAGGGTGACCTCGGGGATCTCCTCGTCGTCGTCGGGGCCGTTGGTGGCCTCGTGCGCGAGCTTGACCGCCGCCAGCGCCACCTCCACGACGTCGAACTCGTCGGTGAGCGTCTCGACGACGGCCCGGAAGCGCTCGAGGTCGTCGCCCAGCAGGCTCTCCCGCAGCGCCGCGCGGGTCAGCTCCAGCCGGCGGGCGCGCAGGTCGGCGACCGTGGGCACCCGCTCCACGTGGATCGGCGCCCCGGTGACGCGCTCGATCGTCTTGAGCATCCGGTGTGCCCGCGGCTCCACCAGCGTGATGGCCACGCCCTCGCGCCCGGCCCGGCCGACCCGGCCGATGCGGTGCACGTAGGTCTCCGCCGCGGCCGGCACGTCGTAGTTGACGACGTGGGTGAGCTGCTCGACGTCGAGGCCGCGGGCGGCGACGTCGGTGGCCACGAGCAGCTCCGCGGTGCCGCCGCGGAGCCGGCCCATGACGCGGTCCCGCTGCTCCTGGCTCATGCCACCGTGCAGGGCCTCGGCGCGGTAGCCGCGGCCGTTCAGCGTCTCGGTGAGGTCGTCGACCTCGTCGCGGGTGCGGCAGAAGACGATGGCCGCCGTCGGGCTCTCGACGTCGAGCACCCGGCCCAGCGCCGCGGCCTTGGCCGCCCGGGCGACGACGAACGCGGTCTGCCGGACCCGCGGTGCCTCGCCCTCGGTGGGCACCTCGCGGGCGACCTGGATGCGGAGCGGGTCGCGCAGGTGGCGGCGGGCCATGCTGTCGAGCCGGCGCGGCATCGTGGCGCTGAACAGCACCGTCTGCCGCTCCTCGGGCACCTCGGCCAGCAGCGCCTCGAGGTCCTCGGCGAAGCCCATGTCGAGCATCTCGTCGGCCTCGTCGAGCACCACCGTGGCGACGCCGCCCAGGTGCAGGCTGCCGCGCTGCAGCAGGTCCAGCGCCCGCCCGGGAGTGGCGACGACGACGTCGACGCCGGCCTCCAGCGCCCGCAGCTGGCGCGGGATCGGCTGGCCGCCGTAGACCGGCACCACGCGGGCGCCGAGGTCGCGGCCGTAGCGGTGCAGCGCCTCCGACACCTGGATGGCCAGCTCGCGGGTGGGGACGAGCACCAGTGCGAGCGGGTCGCCGCCGGGCCGCTCGTCGGGCAGCCGCTGCAGCACCGGCAGCGCGTAGGCCGCCGTCTTGCCGGTGCCGGTGGCGGCCTGGCCGAGCAGGTCGCGCCCGGCGACCATCGGCGGGACGGCCTCGCGCTGGATGGGGGTGGGCTCCTCGTAGCCGAGCCGCGTCAGCGCCGCCAGCAGCTCGGGGCGCAGACCGAGGTCGGCGAAGGTGGCCGTCTCGTCCTGCTCGTCGGCCAGCTGCCGGTTCGTGTCGCCGTCCACCCGCACAGTGTCGGCCACCGCCGGTGCCCCGGCCCGTGGCACCCTCCCCCGGTGACCACAGGAGCCGCCGCCGCCGCGCCCGACGCCGACCTCTGCCTGCGCCCGGCCACCGAGCTGGCCGCGATGGTGCGCGCGAGGGAGGTCTCCGCGCGGGAGCTGCTCGAGGCGCACCTGGCCCGCATCGAGCGGATCGACCCGCAGCTCAACGCCATCGTGACCCTCGACGCCGAGGGCGCCCGCGCCGCGGCCGACGCCGCCGACGCCGCGCTCGCCGCCGGGGAGCGGCTCGGTCCGCTGCACGGTCTCCCGGTGGCGCACAAGGACACCCACGCCACCGGCGGCATGCGCACGACGTGGGGCTCGCCCCTGCACGCCGACACGGTCCCGGCGCGCGACGAGCTCGTCGTCGAGCGGCTGCGCCTCGCGGGGGCGGTGCGGGTGGGCAAGACGAACGTGCCGGAGTTCGCGGCCGGCTCGCACACCTTCAACCCGCTCTTCGGCGCCACCCACAACCCGTGGCGGCACGGGCTGTCGGCGGGCGGCTCCAGCGGCGGGGCGGCGGCGGCGCTCGCCGCCGGGCTGGTGCCGGTGGCCGAGGGCAGCGACATGGGCGGCTCGCTGCGCAACCCCGCGGCCTTCTGCGGCGTCGTCGGGCTGCGGCCCTCGCCCGGGCGGGTGCCGACGTGGCCGGCCGGCCTGGGCTGGGCGACGCTGTCGGTGCAGGGGCCGATGGGCCGCACCGTCGGCGACGTCGCCCTGACGCTGTCGGCGATCGCCGGTCCCGACCCGCGGGTGCCGATCGCGCTGTCCGAGGACGGCGCCTCCTTCGCCTCCCCGCGCCCGGCCGACCTGCGCGGCCTGCGGGTGGCCTGGGCGCCCGACCTCGGCGGGCTGGTGCCGGTCGAGCCGGTGGTCACCCAGGTGCTCGCCGGGGTGCTGCCGCGGCTGGAGGCCGAGGGCGCCGTCGTCGAGGAGGCCTGCCCCGACCTGCGCGAGGCCGACGAGGTCTTCGGCACGCTGCGGGCGTGGCTGTTCGAGGCCACCTTCGGCGACGTCGTCCGCCGCTCGCCGGAGAAGGTGAAGGAGGCCATCCGCCGCAACGCCGCCCGCGGCGCGGCCCTCAGCGGCGCCGACGTCGCCCGCGCGGAGCTGGCCCACACCCGGCTGCACGAGCGGGTGGTCGGGTTCTTCGACCGCTACGACGTGCTGCTCGCGCCGACCACCCAGGTGCTGCCCTTCCCGGTGGAGCAGGAGTACCCGACGGAGGTGGCGGGGGTGCCACAGGAGGACTACCTGGGCTGGATGCGCTCGTGCACGCTCGTCTCGGCCACCGGGTGCCCCGCGCTCTCGCTGCCCGGCGGCCACACCGGCGACGGCCTGCCGGTGGGGCTGCAGGTGATCACCGCCCCACGCGCCGACCTGCGCCTGCTGGAGGTCGCCGCGGCGATCGAGCAGGTCACCGGACCGGCCCGCCGCCCGCCGCTCTGACGCCGTCTGCGGCTCTCTAGCTCTGTTGCTAGAGAGCCGCAGACGAGGTCAGCGAACCCGGGTCACGCGCGGCGGCGGCGGGGCGACGGGGACGTCGGAGGACTCCTCCAGCACGTCGGCGGCCGACCCGACGATCAGCGGGTCGGGGTCGCCGACGACGTCGCAGTCCTTGCCGTCGTAGTCCAGCCGGCAGAGCACGTGCCGCATCGCCTCGAGGCGGGCGCGCTTCTTGTCGTTGCTCTTGATGACCGTCCACGGCGCGTGCTGGGTGTCGGTGTGGAGGAACATCGCCTCCTTGGCCTCGGTGTAGGCGTCCCACTTGTCGAGGCTGGCCAGGTCGGTGGGCGAGAGCTTCCACTGCCGCACGGGGTCGATCTGGCGGACGACGAAGCGGGTCCGCTGCTCCCCGCGGGAGACCGAGAACCACAGCTTGAACAGCCGGATGCCGCTGGCCACGAACATCCGCTCCAGCTCGGGGGCCTGCAGCAGGAACTGCTGGTACTGCTCCTCGGTGCAGTAGCCCATCACGCGCTCGACGCCGGCGCGGTTGTACCAGGAGCGGTCGAACAGCACGATCTCCCCGGCGGCGGGCAGGTGCTGCACGTACCGCTGGAAGTACCACTGGGTCTGCTCGCGCTCCGAGGGCTTGTCCAGCGCGACCACGCGGGCACCGCGCGGGTTCAGGTGCTCGGTGAAGCGCTTGATCGTGCCGCCCTTGCCCGCGGCGTCGCGCCCCTCGAAGACGATGACCAGCCGCTGGCCGGTGTCCTTCACCCAGCCCTGCAGCTTGAGCAGCTCGATCTGCAGGCGGCGCTTCTCGATCTCGTACTCCCGGCGCTCCATGCGCTCGGTGTAGGGATAGCCCTCGCGCCACGTCTCGACCAGCGCGCCGTCGGGACCGAAGAGCTGGCGGTCGTCGTCCCAGTCCTCGTCGCTGTTCTCGTCGGGCAGGGCGTTGAGCCGCCAGCGGCTCAGGTCGAGGACCTCGGCCTCCCGCGGCGGCTCGGTGGTGGTGCGGGACGGTTCCCCGTCGAACGTCGCGGCGTCCTCGCGGTGGGCGAGCGTGTCGGGCTGCACGGGGTCCCCCTCCGGGCGGGTCACGGGCGGGGTCGTCCGTACCCCTCCTGCGGCCGGACAGTCCCGGGGGAGCCCGGGACCGGCGCGCCGGACTCCAGCACGTGCGCGACCGCGTACTCGGCGAGTGCCGCCAGGGCCCGCGCGTCGTGCCCCGGTTGCAGCGCCGACAGCAGGTGGACCTCCAGGACGCCGCTGCCGGCCGGGCGGACGGCGACCGGGCACACGGCGGCCTGCGCGTCGACGGCGGGGGCGAGCGCGCGGACCCGGAACCGGCCGGGGTCGTCCGGGGTCGCGCCCTCCCCGGGGGAGGCGGTGACCGTGGCGCCCGCGCGCAGCAGCGCGGTGACCCGGCCGCGCACGGCGCCGCTGCCGTCGTCGACCAGCAGCCCGCCGCGGCGGGCCAGCACGCGCAGCAGCGGCCGGGCGGCCAGCGCGGCGTCGACCACGGGCGTGCCCGGGACGACCGTGGCCAGGGCGAGCACGTCGGCCCAGCCGGAGGCGTTGGCCACCACCAGCCGCGGCCCGCGCGGCCAGGCGACCGGCGGGTTGACGACCCGCACGCGCAGGCCCCGGGCCAGGAGCAGCTCGGCGGCGGTGCACACGCGCAACCGCTGCTGCCGGCGGTCCCCGCCCCAGGTCGCGGTGGCGGCGCGGACGGCGGTCCGGGCGAGGACGGGGGTCATCCCGCCGCGGTTGGGGGTGCGGCTGGGGGTGCGGACGGGGGTCGGCGTGCCGGAGTCCATCGGTCCTCCCGGGAGCGGGACGAGGTGTCCGCACGCCAGGGTCGCGGGCACGGGTGTCCGCCGGATGACGGCCGCACGGAGACCGCGGGTCGATCGGGGAACCGGTCCGCACGTGCCGGGGCCCGGGACCGGCGGTCGCCGGCCCCGGGCCCCGGGGAGCGCCGTCAGTCGAAGAGCACCGCGGACACGACGTCGTGCAGGTGGGTGTTCGGGTAGTAGCCGGTCAGCTCCTCGCTCCCCGGACCCTCCGCGGTGACGACGGTCGGGACGCCGGTGTGCGAGGTCGTCGTCCAGTCGAGGGCGAAGTCGTAGGCGCCCCCGGTGCCGGCGACGTCGAACGGGCCGTCCTCGCCGGACTCGGTGTCACCGGTCAGGGACGGGTCCAGGGTGCCGCCGGGGCCGCTCTCGTCCTCGGGGTCGACGTCCTCGATGGTCAGCCCGCCGCACTCGTGGTCGCCGGTGACGATCAGCAGCGTGTCGGGGTGCGCGGCCACGTAGGCCCGGGCCACCTCGACGGCGTCGTCGAGGGAGCGCATGGCCTCCAGCATCCGGGTGCCGTTGTTGTTGTGGCTCATCTCGTCCACGGCCTCCTCCTCGACGAGGAGGAAGAACCCGTCCTCGTCCTGGGAGAGCACCTCGAGGGCCCGGGTGGTCATGTCGGCGAGCGAGACGACCGGGTCGAACTCGTCGCCCTCGCCCTCGGGCCGCTGCTGGAACATCTCCTCGTTGGCGAACAGCCCGAGCAGCAGGCCGGAGTCGGCGGCGGCGAACTCCTCGGCGGTGCTGACGTACTCGTAGCCGAGGCCCTCGGCCCGCGCGACGAGGTCGCCCTGCGTGCTGCGGGACACCTCCGGGTCCTCGGCGTCACCGGCCCGGGGCGGGTAGGTGCCCTCGTCCCCGGCGGGCAGCCACCAGTCCTCGCCGCCGCCGAGGATGACCTCCGGCCGGCTGACCTCCAGGTACTGGCGCGCGATGTCGTCCTGGGCGGCGCGGTCGGTGCTGTTGGCGAAGAACGCCGCCGGCGTGGCGTCGGTGACCTGCGCGGTGGTCACGATGCCGCCGGCCAGGCCCGCCTCCTCGGCCTGCTGGCCGAGCGTGGGCAGGGGGTCGCCGTCGACGTCGACGCTGATCGCGCCGTTGTAGGTCTTCACCCCGGTGGCCCAGGCCGACGCCGAGGCCGCGGAGTCGGTGACCGTGTCCTCGGGGTCGCGCGCGTCGGTGGTCTGCAGCCCGGCGATCGGCAGCGCGTCCATCGCCAGTTGCCCGTCGAAGCCCTCCTGGTCCAGGCGTCCGGCCTCGCGGTGGGTGGCGCCCATGCCGTCGCCGTTGACGAAGATGACGCTGCGCAGGTGCCCGTGGGCGCTGCCGTTCCCGTGCCCGTGCCCGCCGCCGTGCCCGCCGCCGTGCCCGGGCCCGCCGGCGAACGCCCCCGTGAGCGGGAGCAGCGCCAGCGAGCCGCCCGCCACCGCCACCACGGTGACCGTCCGCAGCCGTCCTGCCCTCGTCGTGGTCATGGCCGTCCTCTCGTCGGGGTCCCCGGTCCGGCCGGTGCCGCCCGGAGGTGCCCCCACCGTGCGGTGTGGCGCTCGTCACCATCCGGCGGCGACGGGGGTGCGTCCGCCGTGTCGCGGCCGGTCCGGGCAGCCCGTGACGGACCGGATCCTCACAGCGACCGTCCAGCCGCCTCCCAGGCACGGGGACCCCCCGGGGTCGGGGAGGCTCAGCGGCGGCGCAGGCCCCGCAGGGTCCGGACGGCGACCAGCAGCTCGGGCAGCTCGTGCCGGTCGCCGGCGGCGATGTCGGCGAGCTGGGCAGCCGCCCGGCGCTGCGCGGGCTCCCAGCCCTCCACCCAGGCGCCCACCAGCGAGGCGGCGTCCGCGGCGGGAGCCGGCTCCCGCCCGGTGAGCACCTCGACGGCGAGCTCGGCCTGCTCGGCGGCGAGGTCGTCGCGCAGCGCGGCGCGCGCCATCGACGGCCAGCGGCGGTCCCGGGGCAGCGCGGTGACCAGCTCGCGCAGCGGCACCAACGACAGCCGCTCGGCCAGCTCCTGCGCCACGCGCCCGGCCAGCTCGATCGGCGCGCCGGTCCGCTCGGCGACGACGGCGAGGTCCAGCGCCGCCGGCAGCAGCGGCGCGGCCGCGACCTCCCCCGCCAGCCCCGCGGGCACGCCGGCGGCCTGCAGCCGCCGTGCCCGCTCGGCGTACGCGACGGCCTCGTGGCCGAGCAGCCAGTCCGGCAGGCCGGTCCGCACCGCGGCCACCGGCGCGGCGAACCGGTCGGTCACGGCGGTGATCCCGGCCGCGGGCCGGCCGCCGAGCTCGGGCAGCCGCAGCAGCCAGCGCGTCGCCCGCTCGGCCAGCCGGGTCGCCTCGGTGCGCAGCTCCACCTGCACCGGCGCCGGCACCCGGTTGTCCAGCGGCCGGACGGCGTCCCACAGCCGGTCGACGTCGAACACCGCGCGGGCCACCGCGTGCGCCCGGACGACGGCGGCGAGGTCCAGGCCGGTCTCCTCCCCCAGCCGGAACAGGCCGGTGACGCCGGCGGTGTTCACCGACCGGTTGGTGAGCGCCGTGGCCACGATCTCCCGGCGCAGCGGGTGGGTGTCGACCGCCGCGGGGAAGCGCTCCCGCAGCGCGGCCGGGAAGTAGTCGCGCAGCAGCCGGGCCAGGGCGGGGTCGTCGGGCAGGTCGGAGTGCAGGACGGCGTCACCCACCTCGAGCTTGGCGTAGGCCAGCAGCACCGACAGCTCCGGGCTGGTCAGCGCCTGCCCGTCGCGCCGCCGCTGGGCCAGCGCCCGGTCGTCGGGCAGCGCCTCGACGGCCCGCACCAGCCGCCCCGAGCGCTCCAGCGCCCGGAGGAACCGCTCGTGCGCGTCGAGCAGGCTGCGCGAGGAGGTGACCTCCACGGCCAGCACCGCGTTCTGCGCGTGGTTGTCGCCGAGGACGGCGGCGGCGACCTCGTCGGTCATGTCGGCGAGCAGCGCGGCCCGGCCCCCGGCGTCGAGCTCCCCGGCGTCGACGACCCCGTTGAGCGCGATCTTGATGTTCACCTCGTGGTCGGAGGTGTCCACGCCCGCGGAGTTGTCGATGGCGTCGGTGTTCACCCGGCCGCCGGCGAGGGCGTACTCCACCCGCCCGCGCTGGGTCAGGCCGAGGTTGCCGCCCTCCCCCACCACCCGCACGCGCAGCTGTCCGCCGTCGACGCGGACGGCGTCGTTGGCCTTGTCCCCGACGTCGACGGAGCTCTCGGTCGCGGCCTTGACGTAGGTGCCGATGCCCCCGTTGAACAGCAGGTCCACCGGGGCGAGCAGGACCGCGCGGATCAGCTCGACCGGCGAGAGGGTGTCGACGTCGTCGCCGAGGCCGAGCGCGGCGCGCATCGGCTCGCTCACCGGCACCGCCTTCGCCGTCCGCGGCCAGACGCCGCCACCGGGGCTGATCAGCGCGGGGTCGTAGTCGGCCCACGACGAGCGCGGCAGGTCGAACAGCCGCCGGCGCTCGGCGAACGACGTCGCGGCGTCAGGCGTGGGGTCGACGAAGACGTGCCGGTGGTCGAAGGCGGCCACCAGGCGGATGTGCTCGGACAGCAGCATCCCGTTGCCGAAGACGTCGCCGGACATGTCGCCGACGCCGACGACGGTGAACTCCTGGCTCTGCACGTCGACGTCGAGCTCGCGGAAGTGGCGGGTCACCGACTCCCAGGCGCCGCGGGCGGTGATTCCCATGGCCTTGTGGTCGTAGCCGACCGAGCCGCCGGAGGCGAAGGCGTCGCCGAGCCAGAAGCCCCGCTCGAGCGCGACCGCGTTGGCCAGGTCGGAGAACGTCGCCGTCCCCTTGTCCGCGGCGACGACGAGGTAGGCGTCGTCGCCGTCGTGCCGGACCACCCGCGGCGGCGGCACGACCTCACCGCCGACCAGGTCGTCGGTCAACGACAACAGCGCGCCGATGAACAGCCGGTAGCAGGCCTGGCCCTCGGCCTGGACCTCCTCGCGGGTGGCCGGGAGGGCGGGATCGGCCGTCGCCGGGGGGTTGCGGACGACGAAGCCGCCCTTGGCGCCGGTGGGCACGATGACGGTGTTCTTGACCATCTGCGCCTTGACCAGGCCGAGCACCTCGGTGCGCAGGTCCTCGCGCCGGTCGGACCAGCGCAGCCCGCCGCGCGCGACCGCGCCGAAGCGCAGGTGCACGCCCATGACCCGCGGGGAGCTGACGAACACCTCCCGGGCCGGGCGCGGCTCGGGCAGGTCGGGGACGGCGTGCGGGTCGAGCTTCACCGCCAGCGGACCGCCCGCGTAGTAGGTGGTGCGCTGGGTGGCGAGGACGGCGGCCAGCAGGCTGGAGAGCACGCGGTCGGCGTCGAGGGTGTCCACCCGCCCGATCGCCTCGCGCAGCGACGCGGCGAGGTCCTCCTGCCGCCGCGCGCGGCCGGCCTCGCGGTCGGGTGAGAAGCGTGTCTCGAACAGCGCCACCAGCCGCGCCACGACGTCGGGGTGCGCGGCCAGCGTGGTCTCCACGTACCGCTGGCCGAAGGGCAGGCCGGCCTGGCGCAGCCACTGCACGTAGGCGCGGACCACCGTCACCTGCCGCCAGTTCAGCCCGGCCAGGAGCACCAGGGCGCCCAGGCCGTCGTCCTCGGCCTCCCCGCGCCACACGGCGGCGACCGCCTCGGTGAACCGCTCGGGCAGCGACCCGGGGAAGGGCAGCTCCCCGCCGGGGGCGGTGAGGCCGAAGTCGTAGATCCAGGCCGGCGGGGCGCCGATCCGGTCGATCTCGTAGGGCCGCTCGTCGACGACGTCGACACCCATGTGCTGCAGCACCGGCAGGACGTCGGAGAGCAGCAGCCGCTCCCCCACCCGGTAGACGGTCAGGCGCGGCTCGGCGGCCCCGGCCCCGCGCGGGCGGCGCAGCCGCAGGCCCAGCTCGCCGGGCCCCAGCGCGTCGAGGCGGGCGAGGTCCTCGACGGCCGTCGTCGCCGGGAAGTCGTCCTGGTAGGCGGCGGGGAAGGCGTCGGCGACCCGCGCGAGCACCTGCTCGGTGCCGTCGCCGTGGCGGGCGGCCAGGGCCTCGGCGAGGTCGTCGAACCAGCTGCGCGCGACGGCGGCGAGCTCCTGCTGCAGCGCGTCGGCGTCGACCTCGGGCAGCGCGGGCGCCCCGCCCCGGGCCACCGGCACCCGGACGACGAAGTGCAGCCGCGCCAGGACCGACTCGGTGGAGCGGGCGGTGAACTCGATGTCGCGCCCGCCGAGCCGGGACAGCAGCAGCTGCTGCATCGCCAGGCGGACCTCGGTCGTGTACCGGTCGCGGGGCAGGTAGACCAGCGCCGACCAGAACCGGCCGAAGGGGTCGCGGCGCAGGAACAGCCGGGTCTGGCGGCGCTCCTGCAGGTACAGCACGGCCAGCGCCACGGGCAGCAGCTCGCCGCCCGTCGCCTGGAACAGCTCGTCGCGCGGGAGGGTGTCCAGGACGTCGACCAGCGTCTTGCCGGTGTGGCTGTCGGCCGGGACGCCGGAGCCCTCCACCACCTCGGCGACGCGGCGGCGCACGAGCGGCACGTCGCGGACACCGGCGGCGGACGCCGCGGTGGGGAACAGCCCGACCAGCCGGTGCTGGCGGGCCGGGCGGCCGCCGGTCGCCGGCACGGTGACGGCGACCAGGTCCAGCCAGGCACGGCGGTGCACCGTCGAGCGGATGTCGGCCTTGGTGACGGTGACCAGCCAGGGACCGAGCGGGCCGGCCGCCTCGGGCAGCGCCGCCGCGGTGTCGCTGCGCAGCACGCCCAGTCCGGTGCCGGGGACGGCCCGCACGGTGTCGGTGATCTCGGCGTCACGGGCGCCGAGGAAGACGAAGTTGCCGTCGGCCAGCCAGCGCAGCAGCGCGGCGGCCTCCGCGGGGTCGTCGGCCGGGTCGGCGGCCTCGACGCCGCCCTGCTCCTCGAGCCGGGTGGCCAGCTCCAGGGCGCGGGCGGCGGTGCGCGGGGCGTCCTCGTCGACCGCGCGCACGTCGGCGAGGACGGTGCGCAGCCCGGTCACCAGGTCACCGGCGGCCTCGTCGCCGAGCGGGCCGTCCAGGACGACGGCCATCCAGGACTCGGCCAGCGCGTCGGGGCCGCAGTCGGCGGCGGCGGTGCCCGGGCTGTCGCAGAAGGCGCGCATCGCGCCGGACACGTCCCGGCGGACGACGACGACCGGGTGGACGACGTGCTGCAGGCCCGCGCCCTGGCGGACCACCTCGGCCGTCACCGAGTCGACGAGGAAGGGCATGTCGTCGGTGACGACGAGCAGCAGCCCGCGCCCGTCGGGGAGCCGCTCGACCACCACGGTGGCCGAGCCCTGCGGCCGGACGGCGGCCAGGCGCAGGTGGCGCAGCGCGAGCGCGGCGAGGTCGGCCGGCTCGTGCCCGAGGACCTCGGCGGCCGGCTCGCTCCAGTAGTAGCGCTGCAGCAGCGCCGGGAGGTCCGCGGTGCCGCAGCCGGCGGGCAGGCCCCCGTCGAGGCTGCCGGCCGCGGCGTCGGCCGCCTCGGCCAGCAGCGCCCGCTTGCGGTCGTTGGCCTCCTCGAGGGCGACCAGCCCGGGTGGGACCCCGTCCTCCGGTCGGCCGGGGACGACGGTGTCCACGCCGGTGGTGCTCATGTCCCCGACGCTAGTAGAAGGACCCCCTGCCCCCCACCGCTCGCGAGCTCGCGTCGGGTCCCTGGAGGGGGCCGACCCGGGTCAGCCGCGGTCGAGGACCTGGTCGGCGACCCAGCCGACGACGGCGAGGACGAGGCCACCGAGGACCGCGGTGCCGAACCCGTCGACCGAGAGGCGGTCGGAGAGGGCGGCGGTCAGGCCGAGCAGCGCGGCGTTCACGATCAGCAGGAAGAGCCCCAGGCTGAGCAGGATCGCCGGGAAGGACAGGAACCGCAGGACCGGCCCGACGACGGCGTTGACCACCGCGAAGAGCAGCGCCACCCACAGGAAGGTGCCGCTGACGCCGAGCGCACCGTTCTCGTTGCCCTCGATGTCGATGCCGGGGAGCAGCCGCGTGAGGCCGTAGAAGGCCAGGGCCGTGATGACGACCTTGAGTGCGAACCTGATCACGGCGGCCACGCTAGCGGCGCCGCCTGTGAGCGACCGCCGTCCGTGCTCGTCTAGGTCTCTCTCGCGTCGGCGCCAGAGGACCGTAGACGGGGCACGAGACCCCGCCCTCCGCGCCGGTCAGCGCAGCGGCAGGGCGTCGGACACGAGGAGGAGCCCGAGCAGGAACACCACCCAGGCGGTCGCCTCCCCGGCGTTGCGGGTCGTCCACGCCTCGATGCGGGCGAGGGCGGGCGCCGTCGCCCGCGAGGCGGCGACCTCGATGGGCACCCTGCGGCACTGGTTCGCCACCCAGGACGAGCTGCTGCACTTCGCGGTGACCCTGGTGGTCGAGCACGCGGGAGCACGGGTCGCGGCCGTGACGGCCGGCGCGTCCGCCGACGCCGCCCTCGCGCTGCGCGTGCTGGAGGAGACGCTCCCGCTCGACGACGAGCGGCGGGCCGGGGCCGAGGTCTGGCTCGCCCTCACCGCGCGCGCCCTGACCGCTCCCGCCCTCGCCGCGCTCCGCGACCGGTCCGCCGAGGACCTGCTCGCGCTCTGCCGCTGGGTGCTGACCGTGCTGGCCGACGCCGGCGACCTGCGCCCGGGGTCGGATCACGCGCTGGAGGCCGAGCGCCTGTACGCCGTCCTCGACGGGCTGGCCGTGCACGCCGTCACGCGCCCCTCCGCCCTGCCCCCCGAGCGGGTGCGGCAGGTCCTCGCGGCCCACCTCGACGGCCTGCGCGACACGCGCTAGGTCGCTCTACCGGTCTCTAGGCAGATGCCTAGACGGGGCCATACGGTGCTCGACGTGGATCCCGTCCGGAACCCCTACGCGCCCGGCGCCGGCCAGCGCCCGCCCGAGCTGGCCGGCCGCGACGACGAGCTGTCGGCCTTCGACGTCGTCCTGGAGCGGATCGCCCGGGGCCGCCCCGAGCGCTCGCTGGTGCTCACCGGGCTGCGCGGGGTGGGCAAGACGGTGCTGCTCAACCAGCTGCGCTCCGCGGCGATCGGCCGCGGCTGGGGCACCGGCAAGATCGAGGCGCGGCCGGACCAGTCGCTGCGCCGGCCGGTCTCCTCGGCGCTGCACATGGCGCTGCGCGAGCTGCGGCACCCCGACCAGGAGTCGATGGACGCCGTCCTCGGCACGGTGAGGGCCTTCGCCCAGCGGCTGGCGCCGGCCGACGCGAAGCTGCGCGACCGCTGGCAGCCGGGCATCGACGTGCCCGCCACCGCCGGGCGCGCCGACTCCGGCGACATGGAGATCGACCTGGTCGAGCTCCTCAGCGACGCCGCGGGGCTGGCCGCCGACGTCGGCAGGGGGGTGGCGCTGTTCATCGACGAGATGCAGGACGTGCAGGCCCCCGACGTCTCGGCCATCTGCGCGGCCTGCCACGAGCTGTCGCAGCAGGGGGCGCCGCTGATCGTCGTCGGGGCGGGACTCCCCCACCTGCCGGCGGTGCTGTCGGCGTCGAAGAGCTACTCCGAGCGGCTGTTCCGCTACCTGCGCATCGACCGCCTCGACCGGCCCGCCGCCGACCGCGCGCTGCTGGCCCCCGCCGAGCGCGAGGAGGTCACCTTCGAGCCGGCCGCCCTCGACGCCCTCTACGACGCCGCCGACGGCTACCCCTACTTCGTTCAGGCCTACGGCAAGGTCACCTGGGACGTCGCGGCCGCCTCGCCGATCACCGCCGCCGACGTCGCGATGGCCGCCCCGGTGGCCGAGGCCGAGCTCGCCGTCGGGTTCTTCGGGTCCCGCTACGACCGCGCCACCCCGGCCGAGCGCGAGTACATGCACGCGATGGCCGAGCTGGGCGGGCCGGGCGGCACCCCGGTGGCGACGTCGGAGGTGGCCGCGACGCTGGGCCGCAAGCCGGCGTCGCTGTCCCCCGCGCGCGACTCGCTGATCAAGAAGGGGCTGGTCTACTCCGCCGAGCGCGGCCAGATCGCCTTCACCGTGCCGCACTTCGGCCGCTACCTCCTCCGCCACCCCGACTAGCGCCCCGGCACCGGCGGCAGGAACGGCCTTTCTGCCGCCGGGACGGTTGCTGCAGGCAACGGTGGGCACCGAGCGGCCCGTGCCGGGAGCTGTGGAAGCGGGTCTGTGGGGGCTGCTGGGCGGAGCGGCGCTGGTGCTCGGGGCGCTGGTCGCCTGGTTCGTCCGCGTGCCGCAGGCGGTGATCGCGTCGGTCATGGCCTTCGGCTCGGGCGTGCTCATCTCCGCCGTCGCCTTCGACCTGATGGAGGAGGCCGCCGAGACCGGCGGCCTGGGCCCGGCCGCGGTCGGCTTCCTCGGCGGCGCGGTCGCCTACCTCGCCGCCAACGCGGCGCTGGCCCGCCGCGGCGCCCGGCACCGCAAGCGGTCGGGGGACCAGCAGCCCTCCGAGGACGAGCAGGGTGGCAGCGGCGCGGCCATCGCCGTCGGCGCCCTCCTCGACGGCGTCCCCGAGTCGGTGGTCCTGGGCCTGGGCCTGCTCGGCGGTGGTGCGGTGAGCGTCCCGGTGCTGGCCGCCGTCTTCGTCTCCAACGTGCCCGAGGGGCTGTCCAGCGCCGCCGGCATGAGGGCCAACGGGCGCTCGGCGCGGTACGTGTTCGGCGTCTGGGGCGGCATCGCGGTCGCCAGCGGCCTCGCCGCGCTCGTCGGCTACGCGGCGCTCGGCAGCGCCCCGCCGGCGGTGGTCGCCGTCATCACGGCCGTCGCCGCCGGCGCGATCCTCACCATGATCGCCGACACGATGATCCCGGAGGCCTTCGAGCGCACCCGGACCTGGACCGGCCTGATCACCACCGCCGGGTTCCTGGTCGCCTTCGCGATCGAGCGGCTCGGGGCGTGACCGGGCAGGGTGGGCCCGTGGCAGAGCTCCGTGACCCGGTCCAGATCAGCGTCCCCGTCGACGGCGGGGACCTCTCGGCGCTGTACTGGGCGGCCGACGCCCCCGGCTCCCCCATCGCCGTGCTGGTGCACGGCATCACGGCCAACGCGATGGCCTGGGCCCGCGTCGCGGCGGCGCTGGCCGGCGAGTTCGAGGTGGTCGCGCCCGACCTGCGCGGACGCGCGGGCTCGGCGCGGCTGCCCGGCCCCTACGGCCTGGAGCGGCACGCCCAGGACGTCGCCACCCTGCTCGACCGGTTCGGTGCCGACGACGACGCCGGTGCCGACGCGACCGTGCTGGTCGGCCACTCCATGGGCGCCTTCGTGGCGGCGATGGCGGCCGCCGGCCCCGCCCGCGACGAGGTGCACGGCCTGGTGCTGGTCGACGGCGGCCTGGCCCTCGCCGAGCCCCCCGGCGCCGACGTCGACGCCAAGCTCGCCGCCGTCCTCGGCCCGTCACTGGACCGGCTGTCGACGACGTTCCCCGACCTGCCGGCCGTCCGCGCGTTCTGGGAGCGGCACCCCGCCGTCGGCCCGTGGGTCGACGTGCCCTCGGTGGCCGCCTACCTCTCGCGCGACCTGGTGCCCGGCGAGACGCCGCTGCGCAGCGCGTGCGTGCCCGAGGCCGTCCGCGTCGACGGCGGGGACGTGCTGCTCAACGAGCGGGTGCTCGAGGCCACCACCGCGCTGCCGGTCCCCGCGACGCTGCTGTGGGCCACCCGCGGCCTGCTCGACCAGCGGCCCGGCCTCTACGACGAGGTGCGGCTGGCCGGCCTGGGCCTGGAGCCGTCCGGGATCACCGCCCGCGAGGTGCCCGACACCAACCACTACTCGATCCTGTGGGCCGAGCAGGGCGTCGCGGCCATCGCCGACGAGGTGCGGGACGCGGCCGCGCGCTCCTAGGGAGAGGACCCCCTCCGACCCACCCCTCGCGAGCTCGGGGCGGGACCCGGGAGGGGGCCGCCGGTGCCCAGGAGCGGCGGCAGGACCTCCGGGCCGGCCTCCGGGGGCCGCTCCCCCGCCACCGGGTGCGCGCGGACGGCGAGCACCGCGACGTCGTCCTCGGCGCCCTCGCCGAGCATGCTCGCGAGCAGCCCGTCGCACAGGTCGTCCAGCGGCTGCCCGGCGGCGGCGGCCACCAATTCGCGGAGCTGCTCGCGGCTCTCGTCGAGGGGGACGCCGCGCCGCTCGAAGAGGCCGTCGGTGAACAGCAGCAGCGTGCTGTCCGGCGGGACGAGCGCCTCGCCGTCGGCGCGCGGCCCGCGCCAGCCGATCCCCAGCGGCGGGCCGACCGGCGCGCTGAGGTCCTGCACGGTGCCGTCGGCCAGCAGCAGCATCGGGTCGGGGTGCCCGGCCGTCGACCAGCGCAGCCGGCGCATCCCCGCGGCCCGGTCGGCGGCGTCCTGCTCGACCCGGCACACCAGCGCGGTGGCCATCGCGGGGACGCCGAGGCCCACGAGGGCGTGGTCGACCCGGCGCAGCACGCCCGCGGGCTCCTCGAGGCGGTCGAAGGCGATGCCGCGGACCAGCGTCTTGACCTGCCCCATCGCCGCGGCGGCCTCGATGTCGTGGCCCATGACGTCGCCGATGACCAGCACGGTGTCGCCGTCGGGCTGGAGGAAGGCGTCGTACCAGTCGCCGCCGATCGCGATCCCGCGGGTCGCCGGCCGGTAGCGGACGGCGAGCTCGAGGTGGTCGGGCTGCACCGGCGGGGACAGCAGGCTGTGCTGCATCCGCTCGGCCACCTGCGCGGCGGCGCTGGCCAGCCGCGCGTTGTCCAGCGCGAGCGCGGCCCGCCGGGAGGCGATCTCCGCGGTGCGCAGCTCGAGCTCCGTGTGCGGCCCGCGCTCGGGGCCGTTGACCAGCGTGAACGCGCCGAACTGCTCCCCGCGGGCCAGCAGCGGGAACGTGGCGAGGGCGGCGGGCCGCAGCGGCTCCAGCGCCTCGCGGCTCACGTCGTCGGCGACCATCGCCCGGACGTCGTCGTCGGTGAGGTGGGCGATCACCATCGGCCGCCCGCTGGCCAGCACCGTGGGCACCGGCGCGGTCGGCCGGTTGCTGCGCACCCGCAGGTCGGCGTAGCGGTGCATCGCCTCGACCATGGCGGGGTCGCTGTGCGCGCGGCCGACGTCGCGGCGGGTGCCGTCGGGGTCGACCACGCTGACCAGGCACCAGTCGGCGAGCAGCGGCACGACCAGCGTGGCGAACCGGGCGACGGCCTCGTCGACGTCGGTGGTGGCGGTCATCGCCTGGCTGATGTCGCCGAGCAGCACGAGGTGGCGGGCCGCGGCCTCGGCGCGGGCCGCCGCCACGGTCACCTGCGCGGCGGCCGCCTCGCGGGCCGCGACGGCCGCGGCGCGCTCCTCCTCCGTGCGCCGGCGCTGCGTGACGTCGTCGTAGGTGACCACCAGGCCGGCGTCGGTGAGGAAGGCGTCGGCACGGAACCACCTGCCGAGCGGGCCGAACCAGGCCTCGGTCGAGGCGGACTCCCCGGTCGCCCGGACGTGCCGGTACAGCTCCTCGAACGGGCCGCCGACCGCCTCCGGGAACTCCGCCCAGATCCCCCGGCCCTGCAGGGCGGCCACGGTGCGGTCGAGCACCGCGGCGCCGGCGGGGTTGACGTAGCTGAACCGCCAGTCGTCGTCGAGCACGAACAGCGGCCGGTCCATCCCCTCCACGGCCTGCACGAGCAGGTCGTGGGGCGGCGGTGCGGCGCCGTCCGGGGTCATGCGGCTCATGCTGCCCCATCGCGGGGCCGACGCCGAGGTCGCGGTGCCGGTGCGGGTGATCACGACCCGCCGGAGGACCCGTTGGCAGCGCGGTCCGCACCCGCCACGATCAGGGCCGACGCCCGGCGCTCCTCCGCCGGTCCGTGCGGCGAGGGGGTGCGGGCATGGCCGATCCGCTGAGGCCCCGGCCGCGCGCCGAGCCGACCGTCCCCCTCCCCCACTCCCTGCTCGACCCCCTCGCGCTCGCCGCGCTGGTCGACCGGCTGCCGGCCGCGGTCCTGGCGCTCGACCCGGCCGGCCGGCTCACCTGGCTCAACGCAGCCACCGAGCGGCTGCTGGGACGCAGCGCCGCCTCGCTCGTCGGGCGGCCCCTCGACGACGCCGTCCCGGGCAGCCCCGGGCACGCCCTCGCCCAGGCCTGCACCCAGGCGGCCGGCTCCGGCGAGCCGGTGACCGTCGCCGCCGGGGAGGGCGGCTGGTACGAGGTGCGGGCCGCGCCGGGCCCGGAGGGGCTGGCGGTGACCGTCGCCGACGTGTCCGCCCGCCGGGCGGTGCAGGAGCAGGCCGACCGCGCCGCGGCCCGCGCGACGCTGCTGGTGCGCGTCGCCGCCGAGCTGTCCGGGGCCCTCGACGGCACCGCGGCGCTGGGCCGGCTGGCGCGGCTGGTGGTCCCCGTGCTCACCGACGGCTGCGTGGTCACCGTCGTCGACCGGGAGGGCCGCGCCCGCGACGTCGGCTCCTGGCACGTCGACCCCGAGCGCCGCGACCTGCTCGCCCGCTACGCGCGGGTGCGGCTGGAGCGGATGCCGGCCGCCTCCCCCGTCGCGCGGGCGCTGCGCACCGGGACGCCGGTGCGCACCGCGGTGGCCGAGGTCCTGGCGGTCATGACCGACGAGACGGCGCGCGGGATGCTGCGCGACCTGCGCGCGGAGTCGGTGGTCGTCCTCCCGCTGCCGGCGGAGTCGCGCACCGTCGGCGTCCTCACGCTCTACCTCGACGCCGGCCGCGCGGTGGGCGACGCCGACCTCGCCACCGCCCGCGCCGTCGCGGTGCAGGCCGGGCGCGCGGTGGACCGGGTGGGGCGGCAGAGCCGGCAGATCCAGCTCGCCGAGGCGCTGCAGCGCAGCCTGCTCACCGAGCCGCCCGCCTTCGGCGGCCTGGAGGTCGTGGTGCGGTACGTGCCCGCCGCCGAGGCGGCGCGCGTGGGCGGGGACTGGTACGACGCGTTCCGCTCCCCCGAGGGCGACCCGGTCCTGGTCATCGGGGACGTCGTGGGCCACGACACGGCCGCCGCGGCGGCGATGGGGCAGCTGCGCGGCCTGCTGCGGGGGATCGCGCACTCCGGCGGCGCGGGTCCCGCCGACGTCCTGCGCGGCCTGGACGAGGCGATGGCGAGGATGCACGCGGGCACGCTCGCCACGGCCGCCGTCGCCCGGCTGGAGGACGGCGGGCGGCGGCTGCGGTGGGCCAACGCCGGGCACCCGCCGCCGGTGCTGCTCCTGCCCGACGGCGGGGTCACCGTCCTCGACCACGGCGACCGGCTGGGCGACCGGGCGCTAGGCGTGGACGCGGCGGCCGTGCGGCGCGAGGGGACCGTGGAGCTGGCGCCGGGGACGACGGTCCTGCTGCACACCGACGGGCTGGTCGAGCGGCGCGGGAGCTCGCTGGACGCGGACGCCGCGCGGCTGCACGGCGCGCTGGCCGGGCTGGCCGGGACCCCGCTGCCGGACCTGTGCGACGAGCTGCTCGCCCGCCTGCTGCAGGGCACCCCGCAGGACGACGTCGCGCTGGTCGCCGTCACCGTCGGGGCGGGCTGAGGCCGAGACCCTCCTCACCCCGCGGGGCGAGGGCGGTGCCGGAAGGGTTGGCCGGCCGGCCGGCTGGGCACCGAGACGTCGTCCGAGGAACGGGACGACGACGGAGAGAGGTCATGGGCCGACTTGCCTGGCCGCTGCGCCCGCTGCCCGACGGGCGGGGCGAGCTGTGGCGCCGGGACCTCGGGGACCTGGCCGAGCTGCCCGCCGCCAGGGCGGGTCTGCGCGACCACCTGAGCGCCATCGGCTTCCCGCGGGACCCCGACGACCCGGCGGCCGACCGGATGATCCTGGCCTTCGACGAGCTGGCGTCCAACGCGCTGCGGCACGGGGTGTCCCCGGTCGTCGCCACGGTGGTGGCCGGGACCGGCGGCTGGTTGCTCGACGTCAGCGACCGCGACCCCGACACGATGCCGGCGCCCGCGGTGGGCCGGGATCCCGCCCAGGGCGGCCTGGGCCTCTACCTCGTGGCGCGGCTGTCGGTGGCGCACGGGTGGTACGTCGACGACGGCTGCAAGCACGTGTGGGCCTGCCTGCCGACGGCGATCGAGGAGTACGCGGTCACCTCGGCCTGAGGCCCGTCCGAGTGCCGAGGACCCTGACCTGAGTGCGCCCGGGGCGGCGGGGACGGGAGTCCCGGCGCCGCCCCGGGGCGGTCGGCGGACGCGGGCCGGCGGTGGAGCTCAGCGCCCTGATCGGCCTCGGTGCAGGGGCCCGCGCCGAGCGTGCGAGGCGTGGGGGGCACCGAGGTCCTCTCGGGCTCCTGGCCGCGGCGTCGTCCGGGAGGACGACCGTGTCACGGCACGACCAGCGAGAGCCGGCCCTTGCCGTAGCCGGGGACCTCGACGGCGAGGTCGAGCCGGTTGAAGGCGGCGAGCATGCCGGCGACGTCGCCCGGCAGGTCGTCGCCGGGGGCGTAGGACGCGTGCAGCTTGGAGTGCGGGGCACCCGGCACGTTGAACAGCGCCGACAGGACGTTGACGACCTCGTGGAGGGCCTCGGTGAGCATCGTGGTGAGCTCGCCGTCCTCCTCGACGACGTCCTGGACGCCGCCGGGGGGCAGCAGGGCCAGCGCACCGCCGGTCCAGGCCGCCAGCGGCAGGTCCATGACGCACAGCGCGTGGACCGCCATCGAGGAGCCGACGTAGACGGCGACCGAGACGGGGTCCTTCGCCGTGGGCGTCACCGGGGCACCCGGCGTCACCGAGACCGGCCTGCCGACCAGGCCCGTGAGCATGTCCTTGACGGCCTTGGCCTCGGGCAGGACGACGGTGAGCGGCGCGGTCACGCCAGCACCCCCTCGAGGTTCTCGCGGAAGGTCTCCTCGGTGAAGGGCTTGGCGATGAGGAACAGCGCGCCGGCGTCGGCGGCCTTCTCCCGCATCTCCGCCGAGCCCTCGGAGGTGACGAAGCCGAAGGGGACCGACGAGCCGGAGCCGCGCAGCGCCTGCAGGCACTCCAGGCCGGTCATGTTCGGCATGTTCCAGTCCGACAGGACCAGGTCCGGGCTCTCGCTGCGGACCTTGTCGTAGGCGTCGCGGCCGTCCTCGGCCTCGACGATGTCGTGGTCGTCGTAGCCGGCCTGCCGCAGGGTGCGGATGACGATCTGCCGCATCACGCGGCTGTCGTCGGCGACCAGGATCTTCACAGGGGCACCTCGTTCTCTCGCTCG
Source organism: Geodermatophilus normandii (assembly GCF_003182485.1). Classification (NCBI taxonomy): domain Bacteria; kingdom Bacillati; phylum Actinomycetota; class Actinomycetes; order Geodermatophilales; family Geodermatophilaceae; genus Geodermatophilus; species Geodermatophilus normandii. The sequence goes on along the minus strand of NZ_QGTX01000001.1, from coordinate 1,411,402 downwards.
GCGTGCGACTGCACGGAGACGGTCAGCGGCTCGCCGCGCCACAGGACGTGGACACGGCAGGTGTCGGCCTCGCGGCCGGGGGGCGGGGTGGTGCCGGTCTCGGGCAGGCCGAGGACCGACGGGCCGGGGAGGACGGCCTTGACGTTGCCGCCGACGACGTTGGCCAGCTCGCCCAGCGCGTCGTCGACGTCCTCCTCCTCGAGCACCTCGGAGGCGTGCTCGCGGAGCAGCGCCCGGGTGAGCGCCAGCGCGGTCTCGCGGCCGCAGGTCAGGACGACGCTGCCGGTCCACGGTCCGACGATCTCGACCCAGGAGCTGCGCGTCTCTGCCGGCAGCGGCGCGGGCAGCGGGACGAGCACCTCGTCCTCGCCGACGAGCGCCAGCCACGCCTGCTCGGTGATCCCCTGGACCGTCGCCTCGTCGACGAGGTCGGTGATCGCCGGCGGGCGGTCGGTCGCCCGGCGGCGCAGCCCGGTGTCCGGGTGGCTCACAGCGACACCTCCTGCGGGAGCAGGCCGAGCAGCGCGAGCTTGTCGCGGATGGCGTCGGCGGTGAACGGCTTGATGACGTACTCGTGGGCGCCGGCGGCCAGCGCGCGCACGATCTGGCCGTGCTCGCTCTCGGAGGTGACCATCATCAGCGTCACCGCCCGCCAGCCCGGGTTGGCGCGGACGGCGTTGACGAACTGCAGGCCGTCCATCACCGGCATGTTCCAGTCGATCGTGCAGAGGTCGGGCACCCAGCCCTCGTGCAGGACGTCGAGCGCCTCCTGCCCGTGGCCGGCCTGCCGCGTCTCGTAGCCGAACCCCTCGAGGGTCCCGGCCACGATCCGCCGCATGGCGCGGGAGTCGTCGATCACCAGAGCGCGCACGGTCATGCCCCCTTCAGCGGGCGGTAGGCGGAGCTGCGGCCGAGGACGACCCGGCTCCAGGAGTCGTCGACGCCGAGCGTGGTCTCGGCGGCACCGAGGAACAGCCAGCCGTCGGGGCGCATGAGCTCGCGCACCCGGCGGAGGATCGCCTGCTTGGTGGGCAGGTCGAAGTAGATGAGGACGTTGCGCAGGTACACGACGTCGAACGGGCCCATCCGCGGCAGCGGGGCGGCCAGGTTGCACTCGCGGGCGGTCACCATGCGGCGCAGGCTCGGCGCGACCTCCCACTCGCTGCCGGCCCGCTGGAAGTGGCGCACCAGCATCGGGGCGGGCAGGCCGCGGTTGACCTCGAGCTGGCTGAACCGGCCGGCCCGGGTGCGCTCGACCATCTCCCGGGAGATGTCCGTGGCGGTGATGGAGACCCGCGTCGAGGCGGAGGGCATCGCGTCCTCGAGCAGCATGGCGACCGTGTAGGCCTCCTGGCCGCTGGAGCAGGCCGCCGACCAGATCTGCAGCCGCTCGACGGGGCCGCGCGCCGACAGCAGCGAGGGCAGCACCGTCGAGGTGAGCGCGGTGAACGGGTCGCCGTCGCGGAACCAGGAGGTCTCGTTGGTGGTGAGCGCCTCGACGATCGAGCGGGTGTCGTCCGGCCGCGGGCGGCTGCGCACCGAGTCGACGAACTGGTCGACGTCGGACAGGCCCATCTTGCGGGCGAGCGGCAGCAGCCGGGCCTCGACCAGGTACTCCTTGCCCGGCGCCAGGACGATCGCGCTCTCGCGGTGCACCAGCTGGCGTACCCAGTCGAAGCGGGGGGCGGTGAGGGTCACCGGTGGGCTCCCGTCGCGAGGGTCGGCCGGGCGGGCTGCGGCGGGAGGGCGCGCTGGAGGTGGCGCGTGATGGCCTCGGCCACCCGGTCGAGGGGCAGGACCTCGTCGGCCAGGCCGGCGGAGGCGACGGCGCCGGGCATCCCCCACACCACCGAGGAGGCCTGGTCCTGGACGACGACGGTGCCGCCGGCGTCGCGGATGACGCTCGCGCCGTTGCGGCCGTCGGAGCCCATGCCGGTCAGCACGACGGCGAGGACGGCGCCGTCGTAGGCGGTCACCGCCGAGCGGAACAGCGGGTCGACGGCGGGGCGGCAGAAGTTCTCGGGCGGGTCCTGCGACAGCATCGTCGTCGCGCCGCGGCCGGTGCCGCGCACGGTCAGGTGGTGGTCGCCGGGGGCGAGGTGCACGGTGCCCGGCTGCAGCGGCGAGCCGTCGACGGCCTCGACGACGCGCAGGGCGCTGAGGCGGTCGAGCCGCTGGGCGAACTGCCGGGTGAAGACCGGCGGCATGTGCTGCACCAGCAGGACCGGCACGGGCAGGGAGGCGGGCAGCGCGGGCAGCACCTTCGCCAGCGCCTCGGGACCACCGGTCGAGGAGCCGATCACCAGCACCGCGGGGGCCTTGTGCGGAGCGCTGCGCGGCGCAGGCGGGCGGGCCGCGGCGGGCGCGGGGCCGGGCGGGCGGCGCCCAGGCCCGTGGGACGGCCGGTGAGGGCCTTGATCTTGGGGATGAGCTGCTCGCGCACGCTCTCCATCGACTGAGCGACGCTGCCGACGTTGGCCGGCTTGGTCACGTAGTCGTTCGCGCCGGACGACAGCGCGTCGAGGGTGGCCGAGGCCCCACGCTCGGTCAGCGTGCTGAACATGACGATCGGCACGCGGTTGCGGCGGGCCCGGATGGCGCGCACCGCCTCGATGCCGTTCATCTCCGGCATCTCGATGTCCATCGTGACCAGGTCCGGCTCGAGCGTGTCGAGCTTGGTCAGCGCGAGCTTGCCGTTGACCGCCGTCCCGACGACCTCGATGGCAGGGTCGGCGGACAGCACGTCGGTCACGATCTTGCGGACGACGACCGAGTCGTCGACCACCAGCACCCGGATCGGGTCCACACGTCCTCCTGCTCCAGCGGCGGCCGGCCTGGCGAGGGCCGTCGTCGAGGTCTCGGCAGCGCGGCAGGAGGTGTCAAGGTCACTCCGGGGCCTGATCCGGAACGGCCCCGGGACTCCCACCCGCCTCGCCTGTCCCAGGAGTTGTCGGCCGCCCCACCCGTCGTGTTGACCGGGAGCGCGCAACCGTTACGGGGTGTCCGGTGACCGTGGGGCCGGCGGGTACATGTCGACCCGCGCGCGCGGGGCCGGATCAGGTGCGCGGGGCGCTGACCTGCGCCTCCGTACGCCGGTCACCGGAGGGGCGCACGCACGTGTCGGCGCCGACGACCCGGTGATCGGCGACGACCCGGTGATCGACACCGGCCGGCCGCCGCGGGTCCTCAGCGGCCGGTGACGCGGTGCCAGGGGGCGAGGAGGACGTCGAGCGCGCTGTCGTCGAGCAGGTCGCCCGTCGTGAACGCCTGGACGACGCCGGCGAGGGCGTTCCACGAGCCCGCGGCGCCGTCGGAGGCGTCGAAGCCGCCGTCGGCGAAGGCGCGGACGGCGAGCAGCTGCGCGGTGGCCAGCGTGCGGGTGCGCCCGCAGACGTGCGCGGCCCAGGAGGCCTCGTGCATGGCGGTCGCCCACGGGCGCCGGGCGGCCCGGCCCTCGTCGACGGCGGCCCGCCAGCGGTCGCGGCCGCGGGCGTCGAGGCCGGCGACGGTGGCCAGCAGCGAGGACAGCTCGGGGGTGCCCGGGCCGAGGTCGGTGGCGGCGCCGCGGGTGGCCGCGTCGGGGACCACGGCGGCGAAGGGGGCCACGAGCTCGCGGTGGACGAGCGGCGGCAGCACGTCGGCGGCCCACTCCCCCACCGCGGCGTCGGCCAGCACCTCGGCGGCCTGCTCGCGGACGTCGGCCGTGGCCTCCGCGGCGGCCCGGTGCTCGGGACCGAGGACGTCCTCGCGCAGCAGCCGCTCCAGCGAGGCGGCGGTGCCGATGGTCCCGCGCTCGAGCTGGGCGACGAGGACGGCGGTGCGGTCCTCCCCCGCCCCCGGCGACACCGAGCGCAGCTGCGGGACCGCGGCGGCCAGCTCGCGGGCGCGGCGGGCGCGCACGGCCAGGACGGTGCGCTGCTCGCGGTCGGCGCCGCGGGTGCGGGCGCCGGCGGCCAGCGCGGTGAGCTCGGCGGGACCGGCGGCCAGCCCGGTGAGCAGCACGTCGGCGACCGCCCGGCCGGCGGGCAGGCGGACGAGGTCGAACCCCAGCGTGGCGGCACTGACCAGCGAGTACGGCACGTCTCCCCCTCCGACGGCACCGCCAGGGGACGGCGGCCTGACCATGCTGGCCGCGATCCCCCGGGAACGCCACGCGGCCGTCACCCGATCGCCGGAGGAGCGATGGGTGACGGCCGCGTGTCGGAATTCGTCAGGTGAACGGGGGGTGACTCCCCGTCACCACAGGAGGGGGCTCAGGCGCCGACGGCCTTCTGCACGTCGAGGGCCAGCAGCAGCGTCCCGTCGAGCTTGTAGGCGCCGCGGATGAGCTCGCGGGCCTGCCCGTCGAGGGTGTCCGGCGGGGCCTCGAAGTCGGTCGCGTCGACGTCGACGACGTCGGCGATCGAGTCGACCAGCAGGCTCACCGCCTCGCCGTGCAGCCGCACGACGATGACGACGGCGTCGGTGCCCGCCGGCCGCGGCGGGCGCCCGAGCCGCTCCCGCAGCTCGATGGCCGTGACCACCTGCCCGCGCAGGTTGATCAACCCGGCGACGGCCGGCGGCGCCAGCGGCACCCGGGTCAGGACCTGGCTGCGCAGGACCTCCTGCACGTGCTCCACCTCGACGCCGTACAGGTCGCCGTCGAGCCGGAAGGTGGCCAGCTGGCCGCTGGTGGCCCGGGTGGGGGTGTCGGTCGGGGTCGTCACGTCAGACCTCCAGCAGGGTGGGTGAGGGGGTGGCGTAGAAGGCCGGGTCGGCCGCGAGGATGGCGGCGCGGACGTCGAGCAGCTCGGTCACCTTGTCGCCGAGCACGGCCGAGCCGAGCAGGCCGAGGTCGTCGATGTCGCTGCGGACGGCGGCCCCGCCGTCGACGATGTCGAGGATCTCCTCGACGACGATCGCGACGCTGCGGCCGTGGTCGCTGTAGACGATGACCTCGAGCACCTCGCGGTCGCCGGTGCCGTAGGCGCCCAGGTGCCGGTCGAGCCGGACGATCGGCAGGATGGCGCCCCGGTACTGCACGACCTCGCGGTTGCCGACCCGCTCGACGGACTCCGCGCGCACCTGCTCGAGGCGGGTGACGGTGTCCAGCGGGATCGCCACGCGGCGGCCCTCGCCGATCGCGGCCAGCAGCATCCGCTGCCGCTCGGTCTCGACGGCGGCGGTGCGGGCCGCGGCCTCGCGGGCCTCCTGCCGCTCGGCGGTCTCGGTGCGCAGCGCGCGGCGGGCCAGGGCCTGGACGTCGAGGATGAGCGCCACCGCGCCGTCGCCGAGGACGGTCGCGCCGGAGTACAGGCCGATCGCCTTGAGCTGGCCGCCGACGGCCTTGACGACGATCTCCTCGGTGTTGATGACCCGGTCGACGACGAGGCCGAAGCGCCGGCCCTCCGACCGCAGCACCGCGATGACCACGTGGCCGTCGTGCCGGTCGGAGGCGAGGCCCAGGACGTCGGTGAGCCGCACGAGGGGCAGCAGCTCGCCGCGCAGGCGGTAGACCGGCGCGCCGCCGACCTCCTCGACGGCGTTGGCGGCCTTCTCCGCGTCGAGGCTGACCAGCTCCTGCAGGCTGATCTGCGGGATGGCGTAGCGGTCGCCGGCGCACTCGACGGTCAGCGCCGGGACGATCGCGAGGGTCAGCGGGATCCGCAGCCGGCAGACGGTGCCGCGGCCGGGCTCGGACTCGACCTCGATCGTGCCGCCGATGGACTCGATGTTGGTCTTGACGACGTCCATGCCGACGCCGCGACCGGAGACGTTGGTGACCGCGGCGGCGGTCGAGAAGCCGGGCAGGAAGATCAGCTGCAGGACGTCCTGCGGGCCCATGCGGGCGAGCTGGTCGGCGGTGACCAGGCCGCGCTCGACGGCCTTGGCGCCGATCCGCGACGGGTCGATGCCGGCGCCGTCGTCGGCGACCTCGACGACGACCTGCCCGCTCTCGTGCTTCGCGCGCAGGGTGAGCACGCCCTCGGCGGGCTTGCCCGCGGCGCGGCGGCGGTCGGGGGACTCGATGCCGTGGTCGACGGAGTTGCGGACCAGGTGGGTCAGCGGGTCCTTGACCGCCTCGAGCAGCGTCTTGTCGAGCTCGGTGTCCCTGCCCTCCATCTCCAGGCGGACGGTCTTGCCGCACTGGATGCCGAGGTCGCGGACGACGCGCGGCAGCTTGGACCAGATGTGGTCGATCGGCTGCATGCGCGTCTTCATGACGCCCTCCTGCAGCTCGCTGGCGATGAGGTTGAGGCGCTGCGAGGCGCGCACCAGGTCGGTGTCGGTGGAGCGGCCCACGTACTGGACGATCTGGTTGCGGGTGAGCACCAGCTCCCCGACCAGCAGCATCAGCGAGTCGAGCAGGTCGACGTCGACGCGGATGGTCGAGTCGGCGACGGCGCGGCGCTGCTGGCCGCCCTGGCCCTCCGGGCGCGCGGCGCCGGCCGGGCCGGTCCCGCCGTCGGGGTGGTCCTCGTGGTGGTCCTCGTCGCCGTGCTCGTCGTGCACCTCCTCGTGCACCGTCTCCTCGACGGCCTCGACCGGGGCCTCGACGACGGCCTCCACGACGGCCTCGACGACGGCCTCGGCCGCGGCGACCACCTCGGCGGCGACCTCGGCGGCGACCTCGGCGGCCGGCTCGGCGACGGCCGCTGCCGGAGCGGCGGCGGGCGCGGGCGCGGCGGCGGCGGCGGGGAGGGGACGGCCGGGGAGGCGGCGGCCGGGGCCGGTCGGTCCTCCATGGCCGCGCTGATCTCGGCGACGACGGCGGAGACGTCCACGCCGCCCTCGCCCCCGGTGGCCTCGATCGAGGCGAGCAGCGAGCGGACGGTGTCGACCATGCGCAGCAGCACGCTGGTGCGCTCGGGGGTCAGCGCCAGGACGCCGTCCCGCAGCCGGGAGAGCATGTTCTCCCCGACGTGGGTGACCTCCTCCAGGCGGCCGAAGGCCAGGAAGCCGCTGGTCCCCTTGATCGTGTGGATCGTGCGGAAGATGCTCGAGAGCCGCTCGCGGGAGTCGGGCTCCTGCTCGAGCGCGACCAGGTCGGTGTCGAGCTGGTCGAGGTTCTCGTGGCTCTCGACGAGGAACTCCTCGACGATGTCGTCCAGACCGTCCACCGGTGCCTTCTCTCTCACTGTCTGGGGCGGGTCGTCCCGCTGGGTGTTCGACGCCGCACCGGTCCACCTCGAGGCGGACCCGGGTGGCGGTGGTCGTCGGGATCTGTCATCGGCAGCCCCCGCCCCGGAGCCGACCGTCGGCCGGCCCCGGGGTGGCGGCCTCCCTGCCCCACCGCTCGCGGTGGGGCAGGGAGGTCCTGCTAGTAGGTGAAGCGGGCGACGCTGGTGCGCAGGTCGGCGGCCATCCGCGACAGTTCGTCGACGGCGGTGCGGGTCTGGGTCAGCGCCTGGGTGGTGGACTCCGCGGCGGTGGAGACCCCGGAGATGTTGTCGGCGATCTGACCCGATCCCTGGGCGGCCTCGGCCACCGAGCGGCTCATCTCGTTGGTGGTGGCGGTCTGCTCCTCCACCGCCGAGGCGATGGTGGTCTGCCGGTCGGAGATCTGCGCGACGATCTGCGAGATCTCCCCGATCGCGCCCACGGCGGCGGTGGTGTCGCCCTGGATGGCCTGCACCCGGCGGGCGATGTCCTCGGTGGCCTTGGCGGTCTCCTGCGCCAGCTCCTTGACCTCGTTGGCGACCACGGCGAAGCCCTTGCCGGCCTCCCCGGCCCGGGCGGCCTCGATGGTGGCGTTGAGCGCCAGCAGGTTGGTCTGCTCGGCGATCGAGGTGATCACCTTGACCACGTTGCCGATCTCGGCGGAGGACTCACCCAGCTTGGCCACCGTCGCCGTCGTGGTCTCCGCGGCGGTGACGGCACGGGCGGCCACCGCGCTCGCCTCGGCGGCGTTGGTGGCGATCTCCCGGATCGAGGCGCCCATCTGCTCGGCGCCGGCGGCCACGGTCTGCACGTTGCGCGACACCTCCTCCGCGGCACCGGAGACCACGCCGGACTGCGCGGAGGTCTCCTCGGCCGAGGCCGAGATCTGCGCCGCCGACGCCGACAGCTCCTCGCTCGAGGCCGCCACCGCGTCGGCAGCGCCGGCGACGGAGGCCATGACCCCGCGCATCGCCTCCTGGGCCGTGCCGAGGGCGGCGGCCATGCGGCCGAGCTCGTCGCGCCCGTGGACCTCGGGGACCACGGTCAGGTCGCCCTCGGCCAGGGCCTCGACCGAGCGCTGCACCGAGCGGACGGTGGCCACGAGCCGCCGGACGACGAGGACGGTGAGCCCGCCGGCGACGGCGATGCCGACGGCCAGCGAGGTCCACAGGGTGGTGGTGGCCGAGGACACGATGCCCACGGCGTCGTCGGTGTCGGACTGCCCGGCGCCCACCCGCCGCTCCTGCATGGCGTTGTACTGGTCCATGATCGAGTCGGAGGCGTCCTGGAGCGGCCCGGTGATCACGGCGGCCGCGGCGGCCAGGTTCCCGGCGTCGGCGGCCGGGACCAGCTGGGTCTGGGCGACGTCGTAGTAGCCGTCGACGGTGGCGCGGAACTCCTCGAAGGCGGCCTTGTTGACCGTCACCTCGGCGTACGCGTCGAGCTGCCCGTCGATGGTCTCCCGCCGCTCGGCGAGGTCGGCGCGCAGGTCGGCGCGCTGCTGCGGGTCGGCGATCGGGTAGGTGTTGTACCGCGACCGGTCGCCCTGCCAGGACCGCTGGATGTTCGCGAGGTCCGACAGCCGGACGACGTTGTCGTTGATCCGGGTGGCGGCGGCCTCGACGGCCGACAGCCGGCTGACCGCGAGGACGGTCATCGCCACGGCCACGACGGCGAGGACGGCGACCGCGGCGCCGATCTTGACGGCGACCGGACGGTCGGCGAACCAGCCGCCGGAACGGCCGGCACGTTGGGTGCTCATGGATGGTGCTCCTGGATTCCTGGATGCGGCGGATCGATGGGGACAGCGGGCGGTGCTGGTGCGCGCTCGGATTGCGCTGGCGGGAGAACTGTGACGGATCCGAAAAGGAACTCGGGCCGTCCGGAAATGGCGTGTCGGTAACGATCCGAGCACGGCCGTAAATGGACGACCGGGACGACGCGGAAGCCATTCCGAACACCTTGTCGACATGGTGTCGCGAAATGGCGGATGACCGTGGAGCGACCGGATCTCCGTGTCGACAGGCCACTTCCGCCCCTGCTCGGCCCGGGTGGGGCCTGCATGGCGCTATTGGTCACAGGTGGCCGACCGTTGCCCGCCGGCCATGACCGGAATGGCGCCGGTGCGGCCGGCCGAATGGCCGGCCGCACCGACGGGTTCAGTGCGTGAAGCGGCCGACGCTGGTGCGCAGGTCGGCGGCCATCCGCGACAGTTCGTCGACGGCGGTGCGGGTCTGGGTCAGCGCCTGGGTGGTGGACTCCGCGGCGGTGGAGACCCCGGAGATGTTGTCGGCGATCTGACCCGATCCCTGGGCGGCCTCGGCCACCGAGCGGCTCATCTCGTTGGTGGTGGCGGTCTGCTCCTCCACCGCCGAGGCGATGGTGGTCTGCCGGTCGGAGATCTGCGCGACGATCTGCGAGATCTCCCCGATCGCGCCCACGGCGGCGGTGGTGTCGCCCTGGATGGCCTGCACCCGGCGGGCGATGTCCTCGGTGGCCTTGGCGGTCTCCTGCGCCAGCTCCTTGACCTCGTTGGCGACCACGGCGAAGCCCTTGCCGGCCTCCCCGGCCCGGGCGGCCTCGATGGTGGCGTTGAGCGCCAGCAGGTTGGTCTGCTCGGCGATCGAGGTGATCACCTTGACCACGTTGCCGATCTCGGCGGAGGACTCACCCAGCTTGGCCACCGTCGCCGTCGTGGTCTCCGCGGCGGTGACGGCACGGGCGGCCACCGCGCTCGCCTCGGCGGCGTTGGTGGCGATCTCCCGGATCGAGGCGCCCATCTGCTCGGCGCCGGCGGCCACGGTCTGCACGTTGCGCGACACCTCCTCCGCGGCACCGGAGACCACGCCGGACTGCGCGGAGGTCTCCTCCGCCGAGGCCGAGATCTGCGCCGCCGACGCCGACAGCTCCTCGCTGGACGCGGCGACGGCGTCGGCGGAGGCGGCGACGGAGTCCAGGACCTCGCGCAGCGTGGTCTGGGCGCGGTCGAGGGCGTCGGCCATCCGGCCCACCTCGTCACGCGACCGGATGCCGGTGGCACGGGTCAGGTCGCCCCGCGCGAGCGCCTCCAGGGAGGCCTGCACGGTGCGCACCGGCCGGATGACCGACCGGGCGGTCAGCCAGCTCAGGAGGACCAGCAGCAGGAAGCCGAGGGCGGCGACCACCGTCGAGATGGTCTCCCACCGCGTGACGGTGTCGTCGAGGGCGACCGTCGCGGCCTCGGCCTCCGCCTGGAGGGTGTCCTTGGCCTCGCCGACGGCGGCGTCGGTGAGGTCGTTGGCCGCCTGGATGTCCTCCCAGCGCAGCCGCGTCCCCGCCTGGTCGGCGACGGCGCTGTTCACGAACGTGGTGATCGCATCGGTGTAGTCGCCGTAGGAGTTCTCCAGGGCGTCGACGGCCGCGGCGCTGTCGCCGGTCAGCTCGATGCCGGCGAGCTCGTCGAGCAGCGCCTCGGGGGTCGCGACGTCGTCGGCCAGCTCGGCCAGCTGCTCGGCCGGGACCTCGCGGACCAGGGCCTTGAAGCCGTCGACCTTGAGCTCGCTGGCCCGGGTGTCGAGCTGCAGCACGAGCTCCTGGGCGTCGTTGAGCGCCTCCGCGCGCTGCTGCTCCTCGCGGACGGCTCCGTGGCCGAGCGTCGTCGCGACGAGCAACCCACCCAGCGACAGCGTCCCGACGGCGACGAGCGCACCGAACTTCACGGACAGCGGACGGTCGGCGAACCAGCCGGCCTGCGGATGGGGTGCGGCGTTCACGGGGCCTCCTGGGCGTCCTGTGCACGCTGCGACGGATGAGGTTGCGTGCAGGGGAATGGTGGGGGCCGGCGCTGCCCACCCACCGCCATGGGAAACGGCCGCGGACGGATCGTTGCGGTCCGGGTGGGGACCGCGCGCTCCGCCGTCGCCGAGTCGACGGCGCCCGGCGCTGACCGGCGGCCGTCCCCGGCGTCCGCGCAGGCGGCGGGCAGGGGAGGGGCGACGTGTCGACCCCGCAGCGACGGGCCGGCGTCCGCGCCCCGGACGGTCACCACCGGCCCGGCGACGACGCGCCGGGCGGGTCAGGCGAGCAGGTCGCCCAGGAGCCGGAACACCGCGACGACGGCGGTGGGATCGGCCACGCGGTACCGCGCGGCGGTCTCGCCCTCGCCGACCTTGATGCCGGCGTCGTCCGGCCCGAGGGTGGCGAAGACGTCCTCGTCGGTGCGGTCGTCGCCGAGGTACACGACCGCGGCCGCCCCGAGCTCACCGCGCAGCCGGGTGACGGCGCTGCCCTTGTCGGCGTCGGTCACCGCGAGCTCGAGGACCGCCTTGCCGGGCTTCTTCGTCAGTGACGGATCGGCCGCCGCGTCGGCGGACGCCAGCAGCGCGGCCGCCGCGGCGGGGTCGGCGACCTGCCGCACGTGGACGGCGACGCTGGCCGGCTTGACCTCCAGCCGTGCACCCGGGACGGCGGCCACCAGCGGCGCGAGCATCCCGGCCAGCGCGTCGCGGCGGCCGGCCAGCTGGCCGGTGAGCGGGCCGCCGAACTCGGCGCCGTGGCTGCCGATCCAGCGGTAGGGGCCGGAGAAGCCGCTGACCGCCCGCAGGTCCTCCAGGCCGCGGCCGCTGACCAGCGCGACGGTCACCCCGTCGGCGGACGCGACCCGCGCGAGCGCCTCGGCGACACCGGGGGAGGGGAGCGCAGCACCGGGGTCGTCGACCAGCGGCGCGAGGACGCCGTCGTAGTCGGTGGCGACCAGCAGTGGACGGCGCGCGGCCAGGCCGGCCAGCGTCGTCGCCAGGTCGGCGGGGACGGTCACGCCTGGGCGCGCAGCGCGTCGAAGAACGACGACGCCCAGTGGTCGAGGTCGTGCTTGACCAGGTACCGGCGCATGGCGCGCATCCGGCGGGCGCCCTCGGCCGGCTCGACGCGCAGCGCGCGCAGCAGCTGGTTCTTGACGCCGGCGATGTCGTGCGGGTTGACCAGGAACGCCTGCTTCAACTCGGCGGCGGCCCCGGCGAACTCGGAGAGGACCAGCGCGCCGCCGTGGTCACCGCGCGCGGCGACGTACTCCTTGGCCACGAGGTTCATGCCGTCGCGGTAGGGCGTCACGAGCATGACGTCGGCGGCGCGGTACAGGGCGGCGAGCTCCTCGCGGGGCATCGACTGGTTGAAGTAGTGGACCGCCGGTGCGCCGATCGAGCCGTACACCCCGTTGATGTGCCCGACCTGCTGCTCGATCGTCTCCCGCATGTGCACGTAGTGCTCGACCCGCTCCCGGCTGGGCGTGGCCACCTGCACCATGACCGTGCCGGGCGCCTCGACGGCGCCGTCCTCCAGCAGCTCCTGGAAGGCGTTGAGCCGCACGCTGATGCCCTTGGTGTAGTCGAGCCGGTCGACGCCCAGGACCACCTTCTCCGGGTCGCCGAGCTCGGCGCGGATCTCCTTGGCGCGGGCGAGCACCTCCGGCGAGGAGGCCAGCTCGTCGAAGGCGGCGACGTCGATGGAGATCGGGAACGCGCGCGCGGTCACGGTGCGGCCGTCGTACTCGATCGTCGGCCCCCGGGTGGGCAGCTCGTGCAGCCGCCGGGCCAGCTGCACGAAGTTGGTCGCCGCGCTGGGCAGCTGGAAGCCCACCAGGTCCGCGCCGAGCAGCCCCTCCACGATCGCCGAGCGCCACGGCAGCTGGGTGAACAGCTCGTAGGGCGGGAACGGGATGTGCAGGAAGAAGCCGATGGTCAGGTCGGGGCGGCGCTGGCGCAGCATCGCGGGCACCAGCTGCAGCTGGTAGTCGTGCACCCAGACGATCGCGTCGTCGGCGGCGACCTCGGCCGCCCGGTCGGCGAAGCGCTTGTTGACCTGCACGTAGGTGTCCCACCAGGTGCGGTGGTACTCCGGCTTCTCGACCACGTCGTGGTACAGCGGCCACAGCGAGGCGTTGGACATGCCCTCGTAGTAGCGGTCGACCTCCTCCTCCGAGAGCTCGACGGGGATCAGCGACATCCCGCCGGACTCGAAGGGCTCGGGTGCCTCGCCGGCCGAGCCGGACCAGCCCACCCACGCGCCGCCGCGGCCGGCGACGAAGGGCTCGAGGGCGGTGACCAGGCCGCCGGGGCTGCGCTGCCAGCGCGTCGTCCCGTCGGGATCGGTCACCTGGTCCACGGGCAGCCGGTTGGCCACGACGACGACGGGGCTGTCCGCCCGCACGTCTCCCGCGTCTGACCCGGTCATGGCGGTCCCGACCCTATCCAGGCCGCGCCCGTCAGGCACCCTCGGGCGGTCGGTGTACCGGTCAGCGGGCTCCCCAGCGCGCCAGGAGGTACCCGGCGGCCGCGGCGGCCAGCCCGGCGACCAGCGTGGCCGCGACGTAGCCGACCGCCCGGACGACGGTGCGCTCCTCCACCAGCCGGACGACGTCGGCACCGAAGCCGGAGAACGTGGTGAGCGTGCCGCAGAGACCGGTGCCGACCAGCGCGAGGACGCCGGCCGGCACGTCGTGCAGGCCGAGCAGCACCCCGAGGACCGCCGCGCCGGCGACGTTGACGCCCAGCGTGGCCGCCGCCGGGTCCCGTCCGGACCGTCCCGCCAGCCGGACGGCGAGCAGCCGCAGCGGGGCACCGGCCAGCGCGCCGGCCGCCACCAGCAGCGGGGTCACCGGCGCACCGCCCGGATCCCGGCCGCCACGGCGAGCACGCCGCCGGCCACCGAGACCAGCACGTAGCCGAGCGCCCCGGCGACCGCCCCGGCGCCGGTCAGGTCGACGACCTCGACGGCGAACGCCGAGTACGTCGTGTAGCCGCCGAGGACGCCGACGGCGAGGAACGGCCGCGCCCACGCCGGCTCGGGGTCACGGGCGGCGAGCACGCCGAGGAGGACGCCCATCAGCAGGCAGCCGGAGAGGTTGACCAGCAGCGTCGCCCACGGCCAGCCGCCGCCGGGACGGGGGAGCGCCTCGGCGACCCCCCACCGGGCCAGCGCCCCCAGGGCGCCCCCGAGCGCCGCGAGCAGGTAGGCCACCCGCACCTCCGAGGCATAGGGAGCTCTCCCCGCGTTCCGGGGACCGAGACGTGAGGAGAGCTTCCTCTGCCCGTCACGGCGTCACGGCGTCCGGGTCGGGGAGGCGTGGTCCCGGCGCCGGCGCCACAGCGGCTCGACCGAGGCCGTCTCCTCCGCGGAGGCCATCCGGAACGGGGGAGCGGCGGAGGTCTCCAGCGCCCGGCGGCCCTGACCGCGGGTGGCCCGCAGGCTGGCGACGATCGAGACGCCGAGGATCGTCACGATGACGGCCAGGGAGAGCGCCGTGGGGACGTAGAGGACGTCGACCTTCAGCAGCATCTTGACGCCGACCCACACCAGCACCAGGGCCAGCCCCACCTTCAGGTACACGAACCGGTGCACCAGGTCGGCGAGCAGGAAGTACATGGCCCGCAGGCCCAGCAGGGCGAAGGCGTTGGCGGTGAAGACGAGGAACGGTTCGTCGGTCACGGCGAAGATCGCCGGGATCGAGTCGACGGCGAAGACGACGTCGCTGGCCTCGACCAGGACCAGCACGGCCAGCAGGGGAGTGGCCAGCAGGACGCCGCCGCGCCGGACGAGGAACCGCTGCCCGTGGTAGGCGTCGGTCATCGGGACGAACCGGCGGAACAGCCGCAGCGTCCGCGACCGCGAGGGGTCGACGTGCTCGTCGCGCTGGCGCAGCATCCGGAAGCCGGTGACCAGCAGGAACGCGGCGAACAGGTACAGCACCCAGGAGAAGCTCCCGATCAGCGCCGCACCGCCGGCGATGAACGCCCCACGCAGCACCAGCGCACCGAGCACGCCCAGGAACAGCACCCGGTGCTGGTACTCCCGCGGCACGGCGAAGAAGGTGAACAGGATCGCCCAGACGAAGACGTTGTCGACGGCGAGCGACTTCTCGATCAGGTACCCGGCGTAGTACTGCTGGCCGAACTCGGCCCCGTGCGACCACCACACCCAGGCGCCGAAGCCGACGCCGATCGCGATCCAGACCGCCGACCACAGCGCTGCCTCGCGCACGGCGATGACGTGCGCGCGGCGGTGGGCGAGCAGGTCGACGGCGAGCATGCCGACGATGAGGCCGAGCACGGCGAGCCAGAGCCAGAAGGGGACGTCCACGGACAGCCTCCAGTCGGTGAGCACCAACCGGAGGTCTCTCCCGGCGTCGCACCGGACGCCCGTCCCGCCGGGTCCGCACCGGGGCGGACCGTCCTGACGACGGGGACGCTGGGGATACTCCCCTCCCGACGACGAGTGAAACAGACGTCACCTGTACGCGCCAGCCGAGGAGAGCCGTGGCCGACGAGCAGCGTCCGTCCTGGACGTTCCTGACCAACCACGGCCACGTGCTGCTCGCCGTCGCCGCCGATCCCGACGTCCGGGTCGCCGACATCGCGGCGTCGGTGGGCATCAGCACCCGGGCGGCGCTGTCGATCCTGCGCGACCTCGAGGAGGCGGGATACCTGACCCGTACCCGCCGGGGCCGCCGCACCCACTACGAGGTCGTGCCACACCGGCCCTTCCGGCACCCCAGCGCCGCGCACCGGGAGGTCGACGACCTGCTCGCCGTCTTCGCCCCGCGCTGAGCCGCCCCGGACCGCCCCGGGCCTCAGCGCTTGCGGGTCTCGGGGAAGAGCAGGTCGACGAAGCGGGCGGCGGTCGGCTGCGGCTCGTGGTTGGCCAGCCCGGGCCGCTCGTTGGCCTCGACGAACACCGCGTCGGGGCCCTCGACGTCGGGCACGAGGAAGTCGATGCCGGTCACCGGGATGCCGATGGCCCGGCTGGCCCGCACCGCCGCCTGCCCGATCGCCGGGTCGAGGCGGTCGGTGACGTCCTCGATCGTGCCGCCGGTGTGCAGGTTCGCCGTGCGCCGCACGCGCAGCCGCTCACCGTGGGGGAGGACGTCGTCCATGGCGTACCCGGCGGCGCGGACGACGCCGGCGGTGACGTCGTCGAGGGGGATCCGCGACTCCCCGCCGGTGGCCCGCTCCCGGCGCCGGCTGGTCTCGCGCACCAGGTCGGTGACGGTGCGGCGGCCGTCGCCGACGACCTCCGCGGGCTTGCGCACCGCCGCGGCGACCACCTCGTGGTCGATGACGACGACGCGCAGGTCCTCGCCGGGGACCAGTTCCTCGGCGAGCACGTCGGGGCAGAACAGCCGCGCCGCGGCGACGGCCCGGTCGAGCTCCTCGGCGGTCGTCACGCCCACGGTGATGCCCTTGCCCTGCTCGCCGCGGGCGGGCTTGACCACCAGCTCGCCGCAGGAGGCCAGCAGGTCCAGCGCCGGGCCGGGATCGCCCTCGGGCACGGTCACGCCGCGGGGCACGCGCACGCCGGCGGCCTCGACGATCCGGCGGGTGACCCGCTTGTCGTCGCACCGGCTCATGGCGACGGCGGTGGTGAACTCCGACAGCGACTCGCGGGTCAGCACCCGGCGCCCGCCGAGGGACAGCCGCATCTCGCCGAACTCGGCGTCGGTGACCTCGACGCGGATGCCGCGGCGCAGCGCCTCGTCGGCGATGATCCGGGCGTAGGGGTTGAGCTGGGTCACCCCGGGCGGGCGGGCCGCGAACAGCGGCGTGTTGATCGGGTTCTTGCGCTTGACGCACACCGCCGGCGCCCGGACGAAGCCGAGCTTGCGGTACAGCGCGATGGCCCCGGAGTTGTCGTGCATGACCGAGAGGTCGACGTAGGAGCGGCCGCGGCCGACGTAGCGCTCGGCCAGCACCCGCACCAGGGCCTCGCCGGTGCCGGGCGGTGCGCTCTGGGCGTCGACGGCGAGACACCACAGGCTGGTGCCGCCCTCCGGGTCGCCGAAGGCCAGCACGTGGTCGACGCCGGTCACCGTGCCGACGATCCGCCGCGTCCGCCGGTCCTCGGCGACGAGGTAGGTGAAGCAGCGGGTGCGGTGGTTGGCCCACATGGTCTCCGGGTCGCCGGACACCATGCGGTTGCGGGCGTAGATCTCGTTGATCGCCTGCATGTCCTCCAGCGAGGTCACCGTGCGGACGAAGACGCCGCGGATGAGCTCGGGGCGGGTCCGGTAGCGGTAGAGGTCGAGCCGGTAGGTGTAGCTGGGGTCGATGAACAGCTCGTCGGGCGCCAGGCCCACGAGGACGTGCGGGTCGCGCGCGTAGATGCAGATGTCGCGCTGGCCGGTCTCCTCGGCCCGCAGCGCGGCGAGGATGTTGCGCATCTCGGCGAACGTCTGCCCGAACACCAGCCGGCCCCAGGCGAGGTCCAGCACGACGTCGCTGTCCATCCCCTCCAGCTGGTGCTCCGACGGCCGGGTCCAGTTGCGGCCGGTGAGGTCGGGGGTGCCCGCCACGGTCGTGCGGCGGCGGTGGCCGGCGAGCCGGGGTGGTGCCACGGTGCCCTCCTCAGACCCCGTGGTTCTGCAGCCACAGCTCCAGCAGTCCCAGCTGCCAGAGCTTGTTGCCGCGCAGCGGCGTCAGCTCGCTGTTGGGGTCCTCGAGCAGCCGGGAGACGTACTCGGGGCGGAACAGCGCCCGGTCGCGCGCGGCGTCGCTGGACAGCGCGTCCTTCACCAGCCCGAGCACCTTGCCCTCCAGGTGGGTGATGGCCGGCACCGGGAAGTAGCCCTTGGGCCGGTCGATGACCTCCGGCGGGATGATCCGGCGGCCGATCGCCTTGAGCACGCCCTTGCCGCCGTCGGCCAGCTTGAGCTCCGGAGGGCAGGCCGCGGCGAGCTCCACCAGGTCGTGGTCGAGGAAGGGCACCCGGGCCTCCAGGCCCCAGGCCATGGACATGTTGTCCACCCGCTTGACCGGGTCGTCGACGAGCATGACCTCGCTGTCGAGGCGCAGGGCGGCGTCGACGGCGGTCTGCGCGCCGGCCCGGGACATGTGGTCGCGGACGAACTCCAGGCTCGGGTCGCCGTCCAGGGCGTAGCGCTCGCCGACCAGCGCGCGCATGTCCTCGGACCCGCGGTCGAAGAACGCCCTCGCGTAGCGCTCGACGGCCTCCTCGCGGTCGACGTCGGCCAGCGGCGGGTACCAGTGGTAGCCGGCGAAGACCTCGTCGGCGCCCTGGCCGGACTGCACCACCCGGATCGACTGGCTGACCCGCTCGGACAGCAGGTCGAAGGCGACGACGTCGTGGCTGACCATCGGCTCGGCCATCGCGCCGATCGCGTGGCCGAGGGCGGCGGCGAGCTCGTCGGAGGAGACGCGGATGCGGTGGTGGTTCGTACCGAAGCGCTCGGCGATGACGTCGGAGTAGCGGAACTCGTCGCCCGCGTGCCCGCCGACGGTCTCGAAGCCGATCGAGTAGGTGGCGAGGTCGCGCTGGCCCTCCTGGGCGAGCAGCCCGACGATCAGGCTGGAGTCCAGGCCGCCGGAGAGCAGGACGCCGACCGGGATGTCGGAGACCAGGCGACGGCGGACGGCGACCCGCAGCGCCTCCTCGATCGCGTCCTCCCAGTCGCGCGCCGACCAGCCCTCGTGCTCGGGACGCCGCTCGTAGGTGGGCTCCCAGTAGCGGTGCTCGCGGCTGGTGCCGTCGGCCTCGATGACGCGCACGGTGGCCGGCGGCAGCTTGCGGACGCCGTTGAGCAGCGTGCGCGGGGCCGGGACGACGGCGTGCCAGGTCAGGTAGTGGTGCAGCGCGACCGGGTCGATGGAGGTGTCGACGTCGCCGGCGCGCAGCAGGGCCGGCAGCGACGAGGCGAACCGCAGCCGCCCCGGCGTCTCGGACAGGTAGAGCGGCTTGATGCCCAGCCGGTCGCGGGCCATGACCACCCGGCCGGTGTCCCGCTCGTGGATGACGACGACGAACATGCCGTGCAGGTGGTCGACGAAGTCCACGCCCCAGTGGTGGTAGCCCTTGAGCAGGACCTCGGTGTCGCTGGTGGAGAAGAACCGGTAGCCGTGGCCCTCGAGCTCGGCCCGCAGCTCCTTGTAGTCGTAGATGCAGCCGTTGAAGACCGCCTCGAGGCCCAGCTCGCTGTCGATCATCGGCTGGGAGCCGCTGGCCGACAGGTCGATGACCGACAGCCGGCGGTGGCCGAACGCCACCCGGCCGGCGCTCCACTGCCCCTGGCCGTCCGGTCCGCGGGGGACCAGCGCCTCCACCATCCGCGCCACCGCGGTGGTGTCGGCCAGGGAGCCGTCGAACCTGATCTCGCCGGAGAGGCCGCACATGGGATCGATCCAACCCCAGGCCGACGGCGCACGCGACGTGGCCGGGGGAGTTCACAGAGACGTCACACGGCCCGGTTCCACGTGGAACCGGACCGCGTCGACGGCCCACCCGTGCCAGTCGACCAGGCCGGTGCACCGGCGGCAGCCCGCGGTCGGCAAGGTGGGGGCGTGGTCGCGGACCCGCCCGGTGAGGCGCCCTGGGCGATGCAGCTGGTCGTGCGCGTCGAGCGGACCGCGCCGCCGACCCGGACCGCCGCCTGCTCAGCGGCGGCGGTGGCGGTCGTGCGGCTGCTCGCCGACGAGCGCGCGCTACCGGGCGGGGAGTGGCACCCGCGGGTGCGGCGGTGGACCGACGGCGCGATCCGCAAGCACTGCCGGCGGGCCAGGGGAGCGGCCTGGGCGCGGGTCGGGGCCCTGCCGGGCGTGACGGTGTCGTCGGCCGGCGCCGAGGTCCGTGCCCTGGTCCCGTCCGCGCTGGACGAGATCCCGCGCGACGTCGCGAAGCTGCAGCTGTCGGGCAGCGAACTCGACGACCCGGCCCCCTCGACGCGGTCGACCCCCACCCCGGTGGCCCGGTCGTGGTGTCGGTCTGCCCGGAGCCGTTCCTGCCGCTCGGCAAGGCCGCCGCGGCGTGCGGGCACGCCGCACAGCTGACCGCGATGCGGATGCCCGCGCCGCGGCTGGCCGCGTGGTCCACCGCCGGTTTCCCGGTGGTGGTCGAGCACCCGGCTCTCGCCCGCTGGACGCGGCTGCGTCCGCACGCCGGCGTGGAGGTCGTCGACGCGGGGTTCACCGTGGTGGCGCCCGGTACGAGCACGGCGCTGGCCCGCTGGGCGTAGGACCGCTGAACGGAGGATCGTGGCCCGCCGTTGTCCGATCACCGGACCTGCAGCAGCCCGTCGCTGAAGCGCTGGCGCCGGCGCAGCGGGTCAGCGCATGACCGACCAAGCCGGGGCCCCGGGGACGACCCGGGACCCCGGACGCATCAGGAGGCGGCGGCCTCGATGTCGTCCATCACGAGGTCGGCGGCGATGGGGCCGGAGGCGCTGCTCCACACCGAGCCGTCCACCTCCGACGTCGCCCCCTCCTGGACCGCCGTCAGCTGGGTGAACGCCGGCTGCGAGCGGGCGGCCTCGAGCGCGCCGGTGCCGTCCGCGCCGAAGGCGGCGAGGAAGAGCCGGTCGGCGTCGACCTGGGCGAGGTTCTCCAGCGACAGCGGGTCGCTGTGCGGCCGGTCGCCGAGCTGCGCGGCCTCCACCGGGCTGGCGCCGGCGGTCTGCAGGAGCGACCCGGGCATGAGGGCGGCGTTCATCAGGACCGGGCCGTTGGCCATCCAGCGCAGCACGGTGGCGGTGCCGTCGAGGGATCCCTGCTCGGCGACGGCCTCGGCGCGGGCGGTCACGTCGTCGAGGGCCGCGGTGAGCTCGTCGTCGGCGCCGAGCGCCTCGGCGTAGGTGTGCAGCGGCTCCTGCCAGTCCCCGCCGGTGGACGAGTCGGGCACCACGGTGGGCGCGATCGCCGTCAGGGCGTCGTACTGGTCCTGCGCCAGGCCGGCCGAGGCGAGGATGACGTCGGGCTGCGCCTCGAGGATCGCCTCCAGGTTGGGCTCGGAGACCGTCGCGACGATCGGGATGTCCGCGGCGTCCTCACCGAGGTAGGCCGGCGCGGTGTCGCCACCGCGGCTCGCGGTGGTGCCCACCGGGGTGACGCCGACGGCGAGGGAGACGTCGAGCGCGGACTCCGCGAGGGTGATGACGCGCTCCGGCTCGGCGGGGACGGTGACCTCGCCGAAGGCGGTGCTGACCGTGCTCTCCTCCGCGGCGGCCTCCGACGTGTCCGTGGCCTCGGACGACCCGCCCCCGCACGCGGTCAGCAGCAGGGCGGTGGCGAGCGTCGCGGTCGGCAGGACCGCGCGCCGGCGGCCTCCGGGGAGATGGGTCACGGGTGGTGCTCCTCAGATCGGACGGCGCCGTCCGTCGACGCCGGGCCGTAGGTTAGCCTCTCCTAAGAACGGTTCCGCACGGGCGGGTCCGGGGGAGGACCGACGTGCACGACCGGCTCGCGCTGCGCACCCGCGGCCGCCGCGACGTCCCGGCGGGCGCCCCGCCCGGCCCCACGGACTCGTCCGCGGCTTCGCCTGGGGCGCCCTCGCGCTGGCCGTCACGGTCCTGGCCAGCCTGCTGTTCGGCGCCGGCGAGGTGGGACCCGGCCGGGCGCTGGCCGTCCTGGCCGGGACGGGCGACGACGACGCGCGCTTCGCCGTCCTGCAGCTGCGGGTGCCGCGCACCGTGGTCGCGACGGCCGTCGGGACGGCGCTCGGCGTCGCCGGGGCCGTGCTGCAGACCGCCGCGCGCAACCCGCTGGCCGAGCCCGGCCTGCTCGGCGTGAGCGCCGGGGCCTCCTTCGCCGTGGTCCTGGTCATCGCCTCCGGCGCCAGCGCGGCCGCCCTCGGCCCGTGGGTCGCCGTCCTCGGCGCCGGCGCCGGCTGCCTCCTCGCCCTGGGCGCGGCCCGCCTGCGCGGCACCGGCGACGACCCGGTACGGCTGGTCCTCGCCGGGGCCGCCCTGTCCGCACTGCTCGGCGCCGCGACCTCGGTCGTCCTGCTGCTCGACCAGCGCACCGCCGACGAGGTGCGGTTCTGGACGGTCGGCTCGGTCGCCGGCCGCGACCTCGGCACGCTGTCGCAGGTCGGCCCCGTGCTGGCGGCCGGGCTGCTGGTCGCGCTGCTGGCCGCCCGCCCGCTGTCGGCCCTGGCCCTCGGCGACACGGTGGCGCAGGGCCTCGGGCACCGCCCGGCCCGGGCGCGCGGCCTGGCCATGGCCGCCGTGGCGCTGCTCGTCGGCGGGTCCGTCGCCGCGGCGGGGCCGATCGCCTTCGTCGGCCTGGTCGTGCCGTTCCTCGCCCGCGCGCTCGTCGGCCCCGACCTCCGGCGGGTGCTCGCCGTCGCGGTCCTGCTCGGGCCCGCCGTCGTGCTGCTCGCCGACGTCGCCTCGCGGCTCCTCGTCCGGCCCTACGAGATGCCGCTGGGCGTGGTGACGGCGCTGGTCGGCGCGCCCGTGCTGGTGGCCGTCGTCCGCTCGACCCGGATGCCCTCGCTGTGACCGTGGCCCCGCCCGGCCGGTCCCCGCCCCGCCGGCCGCCCCCGCGCCGCCCGGCACCTGGCGCCTGGCGCTGCGGGACCGCTCGCTGCTGGTCGACCGCCGGGCGTTCACCGCGGCCGCCGTCCTGGCCGCGCTGGTCGTCGTCACGGTCGCGGCCGGCCTGGCCCTCGGCACGGCATCCGTGCCGCTGGGCCGGACGCTGCCCGCGGCGTTCGGCCTCGGCGAGGCCCGCGACGTGCTGCTGGTCCGGCAGCTGCGGATGCCGCGGATCGCCGCGGGGCTCGCCGTCGGCGCCGCCCTCGGCGTCTCCGGGGTGCTGCTGCAGACGCTGGCCCGCAACCGGCTCGCGACCCCGGACACCGTCGGGCTCAACGACGGCGCGACCGCGTTCGCGACCGCGTCGGTGGTGGCGGTGTCGACGAGCACCACCCCGTCGGCGTTCGCCCTCGTGGGGTCCGCGACGGCGGCCGCGCTGGCGCTCGGGCTCGCCGGCGGCGCCGGCCGCCGCGGCTACCGCTTCCTCGTCGTGGGCCTCGGCGTCGGCGCCGCGCTCGGTGCGGTCACCCAGCTCATGCTCGCCCGCGCCCCCATCGACGAGGCCAACCAGGCGTTCCCCTGGAGCGTCGGCAGCCTCAACAGCCGCTCGGAGACGTCGGTCGCCGTGCTCGCCGTGGGCCTCGCCGTCGCCCTGCCGGTGGCCGTCGTGCTCGGCCGCCGGCTGCGGCTCCTGCGGCTGGCCGACGCCGTGGTGGTGGGCCTGGGCTCCCGCGTGGCGCGGGTCCGGCTGGCCGTCATCGGTACCGCCGTCGTCACGGCGGGCCTGGCGGTGGCGACGGCGGGACCGCTCGGCCTGGTCGCGCTGCTGGCGCCGGAGATCGCCCGCAAGGCCTCCGGACCGCGCGTCGTGCCGGTGGTCGGCGCCGCCCTCGCCGGGGCACTGGTGGTGCTCCTGGCCGACCTGCTCGGGCGCACGGTGGCCGCGCCCCTCGAGCTGCCCGCCGGACTGGTCACCGCCGTCGTCGGAGGGCCCTACCTGCTGTGGCTGCTGCTGACCACCCGCACGAGGAGGATGCCGTGAGCCTGCTGGAGGCACCCCGCACGGAGCCGGCGGTCGAGGCCGCCGACCTGGCCACCGAGGCGCTGGACCTGGGCTACGACGGCACCCGCGTCGTCCACGCCCTCGACCTGCGGCTCCCGCCGGGCCGGGTGACCGCGATCGTCGGGCCGAACGGCTGCGGCAAGTCCACGCTGCTCGGCGCGCTCGCGCGCGTGCACGGCCCGCAGCGCGGGGCGGTGCTGCTCGACGGCCGCGACCTCGCGACCCTCCGCCCCCGTGACGCCGCCCGCCGCATCGGCCTGCTCCCGCAGCAGGCGGAGGCCCCCGACGGGCTGACCATCCGCGACCTCGTGCGCTACGGCCGCCACCCGCACCAGGGGCTGCTGCGGCAGTGGTCGCCGGGGGACGCCGCCGCGGTGCACCGCGCGCTGGCCGCCGCCGACCTGCTCGAGCTCGCCGACCGGCCGCTGGACACCCTCTCCGGCGGGCAGCGGCAGCGGGCCTGGATCGCGATGGTCGTCGCCCAGGAGACCGCCGTCGTCCTGCTCGACGAGCCGACGTCGGCGCTCGACCTCGGCCACCAGCTCGAGGTGCTCGACCTGGTGCACGACCTGGCCGCGGAGGGGCGCACCGTCGTCCTGGTGCTGCACGACCTGTCCACCGCCTGCCGGCACGCCGACCACCTCGTGGCCATGTGCGAGGGCCGGGTGGTGGCCGAGGGCCCGCCGGCCGACGTCGTCACCCCCGACCTGGTCCGCGAGCTCTACGGCGTCGAGTCGGTGGTCCTGCGCGACCCGACGTCGGGGACGCCGGTGGTCTGCCCGGTGCGGCGGGTCGGACAGCGCTGACCGGTTGGGCGCCACCGGCCGTGGGCAGGAGCGGCGCCATGCAGACACGCAGCCTCGGCTCCCTGTCCGTGCCCGCCATGGGGCTCGGGTGCATGGGGATGAGCGAGTTCTACGGCACCGGTGACCAGGCCGAAGCCGAGCGCACCATCCGGCGGGCCCTCGACCTCGGCGTGACCTTCCTCGACACCGCGGACATGTACGGGCCCTTCACCAACGAGCGGCTGGTGGGCGGGGCGATCGCCGGCCGCCGCGACGAGGTCGTGCTGGCCACCAAGTTCGGCAACGAGCGTGGCGAGGACGGCTCCTTCCGCGGCATCAACGGCCGGCCCGACTACGTGCACCGGGCGTGCGACGCCTCGCTGCAGCGGCTCGGCGTCGACGTCATCGACCTCTACTACCAGCACCGGGTGGACACCACGGTCCCCGTCGAGGACACCTGGGGCGCGCTCCGCGAGCTGGTCGAGGCGGGGAAGATCCGCGCCGCCGGCATCTCCGAGGCCGCGCCGGAGACCATCCGCCGCGCGCACGCCGTCCAGCCGGTGACCGCGGTGCAGACCGAGTACTCGCTGTGGAGCCGCGACCCGGAGGAGAACGGCGTCCTGGCCACGTGCGCCGAGCTCGGCATCGGCTTCGTCGCCTACTCGCCGATCGGCCGCGGCTTCCTGTCCGGGCAGATCCGCAGCGTCGACGACCTGGCGCCCGACGACTTCCGCCGCTCCAACCCGCGGTTCCAGGGCGAGGCGTTCGAGCAGAACCTGCGGCTGGTCGACCGGGTGCGCGAGATCGCCGACGAGAAGGGCGCCACCGCCTCGCAGCTCGCCCTCGCCTGGGTCATGGCGCAGAGCGACCGCGCGGGCAACCCCGCCGTCGTCCCGATCCCGGGCACCAAGCGCGTGCGCTACCTGGAGGAGAACGCCGCGGCCGCCGACGTCGACCTCTCCGACGACGACCTGCGCCGCCTCGACGAGGCCGCTCCCGTCGGCGCCGCGGTGGGCGACCGCTACCCCGACATGTCCGGCGTCCACCGGTGAGCAGCCGATAGCGCTACGACGGCTCCTCCTCAGGCGACCGCCGCGCGGGGGCCGACGACGCCGAGGACCTCGGCGACGTGCTCGCGGGCCGCGGCCGCCAGCCGGGCGCCGGTGTCGGCCCAGGCGTCGCGGACGTCCCGCGCCGGCCAGCCCGCCGGCTGCAGCGGCGCGGGCAGCAGCGGATCGGCGGCGAGGACCGCGCGCAGCTCGGCGCGCAGCCGCAGGTGCAGGGCGAGGCCGGCCGGGCCCTGGGGCACCGTCGGGGCGGCGGCGCGCAGCCGGTCGAGCACGCGCGACCACGCGGCCGCCAGCCGGGGCAGGTCCCAGCAGCGGGCGGCCAGGTCGCCGTCGGACAGCCGCGGGTCGGCGACGGACGCGGTCAGCAGGTCCAGCCGCGAGGTGCGCTCGCCGGCGAGCTCCGCGTGCACCTCGTCGAGCGCCGACGGGTGCGGCGAGACCCACGTCGCCGGCGCGAGCGGGCCGAACCCGGCCCGGGCGAGGCCGCGGCGCACCCGCTCGCGCGCCGCCCGGTCGGTCTCCGGGACGCTGTAGACGACCATCCGCCACCGCCCGTCCCACGGGTCCAGCCGCCGCCGGACGCGCTCGTCGCGGGCGGCCACCGCCTCGCGCAGCAGCGCCGTCGGGAGCAGCAGCGTCTCCCGTCCGTGCCGGGACGCGCTCAACCACCCCGAGCGGCGCAGGGCCGCCGCGGCCACCCGCGCGCTGGGCTCGGCCACGCCGCACGCGGCCAGCAGCCGGACCAGCGTCTGCAGCGACACCGGGTCGCCGCCGAGGACGTCCAGGTGCTCGGTGCAGAGGTCCACCACGAGGTCGCGGACGGTCATGCCTCCATCACTACCCCGTGCCCGCAACCGGTTCGCACGGGGAGCGCGGGATCATGGACGGCGATGACCCCCTTCCTCGCCTGGTCGGCCACGGCGGTCGCCGTCCTCGTGGCGCTCGCCGGCCTGGCCTCCACGCTCGCCCGCCGGCGCATCGGCCTGCTCCACCTGGCCGGTGCCGCGCTGCTCGAGGTGCTGCTGGTCGTGCAGGCAGCCGTCGCGACGGCGGCGCTGGCGGGCGGTCAGCGGCCCCCTGAGACGGCGACCTTCGTCGGCTACCTCGCCGGCGTCGTCCTGCTGCCGGTGGCCGGCGTGCTGTGGTCGCGGACCGAGCCCAGCCGCTGGGCGGGGACGGTGCTCGCGGTGGCCTCGCTGGTCACCGCGGTGATGATCTGGCGGCTGGTCCAGCTGTGGGAGGCCCCGGGTGCCTGAGCCGGCGGGTACCGAGCAGGGCGGCACGGCGGCCGGCCCCGGCCGGGTGCTGGTGGCCGTCTACGCCGTCTTCGCGCTGGCCGCCGGGGCGCGGGCCGCGGTGCAGCTGGCCACGCGGTTCGACGAGGCGCCGGTGGCCTACCTGCTCTCGGCGCTGGCGGCGGTGGTGTACGCGGTGGCCACCGTGGGGCTGGCTCGCGGCGGGCGCGGCGGACGGCGGACGGCGCTCGTCGCCTGCTCGGTGGAGCTGGCCGGCGTGCTCGTGGTGGGCGCGCTGTCGCTGCTGGACCGGGCGGCCTTCCCCGACGAGACGGTGTGGTCGGCGTTCGGCCGCGGCTACGGCTTCGTCCCGCTGGTGCTGCCGGTCCTGGGCCTGCTGTGGCTGCGCCACCAGGCGGACGTGGCGGCCGGGCAGGAGGCCGCCGGGACCGCCCCGGAGGACGGTCCCGGCCGGACCTGAGCGGTCAGAAGTCGCCGCCCCCGAAGTCGCCGCCGAAGTCCCCACCGCCGAAGTCGCCTCCGCCGCCGAAGTCCCCGCCGTCGTACCCGCCGCCGTCGTAGCCGTTGTCGGCGCCGCCGGCGAAGTCGGCGCCGGGGTCCCCGCCGTAGCCGCCGTCGCCGGCCGCGTAGTCGCCACCACCCGCGTCCCCGCCGCCGTCACCGCCCCCGTCGGCGCCCGCGCCGTCCTGGTAGCCCTCGGCGTAGGCCTCCTCGTCGCCGCCGCCGAACAGGCCGCCGTCACCGAGGCCGGTGTCGAACAGGGCGTCGGCGACGGCGGTGCCGACGACCAGACCGCCGATGGTGCCGAGCAGGCTGCCGCCGATCGAGCCGCCGATCCCGCCCATCCCGCGCCCGAAGCCGCCGCCGTACCCGGGCCCGTAGCCGGGCCCGTAGCCCCCGCCGTACCCCGGGCCGTACCCGGGGCCGTAGCCGGGCCCGCCGCCGTAGCCGCCGAAGGTGCGCTCGAGGAACCCGGGCTGGCGCAGCTCGGCGCGGGTGGCCACCCGGGCGAGGGTCTGCGCGTCGTCGCTGCGCGGCCGCTCGGAGGCCGGCACCCCGGCCGCCAGCTGGGTGAGCACCTCCTGCCGCTGCTGCGGGGTGAGCTGGCCGAACGCCTCGGCGTGCGCCTGCTCGATCTGGTCGGGCGGCGCGGTGCGCAGCAGGTAGCGGTAGCGCTCGACGGCCTGCTGGTCGGTGAGCGGCGCGCGCTGCCCGGGCGCCGGGCGGGCCTGCGGTGCGGTCTCGGGCGCGCGGTAGCCGTCGTATCCCCCGTAGGCCTGGGGCTCCGGCGCGCGGCGCCGGCCCAGGAGCCGGTCGAGCAGTCCCATGTCGTCTCCCTCCCGAGGTGTCCGGCGTCTGAGGTGCCCTGCCGTGAGCCGGGCACACCTCCCCGGGGAGGTCACCCCTCCGGTCGAGGGCGACGGCCCGCGGCGGGCCGGTAGATTCGTTGCGTGCGACCGGACGACCGACCGCGGACGGGAGAGGCCCCTCCACCAGGCGTGTTCCCCGGCGCCACCGACCCCACGGACACCCCGCCGGGCGACGGCATCCCCCCGCGCACGCGCGCCGCGATGGCCGACGCCACGTCGCCGGCGGCCGGGGACGGGGCCGGCGGTCCGCAGGCCGGCATCGTCAGCGCCGCCACCGCCGTCGTCTCCGAGCACGGCGAGGCGCAGTCGGCGTCCACCGTCCTGCCCGCCGTCCTGTCCGACGTCCCGGTCGCCGTGCTGCTCATCGACCAGAAGTCCGGCGCGGTCACCTACGCCAACACCGCGGCGGTCGAGATGGCGGGCAACGTCGGCCTCCCGGTCGACGTCGACACCTGGGGCGCGTCGGCCGGCCTGACCGATCTGGGCGGAGCGCCCCTGGCCCGCACGAGCGGCCCGCTGTCCCTCGTCGCCCAGGGCCTGCCGGTCACCGGCGAGGCGGTGCGGCTCTCACCCGCCCGCAGCACCGACGAGCAGCGCGCCTCGGACGGCGAGGACGCCGGGAGCCGGCTGCTGTGGGTGACCGGCTTCCCGCTGTCCCGGCCCGGCAGCACCCAGGCGCTGTCGCTGGTCGTGCTGCTCGAGGTCGAGAGCGTGGGCGGCAGCGCCGACGCCGACGCCGAGCTGCAGGCGCTGCGCGAGCGCGCCGTGGTGGCCACCGACATCGCGTTCACGATCACCGACCCCCGCCAGGCGGACAACCCGCTGGTGTGGGTCAACCCCTCGTTCACCCGGATCACCGGCTACTCCTACGAGGAGTCGGTCGGCCGCAACTGCCGGTTCCTGCAGGGCTCGAAGACCGATCCGGCCACCATCGACCAGATCCGCGCCGCCCTGGCCGCGCAGGAGGCGGTCACCGTCACGGTGCTCAACCACCGGCGCGACGGGACGGCGTTCTGGAACCAGCTCGCGATCAGCCCGGTCTTCGACGGCCAGGGCGAGCTCGTGAGCTTCGTGGGGGTGCAGAGCGACGTCACCGAGCGGGTGCGGGTCGAGGCCGAGCGCGAGGCCTCGCTCGCCGCCGAGCAGGCCGCCCGCCAGGAGGCCGAGCTGGCCCGCGCGGTGGCCGAGCAGGCCCGGTCCGACGCCGAGCGCGCCCAGCGGGAGGCCGAGGAGGCGCAGGCCCGGCTCGCGCTCATGGCCGAGGCCACCAGCACGCTGATCGCCACCCTGGACGTCGCCGACCTGCTCGACCGGCTGGCCACGCTGTGCGTGCCGCAACTGGCCGACTGGGTGGTCGTCACGCTCGTCGACGAGGCCGGGGAGGTCCGCGAGCTGGTCTGCCGGGACCGCGAGCGGCAGCGGACCGACCTGCGCCAGTTCGGCGCCGGCCACGCGCTGCGGCTGCCGCCGGACTCGCCGAGCCAGCGCAGCATCACCACCTCCCGCGCGGTGCTGGTCGAGGACCTGCCCGACCGGCTGGACGGCGCGATGGCGTTCCCGGCGGCCCAGGAGATCGCCCGGCGGCTGGGCGCGGCGTCGTCACTGAGCGCGCCCCTGGTGGCCCGCCGGCGGACCCGCGGGGCCATCACGCTGGTGCGCAGCACGTCCGAGCGCCCCTTCACCCCCGACGACGTCGGCCTGGTCGAGGACCTCGCCCGGCGGGCCGCCCTCGTCATGGACAACGTGCGCCTCTACCAGCAGGAGCACGTCGTCGCCGACACCCTGCAGCGCTCGCTCCTGCCCGACCTCCCGGAGGTCCCGGGCCTGGAGGCCGCCGCGCACTACGTCAGCGCCTCCACCGCCGCCGACGTCGGCGGCGACTTCTACGACCTGCTGGAGCTGCCCGACGGGTCGGTGGCGATGGTGATCGGCGACGTCGTGGGCCATGACGTCGCCGCGGCGGCCGCGATGGGGCACCTGCGCGGGCTCATCCGCGCCTGCCTGTGGGACGCCCCCGACCCCCGCCCGAGCACGGTCCTCACCCGCGTCGACCGGCTGGTCCAGGGCCTGCGGGTCGCCTCGCTGGCCACGATGGCCTACCTCCGCGCCGTCCCCCCGGCCGAGCCGGGCGGGACGTGGACCGTGCAGCTGGCCAACGCCGGGCACCCGCCGCTGGTCGTGCGCTCCCCCGACGGGCAGGTGCGTCCGGTCGACGGCGTCACCGGCATGCTCGTGGGCGTCGACGTCGACGCCGAGCGGACCACCCGAACGCTGGAGCTGCCGCCCGGGTCGATCGTCCTCGCCTACACCGACGGGCTGGTGGAGTCGCCGGGGTCCGACCTCGACCAGGGCATCGCCGCGCTGGTGCAGCGGCTGGCGGCCACCCCGGCCGGCGCGTCCCCGCGCGACCTGTGCGACGCCGCGGTGAGCGGCACCCTCGACGGCCGCGACGACGTCGCGCTCATCGCCGTCCGCTTCCTGTAGGCCCCGGGCGGGGTCCCGCCACGAGCGTGCGAGCGGTGGGGGGCAGGGGTCCTCCCTCAGTCGGCCAGGCCGTAGCCCCCGCGGTGGAAGAGCAGCGGCCGGCGGCCGGGCTCGGCGCCCAGGTCGAGCACGCGGGCGGCGACGATCGTGTGGTCGCCGCCGTCGTACTCGGCCCACAGCGCGCAGTCGATCCACGCGACGACGCCGTCGAGCACGGGGGAGCCGTGCCGGCTGGGCCGCCAGGAGACCCCGGCGAACTTGTCGGCGCCCGAGCGCGCGAAGGCGACCGAGAGCCCCGACTGGTCCTCGGCGAGGACGTTGACGCAGAAGCGGCCGATGCTGCGCAGCCGCGGCCAGGTGCTCGACGTGCGCGCGGGCGCCAGCGCCACCAGCGGCGGGTCCAGCGACAGCGAGCTGAACGACTGGCAGGTGAAGCCGATCGGGCCGTCGCCGGTGTCGGCGGTGACCACGGTGACTCCGGAGGCGAAGTGCCCGAGCACGTCGCGCATGACCCGGGGGTCGACCACCTCCACGGGCCCGCTCACGCCGTCGTGCCGGCCGCCGCCCGGGGCACCGAGCGACCCCCGGCCCGGTACAGGGAGCTGGGCAGCTCGTGGCCGACGGCGGACTCGGTGACCCGCGCGGCGGCCAGCAGCGCGTCCAGGTCGATCCCGGAGGCGACGTCGGACTCCTCGAGCCAGTAGACGAGCTCCTCGGTGGCGATGTTGCCGCTGGCCCCCGGCGCGAACGGGCAGCCGCCGAGCCCGCCGATCGAGGCGTCGAGCTGGGTCACCCCGGCCTGGACGGCGGCCAGCGCGTTGGCCTGGCCGGTGCCGCGGGTGTCGTGGAAGTGGACGGCGACCGGGGTGCCGGGGCAGGCGCGGCGGACGGCGTGCAGCAGGCGCACCACGCGGGCCGGCGTCGTCGTCCCGATCGTGTCGCCGAGGCACAGCGCGTCGGCGCCGGCGGTGACCGCCGCGCGGCAGACGTCGACGGTGCGCGCGATCGGCGTGCGCCCGTCGAAGGGGCAGTCCCAGGCGGTGGCGACGACGACCTCGAGCGAGCCGCCCGCACCGTGCGCCAGCGCGGCCACCTCGCCGACGCCCGCCAGCGCCTCGGCGGTCGAGCGCCCGGCGTTGGCGCGGCTGTGCCCGTCGGAGGCCGACACGACCAGCTCGAGCTCGGCGATCCCGGCGTCGACCGCGCGGACGGCGCCCCGGGGGTTGGCGACCAGCGCCGACCAGTGCACGTCCGGCCAGCGGGACAGCTCGGCGGCCACCTGGTCGGCGTCGGCCAGCGCCGGCACCGCCTTCGGGCTCACGAACGACGTCACCTCGATGCGGCGCACGCCCGTGGCGACCAGCGCCTCGAGCATCGCCAGCTTGCCCTCGAGGGAGACGGGGGCCTCCAGCTGCAGGCCGTCGCGCATGCCGACCTCGCGGACGTCGACGGCCGTCGGCAGCACCAGGTCGAAGTCCGACGGCACCGGCTGCCCTCCTGTCTGCTCGCCTGGACGGGGGAACCCCGACCATCCTGCCTGTCGAACAGGTTCCACGTGGAACCCATCCGGTAATGAGTGGGGTGAGTACAACCAGGTGGAGCGAGAGGTGGTGTCCGTGGACGTCGGCGAGGCGAGGGGCACCCTGCCGCCCGCGGATCTGGGGAGCGCCTTCACCAACTCCCCGATGGGCGTCGCGCTGGCGACCCCCGAGGGCGTGCTGATCGAGGCCAACGCCGCGCTCGGCCAGCTGCTCGGGCGGGACGCGGCCACGATGCGCGGCACGACGCTGTTCGCCTCCACGCATCCCGAGGACCTGCCCGGCGCGGTCGCCGTCTGCGACGAGCTGCGGATCACCCACGAGCGCAGCCGGCACGAGTGCCGGCTGGTGCGGTCCGACGGCGTCGTCGTGCCGGTCCAGGTGACCGCGTCCTGGGTGGCCGGCACGCCGGGCGGCTCCCCGGCCCACCTGGTGCTGGTCGTCGAGGACGTCACCGACCGCAAGGCGCTCGAGGCCCGGCTGCTGCACCTGTCCGCGCACGACCCGCTCACCGGTCTGCCCAACCGGCTGCTGTTCCACGACCGGCTGCGCCACGCCCTCGACCGGGGGCACCGCGAGCACACGCCGACCTGCGTCCTCGTCCTCGACCTCGACGGGTTCAAGGCGGTCAACGACGAGTTCGGCCACCCCACCGGTGACGCGGTCCTGGTGGCGGTGGCCGGACACCTGACGTCGGTGCTGCGCGCGAGCGACACGGCGGCGCGGCTCGGCGGCGACGAGTTCGCCGTCGTCTGCGAGAACACCGAGCGGGCCGACGCCGAGGTGCTGGCCACCCGGCTGCGGGAGGCGCTGCCCGGCACGCTGGCCGTCGGGGCCTCCACCGTGCCGGTGGGCCTGAGCATCGGCATCGGTTCGGTCGACGGCGGGGTCGACCCCGAGGTGGCGCAGGAGGCGGTCGTCCGCGAGGCCGACGCGGCGATGTACGCCGACAAGGCCAGCCGCCGCTGACGCCGCGTCAGGGGCGGCTGCCCGCCCAGCCCACCGTGCGGGGCAGCCGGGCGAAGACCGCGGTGACCACCGGCAGCGGGAGCGCCAGGACGAGGAAGACGGAGAACCCGGCGACGTCGTCGGCGTCCTGGCTCGCGGCCCCGACGACGAGGGCGAGGAACAGCACGACGACCGAGGCCAGCGCCGAGGCGAACAGGACGGCGGGGGAGTGCCGGCCCAGCAGCCGTGCGGCCCCGGTGATCAGCCCTGCCGCGCAGGGGATGCCCAGCAGCAGCGTGGTGGTGATCGGGTCGTCCTCCGCGCCGCTGAGCACCGCGACGAGGAAGGCCAGCGAGACCAGGGCGGTCAGCCCGCCGGTGACGAAGCCCAGCACGGCCGCGGTGGTCGCCGACCCCGGTCGCCCGGGACCGTCCGGCCAGGCCGGTGGCGCGAGCGGGACCGCCGCCCAGCCCGGGCCGTAGGGCGCCGGCGGGCCGTACGGAGTGGCGCCGTGGGGCGGGACGGCGCCGTACGGGGGCACCGCCCCGTACGGGGGCACCGCCCCGTACGGGAGCACCCCGCCGTACGGGGCGGGCTGACCCTGGGGCGGGATCGCGCCGTACGGCGGGGGCTGCGGGACGGACCCGGGCGGGACGGCGTCCCACTCCTGCTCGTACGGCTGGCCGGTCATGCCCCCAGTCTGCCGAGGCCCGCCGCCGGGACCACGGTGCGGACCCGTGTCGTGACCCGCCGGGGTCAGACGCCCAGGGCGGCGCCGACGACGGCGCGGGCCTCCTCCTGCACGCGGGCGAGGTGGTCGGGACCGTGGAAGGACTCGGCGTAGACCTTGTAGACGTCCTCGGTCCCCGACGGGCGGGCGGCGAACCAGGCGTTCTCGGTGACCACCTTGAGGCCCCCCACCGAGGCGCCGTTGCCCGGGGCCTCGGTGAGCTTGGCGGTGATCGGCTCGCCGGCCAGCTCGGTGGCGGTGACGTCGGAGGGCGACAGCCTGCCCAGCGCGGCCTTCTGCTCGCGGCTCGCGGGGGCGTCCACCCGCGCGTAGGCCGACTCGCCGTACCGCGCGACCAGGTCGGCGTGCAGCTGCGACGGCGAGCTGCCGGTGACGGCCTGGATCTCGCTGGCCAGCAGCGCCAGCAGCAGGCCGTCCTTGTCCGTCGTCCACACGCCGCCGTCCCGGCGCAGGAACGACGCCCCGGCCGACTCCTCGCCGCCGAAGCCGACCGACCCGTCGAGCAGCCCCGGCACGAACCACTTGAAGCCGACGGGCACCTCGACCAGCCGCCGCCCCAGGCCCTCGACCACCCGGTCGATCAGCGACGAGGACACCAGCGTCTTGCCGACGGCGACGTCGGCGCCCCACTCCGGCCGGTGCGCGAACAGGTAGGAGATCGCGACGGCGAGGAAGTGGTTGGGGTTCATCAGGCCGGCGTCGGGGGTGACGATGCCGTGCCGGTCGGCGTCGGCGTCGTTGCCGGTGGCGACCTGGAACTCCTCACGGCGACCGATCAGCGAGGCCATGGCCGACGGCGACGAGCAGTCCATGCGGATCTTGCCGTCCCAGTCCAGCGTCATGAACCGCCATGTGGGGTCGACCAGCGGGTTGACGACGGTGAGGTCGAGGCGGTGGCGCTCGGCGATCGCGGCCCAGTAGTCGACCGACGCCCCGCCCAGGGGGTCGGCCCCGATGCGCACGCCGGCCGACCGGACCGCGTCGAGGTCGAGCACCGACGGCAGGTCGTCGACGTAGGCCGACACGAAGTCGTGGCGCTGGGCGGCGGCGTGGGCGCGGGGGAAGGGGACCCGCCGCACGCCGTCGAGCCCGGCGGCGAGCAGTTCGTTGGCGCGCGCGGCGATGACCGAGGTCGCGTCGGTGTCGGCCGGGCCGCCGGAGGGCGGGTTGTACTTGAAGCCGCCGTCGCGGGGCGGGTTGTGCGACGGGGTGACGACGATGCCGTCGGCCAGGCCCGAGGTCCTCCCCCGGTTGGCGGTGAGGATCGCGTGGCTGACCGCGGGCGTCGGCGTGTACCGGCCGGCGGCGTCGACCAGCACGGTCACGTCGTTGGCGGCCAGCACCTCCAGCGCGCTGGCCCACGCCGGCTCCGACAGCGCGTGGGTGTCGCGGCCGAGGAACAGCGGCCCGTCGTACCCCTGCGCCGCCCGGTACTCGCAGATGGCCTGCGTGGTGGCCAGGATGTGCGCTTCGTTGAACGCGGCGTCGAACGACGACCCGCGGTGCCCCGAGGTCCCGAAGGACACCCGCTGCGCGGGCTCGGCCGGGTCGGGCACGAGGGTGTAGTACGCGGTCACCAGCGAGGCGACGTCGACCAGGTCGGCAGGGGAGGCCGGCTGGCCGGCGCGGGGATCGGTCACGCCCGTGATCCTGGCCCGAAGAGGGCCCCGACGGCGACCGGGGTCACTCCACCCGGGCGGTGGTGCGGCGCACGCGCAGGCCGTCGAGCAGCAGCCCGGCGGCCAGCGCCGCGCCCGCGCCCTCCCCGGCGCGCAGCCGCAGGTCCAGCAGCGGCTCGAGGCCGAGCGCCTGGAGCACGAGGTCGTGCCCGCGCTCGCGGCTGCGCTGCCCGGCGACCAGGCAGGCCTGCGCGCCCGGCTCGAGCAGCACGGCGGCCAGCGCGGCCACCGAGACGGCGAACCCGTCGAGGACGACCGGCGTGCGCGCCGCCGCGGCGCCCAGCACCGCCCCGGTGAGGACGGTGAGCTCCGGCCCACCCAGCTCGGCCAGCGCCCGGGCGGGGTCCAGCCCGGTCCCGGCCCGGGCCAGCGCCGCGGCCACCACCGACCGCTTGCGCTCCAGCACCTCGCTGTCGGCGCCCGAGCCGAGCCCGGTGACGGCGGCGGGGTCGGCGCCCAGCAGCCCGGCGGCCAGCGCGGCGGCGACGGTCGTGTTGCCCACGCCCACCTCGCCGAGCGCCAGCAGGCCGCCCTGCGCGGCGCCGAGCGCCCGTCCGACGGCCAGCAGCCGCGCGACGTCGGCGGGGGTCAGCGCGGCGGCGGAGGCGAGGTCGCCCCGGGGACCGGCCGGCCGGGCGTCGACCGCGCCGGGCAGCGGGTCGCCGGTCACCCCGGCGTCGACGACGACGGTCCCGAGCCCCGCCGCAGCGGCCGCCGTGGCGCCCACCGAGGTGCCGGCCAGCGCCGCGCGGACGACGTCGCGGGTGACGTGCCCGCCGTAGGCCGAGACGCCGCGGGCGGCGACCGGGTGGTCGGCGGCGGCGAGGACGAGCGTGCCGCCGGTGGCGGCCCCGCGGCCGAGCGCCACCACGCGGTCCACCGCCCGGTCGAGCACGCCGAGCGAGCCGGGCGGGGTGAGCAGCCGGTCGGCCTCGTCGCGGGCGCCCACCACCGCCTCCCGGCCGGGGGCGCGCAGGTGCGAGGGGGGTGCGGTCGGGCCGCCGTCGTCGGCCGGCCAGCGGTCCTCCACCACGACGGCGTCCAGCGGCAGCCGCCGTGACCAGCCGGCCCGCTCCAGGCCGGGTGCCGGCGGGCGCTCGTCGGGCCAGCCCAGGCACAGCCAGCCGAGGGTGGCCACGCCGTCGGGGAGCCCGACCAGCCCGGCCAGCTCCTCGGGCCGGAACAGCGTCACCCAGCCCATGCCCAGGCCCTCGGCGCGGGCGGCCAGCCACAGGTTCTGGATGGCCGCGGCGCAGCTCCACAGGTCGGCGTCGGGGAAGGTGGCCCGGCCGAGCACCCCGGCCGCGGGGGTGCGCCGGTCGCAGCAGACGACGATCCCGAGCGGTGCCTCGCGCACGCCCTCCAGCTGCAGGTCCAGCAGCCGGCGGGCGGCGTCGGGCTCCAGCTGCGCAGCCTGGCGCAGCCGCTCGCGGTCGGTGAGGACGGCGGCCCGGTCGCGGACCGCCGGGTCCCGGACGACGACGAACCGCCACGGCTGGCTGTGCCCGACCGACGGCGCCGCGTGCCCCGCGGCCAGCACCCGCCGCAGGACGTCGTCGGGGACCGGGTCGGGGCGGTACCGGCGGACGTCGCGGCGCGCGGCGACGACGGCGTAGAGGCCGCCGGCCTCCTCCGGCATCGCCCAGGCGGCGGGGTCGCCGGCGCGCTGGGCGGCCGAGGTCGCGTCGCCGATGACCGGCACCGGCCGCGGGTAGCTCACGGGCGCTCCCGCCGCAGCCGCGCCGGCGCCCTGCGGGTCCAGGCCTCCTCCAGCAGGTCGGCGACGGTGGCCTCGTCGACGGCGGCAAGGTCCACCTGCACGCCGGACAGGCGCTTCCCCCACCACAGCAGCGAGACCGCGCCGCCCTCGGCCGCGCGCGCCTCCGACTCCCCGACCACGACGTCGAGGATGCCCGGTGCCCACAGCGTGGCGAGCACCGTGGTCCCGAGCCGGAACGACGGGCGGCCGTGGTGGTCGGCCTCGGTCACCTCCGGCAGGGCGAGGGCCAGCGCGCGGACCTGCTCCTCGGTCACGATGCCTCCTCGCTGGCGCTCGCCGGCATCGCGCCCGGCGGTGCCGTGTCCTTGCGTGACCTCGCGAGCTCGGTCACGTCCGCGGCGCCCCGGGGTAGTCGCCGACGCTCCAGCTGTTGCCCTCCGGGTCGCGCACGCTGAACTCCCGGCCCCCGTGGCCGGGCTCGTGCAGCGGACGGATGACGTCGGCGCCGGCGGCCAGCACGCGCTTCCAGACCGTCTCGACGTCGTCGGTGACGAGGTAGGCGCCGGTGGCGCCGGGACGGACGGGCCAGCCGCCGTCGTCGCGGACGGAGCCGAGCATGACCCCGCCGCCGGGCGGCCAGGCGAGCTCGGCGTGGACGACCAGGTCGCCGTCGGGGACGGCGAGGGTCTCCTCGAAGCCGAGGACGTCGACCAGCCAGCGGATGAGGGCGGGGGCGTCGGCGGCGCGGAGGGCGGGCCAGACGGTGGGGGGTGGGGTGCTCATGCCGCCGAGCCTGGCAGCGCCGCGCGGGGGTGGTCTTGGACGAATCCGAACTCCGCGGCCAGCCACCGCAGCGGGGAGAGCCCGGTGAACGCGCGCCACTCGCGGGTCAGGTGGGCCTGGTCGGCGTAGCCGGCGGCCGCGGCGAGGCCGGCGAGGTCGGGCCGCGGACGGGCGGCCAGCGCCCGGCGGGCGCGGTCGAAGCGGACCACCCGGGCGGCCTCCTTGGGCGCCAGCCCGGTCTCGGCGCGGAACCGGGCGGTCAGGTGCCGCTCGGACCAGCCGACGCGGCGGGCGATCTCGCCGACGCGCAGCCGCCCGCCGCCGGCCACGGTGAGCCGCCAGGCCTCGGCGACCTCGGGAGCGGGGTCGGCCGGGCGCGCTGCGCGCCGCAGGACGTCCTCGGCGGCGGCGAACCGCTCGTCCCAGCTCCCGGCCGCGCGGACCCGGTCGACCAGCTCGGTCCCGGCCGCACCCAGCACGTCGGTGACGTCGACGTCGAGCGCGGCGAGCTCCCCCGCGGGCACGCCGAGCAGGCCGCGGGCGCCGAGCGGGCTCAGCGAGAGCTGCAGGCCGGCCTGGCGGCCGGGGTGCCGGATCAGCGCCGGGGTGGTGTGCAGGCCGCCGAGGAGGGCGTCGTACCGGCCGGGCGCCTGCGCCGGATCGGGGTGGGCGGCGACGTCGAGCGGCTCGTCGAGCGTGACGACCAGCGTGAGCGTGGGGGAGGGGAGCCCGCGGTGCGTGCCCGGCGCGAGCCCGTCCTGCCGGTAGCCGACGGCGTCGGCGACCGTCCCGCGCAGCGCCGCGTGCGGCCGGTGCTGCACGAACGAGCTGGTCACGTCCCCAGGATGGCAGCGGCCGGCGACAACTCAAGAGGCTCGGGCGGCGGTGGCGGCAGGAGTGGTCCAGGCGGTCGCGATTCAGACGGTGGCGATCGCCACGAGGAACCCGAGGCCGACGAGGCCCACACCCACCCAGCCGAGCACGATCCCCGCGATGGCCATCCCGTCACCGGCCTCGCCGCGCTCGCGGATCTGGCTGCGGGCGACGTAGCCGAAGACCAGCGCCAGGATGCTGCCGATCCAGTAGATCCAGAGGATCCCCAGGACCATCGAGGCGATGGCGAGGCCGTTGGTGCGCCGCGCCACCGGGTACCCGTAGGGCGGCGGGTGGCCGTGGGGGGCAGGGGGTCCGTAGGCCGGCGGGTACCCGACCGGGGGCTGCTGCCCCTGCTGCCCGGCCCCGTACCCGGGCGTGTCCCACTGCGTCATGTCCGTCCTCCCCGTCGGTGTGCGGAGGCAGGCTACGAGCCGGCGGGGCACCGACCCGGCCGCGCCACTCCGAGGGGTCCGGGGGAGTACGGCCGCTCCACGCCGTCGAGGCCCTGTCACCTCACTCGACGGCGTCGAGGCGCTGGCACCTCACTCGACCGCGTCGAGGAAACGCCGCAGTGTCTCGACGAAGACCTCCGGCTGCTCGGAGTGCACCCAGTGGCCGGCGTGCTTGACCCGCACCAGCCGGGTGGAGGGGAACAGCTCGTCCATCCGGGCGCGGTCCTCCGGCAGCACGTAGTGGCTCTTCGCGCCGGCGATCCACAGCACCGGGCCGTCGAAGGTGGCACCCGGCGGGGGATCGGGGAAGCCGCGCAGCTCGCCGAGGTCGCGCTCGAGGGTCTCCAGGTTCAACCGCCACCGCCAGCGACCGGACCCGACACCCTCGCGGACCAGGCTCTGCAGCAGGAAGGACCGCACCATCGTGCTGGGCACCGCCTCGCGCAGCGCCCGGTCGGCGTCCTCCCGGGTGCGCAGCGCCCCGAGGTCCACCGCCCGCATCGCGGCGATGTAGGCCGCGAAGGGGGAGGACTCCTCGCGGGGGTCGTCGGTGCGGCCGCCGGTGAGCGGGTACTCGACCGGGGCGATGTCGACGACGACCAGGGCGCGCAGCAGCTCCGGCCGGCGCAGCGCCAGCGTCATCGCCACCTTGCCGCCCATCGAGTGCCCGACCAGCGTCACCGGCTCGCCGTAGGACGCCAGCTCCGCGGCGACCAGCTCGGCCATGTCCTCGTAGTCGACCCGGTCGGTCCACGGCGAGTGCCCGTGGTTGGGCAGGTCCAGCAGCGTCACGCGGTGCCGGTCGGCCAGCCCCTTCGCCGCCGTCGTCCAGTTCTTGCCCTGGCCGAACAGGCCGTGGACGAAGACCACCCGCGGCCCGGCCTCCCCGACGGTCCGTGCGGCCAGCCGCTCGTCGGAGGGTGCGTCGGCGGTCACCCGGCGATTCCACCAGATCCCCGGCGTCCGGCGACCTACCGTGCCCGGGACGACGGGGGAGGTCCCACCATGCCCGGACGGCGCCGCGCCGCCACCACGACCACCGAGCGACGGGCGACGACCCGCCGCCGCTCGCCGGCCCGGGAGCCCGCCGTCCCGGACCTGCCCACCGCGGGCCCGGGCGAGCGGGTGTGGGTGCTCGCCGTCCCGTTCCGCGCCCCGGCGCCCGGTGCGGTGTGGCACGCGGGCCTGCAGGCGCACGTGTGGGTCGGCGTGCAGCTGCCCCCAGCGCTCGCGCCCTACGACCCGCCGCCCTACACCCTCGAGCGCTTCCTCGAGGACGAGCTCAACGAGACGCCGCGCCCGCTGCCGGAGGGCCGCCCGATGGTGCCGCGCGAGGAGCAGTGCACCGGCGCGGAGGCCGTCGTCGCCTCCGCCGCGGCCGGGCACCGGGTGTTCCTGCTCGGCGACGACCCCGGCGTCGGCAAGACCGGCACCGCCGTGATGGCCGCGCGGGAGATCTGCGAGCTGCGCGGCGGCGAGCGCGTCCTCGTCGTCGCCGACCGCCCCGCGGCGATCACCATCCCGCACTGGACCCGCTCGATCGCCGGCTTCGGCGACGGCGGCCTGCGCTGGTGCGTCACCACCTGGGACCGGCTGGCGAAGGTCAGCAGGCTCCGGTTCGACGTCGTGATCGCCGACGAGGCCCACATGGTCCGGCACACGACGACGCAGCGGTGGAAGCACTGGAAGGCCGTCTCCGGCGGCGCCCGCGCCACGGACGTCCCCTTCGTCGTCGCCGCGACCGCCACGCCCGCGCACACGCCGCTGGAGCTGCCCTACCTCGCGCCGCAGTTCGCCCAGCGGCACGGCGAGCCGCTGCGCGCCTGGGCCGACCTGCCGGCGCGGCTGGCCCAGCACGGGTTCCACGTGGAACGCGGCCGCTACGGCTGGACCTGGACCGAGGACGCCGACGAGCGCCGCGCCGACCTCGCCCGGCTGCAGGGCTGGCTCGCCGGCGACCCGCCCGCGACGCTGCACCGCTCCGCGCCCTGGGGACCGGTGTCGGTGACCGGGACGCCGGTCGCCCTGACGTCCGCGGAGCAGGCCGCCTACGAGTCGGGGTGGCAGGAGTTCCGCGCCGAGATGCAGCTGGCCCGCAAGGCCCGGCAGAGCGCCCGCGGCCGCGCCGCGCTGCTGCGGTTCCGGCAGAAGGCGGGGCTGATCCGCGCGCAGGCCACCGTGGACTGGGTGCGCGCGCAGGTCGAGGCCGAGCGGCAGGTGGCGGTGTCGGTCGAGTTCGTGGAGACCGCGGCCGACCCGATCCGCGAGGCGCTGCAGGACTCCGGCATCGCCGTCGCCTGCATCTACGGGCGCGACCGGTTCGACGTCGAGGCCGAGCGGCTGCGCTTCCAGACCGGCGCGGCGCCGGTGTGCGTGTTCACCGTGACCGCGTCGATCAGCCTGCACGCCGGCGAGCTGCTGCCCGGCGGCACGACCGCGTCGGCGACGCCGCGGGTGGGGCTGTTCCACCAGCCGCGCTTCTCCGGCATCCAGGCCCGCCAGGTCACCGGCCGCACCCACCGCGACGGGCAGGTCTCGCCGTGGCGGGTCGCCTTCGCCGAGGGCACCGTCGAGGAGCAGGTGGCCCGGGTGATGGTGGAGCGGCTGGCGGTCAGCGGGTCGACGGCGGGCGCGGACACCTCGTCCCTGCAGGAGATCGCCGAGCTGCTCGACGCCGACTGGCTGCCGCCCGCCGCGCTCAGCGAGGCCTGAGCGCCCGGACGGCAGCCCTGTCGGCCACCGGGTTGCCGGCCGCTGCCGTCCTGCTCGTCGACGGGGTGTCCCTGCTCCGCCCCGAGCCGCGCCGGTGGTCCCTCAGCGCGTACCTGCACGTGTCCGGGCGCGTCACGGTGATCCGGGCCTCCACCGCGACCTCTGCCGGTTCGGCTCCGCGGAGGCCGTCGAGCAGCGGTGCCGCGGCCACCACCTGCCCGCGCGGTCGCCGTACCGCGCCGAGCGCGACCCGTGGACGCCGCCCACGTCGTCCTGCGGTGTTCCCACCCGACCGCTGACCTGCTGCCGTGATCGTGGTCGCCGTCGTGGGTGTCGTCGTCCTCGCGGGCTCCGCTGGGCCGGGTCGACGGGGTGGGCAGCGCGACGTCCTGCCGCCCCGGCTGCGCGTCGGCAGCGTCGTCTCGGTCGCGGTTGACGGCGGTCAGCGCAGGAACTCGGTGACCGCCCGTTCGGCCCCCGCGGGGAGGGTGTGGTGCGTGGCTCCGGGGAGGGCCACCACCGTCGCCCGCGGCATGACCTGCGCGGCCGAGCGGGCCACCCGGCGCGGGTCCTGGGCGCGGCCGTCCGCCGGGACGACGACGAGCGTGGGCACCGGCAGCGCGCCCAGCCGCGCCGGGTCGGGACGGCGGGTGCGCACCGGCGCCGCCGCCGGGACCTCGGCGCCCGCGGCCGCGACGTCGAGCCACGCGCCGTCCACCGGCCGGCCGCCGGTCTCCCAGCGCACCAGCGCCCGCATCCGCCCGGCCGTGGGCCGGGTCAGCACCGGGACGGCGTGCAGCAGGTAACCGGGGGAGAAGCCGGCGAACGTGGTCGTCGGGTCGAGCAGGGCCAGCCGCCGCACCCGGCCGGGGCGGTCGAGCGCGAACGTCAGGGCCTGCCACCCGCCGTAGCTGTGCCCGGCGAGGTCGACGGCGCGCAGGCCCAGGCCGTCGAGGACCTCCTCCAGCCAGTCGGTGACGTCGTCGGCGCTCACGAGCGGCGTGGTCGCCCGGCTGCGACCGGCGTCGCCCAGCGGGTCGAGCACGTGCACCCGGCGGACGGCGGCCAGCAGCCGCACGGCACCCGAC
This sequence comes from Geodermatophilus normandii, assembly GCF_003182485.1. Lineage (NCBI taxonomy): Bacteria > Bacillati > Actinomycetota > Actinomycetes > Geodermatophilales > Geodermatophilaceae > Geodermatophilus > Geodermatophilus normandii. Next base: position 1,368,395 of record NZ_QGTX01000001.1, on the reverse strand, counting down.
CAGGCCAGCGCGGTGGCACCACCGCCGGGGACGAGCACCAGCGGCGGCGCCGACGCCGCCCCGCTGACCAGCACGTGCGTGCGGCCGAACCGGGTGTCCACCTCGCGCGACCGCACCGGCACCGGCCAGCGGGCCAGGGCGGCGTCGTAGGCCGCGTCGAATCCCGCCCGGGGGTCCCCCATGGGCGGAGCCTGCCCGACGGCCCGGCGGACGGCCCGGCGACGGGCGGGGAGACTCGCAGGCGTGCGGCGGGAGGCGAGCGTGCTGCACCTGGACCTGGACGCGTTCTTCGCCGCCGTCGAGCAGCGCGACAAGCCCTCGCTGCGCGGCCGGCCGGTCGTCGTCGGCGGGACCGGCGGGCGCGGCGTCGTCGCCACGGCGTCCTACGAGGCGCGTGCCTACGGGGCGCGCTCGGCCATGTCGACGGCGGAGGCCCGGCGCCGCTGCCCGTCCGGGACGGCGTTCCTCGGCGGCCGGTTCGGCGCCTACCGGCGGACGTCGGAGGTCGTCATGGACCTGCTGCGCGAGCTGTCGCCGCTGGTGGAGCCGGTGAGCATCGACGAGGCCTACGTCGACCTGGCCGCCGGTCCCGGCCACGACCTGTCCGTGGAGGGCGTCACCGCGCTGGCCCGCGACCTCAAGGGGCGCATCGCCGGGGCCACCGGCGGGGTGACCGGCTCGGTGGGCATCGGCAGCTCCAAGCTCATGGCCAAGATCGCCTCCGACCTCGACAAGCCCGACGGCCTCGTCGTCGTCGCCCCGGGCACCGAGCTCGACGTGCTGCACCCGCTGCCGGTGACCCGTCTCGGCGGCGTCGGCCCGGCGACGGCGGAGCGGCTGCGGCAGGTGGGGGTGCGGACGGTGGCCGACCTGGCGCGGAAGTCGCTGACCGACCTGGTCACCCTGGCCGGCCGCGCGCACGGCAGCGGGCTGTACCGGCTGGCGCGGGCGGAGGACGACCGGCCGGTGGTGGCCGAGCGGGAGGCGAAGTCCGTCTCGCAGGAGTCGACCTTCGAGCGCGACCTCACCGACCTGGCCGAGCTGAACCGGCTCATCGACTCGATGGCCACGCGGGTGGGTGAGCGCCTGCGGGCCTCGGCGCTGTCCGGACGGACCGTGACGCTCAAGCTGCGCCGCTACGACTTCACCACGATGACCCGCTCGCAGACGCTGCCACAGCCCACCGACGACGCCCGCCAGGTCGCCTCGATCGCCCGGCGGCTGCTCGCCGAGGCCGGCACCGGCGGCGGCCTGCGGCTGATCGGCGTCGGCGTCTCCGGGTTGTCGCAGTACGCGCAGGGCGACCTGTTCGCCGTCGAGGGTCCCGCCCCGGCCGAGGGAGCCGACGACGTCGTCGAGGAGCCCGCCGCCCCCGGTGCGCCGGCCGACCGCCGGTGGTGGCCGGGGCAGGACGTCGTCCACGACGAGTTCGGGCCCGGCTGGGTGTGGGGCCGCGGCCTCGGCCGGGTGACGGTGCGCTTCGAGGGGCCGCTGACCCCGCCTGGCCCGGTGCGGACGCTGGCCGCCGACGACCCCGCGCTGCACCCGGGCGACCCGCCGGACTGGCGCCCGGCGACGATGGGGGCATGACCGAACCCAGCGCGTGGGTGCGCATGACGCAGGCCGACCCGGGCCACTCGGCCGCCTACGTCCAGCGGTTCCGGACGCTGGCCGAGCAGGGGATGGACCTCGTCGGCGAGGCCCGGCTGGTCGACGCGATGCTGCCGCGCGGGAGCCGCGTGCTCGACGCCGGCTGCGGGCCGGGCCGGGTCGGCGGCCACCTCGCGTCGGTGGGGCACGACGTCACCGGGGTCGACGTCGACCCGGTGCTGGTCGACGCGGCGCGGCAGGACCACCCGGGCCCGCGCTGGCTGGTGGGCGACCTGGCCGAGCTCGACCTGCCCGACCGCTTCGACGCCATCGTGTGCGCGGGCAACGTCGTCACGTTCCTCGCGCCGAGCACCCGCGGCGAGGTGCTGCGGCGGTTCCGGCGGCACCTGGCCGACGCCGGGCGGGCCGTCGTGGGGTTCGGCGCCGGGCGGGACTACGCCTTCGACGACTTCCTCGCCGACGCCCGCGCGGCCGGGCTGGCGCCGGACCTGCTGCTGTCGAGCTGGCACCTGCACCCGTTCACCGCGGACTCGGACTTCCTGGTGGCGGTGCTGCGCCCCTCGTGAGGCCCCTCAGCCGGGTCAGCCGACCTCGGCCGGCAACCCGACGACGCGCAGGTCGCCGTCGAGGGAGACGACGAGCGTCCGCCCGTCGGCGCCCCGCAGGTGCGCCGCGAACACGCCCGTCCCGCCGACCTCGAGCCACTCGACCGTCGCGCCGGGGTGCTCCGCGAGGGCGGCCGCGGCCACCTCGACGGCGACGTCGGCGGTGAGCTCCGGCGGCTGTGGGCGGCGCGGCGTGCGGACCCAGGCGTGCCGGCCGACGGTCTCGGTGCTGCGGTACACGGCGGACCTCCTCGCTCCCGCGGCGCCGGTGCGGTGCCGCGACGGGTCCGAGACTCCGGCCCGCTGCTGACAGGGACCTGTGACCGGGGTGCCGACTCCCTACGATCACGGCTCGGGCGTGGGGACACGCCGGTCAGCCGCGGCGTGTCCCCACCGCAGCTCCGTGATCGCGCCGACGGAGGTCAGCGGGCGCCGAGGGCGAGGGTCAGCTCGAGCACCGTCTGGGGGTCGTCCAGGCGCTTGCCGTAGAGGTCGCGCAGCTGCCCCATGCGGTAGCGCACGGTCTGCGGGTGCACGAACAGCTCGGCGGCCACCTGCTCGCGCCGGCCGTGGTGCAGCAGCCACGAGCGCAGCGTCTCCAGCAGCTTCTCGCGCGGGCCGGGGCCGAGGTCGTCGAGCGGGGCGAGCACCTGGGTGCGCAGGTCGGTCAGCGCCTCGCCGTCGGCCCGCAGCACCAGCTCGGCCAGCCGCACCTCGGTGTCGACCGGCGCCTCGCCCTCGGGCGTCAGGCCCAGCTGCCGCGCCCGCAGCGCGCGCGAGTAGGACGACCGCGCGTCCTGCCACGGCCGCGCCGGACCGACGACGGCACCGCGCCCCGTCAGGGACGTCAGCAGCGCCGCCCGCGCGAACCCCTCGGCGTCGGGCACCAGCAGCACCGCCCGCTCGGTCGAGGGCTCGGCACCGGGCAGGTCCTCGCCGGCCTGCAGGGTGCGCGCGTCCAGCCCCGCCAGGGCGTCCCGGGCGCCGGGCTCGGGCAGCAGGACGGCGGTGAGCGTGCGCGGCGGCGTCCAGTCCGCCCGCTCCGCGGCCACGTTGAGCTCGTAGGCGGGCGCGCCGGTCACCAGCAGCTGCGCCAGCCGCTCCAGGTGCCGGCGCCGCTCGCGGCCGCTGGCGGCCAGGTGGTCGGCGTGGCCGGACGCGCTGGCCGCCGACAGCCGGTCGATGTAGGCGAAGACGAGCCCGGCGAAGCGGGCCAGCGACCCCGCGGGCATGCCGGCCGCCACCGCGGTCTCGCTCAGGTGCTGCCAGGACACCCGTGCCCCCACCCGGTAGGCCGCGAGCAGGGCGTCCATGGACCGACCGGTGCGCGCCTCACCGCGGCCCAGCGCGTAGGCGCCCTCGATGGCCGGGTCGATCGGCCGGCTGGCGTCGACGCCCCCGGACGTCGCCAGCTCCAGGAAGCCGGCGAGCGCCAGCTGGACGGCGTTCTCGATCTTGCGGCCCATCGGCCCGCGGAACGCCTCGGCGTAGCTCGGCACCTCGATGACGATCGCCGCCACCGTGCGCTCGGCCACCGAGGGCAGCTCGGCCAGCACCGCCTCGGCGACCGTGGGCGCGAACGTCTCCGGCTCCGGAGCCACGTGACCTCCTCGTGACCTCGCTTGTTCGCCGGGAACAGTATCCGCCCGAACGTTCACGTCGAGAGCACAGGTGGTTGCACGACCTGCAGGGAACAGTGAGGACATGACCGCGACCGTTCCGCGCCCGTCGGCGGCCAAGCCGGCGCTGCGGGTGTTGCGCGACCGCGTGCTGCGCGTCGCCGAGCTCGTCACGACGCCCCTGCTGCCGGCCGACTACCTCGACCTCGTCGACCCGCTGCGCTCCGGCGCCGCCCTGCGCGGCCGGATCGAGGCCGTGCTGCCCGAGACGCGCGACGCCGCCACCGTCGTCATCCGCCCGGGCGCCGACTGGCGGCCGCACCGGCCCGGCCAGTACGTGCGCATCGGCATCGACGTCGACGGCGTCCGCATGTGGCGCGCCTACTCGATCACCTCCGACCTCGGCCGCACCGACGGCTGCTTCACCGTCACGGTGAAGGCCATCCCCGGCGGCAAGGTGAGCAACCACCTGGTCCGCGACACGCGGCCGGGCACGATCGTGCAGCTCGACCAGGCCACCGGGGAGTTCTGCCTGCCCGAACAGCGGCCGGGCAAGGCGCTGTTCGTCACCGCCGGCTCCGGCATCACCCCGGTGATGGGCATCCTGCGCAACCACCCCGAGCTCACGGACGTCGTGCTCGTGCACTCCGCGCCCACCGCCGACGACGTCGTCTTCGGCGCCGAACTGCGGCAGCTGGCCGCCGACGGCCGGATCCGGCTGGTCGAGCAGCACACCGACACCGCCGGGATGCTCGACGCCGCCGCGCTCGCCGCCCTCGTCCCCGACCTCGCCGAGCGCGCGACCTGGGCCTGCGGTCCGGTCGGCATGCTCGAGGCGCTCGAGGAGCACTGGGCCGCCGCCGGGATCGCCGACCGGCTCTACACCGAGCGGTTCCGCCCGAAGGTGCTGGTCACCGGGGAGGGCGGCACGGTCACGTTCACGAAGAACGGGACGTCGGTCGAGGCCGACGGCGCGACCCCGATCCTCGACGCCGCCGAGGAGGCCGGCGTCCTCATGCCCAGCGGCTGCCGCATGGGCATCTGCTACGGCTGCGTCCTCCCCCTGCACGAGGGCGCCGTCCGCGACCTGCGCACCGGCGAGGTCACCACCGCCGCCCCCGGCGACGGCGTCCTCGTCCAGACCTGCATCAGCGCCGCCGCCGGCGCCTGCGACATCGACCACTGACCGCCTCCGGACCCGAGGAGCCGCACCGCATGACCGTCCTGCAGAAGAAGCCCGTCAACCCCATCGAGCACCTCACCCCCGAGGACGTCGAGCTCATCGGCAAGGAGCTCGACGAGATCCGTCAGGGCGTGATGGACAGCCGCGGCGAGTCCGACGCGCGCTACATCCGCAAGGTCATCGACGTGCACCGCAAGATCGAGCTGGGCAGCCGCGCCGTCCTGCTCGCGTCGGGGTTCCCGCCGGCCTGGATCGCCGGGACCATCGGCCTGTCGATCGCCAAGATCCTCGAGAACATGGAGATCGGGCACAACATCCTGCACGGGCAGTGGGACTGGATGCGTGACCCGAAGATCCACTCCACGACGTGGGAGTGGGACATGGCCAGCCCGGCCGAGCAGTGGAAGCACTCGCACAACGAGCTGCACCACACGTACACGAACGTCATCGGCAAGGACAACGACCTCGGCTACGGCATCATGCGCGTCGACGAGGACCAGCCGTGGACGCCGATGTACCTCGGCCAGCCGCTGTGGAGCTTCATCAACGCCTGCTTCTTCGAGTACGGGATCGCCGCCTACGACCTCGAGCTCGGCGCGGTCATCGCCAAGAAGCAGACCGGCGACCCGGAGTTCCGCCGGCGCGCGAAGCAGGTGCTGGTCAAGATCGGCCGCCAGGTGCGCAAGGACTACCTGATCCACCCGCTGCTGTCGGGCCCGAACTTCGTCGCCACGCTGGCGGCCAACTTCACCGCCAACATCGTGCGGAACCTGTGGTCGAACTCGGTGATCCTGTGCGGCCACTTCCCCGAGGGTGTCGAGACCTTCGAGAAGAAGTCGATCGACGGTGAGACCCGCGGCGAGTGGTACCTGCGGCAGATGCTCGGCTCGGCCAACATCTCCGGCTCCAAGGCGATGCACGTCCTGACCGGGAACCTGTCCCACCAGATCGAGCACCACCTGTTCCCGGACCTGCCGAGCAACCGGTACGCCGAGATCGCGCCGAAGATCCGTGACCTGTTCGACCGCTACGGCCTGAACTACCACACGGCGCCGCTGCCGCAGCAGGTCGGCTCGGCCTGGCACAAGATCATCCGGCTGTCGCTGCCCAACGGCTGGCTGCAGAACACGACGGCGCGCAACCTGCCCTCGCAGGTGGCCAAGCTGTGGAAGATGACCACCGGGAAGCCGAGGGTCCGCCGCGCGCTCCTCCGTGAGCAGGCCGCCATGGCCGCCGCCGCGTAACCACCGCGCACGCAGAGGGGCCCGGGACGCTGATCGCGTCCCGGGCCCCTCCGTGTGTCAGCGGCCGGTCAGGGCCGCAGTGCCGGCTGCGGGAAGTTCAGCTGCAGCAGCGTCGCCGGGTCGGCGATCGGCACCTCCCACACGGGGCCGGCGCCGTCCGGGTCGATGACCTGCCCCTGGCCGAGGAAGGCCGCCACCTGGGCCTGACCCTGGAAGGCTGCGGGCAGGGGTTGCGCCGGCGGGGGTGCGACGACCTGCAGCAGGAAGCCGTGCGGGTTGTTCGCGGCGTTCGCCGTCTTGTCGTTCCGGTAGAGGCTCGTCCGCGACCACAGGTCCCCGGCGTCGACGAGGGTGTACGACGTCGGGTTCGGCACCGTCCGGTCGCCGAAGGCCACCTGGACCAGGACCCGCTCGGGCCGGATGAGCGGGGCGAAGGTCTCCGGGCTGCCCGGGCGGGACAGCCAGGTGGACCGGGCCAGGTACTCCTGGATGGCCGCCGCTCCCGGGACGGTGAGGGTCACCGGGCCCTCACCGCGCAGGGGCATCTGCTCCTGGAAGAAGTTCCGGGAGGCGTCGTTGCTGTTGAGCAGCCCCGCCGCCAGCAGCGAGGCCGTGGTCAGGGGCCGGAACGCCGGCGACAGCCGGGCGATCTCGCTGATCGGGCCACCGGGGACGTTGAGCACCGAGCGGGTGACCGCCGGGTCGACACCGGTGAGCATGGTGCCGTAGATGCCGCCGAAGCTCTGACCGAAGTAGGTCACGTTCCGGCCGGACAGGTCCGGCGTCCCGTTGCCGTCGACGTCGGTGCCGCCGAGCGAGCGGATCAGCGTCATGTTGTCGGCGACGGTCTGCCGCAGCGCGTCCCGGGAGGACTGGGCCGCGGACGCGCCGGTGGCCGACGAGCCCTCGCTGGCCTCGACGTCGCCGTCACGGTCCTGGTCGATCCCCCGCCCGTAGGCCGGGATGGTCGTCGTCCGGCCGCCACTCGTGACGCTCCAGGCGCTGTCCGGACCGAACCCGTGACCGACCACGTTGGTCCCGATGGTGGCGATGCCGTTCCTCGCGTTCTCGACCGCCGCGAGGAACACGGCGTTCGTCGAGCTCGTGAACCCGTGGCCGAACACCGCGACGGGCCAGCCGCCGGCCGGCGGGGTGCCCGGCGGGAGGACGGCGACGAAGGGCAGCCGCTCGGCCTCGACGGGCCGGGGACCGCCGTCCCGGGTCGGCGTCTGCGGGATGGTGACGTCCGGGGTGAGCCAGGACGGGGCCTGGAAGTCGCCGAAGACGATCGTGCCCCCGATGGCGGCCGTGGGGACCGGCGTGGGCGCGGGGGCCGGATCGGTGACGCCGCGGTCGGTCGCCCAGGTGACCGTCGTCCCCGTCGCGGGGAAGGCACCCTGGACCTGCAGCCCCGGCCGGGTGATGCCGACCGCGCGGAACGCCTCGCCGCTGTCGATCTGGCGGCGGAGGTCCAGCAGGCCGTCGGTCGCGCTGAGGGTGGTGAAGGTGTCCTGGATGGACTTGTTGGCCGGGCCGCCCTGCACGCGCAGCCGGTAGGTGGTGCCGGGGGCGAGCTGCTCGGCCGGGTGGGCGTAGAGCGTGTTCGTGGCCGGGTCCCAGACGACCCGGTCCACGCCGGTGCGCCAGCCGCCGTTCGCCTGCTGGACGGTGATCTGGGCCGCGGCCTGCGCCGGGTCGACGGCGGAGTCGAACCGGACGGCGATCCGCGGGTCGAGGTCGAAGCCGTCGAGCTGGTTGAGCTGCTGCACGAGGCCGCAGGTGATGGCCGCGCCACAGCCCTGCGTCGGCAGGTTGACCCGGCGGCCGGTCAGCTGGGCCGGGTCGCGCACGGTGAGGCTGTCGGACGGGAAGACCGACAGCGGCTCGGCCTTGTCCGGGGTGGCCAGCGCGGGGGGCGCGGTGACCGAGAGAGCGGCCGTGAAGGCCAGTGCACCGATGAGCGACGAGGTCGCGCGGTGCCAGCGTCGTTGCTGCAAGGCATCTCCAGGTGGAAGGGAGGGACGCCTATTGGTAATCGGGAGTGGCTCGGATCACAAGGCGATCACGGGAACACCGTGAGGGACCGTTCCGGGCCGCACGCCGTCGCGGATGCCGGTCTGCCGACCCGTGACACGACGGAGGCCCCGGGACCGTGCGGTCCCGGGGCCTCGGCGGTGGGCGGGGCGCTCAGTTCGCCATGTCGACGAAGCGGCTGTAGTGGCCCTGGAAGGCGACGGTGACGTTCGCGGTGGGGCCGTTGCGGTGCTTGACCAGCATGATGTCGGCCTCGCCGGCCCGCGGGGACTCCTTCTCGTACATGTCCTCGCGGTGGATCATCATGACCATGTCGGCGTCCTGCTCGATGGAGCCGGACTCGCGGAGGTCGGAGAGCATCGGCTTCTTGTCCTGACGCTGCTCGGACCCACGGTTCAGCTGCGACATCGCGATGACCGGGACCTCGAGCTCCTTCGCCAGCAGCTTGAGCGCACGGGAGAACTCCGAGACCTCCTGCTGGCGGCTCTCGACGCGCTTGCCCGAGGTCATCAGCTGGAGGTAGTCGATGACCACGAGCTTGAGGTCGTTGCGCTGCTTGAGCCGCCGGGCCTTGGCCCGGATCTCCATCATCGTCATGTTCGGTGAGTCGTCGATGTAGAGGGGCGCGTCGGCCACCTCGCCCATCCGGCGGGCCAGCTTCGACCAGTCCTCGTCGGACAGCGTGCCGGCGCGCATGTGGTGCAGCGGCACCTTCGCCTCGGCCGACAGCAGACGCATGGTGATCTCGTGCTTGCTCATCTCGAGCGAGAAGATGACGGCCGGCATGTGGTGCTTGACCGTGGCCGACCGCGCGATGTCCAGCCCCAGCGTGCTCTTCCCCACACCCGGCCTCGCGGCGATGACGACCATCTGACCGGCCTGCAGGCCGTTGGTCAGCTCGTCCAGGTCACGGATCCCGGTGGGCACGCCGCGGGCGGTGCCGCCGCGGGAGGCGATGGCGTCGAGCTCGTCCATGGTGGGCTGCAGGACGTCCTCGAGGCGCGAGTAGTCCTCGCTCATGCGCTTCTCGGTGACGTCGTAGATCTCCTGCTGGGCGCGGTCGACGATGTCGTCGACGTCGCCCTTGCCGCCGGCCGCGCCGTAGCCCAGCTGGACCACGCGGGTGCCGGCCTCGACCAGCCGCCGCAGCACCGCCTGCTCGGCCACGATGGCGGCGTAGTAGCCGGCGTTGGCCGCCGTCGGCGTCGAGGCGATCAGGGTGTGCAGGTAGACCGCGCCACCCATCTTCGACAGCTGGTCGGTGCGGTTGAGCTCGGCGGCGACGGTGATCGCGTCGGCCGGCTCACCCCGCCCGTAGAGGTCGAGGATGCAGTCGAAGATCACCTGGTGCGCCGGCCGGTAGAAGTCGGCGCCGTGCAGCACCTCGACGACGTCGGCGATCGCGTCCTTGCTCAGCAGCATGCCGCCGAGCACCGACTGCTCCGCCGCGACGTCCTGCGGGGGCTGCCGGTCGTACGCCGGCGCCGTCGCCTGCGGCCGGCTGAAGTCGTCGGCCACCGCCACCTCGGTACCTCCCTCTCCTCGTCGGCACGCGCACGTACAGACCCCGGCCGCCCGGCCGGGGCCCGGTGGGGGAAGCACCAGGACGTTCCACGTGCCACTCGAACACGCGTTCGAGGACGTTGCTACCGGGAGCCACCGACAGTTCCGTGGCGTCCCGGCGCCGGGGACGACGGTAGGAAGCGGGGACGGACCCGTCCAACACCCGTGTGGGCCGCGTTCTGCACAACTTGTGGACAAGTCGGTGGACAGCCCGAGTCGACATGTGGAGACGGCCGGGACACCGACCGCTCATCCCGCGGTCCTGCGGGTGTCACCTGCGCAGGGTCCGTGCACGGGCTGTGGACAGGAGAAAGTCGGCGTGGCGGACACGCCGGGCGTGTCGTGTCGCCCCGCCCTCCACAGCCGTCACGGCCGACGCAGGCGGTCGGGGGGAGCAGGCGGTCGGAGGGAGCAGGCGGTCGGGGGGAGCAACGCAGCGAGGGGCGCCGGACGGGGTGTCCGGCGCCCCTCACGGGCGGTGCTGGTGCTGCGGGATCAGCCCGCGACGACCTCGATGGGCAGGGTCGCCGTGACCTCCGGGTGCACCCGCACGGTGACGGCGTGCTGGCCGGTGGTCTTGATGCTGCTCGGCAGCTCGATGCGACGGCGGTCGAGCTCCGGGCCCCCCGCGGCGGTGACGGCCGCGGCCACGTCGGCGGTGGTGACGCGGCCGAAGAGGCGGCCACCGTCGCCGGCGCGGGCCGGGACGCGGACGGTCAGGCCGGAGAGGCGGCCGGCCACGGCCTGCGCCTCCTCGAGCGACCGCACCTCACGGGCGGCACGTGCGCGGCGCAGCGAGGTGACCTGCTTCTCGGCACCGCGGGTGGCCAGGATGGCCAGGCCGCGGGGCAGGAGGTAGTTGCGGGCGTACCCGCCCTTGACCTCCACGGTGTCACCGGAGGACCCGAGACCGGTGACCTCCTGCGTCAGGATCAGCTTCGTGGTGCTCATGGTCAGCGCGCCGTCGAGGTGTAGGGCAGCAGGGCCATCTCACGGCTGTTCTTGACGGCCGTGGCGACGTCCCGCTGGTGCTGGCTGCAGTTGCCGCTCACGCGGCGGGCACGGATCTTGCCGCGGTCGGAGATGAACTTCCGCAGCAGGGTCGTGTCCTTGTAGTCGATGTAGGTCGCCTTGTCCTTGCAGAACTGGCAGACCTTCTTCTTGGGCTTGCGCACGGGGGGCTTGGGCACTGGGTTCTCCAGAACGACTGGGTACGACGTGTGGTGTGTGGGTGGCCCTCTCGCAGGGTCCCGCGCCGAGCGGAGCCAGGCGTGGGGGGCGAGGGGGTCCTTCTAGAACGGAGGCTCGTCGGACGGGCCGGCCGGCGTCGACCAGGGGTCGCTCGCCCCGCCGCCGCCGCCGAAGCCGCCGCCACCGCCACCGAAGCCGCCGCCCTCACCACGGGCGGCCCGGGTGACCTTGGCGGTCGCGTAGCGCAGCGAGGGGCCGATCTCGTCGACCTCGAGCTCGATGACGGTGCGCTTCTCGCCCTCCTTCGTCTCGAAGGAGCGCTGCTTGAGCCGCCCCGAGACGATGACCCGCGAGCCGCGGGTGAGCGACTCGGCGACGTTCTCCGCCGCCTGCCGCCAGACGTTGCAGCGCAGGAAGAGCGCCTCGCCGTCCTTCCACTCCTGCGACTGCCGGTCGAAGGTGCGCGGCGTCGAGGCGACGGTGAAGTTGGCAACCGCGGCCCCGGACGGCGTGAACCGCAGCTCGGGGTCGGAGGTCAGGTTGCCGATGACGGTGATGACGGTCTCGCCGGCCATGCTCAGTGGACCTCGGGCCGCATGAGCTTGGTGCGCAGGACCGACTCGTTGAGGTTGAGCTGCCGGTCGAGCTCGGCGACGGCGGCCGGCTCGGCCTGGATGTCGACGATGGCGTAGATGCCCTCGACGTGCTTGTTGATCTCGTAGGCCAGGCGACGCCGGCCCCAGATCTCGGTCTTGACGGTGCCACCGCTGTTGGTGACGACGGTCAGGAACCGGTCGAGGGAGGGAGCGATCGTGCGCTCCTCCAGGTCGGGGTCGAGGATGACCATCAGTTCGTAGCGACGCACGGAGAACCCCACCTCCTCTGGTCTGTGGCGGCTGCAGGACGTCTGCAGCAGGAGGGTCGAACACGCGTCGCGCGCCCTGTGCGCCGGGTCGGCACACGGGACGCGCGGTTCGAGGGTACCAGCGCGGCCGCGGGGGTCAGCGGGCGCGGACGCCCAGGTGCGTGCGGACCAGCGCGGCGGTCGCCCCGGCCAGGGCGACGACGGCGAGGAGGGCGGGCAGCGGCAGCGCGGGGCCGGCCGGGGCGCCGTCGGCGGTGACCGTGATGCTCTCCTCGTCCAGGGCGGCGCCGTCGAGGGCACCGAAGACCGGCACGGCGGCGCCGTCGTAGCCGCCCGGGATCCCGCCGGCACCGGAGCCGGCCGCGCCGCGCGCCGCGCCGGTGCCCGTGCCGCCGGCCGCGCCCGGCAGGCGGGACGGGTCGAAGGCCGCGGCACCGCCACCGGCGGGGGCCATCTCGGCGGCGCCGCCACCCAGCTCGTAGGAGTAGCCCGTCCCGTCCACGCCGGAGGCGTGCGGCGCCGCGGGGGCGGGGACGGGCGGGAGGGCCGTCGTCGGCGGGGTGGGCACGGGCGCCGGCAGGGACGGCAGGGAGGGCAGCGGGACGTCGACGGGGGGCAGCGACGGGAGGTCCACCGACGGCAGGTCCGGCAGCGGCACGAGCGTGGTGACGAGGAACGGCGTCGGGACGCCGATCCGCACCGTCGTCCGCTGCCCGTCGTACGTGACCAGCTGGTCCTGCGGCAGCGTGCTCAGCGCCCGCGTGGTGACGGTGTCCAGGACGCTGCCGACGAGCGGGGTGTCCGGGACGACGACCCGGTACGTGTAGGTGATCGTGCAGGTCAGGCAGGTGCTGTCGAACCGCTCGGTGACGCTCGCGTCCTCGGGCAACGGCCTGCTGCCCGACGGCAGGCCGAGGGTGACGTCGGTGAACACCTCGACGGTGACCAGCGAGGGCAGCGGTCCGCCCCCACCGACCTGCACGGCCTTCGGCTCGATCCGGTTGGTGAAGGTGACCGACCCGCCCGGGTCGACCGAGACCAGGGGAGGGGTGAGGTCGCGGATGTCGACGGTGGCCGACGGCGCGGCGTCCGCGGCGGGCGCCGGCAGGACCGCACCGCCCAGGACCGACGCGCACACCAGCGCCAGCGCGGCCAGGGCGCGTCGCGCGGAGCGCCGGATCCTGCCGGTGCCCGCCGTCCCCGTCGTCATCCCCGCTGCCCCTCCTCGTCGGCCGGCGTCCCTGCCGGCCGGTCGTGGTGTCACCGATCCCAACGAGGACGTGACCCACGCGATACGGCTGGGTCGCCGTCGCGGGCGGAACTAGTGTCGCCGGGGTGGCAGAGCACCCGATCGGCGTACACGTCGGCCCCGGCCTGACGGAGGACAACGAGCTCGACGCCGGCGGCCCGCTGGCGCGCGCGGCCGAGATGGACGCCGACGGCGTGCAGGTCTTCCTCGGCGACCCGCAGGGCTGGAAGGCACCGCTGCCCCGCCCCGACGCCGAGGACCTGCTCGCCTCCGACGTCGCCGTGTTCGTGCACGCGCCCTACGTGCTCAACGTGGCCTCGACCAACAACCGGATCCGCATCCCCAGCCGCAAGAACCTGGCGGTGCACGCGCGCGCCTCGGCGGCGATCGGCGCCCGCGGGATGATCGTGCACGGCGGCCACGTGCTGGCCAAGGACGACCCGGCGGCCGGCTTCGACAACTGGCGCAAGACCTTCGCCCGGCAGGCCGAGGACGGCGGCTTCCCGCTACCGCTGCTCATCGAGAACACCGCGGGCGGGGACAACGCGATGGCCCGCGAGCTCGGCGCGGTCGCCCGGCTGTGGGACGCCGTCGGGGAGTTCGGCGCCGGCTTCGTCCTCGACACCTGCCACGCGTGGGCCGCCGGCTGGGACCTCGCCACCGCCGTCGACGACGTCCGCGCGGTCACCGGCCGTGTCGACCTCGTGCACCTGAACAACAGCCGCGACCCGCACGGCTCGGGCCGCGACCGGCACGCACCCCTGACCGGCGGCGAGATCCCGCTGGAGCTGCTGCTCGAGGTCGCCCGGGCCGCCGACTGCCCCGTCGTCCTGGAGACCCCCGGCGACGCCGCGTCGCACGCCGAGGAGGTCGCGCTCGTCCGCGAGGCGCTGCGCGAGGCATAGGAGGCGCTCCCCACGTCCTCCGCGCCGGGACGTGGGCATCGCTCCCTATGCCTCGATCCGGCGGCGGAGGGTGACCCGGTCGGGAGCGCCGTCGAGCGGGCCGCCGGCGGGGTCGTCGACGCCGGGCCAGCTGGTGCGGACGACGTCCTCGTCGGGGTGCAGGACGTCGCGCACGACGAGGCCCATGAGCACGACGACGGCGAGGTCGCGGGCGAGCACCGCGAGGAAGAACCACTCGACGCCGACCCCGCGGTCCTCCGTGCCGAGGTACCAGAGCATCCGCAGCACCCAGAGCACGACCTCGCTCGCCTGCCACAGCAGCAGCGCGCGCCAGCGCGGCCGCGCGAGGACCGCCAGCGGCAGCAGCCACAGCGAGTACTGCGGGCTCCAGACCTTGGTGACGAGGAGGAACGCCGCCAGCAGCAGGAAGGCCACCTGCGGCACCCGCGGCCGCACCGGGGCGTGCAGCACCAGCCAGCCGAGCGCGGCGACGACGAGCAGCACGCAGACCGCCACGACCGTGTTGAGCAGCACCGGCGGGGTGCCCTCGGGCAGCGGGCCGTCGAGGAACCGGCCGTCGGAGGCGGTGATCAGGACGTTCCACAGGCTGTCGGGATCGGCCGGGCGGGCGGTGTTGAGCCGGAAGAACAGCGACCAGTTCCGCGGCGCCAGCAGCGCGACCGGCAGGTCCACGACCAGCCAGGCGGCCCCGGCGGCGACGGCGGCGCGCAGCCACTCGCGCAGCCGGCCGGCCCGCAGGCAGAGCAGGAACAGCGCGCCGAGCAGCAGCAGCGGGTAGAACTTCGCGGCGACCCCGAGGCCGAGCAGCACCCCGGCGAGCACCGGGCGGGAGCGCGCCCAGGCCCACAGGCCGCCGGTGGCCAGCGCCACGGCGAACAGGTCCCAGTTGGTGAACGCGTGCACCAGCAGCAACGGGGAGAGGCCGATCGTCGCCGCGTCCCACGGCCGCCGCCCGGCCAGGGCGAGCACGCCGCGGACCAGCAGGAACGTGCAGACGCTCAGCAGCAGGCAGGTGGCGACGTAGTAGGACTGCACCGCCGGGACCTGCGGCAGCAGGCCGGCCGCCGTCGCGAGGTCGCCGTAGACCCGGCCGAGGACGGCGGCCAGCGCCATGAACGCCCCGGTGAGCACCGGGTACTCCACGCCGGAGTCGAGGTAGGGCACCGCCCCGGTGTCCAGGCCGTGCAGGGTGAACAGCGGGACGGTGTCGGAGTAGCAGAGGTGCGTGTACTGCACCGAGCCCGCCCAGTTGCCGTCCGAGCAGGGCGCCTGCTTCAGCCACGCCCCGGCCAGCACGACGGTGGCGTAGAGCAGGCAGACCCGCAGCGGCGTCCAGAACAGGGCCCGGCCGGTGACCGCGTGCCGTCCCCACGGGCCGCCGACCGCCTCGGAGGCCTGCGCGGCGACCGGGTCCGACCAGGTCGGCACCACCCGGTCGGGGCGGCCCCGGCCCACCAGCGCCGGGGCCGGGAACGCCGCGGGCCCGTCCGCCGGCGGTGGCGCCGGGGCGGACGGGCCCGTGGGGGAGGAGCTCACCTGCGTCAGTGTGCCCGGGCGGGTCAGCCGGCCGGTTGGGGCTGTTGCTGGGTCGTGGGCGCCGGCTGACCGGGCTGGTTCTGGCCGTTCCCGTTGCCCGCGGGAGGCGGGGCCGTGGCCCCTCCGTTCACCGGGCCGTTCGGGGGCTGCTGGGGGATCTGCCCCGTGTCCGGCTGCTGCGGCTCGCCTCCGCCCTCGCCTCCGCCCCCGCCTCCGCCGCCGGTCTCGTCGTTCGGCGGCTCCTCGTCGGTCCCGTCGTCCGGCGGCACGGTCTCGGTCGGGGTGGCCGGGGTCGACGGCGCCGGGGTGGACGGCGTCGACTGGGTCGGAGGCGCGGACTGGGTGGTCGGCGTCGCCGGCTCGACGACCGGCTCCGGCACGCCCTCGCCCGTGTCGCCGCGGATGCTGGGCCGG
This sequence comes from Geodermatophilus normandii, assembly GCF_003182485.1. Classification (NCBI taxonomy): domain Bacteria; kingdom Bacillati; phylum Actinomycetota; class Actinomycetes; order Geodermatophilales; family Geodermatophilaceae; genus Geodermatophilus; species Geodermatophilus normandii. The sequence continues at coordinate 1,352,355 of NZ_QGTX01000001.1, read as the reverse complement.
TCGGGCAGGTCCTCCTCCGGCGTGCCCTCGAGGACCGTGTCCATGAACTGCTGCCAGATGGCGCCCGGCAGACCGGCGCCGTAGATGATCGCGCCGTCGGCGTTGCGGATCGGCTGGTAACCGTCGGTGCCCATCCAGACCGCGGTGGACAGCGACGGCGTGTAGCCGACCATCCAGGCGTCGGAGTTGTCGTCGGCGTCGATGCCCTGCGTACCGGTCTTGGCGGCCACCTCGCGGCCGCCGTCGAGCGCCCGGCGCGAGTACTGCGCCACGCCCTCCAGCGCGTAGGTGGTGTCGTTGGCGACCTCCTCGCTCATCACCTGCTCACCGGCCGGGGCGCTGTTGTCCAGCAGCACGGCGCCCGCGGTGTCGGTGACCCGGCTGACGAAGTGCGCGTCGTGCCGCACCCCGCCGCTGGCGAAGGTGGCGAAGCCGGCGGCCTGGTCGATCGGGCGCATCTCGTACTCGCCGATGCCGATCGAGGAGCCGGTGACGCCGGAGTCGGGCGCGGCCAGCGTCGGCTTGTCGTCGAGCAGCCCGCCGTTGGCCGGCCAGGTGTCCGGCATGCCGGTGGCGGCCAGCGCCGTCTCGCGGACGTTCTCCGGACCCACCTCGTAGGCCAGCCCGTAGAACGTGGTGTTCAGCGAGCGGGTCATCGCCTCGACCAGGGTGCAGGCCGGGCAGGAGGCGCCGCCGGAGTTGCGCACCGGGGCGTCACGGTCGGGGAAGGTCTGCGGCGAGCTGCCGTCCCGGCGCGAGGTCACGCTGATGCCCTGCTCCAGCGCGGTGGCCAGCACGTAGGGCTTCATCGACGAGCCGGGCTGCCGGCGGCTCTGGGCGTAGTCGACCGCGCCGTCGCCGGCGCCGACGTCCCCGCCGTAGTAGGCCCGGACCCCGCCGGTGCGCGGGTCGACGGCGACCAGGGCCTGCCGCAGGTTGTCCGGCTGACCGTCCATCACCTCGGCGACGGCGGCGAGCGCGGCGTCCTGGGTGGGCTTGTCGACGGTCGTGGTGATCCGCAGGCCACCGGCCCGGATCTGCTCGTCGGAGTAGCCGCGGGCCTCGAGCTCGCTGATCGCCTGCGACACGACCAGGCCCTCGGAGCCGGTCGGGATGCCCAGCGCGGAGGACTCCGGCCGGGGGAGGACCTGCGGGTAGACCGACGCGTCGCGGTCGGCCTGGGTCATCCAGCCCTCCTCGACCATCGCGTCGAGCACCAGCCCCCAGCGGTCCTGCGCACCCTCCGGGTTGCTCTCGGGGTCGTAGGAGCTGGGGCTGCGGATCTGGACGGCGAGCACCGCACCCTGCTGCGGGGTCAGCTGGGCGGCGGGGACACCGAAGAAGGTGTCGGCAGCCGCCTCGATGCCGTAGGCGCCGCGGCCGAAGTAGATGGTGTTCAGGTAGTTCTCGAGGATCTCGTCCTTCGAGTACTCGTTGTCGAGCTTGACCGCGAGGAACAGCTCCTGGAACTTGCGGCTGAACGTCTGGTCGGCCGTCAGGAAGGCGTTCTTCACGTACTGCTGGGTGATCGTCGAGCCACCCTGCGTCGAGCCGCCGGTCAGGTTGTTCCAGGCCGCCCGCACGATGCCGGTGAAGGAGATGCCCGGGTCGGAGTAGAAGTTCCGGTTCTCCGCGGCGAGCACGGCGTTGCGCGCGGCCTCCGAGACGTCGGTGAGCGCCACGTTGGTGCGGTTGGTGTCGCCGAGCCGGGCCATCTCGGTGGTGCCGTCGGCGTAGTAGACGACCGTCGTCTGGGAGTTCTGCACCGAGCCGGGGTCGGGGACCTCGGTCGTGGCGTAGACGACGCCGACGAAGACGCCGAGCAGGAGGAACAGGCCCAGCAGGGTGCCCAGCGCGATCTTCAGCCGGCGACGGCGCCGCTGCTTCTTGGTGCGGGCCTTCGTGCCCCCGGGCTTGCCGCCCGCGGGACGCGCGCCGGTGGGGCGCGAGCCGCCGGGGCGCGAGCCGCCGGAGCCCCCGGACCGGGACGCGCTCGTCCGGCCACGGCCGGCGGCGCCGCCGGCGGGCGTGCGGCCGGCCGGTCGGCGCCGCGGCGGGCCGCCGGCCGGCCCGACCGGCGTGGTCTCGTCGTGGGGAGGCACCAGGGAGCCCCTCCTCGGGTGTCGGTGGGCGGATCGGGTCCGGCCCAGCGTGGCGTCGTTACCTGTGGTGCCCGGGGAGGACGCGCGGGTGCGCCGTCCCCCCGGGACGGGTGTGACGGACGGGTCCGCCGGTGTGCGACCGCCGGCCCCGCGGCCCAGCCCGTGGCGGCGCTAGTCCGTGGCGGTGCGACGGCGCCGGCGCGGCTGCCGCCCCGGCTCGGGCTCGGCTCCGAGGACGTAGGAGGAGTCCAGGTGGTTCCACCCGCACCCGCGGCACACCTCGACGGTGTACACGGAGAACTCCTCCTGCGCGGCGTCCATCCGGGCGAGTTCCGCCTCGGTCTTCGCCTGCCCGGACACGTGGCCCAGCCCCTCACCGTAGACGTAGTTGACCAGGGTGAGGCGTTCCCGACGGCAGACCGGGCACGGGACGTCGGTCTGCCGGCCGTGGTAGCGGGCCGCGCGGGTGAGGTACGGGCCGGCGTCGCAGACCTCGAAGAGGCCGGTGCGGCCGGACCTCACGTCGGCCAGGACGGCCCGCCGCTGCAGCGAGTAGTCGACGACGGAGCGACGTCCGGGCACGGCCGCCAATGTACGCAGGTGCGCGACCCCCCGGCCCCTGCCGCGAGCGACGGCGGGCGGGCTCCCCGATCGGGCGACAGCCTCGGGTTGCCGACCCGTTCACCCTCCGATGTATCGTCTCGATACATCGACCGGCAGGAGCCGACGGGGGGCGAGATGCTCGAGTTCGCCATCCTCGGACTGCTGCAGCAGTCCCCCATGCACGGCTACGAGCTGCGCAAACGGCTCGCGGAGGTGCTGGGGGGCCTGCGCAGCATCTCCTACGGCTCGCTGTACCCCGCGCTCAAGCGGTTGTACGCCGCCGGGCTCGTCACCACCGACGAGCCCGACCGGCACGCACCGCTGCCGGCCGACGCACCGCCGCTCACCGGCCGGCGCGGGAAGGTGGTCTACACGATCACCGCGGAGGGCAAGGAACGCTTCGCGGAGCTGGTCAGCCAGGCCGGTCCCGAGGCGTACGACGACGGCAGGCTCTTCGGCGTCCACCTCGCCTTCTTCCGGCACACCGCCGCCGACGTGCGGCTGCGCATCCTCGAGGGGCGCCGCCGCACGGTCGAACGGCAGCGGGACGGCCTGCGGTCCTCACTGGCGCGGACCCGCGAACGGCTCGACCGCTACACGCTGGAACTGCAGCGCCACGGCCTGGACTCCGTCGACCGGGAGGTGCGCTGGCTGTCCGAGCTCATCGACAGCGAGCGCACCGACGGCGAGCGACGCCGGTCCGACGCGGGGCCGGGGGACGACCCCCCGCCGACCGGCGACGGGTGACGCCCGCCTCCTCGGCACCGCGCACCACCGCACCCGCGCACCACCGCACTGCAGGCACGACGGCTGTCCAGCCCGCCGGCAGCCACCGCCAGGACCGGAACGGTCCCGCGACACGGACCACTGGTCCACGGAGAAGGGAAAGCAATGGGAGCTGTCAAGGTCGCCATCGTCGGCGTCGGCAACTGCGCCGCCTCGCTGGTCCAGGGGGTGCACTACTACCGCGACGCCGACGAGACCACCTCGGTGCCCGGGCTGATGCACGTCCGCTTCGGCGAGTACCACGTCTCCGACGTGCAGTTCGTCGCGGCGTTCGACGTCGACGCCAAGAAGGTCGGCCGCGACCTCTCCGAGGCCATCGTCGCCAGCGAGAACAACACCATCAAGATCACCGACGTGCCGCCGCTCGGCGTGACGGTGCAGCGCGGCACGACCCTCGACGGCCTGGGCAAGTACTACCGGGCCACGATCGAGGAGTCCGACGAGGAGCCGGTCGACGTCGTCGCCGCCCTGCGGGAGTCCGGTGCCGACGTCCTCGTCTGCTACCTGCCCGTCGGCTCGCAGCAGGCCGCCGAGTTCTACGCGCAGGCCGCCCTCGACGCCGGTGTGGCCTTCGTCAACGCGCTGCCGGTGTTCATCGCCGGGACGAAGGAGTGGGCGGACAGGTTCACCGCCGCCGGCGTCCCGATCGTCGGCGACGACATCAAGAGCCAGGTCGGCGCGACCATCACCCACCGGGTGCTGGCCAAGCTGTTCGAGGACCGCGGCGTGCAGCTCGACCGCACGATGCAGCTCAACGTCGGCGGCAACATGGACTTCAAGAACATGCTCGAGCGCGAGCGCCTGGAGTCCAAGAAGATCTCCAAGACGCAGGCCGTCACCAGCCAGGTCGACCGCGACATGGGCACCGACAATGTGCACATCGGCCCGTCGGACCACGTGCCCTGGCTGTCGGACCGCAAGTGGGCCTACGTGCGCCTGGAGGGTCGTGCCTTCGGTGACGTCCCGCTGAACCTGGAGTACAAGCTCGAGGTCTGGGACTCCCCCAACTCGGCCGGGATCATCATCGACGCCGTGCGCGCGGCGAAGATCGCCCTGGACCGCGGGATCGGCGGCCCGATCCTGTCGGCGTCGTCGTACTTCATGAAGTCCCCGCCGGTGCAGTACAGCGACAGCGAGGCGCGCGACGCCGTGGAGGCGTTCATCCGCGGCGACGTCGAGCGCTGAGCACCTCCTGGTGACACCACAGGGCCCGTTCCCCTCCGGGGGACGGGCCCTGTGCCGTCCGGGCCTGTCGGGACGCCGTCGACGCCGCCGGGCTGCCTACGCTGACCGCCATGCCGCGCCGCCTGCTCGCGTCCGCGCTGGTCACGCTCGGCGTGCTGCTCGCGGGCTGCTCCGACCCCGAGGCCGACCGGCAGCCGGGTGACCCGGTGACCGCCGAGGAGGCGGGGGTGCTCGCCGGCCTGCTCGCCCGGGACACCGAGGAGGGCGGCGCGGACGTCGTCGTCACCGCGCCCTTCGGCGACGGCGGGCTGCTGACGCTCACCGGCGAGGTCGACTTCGACGGCTCCGCCGGCCGCGCCCAGGCGGTGACCTCCTACGGCGACGAGCGTCCCGACGACGTCCGCACGCTGTTCTTCACCCGCGAGCAGATCTGGTTCGGCGACGTGCCGGGGCTGACGGACGCGCTGGCCGCCGCCGGCCTGCCCGACGTCCCCTTCGTGCGCCGCCCGGTGGCGACCGGCCCGGACGCCGTGCCGCTGACCGACGTCCTCGTGACCGCGGTGCTCAACCTCGCCGCCCCGGAGGCCGACGACGCCGCCGCCTTCCGCGGCGGGGACCACACCTGGGAGGGCCAGCGCTCGATCGACCGGCGACTGGCCACGGTGTACGCCGGCGAGGCGGGCTGGTCGGTGGCCGTGGACGACACCAGCGGCCTGCTGCTGCAGTACACGACCCCGCTGCCGGGCCAGGAGGACGAGGTCACGGTGACGCTGTCGGACCACGGGCCGCGGACGATCGCGCTCCCGGAGGACGGCCGGACGGTGGACGCGGCGGCACACCCGGAGGTGGCGGCGGCCGTCGGGATCTAGGAGGGCCCGGGTCCGGACAGGGGAGGAGGGGGCGGCCTCTTCCCCAGACCGCCCCCTCCGGGGTCCTTCCTACCAGATCCGGTCGCCGCGCGCCTCACCCGGACGGACGGTCCCGGCGTGTCCGGCGGATCAGTTGGCGGACGGGTCCGCGGGAGCCGTCGACAGCACGGCCAGCCGGCCGGTCTGCCGGGTGAGGACCGCGCGCCACAGCTGCGGGCCGCTCAGGTCGCTGAGGACGTCGCCGGGGGTGCCGGGCACGCACGCCCACGCGCCCTCGGCGATCTCCGCGGCCAGCTGGCCGGGGGACCAGCCCGCGTACCCGGCGAACACCCGCAGGCCCGCCAGGCCGCCGTCGAGGGCGTCGGGGTCGGCGTCGAGGTCGACGAGGTAGACGTCGCCGGCCACCCGCCGCAGCCCCGCGCCCTCGGCCGCGGTGCCGGGACAGCTGGCCAGGCACAGCGCGGTGTCGGTCTCGCAGGGGCCGCCGACGTGGAAGACCCCCGGCTCGACGGCCAGGTCGCACCAGCCGGGCAGCACGTCGCGGATCTCGACCTGGCTGGGCCGGCCGAGGACGACGCCGAGCGTGCCCGTGTCGTTGTGGTCGAGCACGTAGACGACGGTGCCGGCGAAGTTCGGGTCGGTGAGCGCGGGCATCGCGACCAGCAGCGAGCCCGGGACGACGTCGTCGAGGGTGCCGGTCGACAGCCGGGGCACCGCCGCGCGACGTCGGCCCGCGACCGGCCGGATCGGCGGGCCGGGCTCGGGATCGGGTGACGAGGGCACCTGGGACATCCCGTCCAGTGTGCAACAGTCCGGCGCCCGGGGGAGGTCGAGCCCGCGCCGTAGGGTGACCCGGTGCAGCGGGCCGCCCCCACCGTGCGGCACCTGCTGACCCGTCCCGACTTCCGCCGGCTGTTCCTCACCCGGCTGTCCGCGCAGGTCGGCGACGGGATCTTCCAGGCCTCCCTCGCCGGGACCGTGCTGTTCAACCCCCAGCGGGCGACCGATCCGCTCGCCGTCGCGGCCGGTTTCGCCGTCCTCCTGCTGCCCTACTCGCTGCTCGGCCCGTTCGCCGGCGTCTGGCTGGACCGGTGGAGCCGGCGGCAGGTGCTGGTGCACGCCGACCTGCTGCGGGCCGGGATGGTCGCCGTCGTCGGCGCCCTGGTGCTCACCGGGGCCGGCGGCCTGCCGCTCGCCGTCGCCGGGCTCGCGGTCTTCTCGGTCACCCGGTTCGTGCTGTCGGCGCTGTCGGCCGCGCTGCCGCACACGGCCGACGCCGGGACGCTGGTGACCGCCAACGCGCTGTCGACGACGTCCGGCGCCGTGGCCACCGTCGTCGGCGGCGGCGTCGCGGTCGGGCTGGTGCAGCTGGCGCCGGCCGGGGACGCCGGCTACGCGGCCGTGGCGCTGTGCGCCGCGCTGCCCCACCTGGCGGCCGCCGCGACCGCCGCGGGGTTCGGCCGCGGCGACCTCGGCCCGGACACCGCCACCCGCTCGGCCCGGCTGACGGCGCGGCAGGTCGTCGCCGGGATGGCCGACGGCGCGCGGTCCGTGGCGGCGCACCCGCCGGCCGCAGCCGCGCTGCTGGCCATCGCCGGGCACCGGGTCTGCTACGGCCTGCTGACGCTGGTGTCCCTGCTGCTCTACCGCGGTCCCCTGCGCGAGGGGTCCGGGCCGCTGTTCCCGGGCGGGCTGGTCGGGCTGGGCCAGGTCGTCGCCGCCGGCGCGGTGGGCACCCTGCTCGCGGCGCTGGTCACCCCGGCCGCGGTGCGCCGGCTGGGCCGCCGTCGGTGGACGGCGCTGCTGCTGGCCGGCGGGGGCGCGCTGCAGCTGCTGCTCGGGGCGGCCTTCGCGCCGCCGGCGGTCGTGGCGGGCGGCTTCGTGCTCGGCTTCGTCGCCCAGGGCGTGAAGGTCTGCGTGGACACGACGCTGCAGGAGTCCCTCGGCGACGACGTCCGCGGCCGGGTGTTCTCGGTCTACGACACGCTGGTCAACGTCACCTACGTCGCGGCGCTCGTCGCCGGGGCGCTGGTGCTGCCGCCCTCGGGGGTCTCGGTGCCGGTGCTGGTCGCCGTCGCGGCCGTGTACGGGCTGACCGCCGTCGCGTTCCTGCGCGGCAGCCGCCGAGTGGCGCGGGCCTAGAGGTCCGGCGCGCAGGCACCGCGGCCGAGCCGGGCCAGCCCGGCGAGGTCGCCGGGACCGAAGTCCTCCTGCCCCCGGTACTCCGGGGCCATGAGCTCGGCGGGGTCGTGGACGTGGTCGAGGCCCACCAGGTGGCCGAACTCGTGCATGAGCACCCCGCGGACCTCGGCCCGCCCGTCGGGGGACCGGGCCGGGCCATCGGCCCAGCCGGCGTCGATCGTGACCGTGCCGGTGACGAAGACCCACGGCCCACCGGCCGTGACGGCCTGGCTCCCGGCGACGCCCGCGACGGTGCCCTCCAGGGCGGGGACCTCCCCGGGCGTCGCCCAGCTCACCAGCACCGGCGCCCAGCGGTCGCCGTAGCGGGCGGGCTGGAAGGCGGCCCGGTCCTCCGACCAGGCCTCGTCGGTGGTGCCGTCGTGGACGAAGCGGAGGCCACTGGCGGCCGAGAGCCGGGACAGCGCCTCCTCCACCAGGCCGGGAGCCCCCGGCGGGGCCCCGTCGGGCCGCATGACCCAGTGGACCGGCCGGCAGGGGTCGTAGGCGACGGGATCGGTCCCGCCGGGCTGGGTCTGCACGAAGGCGTACGTGCCGGTGTCGGGGGCCGCGGGCGGCGTGCCGAGCGGTGCGGCGGCCTCCTCGCGGCCGGGCGTGGGCCGGTCGGCCGTCGCCCCCGTGCCCGGGACGCCGCCGCGGTCGGGGGTCGAGGAGTCGTACGCGGACTCCCACGGCCACGGGCGGGGGCCGGCGAGCACCGCGGCGCCGAGGCCCAGCACCAGGACCAGGACGACCGACAGCACCCCGCGGACGGCGGGGGACCGGCGGCGCGACGGCAGCGGCGGGCCGCCCTCCCAGGCGCGCCACGGTGCCGGGTCGACGGCGCGGCCGGTCGCCTGGTCGAGCACCCACTGCGGCACCCGCCCGGTGGGCGACGTCGGGAGGGCCGGCGGCACGGGCGGCCGTCCGCCGCCCTGCTGTCCCGCCCCGTGCACCCGTGTCCCCGTCCCGTGGTCCGGCCGTCCGTCCTACCGGGGGACGGCGGGCGGGGGAGGGGCCGGCGGGCGGGATGACCCGCGCGGGTGAGTCAGCCGCGGGCGGCCCACCAGGCGCGCAGCTCGGCCTCGGCCTCGTCGCGCTCGAGGGGGCCGCGCTCGAGGCGGAGCTCCTTGAGGAACCGCCACGCCTCGCCGACCTCGCGGCCGGGCGGGAGTCCGAGGAGCTCCATGATCGCGTTGCCGTCGAGGTCGGGCCGGACCCGCGCGAGGTCCTCGGCCACCGACAGCTCACCGATCCGCTGCTCGAGGGAGTCGTAGGTGGCCGAGAGCGCCGCGGCCCGCCGCCGGTTGCGCGTGGTGGAGTCCGAGCGGACCAGCTTGTGCAGGCGGGGGAGCAGGTCGCCGGCGTCGGTCACGTAGCGGCGCACCGCGGAGTCGGTCCACTCCCCGCGGCCGTACCCGTGGAAGCGCAGGTGCAGGAACGTCAGCCGGGCGACCGCCTCGACGACGTCCTTGGGGTAGCGCAGCGCCGTCAGCCGCTTGCGCACGAGCTTGGCGCCGACCACCTCGTGGTGGTGGAAGGAGACGCGGCCGCGGGGCTCGTGCCGGCGGGTGGCCGGCTTGCCGATGTCGTGCAGCAGCGCCGCCAGGCGCAGCACCAGGTCCGGCGACGGGGCGTCGGGGTCGGCCCGCTCCAGCGCGATCGCCTGGTCGAGCACCGTCAGCGAGTGCGTGTAGACGTCCTTGTGCTGGTGGTGCTCGTCGATCTCCATGCGCAGCGCAGGCAGCTCGGGCAGGACGACGTCGGCCAGGCCGGTGGAGACGAACAGCTCGAGCCCCGCGCGGGGGGCGTCCTGCAGCAGCGTCTTGGACAGCTCGGCCTGCACCCGCTCCGGCGTGATGCGGGCCAGCTGGCCGGACATGGCGGTCATCGCCTCGACGACGTCGTCGGCCGGCGTGAGGCCGAGCTGGGCGACGAAGCGCACCGCCCGCAGCATCCGCAGCGGGTCGTCGGCGAAGGAGTCCGCCGCCGCGCCCGGGGTCCGCAGCCGGCGGGCGAGCAGATCGCCGAGGCCGCCGAACGGGTCGGTGACCGTGCGGTCGGGTCCCAGCGACACCGCCATGGCGTTCACCGTGAAGTCCCGGCGGGCCAGGTCCTCCGCCAGCGAGGTCCCCCACGCCACCTCGGGGTTGCGCGACTCCCGGTCGTAGCGGTCGGCGCGGAACGTGGTGATCTCCAGCCGGGTGCCGCGGACCTCCGCGCCGACGGTGCCGAAGGCGATCCCCTGGTTCCACGTGGAACCCGCCCAGCCCCGCAGCAGCTCCAGCACCTGCTCCGGCCGGGCGTCGGTGGTGACGTCGAGGTCGCCGCCCGGCGCCGCGTCCCCGCCCGCGGCCAGCAGCGCGTCGCGCACCGAACCACCCACCAGGTGCACCTCGAACCCGGCGGCGGCGAAGCGCTCGCCCAGCTCGACCAGCACGGGGGAGACGTCCACCAGCTCGCGCACGGTCTGCTGCACCGCCGGCGGGACTCCCCCGCCGGCCGGACGACTCTGCGGCTCTCCGGACACGACGAGCCAGGGTAGTGGCGCGGCTCGCGCTACCCTCCTCGCATGGCAGGGACCGGCGGACGAGGGCGTCCCGGTCGCCGCCTGCGCCGGGTCGACGAGACCTCCGCGGGGGCCTCGTGGTCGCCGACGACCCCCTGACCGGCCCCCGCGCCGCGCTCATCGGGCGCACCGACCGCCGTGGCCGGCTCCTGTGGTCGCTGCCGAAGGGCCACATCGAGGAGGGCGAGACCCCGGAGGACACCGCCGTCCGGGAGGTCGCCGAGGAGACCGGGATCATCGGCGAGGTGCTCGCCCCGCTGGGGATCATCGACTTCTGGTTCGTCGCCGAGGGCCGCCGCGTGCACAAGACGGTGCACCACTTCCTCCTGCGGGCCATCGGTGGCGCGCTGTCCGACGCCGACGTCGAGGTGACCGAGGTCGCCTGGGTCCCCCTCGACGAGCTGGCCGGCCGGCTGGCCTACGCCGACGAACGGGCGCTGGTCGAGCGGGCGCCCGCGCTGCTCGCCGACAGTGCGTGACCCGGACCCCCAGGTCCGTCCCAGCTCGCGTTCCCCGCGCCGGGGGGCCGGCCGGCGCGGGAGGACGGTGACCCGCGCCCTGACGGGGGCGCTGCTGGCCCTCCCGCTGGCCGCGGCACCCGTGCTCGCCCCGGCCGTCGTGCCCGCCCTGGGCCCCGCGGCGGCAGCACCCGCCGCGCCCGCACCGGACGCCGAGCGCCCGGTCGTCGTCGACCTCACCCGCCTGGACCCGCGCACCGTCGCGCCCGGCGGCACCGTGACCCTGGGCGGCACCCTCACCAACACCGGCAGCGAGACGCTGACCGACCTCGGGATCCGGCTGCAGCGCGGCGCGGCGGTCACCACCCGCGCCGACCTGGTCGCCGCCGACGCCGAGGCCGACGCCGACCCGGCCACCGCGTACAGCACGCCGTTCGCGCCGCTGCCCGACTCGCTCGCGCCCGGCGGCAGCATCCCGTTCACGGTCACCGCGACCACCACCGACCTGGCCCTGGGCGGGGACGGCGTCTACCCCCTGCTGCTCAACCTCAACGGCACCGGCGGGGACGGCGAGCAGCGCCGGGTGGGCGAGGTCCGCACGCACCTGGTGCAGCAGACCGCGCCGCCGGCCACCGCCACCGCCGTCGCCTGGCTGTGGCCCCTGACCGAGCGCAGCCACCGCGACGCCGCCGGGGACTTCACCGACGACGGGCTGGCCGCCGCCGTGTCCGACGGCGGGCGCCTGGACCGCGCGCTCTCCGTCGTCGAGCGGCTGCCGGTGGTGCTCGCGCCCGGCGCCTCCGCACCGACCCCGGTGGCTCCGGTGACGCTGGCCGTCGACCCGGCGCTGGTGGAGGCGCTCTCGGTCATGGCCGAGGGCCCCTACGACGTGGCCGGCCAGGACGACGCCGGCAGCGGCACCGAGGCCGCCGGCGCCTGGCTGGACCGGCTGCGCGCCGTGGCCGCCCAGCACCCGGTGGTCGCGCTGGCGTACGGCGACGTCGACGCCGACGCGCTGCAGGCCACCGGCCTGGGCGCCGCGCTCACCCGCAGCCTGCCCGGCGCGCCGACGGGCACGGACGAGGACACCGGGGACGACACCGACGGGGACCCCGACGCCGCGGACGCGCGGCGCGTCGCCTCCGCGGCCTCCCCGGGACCGGCCGGCGCCGCGCTGCTGGCCGACGTCCTCGGGGTCGTGCCCCGGACCGACCTCGCCTGGGCGCCCGGCGGGGCGCTGCGGCCGGACACGCTCACCACGCTGCGCGCCGGTGGGGTCGAGCAGGTCGTCGTCGCCTCCAGTGCCCTGAGCGAGGGGGACGCCGTGCTCGGCGTCCGGGGCGGCGGAGCCGCGGCACGGGCCACCGTGCCCGCCACCGACGGTCCGGTGGAGGCGCTGGTGGCCGACGCCGGGCTGTCCTCCGTCGTGAGCACGGCGGATCCCGCCGCGGGCGGGACGCGCATCGCCGAGCAGCGCTACCTCGCCGAGCTCGTGCTGGTCTCGCAGCAGGCGGCGACCGACCCCGCGGGCCAGAGCGTGCTGGTCGCCCCCGCGCGCGACGTCGACCCCGACCCCGAGGGAGTCGCCGCGATGATCGCCGACACCGCGCTGCCCGGCCTGCGCCCAGTTGCGCTGACCGACCTGGCCGCGGGTCCGGTCGCCGACGCCGGCACGCCGCTGGACCAGGCCGGGGCCGCCGTGCTCGACCCGGCCGGCCTGGCCGAGCTCGCCGCCGCCGCGGGGCTGCGCGACGACCTGGCCGGCGCCGTCGTCGGCGACGCGGCGAGCGCCCTCGCCTCCTCCGACCGCGCGCTGTCCCGGGCGGCCTCGGCGGCCTGGCGGGACGACCCGGCCGGCTTCCTCGCCGCCGCGCAGGACGTGCGCGACACCGTGGGCGCCCTGCGGGAGCGGGTGACCCTGGTGGCGCCGGCCGACGGCACCTACAGCCTCGCCTCCAGCGACGCGCCGCTGGTGCTCACCGTCCAGAACGACCTGCCCTTCGCCGTCCGGGTGCTGCCGCAGGTGCGCACCCGCGACAACGTGGGCCTGACGATCGGCGACCTGAGCGCGCAGGAACTGGAGCCGCAGCAGCGCACGACGCTGGAGGTCCCCACCCAGGTGCGCCAGTCCGGGCGCTTCGCCGTCACCGCCAGCCTGACCACCCCGGGCGGCGGGGCCCTCGGCGACGACGTCGCGATCCAGGTCCGCAGCACCGCCTACGGGACGATCTCGCTGTCGATCACCATCGGCGCCGCCGTCCTGCTCGGGCTGCTCTTCCTCCGCCGCGGGATCCTCTTCCTGCGCCGCCGCGGGCGGACCGAGGAGGAGCTCCCCGACGGCGCCGGCGCCGCGTGGCCGCCCAGCCGGAGCCCGGTGTGACCGGCCACCCCCGCAGCGACGAGGACGCGCCTGCCCGCGAGCCGGCGCAGCGCCCGCTGCCGCCGGTGCCCCCGGCGGTCTCCTCGGGCGACTCCCCGGCCCGCCCGGCGCGCGACCGCTCGCGCCCGCTGCCCCCGCCGCCGTACCCGGTGGCCCCGCCCCCGGGCTCGGACCTCGCGGGTGCGGCACCCCGCCGTCCCATGCCGCCGGTGCCCCCGCCGGCGCGGCCACGGCCGCCCGCCGGCAGCACGCCGACACCGCCGGCGACGCCCGCCGCGACCCCGCTCGCGACCCCCGCGGCGTCCCCGGCCGCGCCCCCCGCGGCGACACCCCGGCCGGCGCCGCGGCCGCTGCCGCCGGTGCCCCCGCCGGTCCGGCGCCGGTTCATCCCCGCCGACGAGACGCAGGTCATCCCGATCCTGCAGCTCCCGCCGGTCCCGCAGGCGCCCGAGGGGGAGACCGAGGAGGAGGCCCGCGAGCGCGAGGGGGCCCCCGGCGGCAGCCGTGGCATCCTCCGCGCCGCCGGGACCATGGCCGTGGCCACGCTGGTGTCCCGCGTGACCGGCCTCCTGCGCACGATGGTGCTGGCCGCGGCGCTGGGCGTCGGGCTGGTCAACGACGCCTACAACACCGCCAACACGCTGCCCAACATCGTCTATGAGCTGCTGCTCGGCGGGGTCCTGACCTCGGTGATCGTGCCGCTGCTCGTGCACGCCCAGGAGCGCGACCGCGACGGCGGCGTCGGTTACGCGCAGCGGCTGTCCACGGTGGCCGTCGCCGGGCTCGTGGTGGTCACCGTCGTCGCCGTCGCGGTCGCGCCGCTGCTCACCGCCCTCTACGGCATCCAGGGCGACCCCGGGCAGGTGCGGCTGGCCAACTGGCTGGCCCGGATCCTGCTGGTGGAGATCGTCTTCTACGGCGTCGGTGCGCTGGCCCAGGCGATCCTCAACAGCCGCGGCGTCTTCGGCCCGCCGGCGTGGGCGCCGGTGCTCAACAACGTGGTCGTCATCGCCACCGGCGTGCTGTTCCTGATGGCCAGCGGGCCCGGCGACCTCCGCCCGGCCACCATCACGCCCGGCCAGGTGTGGCTCCTCGGCGGCGGCACGCTGCTCGGCATCGCCGTCCAGGCCCTCGTGCTCGTGCCCCTGCTGCACCGGGCCGGCGTGCCGCTGCGGCCGCGGTGGAGCCTGCGCCAGACCGGCCTGCGCGAGGCGGGCGGGCTCGGCCTGTGGGTCGTCCTCTACGTGGCGGTCAGCCAGATCGGCGTCATCGTGGCCACCCGCGTGGCGAACGCGGCCACCCGCGAGGGCGGCCTGGGCTCGAGCGCCTTCTCCTACGCCAGCCTGCTGTTCCAGATGCCCTACGGGATCATCGGCGTCGCGCTGCTCACCGCCCTCGTGCCGCGGATGAGCCGTGCGGCCGCCCGGCACGACGTCCCCGGCGTCGTCCAGGACCTCGCGCTCGGCACCCGGCTGTCCGCGCTCGGGCTCCTGCCGGTGGCCGCCGCGCTGACCGTCGTCGGCCCGGCACTGGGGATCGTGGCCTTCGCCCGCGGCAACACCTCGGTCGAGGACGCCCGCGGGATCGGCCTGGCCCTGGCCGTCGGGGCCTTCGGCCTGCTGCCCATGGCCGTCACCCTCCTGCAGCTGCGCGTCTTCTACGCCATGAAGGACGCCCGGACGCCGACGCTCATCCAGGTCGGCATGGTGGTGGTGCGGGTGCCGCTGCTGCTGCTCGTCCCCGTCCTGGTCGAGCCCCGGCACGTCGTCGCCGGGCTCATGCTGGCCACGAGCCTCACCTACCTCGCCGGCTGGGCGCTCGGGCACCTCGCCCTCCGGCGGCAGCTGGCCCGCGGAGAGGCGGGGGAGCGGGGCGGTGGGGCGCTCGGCCCGGTGCTGCGCATGGCGCTGGCGGCCGCCGTCGCCGCCGGTCTCGGCTGGATCGTCGTCCGCGTGACCGACGACGCTCTCGGCCGGTCGCTGGCGGGCTCGCTCGGGACCCTGTTGATCGGTACCGTGGTCGTCGGCGTCACGGCCCTCGCCGGGTTCGTGCTCGCCCGCATCCCGGAGCTCCGGGGACCCCTCGCCGCCGTCCGCGCGCGGCTGGGTCGCGGGTGAGCGACGGACTCGCGGGCACGGGCACCGGCCCCGGGGCAGCGCGCCTCCGGGGGACGAGGACAGGGGGTCGGACGCGTCCATGACGGCCACGATCACCGGCCTCCCCGACCGGTACCGCCCGCTGGACGAGGTCGGCCCCGAGGAACGCACCGACACCGGCGTCATCCACTGCTGGCGCGCCAAGGACCGGATCCTCAACCGCGACGTCGCCATCCGCGTGCACGTCCCCGGCGGCCCCGCGGCCCGCGGCTGGATCGCCCGTGCACTGACCGCCGGCGGCCTGGCCACCCCCGCGCTGGCGATGGTCTACGACGCCTCCGAGGGCAGCGGCGGCGAGAGCGGCGTCGCCTACGTCGTCAACGAGTGGATCGAGGGCCAGACCCTCGCCGAGCGGCTGCGGTCCGGGCCCATGGGCGAGCGGGAGGCCCGGACGGTCCTGCGCCGGCTGGCCGAGGGCGTCGCCGAGGCCCACCGGGTCGGCCTCGCCGTCGGCGGGCTGAGCCCCGAGACCGTCGTCCTGCGGCCCAACGGACTGGTCGGCCTGCGCGCCGTCCCCGCCGCCACGGGCACCGTCCAGGAGGACATCACCGCCCTCGGCGCGCTGCTCGAGTACTGCCTCACCGGCCGGCGGGCCGGCGTCCCCGGTCCCGACGGCGTCCCCGCCCGGGAGCCGGTCATCGGCGCACCCGACCTGGCCGCCCTCGTCCGCCGGACCCGCTCCACCGGGCCCGGCGCCGGCCTGGCCAGCGCCGCCGCGATGGCCGCCCTGCTCGCCGAGCGCCCGCGGTCGCACGCCTCGGTGCCGGTCCGCGGCCGCGACGAGAGCGACAGCGGCTGGCTGCGCCGGCTGCGCGACCACCGCGACGACGACCGCGACGACGACCGCGACGACCACCGCGACGACCACCGCGACGACGACCGCGACGACGACCGCGACGACGCCGCCCACGAGGCCCCCGCGGTCGCCGAGGTCCCCGACGAGGACCCGCAGCGCCTCGACCCGCACACGCTGCCTCCGGTGCCCCCGGGCCGGGCGCGCGGGGTCCCGCCCGTGCCGGCCTCCCCCGCGTACGCCGACGACGACGTCTTCGGCGGGGCCGACGACGACGAGGACGAGCAGGACCGTCCCGGGCGCCGCCGCCTGGTGGTGGGCGGCCTGCTGCTGGCCGCGGTCGCCCTCGTCGTGCTGCTGGCCTGGTGGGTGGGCACCAACCTGCTCTCGGTCGCCGGCGACGTCGACGAGCGGCCCGGCACGACGCCGTCCGTCGCGGCGAGCAGCGCGCCGCCCGCCGAGGACAGCGCCGCGCCCTCCTCCGACGCCGGCCCGCTGGTGGCCATCACCGGCGCCTCGGTCTTCGACCCGTTCGGCGACGGCGAGCCGGAGAACGACGACGAGGTGCCGGCCACCTACGACGGCGACCCGGCCAGCACCTGGTCGACGCTGAACTACCGGGGCTCGGCCGACTTCGGCAACCTCAAGCCCGGCGTCGGGATCGTCTACGACCTCGGCTCGGACCAGGCCGTCGGCGGCGTCACCCTGACGACCACCACGCCCGGCATCGCCGTCGAGGTCCGCACCGGCGGCGCGCCCGACGGCGACCTCGACTCCTTCACCGTCGCCGCCGCGGGCAGCGTCGACGGGACCACCGACCTCGCCTTCGAGGAGCCGGTCACCGCGCGCTACGTCCTGGTGTGGGTGACCGGTCTGGTCCCCGCCGAGGACGGCTTCTCCGGCGACATCGCCGAGGTCGGGATCACCCCCGCCTCCTGAGGAGCAAACACCCCCTCTCGGGGTGAGCTGCACGTCAGGGGCCTGTCGGCGGGAATCTCGCCCTACGATGCGTCGTTGTGCCGCGCGTGACCGATCCCCAGCCCACCCCCGGCCCCGCGACGACCACCGAGGTCGAGTCGCCCGTGATCCCGCCCGCGGAGCACGACGGCGTCCGTGACCTGGTCATCATCGGATCGGGGCCCGCCGGGTACACCGCGGCCGTCTACGCCGCCCGGGCCAACCTGCACCCGCTGGTCTTCGAGGGCTCCCAGTTCGGCGGCGCCCTGATGACCACCACCGAGGTGGAGAACTTCCCCGGCTTCGCCGAGGGCATCCAGGGCCCCCAGCTGATGATGGACATGCGCCAGCAGGCCGAGCGCTTCGGCGCCGAGCTGGTCGCCCGCGACGTCACCGAGGTCGACCTCACGGCCACGCCCAAGGTGGTCAAGGTGGGCGACGAGGTGACCCTCGCGCACGCGGTCATCGTCGCCACCGGCTCGAAGTACCGGTACCTCGGCCTGGACAA
Source organism: Geodermatophilus normandii (assembly GCF_003182485.1). NCBI lineage: Bacteria > Bacillati > Actinomycetota > Actinomycetes > Geodermatophilales > Geodermatophilaceae > Geodermatophilus > Geodermatophilus normandii. The sequence continues at coordinate 1,334,811 of NZ_QGTX01000001.1, read as the reverse complement.
CGAGCAGCGCCTGCTCGGCCGCGGCGTCTCCGCCTGCGCCACCTGCGACGGCTTCTTCTTCCGCGACCAGGACATCGTCGTCGTCGGCGGCGGCGACTCGGCGATGGAGGAGGCCACCTTCCTCACCCGCTTCGCCAAGACGGTGACCGTCGTGCACCGCCGCGAGGAGCTGCGCGCGTCGAAGATCATGCAGAAGCGCGCGCAGGACAACGAGAAGATCCGCTGGGCGCTCGGCAAGCAGGTGACCGACGTCCTCGGTGAGCAGACGGTCTCCGCCGTCCAGCTGACCGACGTCGCCACCGGCAGCACCGAGGAGCTCCCGGTCGCCGGCCTGTTCGTGGCCATCGGCCACGACCCGCGCAGCGAGCTGTTCGTCGGGCAGCTCAAGCTCGACGACGAGGGCTACGTGCAGGTGGAGCACCCGAGCACCCGCACCAACATCGACGGCGTCTTCGCCTGCGGCGACGTGGTCGACCACGTCTACCGCCAGGCCATCACCTCGGCCGGCACCGGCGCCGCCGCCGCGATCGACGCCGAGCGCTGGCTGGCCGAGACCTTCGACGAGCGCTGAGTCGACCGCCCGGGCCGGGGTACCGGCCCGGGCATAGCGCGCCGCCTCCGGAGGTTGTGCACCCCGGAGGCCATCCACAGACCTCGAACGCGACACAGGGAGAACGACCATGGCAGGCAACACCGTGACGGTGACCGACGCGACCTTCGCCGACCAGGTGCTGGGCAGTGACAAGCCCGTCCTCGTCGACTTCTGGGCCGAGTGGTGCGGGCCGTGCAAGATGGTCGCCCCGGTGCTGGAGGAGATCGCCAAGGAGCACGGCGAGAAGCTCACCATCGCCAAGCTGAACATCGACGAGAACCCGCAGATCGCCCGCGACTACCAGGTCATGTCGATCCCGACGATGACCGTCTTCCAGGGCGGCAAGCCGGTCAAGAGCATCATCGGCGCCAAGCCGAAGGGCGCCATCCTGTCCGACCTCTCCGACTACATCTGAGCGGTCGCACACACCGAGCCGAGGGCCCGCCCGTCCACCCGGACAGGCGGGCCCTCGCCGGTCCCGGGACACCCCGGCTGGGCCGCGGGCGGTCGCAGAGGCGAGAATCGGGAGCACGATGGGTAGCGAGAGCGACATGCAGCCGCTGGGTCCGGGCAGCTCCGGAGCCGCCGTCGACGACGTCCAGGCGGCCCTGCGCAGCCTGGGCCTGCTCGAACCCAGCAGCGACGGGGTCTACGACCAGGCCACCGAGCTCGCCGTCCGCCACTTCCAGCAGGTGCGCGGGCTGTCGGTGGACGGCCGGGTCGGCGAGGAGACCTACCGGGCGCTGTCGGAGGCCCGCTGGTCGCTGGGCGACCGGCTGCTCCACCACGACCCGGTGCGGCCCATGCGCGGCGACGACGTCACCAACCTGCAGGAGCGGCTGCTCGAGCTCGGCTACGACGCCGGCCGCGCCGACGGGATCTTCGGCCGGGAGACCGAGACCGGCCTGCAGGCCTTCCAGCGCGACTACGGCCTGACCGCCGACGGCACCTGCGGCCCGGCGACGCTGCGCGCGCTGCGCCAGCTCGGCCGCAAGGTCACCGGAGGCCGTCCCCAGCTGCTGCGGCAGAGCGCCTCGTTCGTCGACAGCGGCCCGCACCTCATCGGCCGGCGCATCGTCGTCGACCCCGGCCACGGCGGCGCGGACACCGGCGTCACCGCCGGCGAGACCACCGAGGCCGACCTCGTGCTCGACCTCGCCCGCCGCATCGAGGGCCGGCTGGCCGCCGCCGGTGCCACGGTCTACCTCACCCGCGGTCGCTCCCAGGACCCGACGCCGGCCGAGCGCACCGCCTTCGCCAACGACGCCCGCGCCGACCTGTTCATCTCGCTGCACGTGGACGCCCACGACTCCCCGCACGCCCGCGGGGTCGCCAGCTACTACTACGGCACCGGCTCCGGGACGTCCTCGACGGTGGGGGAGCGCTTCGCCGACCTCGCCCGCCGCGAGGTGGTCGCCCGCACCGGCATGCTGGACCTGGGTGGGCACCCCAAGACCTGGGACCTGCTGCGGATGACCCGGATGCCCGCCGTCCGGCTCGACGTCGGTTACCTGTCCCACCCGGTGGACCGGCTGCTGCTGCTCGACGCCCGCCTGCGCGGCACCGTGGCCTCGGCCGTCCTGGCCGCCGTCCAGCGGCTGTTCCTGCCCGCCGACGCCGACCCGCCCACCGGTACCTTCGTCCTGCCCCAGAGGGTGTGACGCCTGGGGCGCGTGACGCCTCAGGCGGGACGGGTCCGTCTCGTCCCGCCGTGTCGGGAAAGCCGGTCCACGCGTCTCCCTACACTCGGTCCGTGGCCTCTCTCCCGCCGTCGCACGGCCAGCCGCACCGCACGCCGCCGCAGCAGCACGGGCACGTGGTGCCCCGCCATCCGCGGCTGGACCCGCTGGCCGACCGGTACGCAGCCCGCACGCACGGCATGAAGACCTCGGAGATCCGGGCACTGTTCTCCGTCGTCAGCCGGCCCGAGGTCGTCTCGCTGGCCGGTGGCATGCCCGCCGTCACCGCGCTCCCGCTCGACGCCGTCGGCTCGATGATCGGCGAACTGGTCAGCGGGATGGGCGCGCAGACCCTGCAGTACGGCTCCGGCCAGGGCGACCCGCGGCTGCGCGAGCGGATCTGCGACGTCATGGCGCTCGAGGGCATCACCGACGCCTCGCCCAGCGAGGTCGTGGTGACCGTCGGCTCCCAGCAGGGCCTGGACCTGGTCACCCGCGTCTTCTGCGACCCGGGCGACGTCATCCTCGCCGAGGGCCCGTCCTACGTCGGCGCGCTCGGCGTCTTCCAGGCCGCCGAGGCGCGCGTGCGGCACGTGCCCATGGACGACGACGGCCTGATCCCCGAGGCGCTGGAGCAGGCGCTCCTGGAGTGCCGGGCCAACGGCGACCGCGTGAAGTTCCTGTACACGGTGCCCAACTTCCACAACCCGGCCGGCGTGACGCTGTCCGAGCCGCGCCGCCAGGCGATCGTCGACATCGCCGACCGGTACGACCTGCTGGTCATCGAGGACAACCCCTACGGCCTGCTCGGCTTCGACCACGAGCCGATGCGCGCGCTGCGCGCGCGGGACGACCAGCGGGTCATCTACCTGGGCTCGTTCTCCAAGACGTTCTCGCCGGGCCTGCGCGTGGGCTGGGTGCTCGCGCCGCTCGCCGTCCGCGAGAAGCTCGTCCTGGCCACCGAGGCGCAGGTGCTCTGCCCGCCCTCGCTGACCCAGTACGCCGTCGCCCGGTACCTCGACACCCAGCCCTGGCGCGAGCAGATCAAGCTGTTCACCGAGCTCTACCGCGAGCGGCGCGACGCCACGCTCGAGTCCCTCGACGCGCTCATGCCCCCGGGCACCACCTGGACCCGTCCCGACGGCGGCTTCTACGTGTGGCTCAAGCTGCCGCACGGCCTGGACAGCAAGCTCATGCAGCCCCGCGCGGTGGGCGCGCACGTCGCCTACGTGCCCGGCATCGGCTTCTACGCCGACGGGTCGGGCCGCGAGTACATGCGGCTGTCCTACTGCTACCCCGAGCCGGACCAGATCCGCGAGGGCGTGCGCCGCCTGGCCCGGGTCATCGAGGCCGAGCTGGACCTGCACTCCACCTTCGACGCGGTCGACACCGGCACCTTCCGCGCGGTCGGCCGGTCCGACGGCAGCGCTGCCCGGACCGTCGTCGGCCCCGCCAACAGCGACCGGATCGAGGACTGACGCCCGTGACCGAGCCTGCCGCACCCCCGGTCGCCGACCGGCCGACCGAGGAGACCCCCCTGCGCGCCGTCGTCCTGGCCGGTGGCCTGACCTTCGAGCGCGAGGTCAGCCTGTCCTCGGGCACCCAGGTGGTCGAGGAGCTCGCCCGCGTCGGGGTGGACGCCGAGCTGCGCGACGCCGACGCCGAGCTGCTGCCCGGCCTGGCCGCCTCGCCGGCCGACGCGGTCTTCATCGCCCTGCACGGTGCCACCGGTGAGGACGGCGCCCTGCGCGCGGTCCTGGACCTGGCCGGCGTCCCCTACGTCGGCTCCCCGGCCGCGGCCTGCCGCCTGGCGTGGGACAAGCCGGCCGCCAAGTCGGTCGTGCGCACCGCCGGGGTGACGACGCCGGACTGGGTGGCCCTGCCGCACAGCACCTTCCGCGAGCTCGGCGCCGGCGCGGTGCTCGACCTCATCGTCGCCCGGCTGGGGCTGCCGCTCATGGTCAAGCCGGCCTCGGGCGGGTCGGCGCTCGGCGCGCAGAAGGTCACCCGGGTCGAGGACCTGCCCGCCGCGATGGTCAGCTGCTTCGCCTACGGCGACACGGTGCTCGTGGAGCGGTTCGTCGACGGCGTGGAGCTCGCCCTGTCGGTGGTCGACCTGGGGGAGGGGCCCGTGGCGCTGCCGGCCGTGGAGATCGCGCCGGAGTCCGGCGTCTTCGACTACACCGCCCGCTACACCCCCGGCCTCACCGAGTACCACGCCCCGGCGCGGGTGCCCGACGACGTCGCCGCCCGCGCGGCCGAGGTGGCGGTGCGGGTGCACGAGGCGCTGGGGCTGGCCGACCTCTCGCGCACCGACGCGATCGTCTCGGCCGACGGCGAGGTGCACTTCCTCGAGGTGAACGTCTCCCCGGGGCTGACCGAGACCTCGATGTTCCCCATGGCGGTCGAGGCCGCCGGCCACGACCTGGGCGAGGTCCTCTCCACGCTCCTCACCCGCCGGGCGCGAACCCGGGCATAGGGAGCGATCCCCGCGTATCCGACCCCGGGACGTACGGATCGCTCCCCACACCCCCCAGCACAGGGCCCGGGTTCCGTCCGTGACGGAACCCGGGCCCTGTGCAGGGAGTCACTCCTCCGGCTCGTCCCGGCGGCCGGTGATGTCCGGCGCCATCTGGCCGATGATGCGCTGCAGGTCGTCCACCGAGCCGAACTCGACCACGATCCGCCCCTTGGCCCGGCCGATCTGGATCTTCACCTTGGTCTCGAAGACGTCGGACAGCCGGCCGGCGAGGTCCTCGACGCCCGGCGCGTTGATCCGGCGGCTGCGACGACGGGACGCCGGCTGCTCGGCCGCGGCCAGGGCCACGGCCTCCTCGGTGGCACGCACCGACAGTCCCTCGGCGACGATGCGCGCGGCCAGGGCCTCCTGCGCCTCGGCGTCGTCGAGGCCCAGCAGCGCCCGCGCGTGCCCGGCGGAGATGACCCCGGCGGCGACGCGCGTCTGCACCTTCACCGGCAGCTTGAGCAGCCGGATGGTGTTGGTGACCTGCGAGCGGCTGCGCCCGATCCGCTGGGCCAGCTCCTCGTGCGTGGCACCGAACTCCTCGAGCAGCTGCTGGTAGGCCGCCGCCTCCTCCAGCGGGTTGAGCTGGACGCGGTGGATGTTCTCCAGCAGCGCGTCCCGGAGGAGCGCGTCGTCCTCGGTGTCACGGACGATGGCCGGCACCGTGTCCAGGTCCGCGGCCCGCGCGGCCCGCAGCCGGCGCTCGCCCATGATGAGCTCGTAGCCGCCCTCGCCGCGCTCGCGGACGACGATCGGCTGCAGCAGGCCGAACTCGCGCACCGAGTGGGTGAGCTCCTCGAGCGCCTCGTCGTCGAACACCTGCCGCGGCTGGCGGGGGTTGGGGACGACGTCGGTGACGGCGACCTCCCGCAGCTGCGCGCCGGGAACGCCGACGGCCGCCTCGGCCGACGACACGGCCTGCGCGGCGACGGTGGCGGCGGCCTGGGCGGCCGGCGGGAGCAGCGTCACCGACGCCGACGGCGCCCCGGGGGTCCCAGACGTCGCAGGCGCCTCGGGCGCGGGCGCCGCGCCGTCGGTCTCGGGCAGCGTCGGCTGCTCGACCGGCGGGGCGGTGGGGATCAGCGCCGCCAGCCCCCGGCCGAGGCCGCCACGCTTGCTCATCGGGTCTCCTCGTCGACGGAGGTGGGAACGGGCAGGACGGCGGCGTCCGTGCCGGCGAAGGCACGGTCGGTGGCCGCGGCGTCGAGGCCGGCCGCCCGGTGGGCACCGGGGCGGACCGCCGGCATCGGCGCGGTCGCCGGCGGGGGAGGCGGTGGCGGGGCGCCCACCGGCCGGACGTCGGTCAGCGGCGCCATGCCCACGCCCCGCTCGGCGAGCTCGCGGGCGGCCTCGACGTAGCTGGTCGACCCCCGGGACCCCGGGTCGTAGGTGAGCACCGACTGGCCGTACCCCGGCGCCTCCGACACCCGGACGTTCCGGGGGATGACCGTGCGCAGCACCAGGTCGCCGAAGTGGCTGCGGACCTCCTCGGCGACCTGGTCGGCGAGCTTGGTCCGGCCGTCGTACATCGTCAGGAGGATGGTGCGGACGGCGATCCCCGGGTTGAGGTGCGCCCGCACCAGCTCGATGTTGTTGAGCAGCTGTCCCAGGCCCTCCAGCGCGTAGTACTCGCACTGGATCGGGATGAGCACCTCGTCGCCGGCCACGAGCGCGTTGAGCGTGAGCAGCCCCAGCGACGGCGGGCAGTCGATGAGCACGTAGTGCGGCCGCTGGTCCTCGGGCAGGGCGTGGATGTGGCCCTCGATCGCGCGGCGCAGCCGGTACTCGCGGGCGACGACGGAGACCAGCTCGATCTCCGCGCCGGCCAGGTCGATCGTCGCCGGGACGCAGCGCAGGTTCGGGCTCGCCGTCGTCGGGTGGACGACGTCGGCCAGCGAGCTGTCCCCGACGAGGGCGTCGTAGATCGACGGCGTCCCCACGGTGTGCTCGACGCCGAGGGCGGTGCTCGTGTTGCCCTGCGGGTCGAGGTCGATGACCAGCGCCCGCAGGCCGTAGAGCGCCAGCGCCACGCCGAGGTTCACCGTCGAGGTGGTCTTGCCGACGCCGCCCTTCTGGTTGGCGACCGTGATCACCCGGATGCGCCCGGGCGCGGGGAACGGCTCCTGGTCGGCGGCGTGCAGCACCCGGGTCGCCCGCAGCGCCTCCATGGCGATGGGGCTGTCGAAGTCCGCGCCGGAGCCGGCCGCCGAGTCGGCCGCGAGGCTGCTGCGCAGTCGCTGGCCCGGGTCGGTCATCGCGGGTCCTCCCTGCCGTCCCGTTTCACGTGGAACGGGACGGGTACCGGTGCGCGTTCCACGTGGAACGCCGTCGTCGCTGTACCGCGGGGGCTCATCCTCGGCCCCGCGTCATCACCACCACGGTAGTGGCAGCCTCCCCCAGCCCCGCGCCGACAGCCCGGGGATGGACGTCGCGCATCCCGGCGGCCTCGAGTTCCGGGAGCAGCGCTGGCAGCTCCTCCAGCGCGCGGGCGCCGACGAGTGCCACCAGCTGGGCGCCGGGGCGCAGCAGCCCGCGGCACCAGCCCACGAGCCGGGGGAGGGCGGCGACCGCCCGGGCGGTGACGACGTCGACCGGCCCCACCGCGGTGACGACCGAGCGCTCCTCGGCGCGGCCGCGCACGACCCGCCAGTCGGCGCCGAGCTCGCCGGCGACCTCCTCGAGGAACTCGACCCGCCGGGCCATCGGCTCGACCAGCGTCATCCGCAGGTCGGGGCGGGCCAGCGCCAGCGGGATCCCGGGCAGGCCGGCCCCGCTGCCGACGTCGACCACCCGGGCACCCTCGGGTACCGCCTCGGCGACGGCGGCGCTGTTGAGCACGTGCCGCTCCCACAGCCGCGGCACCTCCCGCGGGCCGATCAGCCCGCGGGTGACGCCGTCGCTGGCGAGCCGGGCGACGTAGCGCTCGGCGCCGGGCAGCCCCTCCCCGAAGACGGAGGCGGCGACCTCCGGGGCCGGTGGGGCGGACGGGGCGGGTGTGTCGCTCACCGCTCCGGCAGGACCACGACGCGCCGGTTGGGCTCCTCGCCCTCGGACTCGCTGCGGACCCCGGCGACGCCGGCGATGACGTCGTGGACGACCTTGCGCTCGAAGGGGTTCATGGGCGCCAGCCGCTCGGCCTGCCCGCCGGAGGCCACCCGTCGCGCGGCCTCGCCGGCCATGGACGTCAGGTCCGCGCGGCGGCGGGCGCGGTAGCCGCCGATGTCGAGCATCAGCCGGCTGCGCACCCCCGTCGCCTGCGCGACGGCGAGCCGCGTGAGCTCCTGCAGCGCCTCGAGCACCGAGCCGTCGGAGCCGACGAGGTCGTCGAGGTCACCGCCGACGATGGCCACCGAGGCGCGGTCGCCCTCGACGTCGAGGTCGATGTCGCCGTCCACGTCGAGGATGTCGAGCAGCCGCTCGAGGTAGTCGCCGGCCACGTCGCCCTCGCGGACGAGCAGGTCGGTGCCGCCGGCCGCGGCGGCCCGGCCGTTGCCGGAGGGGGCGTCAGCGGCGCCGGTGAGGGCCTCGTCGGCGGGCTCGAGCACGGCGTCGACGCTGTGCTCGTCGGCGTCGGGCAGGTCGGGGGTCTCGGCCGGTGCGGTGGCGGCCGGGCTCTGGTTCGGGACGCTCACGGAGGTACCTCCAGTCGGTGCGGGCAGCCGGGGCTGGGCCCGGTGGTCGGGAGCCGGGGGTGCCGGAGCGCGGCGTCCTCCCGGCGGGGTCCGCGGCGACGGCGTCGTGGGGACGCCGGCGCGGACCGGGGTCTAGCGGCGCTTGCGCTTCCCGCCGGTGCCGGCGGGACGGCCGTGCGGCGCCCGGTTGGCCGGCCGCGACGCGCGGCTCGCACCGCCGGGGCGGCCGGACGCGGTCCCCCCTGCGGCGGTCGCGCCGGTGCCGCTGCCCCCCGTGCCGCTGCCCCCGGTGCCGCTGCCCCCGGTGCCGTCGGCCGGCACGCCGTCGGACGCCGGGACGGCGGTGTCGGCCACGCCGTCGGCGGGGACGTCACCCGTGGCGCCGTCCTTGGTCAGCGCGACGCCGCTCCCGGCGGGGCGGGCGCCCTTGGTCCGCACCGGCTTGGCACCGGGCTTGGGCGCGAGGGCCTTGGGGTCGATCGCGGGCTTGTCGGCCGCGGCCTTGGCCTTGGCGGCGGGGGACCCGGGCGGCGGCAGCTTGCGCAGGATGAAGAACTGCTGGCCCAGCGTCCACAGGTTGTTGGTCATCCAGTACAGGAGGACGCCGATCGGGAAGAAGAAGCCGGTGACGAAGAGGCTGATCGGCATGCCGTAGAGCAGCAGCTTCTGCACCATCGCGGCCTGGCCCTCGACCGGGCCGGAGCGCGCCATGATCTGCTTCTGGGTGAAGAAGGTCGTCGCGCACATGATCACCATGAGCACGAGCGCGACCACGCGGATGCCGCCCTGGGTGACGCCCGGCAGCGCGAGGATGTCGGTGGCCTTCTGCCCCGTCATGTTGAACGACGAGGAGATCGGCGCCCCGAACAGCTCCGCCCGGGCGGCCTGGTCGGTGAGCTCGTTGTCCCAGCTGTAGAGGCCCGGCGCGCCCGGCCGCAGCCGGCGCAGCACGTGGAACAGCGAGAGGAAGACCGGGATCTGCGGGAGGATCGGCAGGCAGCCGGCCAGCGGGTTGACCCCGCGCTCCTTCTGCAGCGCCATCATCGCCTGGCTGAAGCCCTGCCGGTCGGCGCCGTACTGCTTCCGCAGCTTCTGGATCTCCGGCTGGATCTCCTGCATCGCCCGCTGGCTCTTCACCTGCTTGACGAACAGCGGGAAGAGGATCAGGCGGACGGTGACGACCAGGAAGACGATCGACAGCGCCCAGGTGATGCCCCCCGCGGGGGGCAGGAACGTCGAGAACACCGCGTGCCACGTCTTCATGACGAAGGCGATCGCGGTGTACAGCCAGTCAAGCAACGCCAGCCTCCTGCTGCGGGGTCCGGCGGGGAGCCGGCGGGGTCTCGAGGGCGGGACGACGGGCACCGTCGGCGGCGGGCACCGCGGCGGCCGGAGCCGCTGCCGGTGACGCAGTCCTCGACGTGCGGCCGTCGTCGCCGGTTCCGGGGTGTCCCCGGTCCGCGCGCGGCGGGGGGACCGGGTCGTGGCCGCCGGGGTGCCACGGCGCGCACTTGAGCAGCCGGACCAGCGCCAGCCACGACCCGCGGCCGGCGCCGTGGACGGCGACCGCCTCGGCGGCGTAGGCACTGCAGGTCGGCGCGAAGCGGCAGCGCGGGGGCAGCGCGGGGCTGATCGCGCGGGAGTAGAAGCCGACCCCGGCCAGCAGTGCGCGCGCGAGGGGTCCGGGGCGACGCCGCGCAGCCGTGCTCACGAGCGGCTCCGCCGCGACGCGGACCGCTCACCGAGCACGCGGTCGAGGCCGGCGCTCAGGTCGCGGCGCAGCTGCTCCGACGTCGCCGTCGCGGCCTCGGGCCGCGCCCGCACGACCAGGTCGGCGGTGTCCGGCAGCCGGTCGAGCTCGTCGCGGACGACGGCGCGCAGCCGGCGGGTCACGCGGTGGCGGACGACGGAGTTGCCGACCGCCTTCCCCACCACGAACCCGGCACGGGGACCGGTCGCCGGTCCACCGGCCACACCGTCCGCGGGCACGCCGAGACCCCCGGCCATGCGGGCCGGGGGTCGGACGGGGAGGAGGTGGAGCACCATGGTCGGCCGACCTGCGCGCCGGCCCGACCGGACGACCGCGGTGAACTCCGGACGCCGGCGCAGGCGGGCCTGCGCGGGCAGCACCTCAGGCGGAGAGCTTCTCGCGACCCTTGCGGCGGCGGCCGGCGAGGATCGCGCGGCCGGCGCGGGTGCGCATCCGCAGCCGGAAGCCGTGGGTCTTGGACCGGCGGCGGTTGTTCGGCTGGAAGGTGCGCTTGCTCACGGGGTACTCCTACGGCAGGACATCGGTGGTGCGGCCGGCCGGCGGGCAGGCACGCGGCGGGGCTCCGGGAGGGGCGGCGGGGCTCCTCCGCGGGACCCCGCGAGGCTGGTCGCTGCGGCTCGGCTCCGACGAGTGCCCGGACCGGTCCACAGACTCCGACCAGCATAACCGAGGTCCGCCAGGACCGAGGACGCCGTGGCCGGCCTCCCGCGTCGCGCCGTCCGGCGGACGGCGACCCGTCATGGTGCCCGGGCCGGGCGGACGGTCGGTGTCGGCACGCCGACCGCGCGGGGACGACACGCCGGACGACACGCGCACCGGGCGTCCCCAGCGTCCCTGGACGTCGTTGCCGGGCTGTGGACGGGGCTGTTAGCGTCGCCGTCGCTCCGGTCCGGGCCGTACGTCCGAACCGGGGGCCGACCACCCGGTCGACCTGACCGCCGTCCGCCTCGAGCCGTATCACGACCTCCCTCCCGACCAGCGACGTCGCCGGGACTGTCCCGCACCAGCGGGTCGACAAGGCGCCCTGTCGCCAGTCGTGCACAGCCTGTGGACACTCGTGTGGATCCCGTGTGCCCGGATGTCCACACCCTGGACGGCCGCGGCGCGGGGGACGCCGGCCTTGGGGGCACCGAGGTCGTGACAGCGGGGACGATCTGCAAGGGGAGGACACGGTCATGGCCGATGCCACGGTGGACCTGGCGGAGGTCTGGGACTCGGTCCGCGAGCGGCTGGCCACCAGCCTGACCCGGCAGCAGAACGCGATGCTCAACCTCACCCGGCCGGTGGGGCTCGTCGGCGGCACCGCGGTGCTGGCCGCACCCAACGAGTTCACCCAGACCGTGCTGGAGTCCCGGATGCGCCGGGTGCTCGCCGAGGCGCTGTCGGAGCAGCTCGGCCGCGACATCGGCGTCGCCATCCAGCTCGAGGACGCCCCGGCGTCGGCCGCCCCGGAGCCCGCGGAGGCGCCGACCCGCCGCCCGTGGACCCCGGTCGAGGCCGACCCCACCGACGAGGACCGCGAGCGTGCCGACGACGGCCGCAGCGCCTTCGGGGTGCGCAGCGACGCGCGGCCGCTGGAGCGCGCACCGTTCGAGCCCTCGCCGTTCGAGCCCTCGCCGTTCGAGCCCGGTCCCCACTCGCCCTACGACGCCCCGCGTCACGACGCCGTCCCGCCGGCGGCCACCGCCGAGCCGCCGTCAGGGGCCGGTGACGGGGCGGGCGAGTGGCCCGGGACCGACTGGAGCCCCGCGGGCCGCGGGCGCAGCGGAGGCCGGCGCCGCGGGGTGCCGGCCGGCGAGGGTGCCGAGGTGCTGCCCTTCGACCTCGGTGACGACGCCCCCGAGGAGCCCGCGCAGCGCCGGAGCGGGGCCTCCGGCCGGACCTCCGGCGGCGCGGTGCCGCTGTTCGGCGACCGCCGTCCGCCGGCCGGCCTCGACCCCGGCCTGAACCCGAAGTACGTCTTCGACAGCTTCGTCATCGGCAACAGCAACCGCTTCGCCCACGCCGCGGCGGTCGCCGTCGCGGAGGCCCCGGCACGGGCCTACAACCCGCTGTTCGTCTACGGCGACTCCGGTCTCGGCAAGACCCACCTGCTGCACGCGATCGGGCACTACGCGGCGCGGATGTTCCCCAACGTGCGGGTGCGCTACGTCAGCACCGAGGAGTTCACCAACGAGTTCATCAACCTGGTGCACTCCGGCCGGGCCGAGGACTTCCGCCGCCGGTACCGGGACATCGACTTCCTGCTCATCGACGACATCCAGTTCCTGGAGCGCGCCGAGCGGACGCAGGAGGAGTTCTTCCACACCTTCAACACGCTCCACAACGCCAGCAAGCAGATCGTCATCACGTCCGACCGGGCGCCGAAGAAGCTGACGACGCTGGAGGACCGGCTGCGCACGCGGTTCGAGTGGGGGCTCATCACCGACGTCCAGGCGCCGGACCTCGAGACCCGCATCGCGATCCTGCGGAAGAAGGCCTACGGCGAGCGGCTGCAGGTGCCCGACGCGGTGCTGGAGTTCATCGCCAGCAAGGTGCAGACCAACATCCGCGAGCTCGAGGGCGCGCTGATCCGGGTGACCGCCTTCGCCAGCCTCAACAAGCAACAGGTCGACCTGCCGCTGGCCGAGCTGGTGCTCAAGGACCTGATCAGCGACGAGCAGGGCCCGCAGATCACCGCGGCGATCATCATGGCCGCGACCGCGGAGTACTTCTCCGTGACGATGGAGGAGCTGCAGGGCGCCAACCGCAGCCGCACGCTGGTCAACGCCCGACAGATCGCCATGTACCTGTGCCGGGAGCTCACCGAGCTGTCCCTGCCGCGGATCGGCGCCTCCTTCGGCGGCAAGGACCACACCACGGTCATGCACGCCGTCAAGAAGATCACCAACCTGATGAGCGAGCGCCGCGCCACGTACACCCAGGTCACGGAGCTGACCGCGCGCATCAAGAGCCGCGCCCGCCAGTAGGCCCACCAGTAGGCCCGCCGGCGGTCGGCGCCGGCCGGTCGGTGTGGACACCGCGCGAGCTGTCCACAGCCGGGGGACCTCCTCCGGTGCGGGTCGTCGCCCGTCCTGCCGCGGTCGCGCGGCGGTCACCTGCCGCTCGGCTGTCGACATCGCGCCGAGTTGTCCCCAGGGATGTGCACACCCTGGGGAGATCGTGATCGGAGGGTGACCGCCTGTGCCGCGGGCCCCCGTGGCACCGCGTGCCGTCCCCAGGTCGTTCCCCATGTGTGCACGGAGCCCCGGCCCACCGCGCTGACCTGCGTCTTCGTCCCCGCAGCGGGTCGCCGTCCCCACCTCCTGCCGGCGCCGGCCGTCGCGGGCCCGGACGACCTGGGCACGGACTGGGGACAGGCAGGGGGAGAGGCGGGGACAGGACGTGGACGACGGACGGTGACTGTGCACGGCCGTCGAGATGTCCACGTGTCGACAACAGGGGCACACGGGTTCCCCACAGCGGGCCAACATGTCGACTCGGGCGCTGACCTGCGGAGAGGGCCTCGATCCCCAGCTTCCACACCGGTGATGACGGAGATGAGGGAGAGAGACCGGGATTTCTCGAACCCCAGTAGGGGTGGGGACGCTGCGGCCCGGAGGGTCTCCCGACGCCTCCGGCGGCCGCAGCGACGAGCACCCGCGAGCACCTGATCGGGTCCCGGGTTCCCCGATCCACGCCCCGACGGGCACGATGAACGACGCACCGCTCCCGGTCTGCACGGACGTCGGGGGACACGGGTGCACAGACGACAGCAGTGGGCCGTGCAGAGCTGGGGTGGATCGGTCATGGAGTTCCGGGTGACACGCGAGGTGCTCGCCGATGCCGTCGCGTGGACGGCGCGCAGCCTCCCGCCGCGGCCGTCGGTGCCGGTCCTCGCCGGGATCCTGCTCGAGGTCGACGGCAGCCAGCTGTCGGTGTCCGGGTTCGACTACGAGGTGTCCGCGCGCGCGGAGGTCGACGTGCAGGCCGGTGAGAGCGGCCGGGTGCTGGTCCCCGGCCGGCTGCTGGCCGAGATCACCCGCGCACTGCCGCCGCACCCGGTCGACGTCCGGGCCGAGGGACCGCGGCTGTCCATCACCTGCGGCAACGCCCGCTTCAGCCTCCCGACCCTGCCGGTGGAGGACTACCCGTCCCTGCCGTCGATGCCGTCGTCGGCCGGGGTCGTGGACAGCGACGTCTTCGCCGAGGCCGTCGGCCAGGTCGCCGTCGCCGCCGGCCGGGACGACACCCTCCCCATGCTCACCGGCGTCCGGCTGGAGATCGAGGACGACCGGGTGACGCTCGCCGCCACCGACCGCTACCGGCTGGCCGTGCGCGAGTTCGCCTGGCGCCCGGAGACCCCCGGCACCTCCGCTGCGGTGCTGGTCCCGGCGCGCACCCTCGCCGACGCCGCCCGCACCCTGACCAGCGGCCCGGAGATCGTCGTCTCGCTGTCCTCCGGCGGCTCGGGCGAGGGGATCCTCGGCCTGTCGGGCAAGGACCGGCAGACGACCACCCGCCTGCTCGACGCCGAGTTCGTCAAGTACCGGGCGATCATGCCGAGCGAGTCCGCCGCGCACGCGACGCTGCCGGTCGTGCAGTTCACCGACGCCGCCAAGCGGGTGGCGCTGGTCGCCGAGCGGGGCACGCCGCTGCGCTGCGAGTTCACGCCGGGGCAGGTCACCCTGCGGGCCGGCGGCAGCGACGACGAGGGCCAGGCCGAGGAGCGCTGCGACGTCGACTTCGACGGCGATCCGCTGACCATCGGCTTCAACCCGACGTTCCTGCTCGACGGGCTGGCCGCGGTCCACACCGGCCGGGCGCGGATGGACTTCACCAGCCCGCTCAAGCCCGCGGTGCTCTCCGGCGTCGAGGAGCCGGCCACCGACGACGCGGACGGCGGGCAGCGGCCCGCGGAGCGTCCCGGCAGCTACCGCTACCTGATCATGCCGGTGCGCCTGCCCGGCTGAGGTGTCCCGGGCGGTCGGCGAGGGCACCGCACACCGCGGGCGGCGCACCGTCGCGTGCGCCCGTGCCATGACGACCTGCGAAGGAAGGACGGAGCCGTGCAGCTGGGGCTGATCGGGCTGGGCAAGATGGGCGGCAACATGGCCACGCGGCTGCGCCGCGCCGGCCACGAGGTGATCGGGTACGACCACTCGCCGGACAAGCGCGACGTCGACAGCCTCGAGGCGCTCGTCGGCGCGCTGTCGGCGCCGCGGGTGGTGTGGGTGATGGTCCCGGCCGGTGAGCCGACGCGGGCGACGGTCAAGGAGCTGGCCGACCTGCTGTCGCCCGGCGACGTCATCGTCGACGGCGGGAACTCGAAGTACACCGACGACCAGGTCCACGACGTGCTGTGCCGCGAGAGGGGGATCGGGTACGTCGACGCCGGGGTCTCCGGCGGGGTGTGGGGCCTGGAGAACGGCTACGCCCTGATGGTCGGCGGGACGGCCGAGGACGTCGCCAAGGTGCAGCCGGTGTTCGACGCCCTCAAGCCGCCGTCCCCGAAGGACGAGTCCGGCCAGGACGTCCCCGGCGCCGGCTTCGTGCACGCCGGGCCCGTGGGTGCCGGGCACTTCAGCAAGATGGTCCACAACGGCATCGAGTACGCGCTCATGCAGGCCTACGGCGAGGGCTACGAGCTGCTGGCCGCCGTCGACCTCATCGAGGACGTGCCCGGCGTCGTCAAGTCCTGGACGCAGGGGACGGTCATCCGCTCGTGGCTGCTGGACCTCCTGGTCCGCGCGCTCGACGAGGACCCGGGTCTGGAGAAGATCAGCGGCTACGCGGAGGACTCCGGCGAGGGGCGCTGGACCGTCGAGCAGGCGATCGAGAACGCCGTCCCCATGCCGACGATCGCCGCCTCGCTGTTCGCCCGGTTCTCCTCGCGCCAGGACGACTCGCCGACGATGAAGGCCGTCGCCGCGCTGCGCAACCAGTTCGGCGGGCACGCGGTGCACGCCGTGCGGGCCCAGGAGGTCGAGCGTCCGGCGTGAGCACCGCGGCCGTCCTCCCCGCCGGGCGCTGAGGTGTACGTCCGGCACCTGCAGCTGGTGGACTTCCGCAGCTGGGAGAAGGTCGACCTGGCGCTGCGGCCGGGCCCGACGGTGTTCGTCGGCCGCAACGGCGAGGGCAAGACCAACCTCGTCGAGGCGGTCGGCTACCTCGCGACCATGAGCAGCCACCGCGTGTCGGCCGACGCGCCGCTGGTCCGCCACGGCGCGGGGCAGGCGGTCGTCCGCGCGGCGCTGCGCCGGGAGGACCGCGAGCTGCTCGTCGAGGTGGAGGTCAACCCGGGCCGGGCCAACCGCGTCCGGGTCAACCGCGCCGCGCTGCCGCGCCCGCGCGAGCTCCTCGGGCTGGTGAAGAGCGTGCTCTTCGCCCCCGAGGACCTCGCGCTGGTGCGCGGCGACCCCGCCGAGCGCCGCCGGTTCCTCGACGACCTGCTGGTCAGCCGCACCCCGCGGCTGGCCGGCGTCCGCAGCGACTACGACCGGGTGCTCAAGCAGCGCAACGCCCTGCTCAAGACGGCGCGGATGGCCCGCGGCGACGCCCTGGCCACCCTCGACGTCTGGGACGCCCACCTCGTCGACTACGGCGGGCAGCTGCTGGCCGCCCGCCTCGCACTGGTCGCCGACCTGGCCCCGCACGTCGCGCGTGCCTACGCCACCGTGGCCGGCGCGGGCGGCGCGGCGGCCGGGCTCGGGTACGCGAGCACCGTGCCACTGGCCGGCGACGGCACCCCGCCGGCCCCGGACGCCCCGACGCCGAGCGCGGCCGGGCTGTCGGCGGCGCTGCGCGAGCGGATCGCCGAGCGGCGCCGCGACGAGGTGGACCGGGGGATGACGCTGGTCGGCCCGCACCGCGACGACCTGGTCCTGCACCTCGGCGGTGTCCCGGCCAAGGGCTTCGCCAGCCACGGCGAGTCCTGGTCGCTGGCCCTGGCGCTCAAGCTCGGCTGCTTCGGCCTGCTGCGCGCCGACGGGGAGGAGCCGATCCTGGTGCTCGACGACGTCTTCGCCACCCTGGACGCCGGGCGGCGCGCGGCGCTGGCCGAGGTCGCCCGGTCCGCCGAGCAGACGCTCATCACCGCCGCCGTCCTCGACGACGTGCCCGACGAGCTGAGGGGAGCCCGCGTGGAGGTCGGCGAGGGCACGGCGACGCTGGTCGGGCCACCCCCGCGGAGCCGGCCGGGGAGGTGCCCGGTGGCTGACGACCGGCCGCCCCGCCCCAGCGACATCGCCCGCGCCGCGCTCGAGGCCGCGCGTGCGGCGTCGGCGTCCCGCCCGGCGCCCACCCGGCGCCGGGTGGCCGGCCCGCGGCGGCGGTGGACCGGCCCGGGCCCCGGCGAGGACGACCCGCAGCCGCTGGCCCGCCTGGTCGACTCGCTGGTCAGCACGCAGGACTGGTCCGAGCAGACCCGGGTCGGCGCGGTGTTCGGCCGCTGGTCGGCGATCGTCGGGCAGGACATCGCCGCCCACTGCCGGCCGGAGACGCTCACCGAGGGCGAGCTGCTCGTCGTCGCCGAGTCCACGGCCTGGGCCACCCAGCTGCGCCTGCTCGCGCCGACCATCCTCGCCAAGCTGCGCGCGTCGGTCGGCGGGGACGTCGTGACGCGGCTGCGCGTTGTCGGACCGACGGCCCCCAGCTGGAAGAAGGGCCCGCGGTCGGTCCGCGGGCGGGGGCCCCGCGACACGTACGGATGAGGACGGTGCCCCGATGAGCAGCCCCCGCGACGACCGGCCCGGCGACGACCCGCGTGACGACGACCCGCGGTACGACGACCCGCGCTCGGACGACCCGCGCTCGGACGACCGGCAGGAGCCCGGCCGGTTCGGCGACGACGACCGCGCGCCGCAGGGCGTTCCGGTGACCGTCGGGTCCGGCCGTGCGCCCCGGGCGCCGTCGGTGGTGGAGCAGGTCTTCGCCTACCGCGGCGACACCGTCGGTGCGCAGGGCTGGGCGCTGCAGCACGGCTGGGAGATCTCCGACGGCACCGCTCCGCAGGACGCCGTCCTCGCCGAGCTGGTGGCCTCCGCCCCGGTGCGCGCGACGAGGGACCACCGGCCGGCCGGCGTGATGCGCGGTCGGAGCGGGAGGCTGGAGTTGGTCGCCTTCGACGTCGTCTTCGTCGACAAGCGGTACACCGTGCCGGAGTACGCGGTCACTGCCGCGCCGGTGCTCCTGCCGCTGCCGGGCCTGCGGCTCTCGCCGGCCCGCTTCTGGAGGCACCGTACCGGCGGCCTGCTGCACGTGCCCAGCGGCGACGAGGCCTTCGACGCCCGCTGGGTGCTGCTGGCCGCCGAGGACGGCGAGGCGGTGCGCCGGCTGGTCGGCGACGTCACCGTGCGCGGCCTGCTCATGAACTCCGACGACGGCGACGAGTTCTGGGCCGCCGCCGGCCACCTGGCCGCGATCCGTCCCGACGGCCACCGTCCCGAGCTGATCGAGCATCACGCCCGCCTGCTGGGCGCGATGGTCTCCGCCCTGGCCGGCGTCCCCTGAGCACCCCGGACGGGCCGCCGGCCGCGGGCCTGCGCGACCTCCTGCCGCTGGTCCGCCCGCACCGCCGCCCGTTGCTGCTCGCCGCGGGGCTGTCGCTGGTGGGCGCGGCGGCCGCGCTGGCCCAGCCCGCGCTGACCGGCCGCGTGATCTCCGCCGTCGGCGCCGGTGACCCGCTGCTGCCGGCCGTGGCGGCGCTCGTGGTGGTCCTGGTGGCCGGGGCGGTGCTGAACGCGGTGCAGTCCTACGTGCTGCAGCGCACGGGGGAGGGTGTCGTCCTCACCACCCGCCGGACGGTCGCCGACCGGCTGCTGCGGCTCCCGGTCGCGGAGTACGACCGCCGCCGGACCGGTGACCTGATGTCGCGGGTCGGCGCGGACACCACGCTGCTGCGTGCGACGGTCACCTCGGGTGTGGTCGAGGTCGTGGGCTCGGCGGTGGTCGGCGTCGGCGCACTCGTGGCGATGGTGCTGGTCGACGTCTGGCTGCTGCTGGTGACCGTCGCCGCCGTGGCGGTCGGCATGACCGTGGTGGTGCTCAGCAGCCGGCGGATCCGGGCGCTGTCGCGTCGGGCGCAGGAGGAGGTCGGCGCGATGACGGCGGCCGTCGAGCGGGCGCTGTCGGCGGTGCGCACCATCCGGGCCAGCGGCGCCACCGCCCGGGAGGTCCGCGCCGTGGGCGCCAGTGCCGAGCGCGCCTACCGGGCGGGCGTCTCGGTCGCCCGGGTGGAGGCGTTCGTGGCGCCGGCCGGGTCGATCGCCGTGCAGGGCGCGTTCCTGGCCGTGCTGGGGCTCGGCGGCTACCGCGTGGCCACCGGCTCCATCGCCGTCGCCGACCTGGTCGCGTTCATCCTCTACCTGTTCCTGCTGGTCATGCCGCTGGGGCAGGCGATCTCGGCGTGGACCCAGCTGCAGACCGGCCTCGGCGCGCTGGCCCGCATCCAGGAGGTGCTGGTCCTCGATCCGGAGCGCGACGACGTCGCCGAGGTCGGCGGGGCGACCACGGCACCGCGCCGGCCCGCGGACGGCGTCCCGCTGCTCGAGCTCGACGACGTCTCGTTCGCCTACCCCGACGGCACGCAGGTGCTGCGCGGGGTGTCGCTGTCGGTCCCCGCCGGCAGCCGGGTGGCGCTGGTCGGGCCCTCGGGCGCGGGCAAGTCCACGGTGCTGGCGCTGGTCGAGGGCTTCTACCCGCTGACCGGCGGCACGATCCGCTGGGCCGGCACCGACGTCCGCGAGCTGCCACGGGCGGCGCTGCGCGCGCAGCTGGGCTACGTCGAGCAGGAGGCGCCGGTCCTGGCGGGGACGGTGCGGGAGAACCTGCTGCTGGCCGCCCCGGACGCCGGCGACGACGAGCTGTGGGCGGTGCTGGCCGACGTGGGGCTGACCGCGGTGGTGCAGCGCTCGGCGCGCGGGCTGGACGTGCCGGTCGGCGACGAGGGCGTGCTGCTCTCCGGCGGTGAGCGCCAGCGGCTGGCCATCGCGCGGTCGCTGCTGTCGCGCCCGGCGCTGCTGCTGCTCGACGAGCCGACCGCCAGCCTCGACGCGCGCAACGAGAACCTGCTGCGCGAGACCCTGGCCGCCGCGGCCGCCGACCGCGCGCTGCTCGTCGTCGCCCACCGGCTGTCCACCGTGCTCGACAGCGACCAGATCGTCGTCCTCGACGGCGGCCGGGTGGTCGCCCGCGGCACGCACGCCGAGCTGGTGGAGACCAGCCCGCTCTACCGCGAGCTCGCCACCGCCCAGCTCCTCGTCTGAGGGCCGCGCATGATCAGGTGACCTGATCGTGCTGCGTCCTGGCTCACCGTCGGCAGTGAGCCAGGACGCGTCACGGTGCCCCAGGACGGCCGGCAGGGACCTGATCAGGCCGCCTCGTCCGCCCGCGTCACGCCCTGCTGGTCGAGGGCCTCGGCGGTCTTGGTGATGTTGCGGACCATGCTGCCGAAGACGACGCCGTGGAACGGCGAGATGCTCCACCAGTAGAGCTGCCCGAGCAGGCCGAGCGGGTGGAACGTCGCCTTCTGCCGCAGCCGGGTGCGGGTGGGTGGGTCGACGCCCTCGCCGGTTCGTTCCACGTGGAACTCGAGCCAGGCGAGGCCCGGCAGCCGCATCTCCGCGCGCAGCCGCAGCAGCCGGCCCTCCTCGAGCTCCTCGACCCGCCACCAGTCCAGCGCGTCGCCGACCAGCAGGTCGCTCGGGTCCCGGCGGCCGCGGCGCAGGCCCACGCCGCCGACGGCCCGGTCCAGCCAGCCGCGGACCTCCCAGGCCAGCGGGAAGCTGTACCAGCCGGTCTCCCCGCCGATGCCCTCGACGACCCGCCACAGCGCCTCCGGCGTCGCGTCGGTCTCCCGGGTGCGCTCGTCGAGGTAGAGGCTGCCGCCGGCCCAGTCGGGATCGGAGGGCAGCGGGTCCGACGGCGCCCCGGGCACCGAGGCGCCGGTCCACCGGGTGTCGACGGCGTTGTTGCGGACCTTGAGCACGGCCAGGCGCACCGCCTCGTCGAAGCCGAGCAGGCCCTCGGGTGGGTCGGGCACGTACCGGGCGATGTCGTGCTCCCGGCACACGACGGTGTTGCGCAGCGACTCCACCAGCGGCCGGGCGATGGCCGCCGGCACCGGCGTGATGACGCCGACCCAGTGGCTCGACAGCGACGGCGTGAAGATCGGCACCGGCAGGATCCGCCGCCGCGGCAGGCCGGTGACCTCGGCGTAGCGCTGCATCATCGTGGCGTAGTCCATGACGTCGGGACCGCCGATGTCGAAGCAGCGGTGGACGTCGGGCGGCAGGGTGGCGCAGCCGACGAGGTAGCGCAGGACGTCCCGGATGGCGATCGGCTGGATCCGGCTGTGCACCCAGCGCGGGGTGACCATGACCGGGAGCCGCTCGGTGAGGTAGCGCAGCATCTCGAACGACACCGAGCCCGAGCCGAGGACGACGGCGGCGCGCAGCACCACGGTGGGCACGCCGGAGGCCAGCAGCACCCGCGCCACCTCCCCGCGGCTGCGCAGGTGGGGGGAGAGCACCTCGTCCTCGGGCTCGAGGCCGCCGAGGAAGACGAGCCGGCCGACACCCGCGTCGCGGACGGCGCCGGCCACGACCTCGGCCGTCCGCCGCTCGGTCGCCTCGAACTCCGGGCCGCTGCCCAGGGAGTGGATGAGGTAGTAGACGACGTCGACGCCCTCGCACGCCCGGGCCACCGCCCCGGCGTCGGCGGCGTCGGCCTCGGCGACCTCGACCTGCCCGGCCCACGGCCGGTCGCGCAGCTTGCCCGGGGAGCGGGTGAGCACCCGCACGCGGTGCCCCGCGGCCAGCAGCTCCGGGACGAGGCGGCCGCCCACGTAGCCGGTGACGCCGGTGACCAGACAGGTGAGTGCACGCTCGGCTGGTGCCATGTCGACCAGTCTGCGAGCGGTGCACGGCGCCTGCCGGACGGCCGGGACGGTTCCGGCGGGCCCAGCGGCCCTGGGCGGGCGTGTCGGACCGTGGGGCAACACGGGTGGTACGTCCGAGGTCGTGAGTGGCGCAGGAGCGCCCTCAGGGCGTGCGTGACGCCGTTCTTGTCGGTGGACCCGGTAACATGGGACGCAGGAATCCCCAGCATCCGGCTCAGCGGCGCTGTGCGCCCCGCGACCCCTCCCCGTCGGGAGGCACCCGCGCGCCGGGAGCGTGACAGAAGGGCCCCACGTGGTCGCTCGACCGAAGACCGAGAACTCCTACTCCGGCAGCTCCATCACCGTCCTCGAGGGGCTCGAGGCGGTCCGCAAGCGGCCCGGCATGTACATCGGCTCCACCGGGGAGCGCGGCCTGCACCACATGGTGTGGGAGGTCGTCGACAACGCCGTGGACGAGGCGCTGGCCGGGTTCTGCGACACCGTGCGGGTCACCCTGCTGGCCGACGGCGGCGTCCGGGTCGAGGACAACGGCCGTGGCATCCCGGTCGACGTGCACCCCGTCGAGAAGCGGCCCACGGTCGAGGTCGTCATGACCGTGCTGCACGCCGGCGGCAAGTTCGACGGCAAGAGCTACGGCGTCTCCGGCGGCCTGCACGGCGTCGGCGTCACCGTCGTCAACGCGCTGTCCACCTCGCTCGACGTGCGCATCTGGCGCGACGACGTCGAGTGGCACCAGACCTACTCGCTGGCCAAGCCCGGCCCGCTGGAGGAGGTCGGCCCGACCACCAAGCGCGGCACCCAGATCACCTTCTGGGCCGACGGCGACATCTTCGAGACGACGACCTACTCCTTCGACACGATCAGCCGCCGGCTGCAGGAGATGGCCTTCCTCAACAAGGGCCTGCGCATCGTCCTGCGCGACGAGCGGCCGGGTCAGGGCAAGGCCGAGACCGGCGTCGCCGACGAGGTGTCGGTCGCCGAGCTGGCGCCGAAGCCGGGTGCCGAGGAGCAGGCCTTCGAGGCCACCGAGGTCACGTACCACTACGAGGGCGGCCTGATCGACTACGTCGGGCACATCAACGCGAAGAAGACGCCGATCCACAAGTCGGTCGTCAGCTTCAGCGCCGAGGGCACCGGCAAGAACGACATGCGCATGTCGGTCGACGTCGCGATGCAGTGGTCCGACGCCTACTCGGAGTCGGTCTACACCTTCGCCAACGTCATCAACACGCACGAGGGCGGCACGCACGAGGAGGGCTTCCGCGCGGCGCTCACCTCGATCGTCAACCGCTACGCCGTCGAGAAGAAGCTGCTCAAGGAGAAGGACGAGAAGCTCACCGGCGAGGACATCCGCGAGGGCCTGGCCGCGATCGTCTCGGTCAAGATCGGCGACCCGCAGTTCGAGGGGCAGACGAAGACCAAGCTCGGCAACACCGAGGTCAAGGGCTTCGTGCAGAAGGTCTGCAACGACCAGATCTCGCACTGGTTCGAGGCCAACCCGTCCGAGGCCAAGACGATCATCACCAAGGCCGCCTCGGCCGCCCGCGCCCGCCGCGCGGCCCAGGACGCCCGCAAGCTCGCGCGCAAGAACCTGCTGAGCAACAACTCGCTGCCGGGCAAGCTCGCCGACTGCCGCTCGACCGACCCGCGCAACTCCGAGATCTACATCGTGGAGGGCGACTCGGCCGGCGGCTCGGCGAAGTCCGGCCGCGACTCGATGTTCCAGGCGATCCTGCCCATCCGCGGCAAGATCATCAACGTCGAGAAGGCGCGCATCGACCGGGTCCTCAAGAACACCGAGGTCCAGTCGATGATCACGGCCTTCGGCACCGGCATCCACGACGAGTTCGACCTGTCGAAGCTGCGGTACCACAAGATCGTGCTGATGGCCGACGCCGACGTCGACGGCCAGCACATCCGCACGCTGCTGCTCACCCTGCTGTTCCGCTTCATGCGGCCGCTGGTCGAGGCCGGGCACGTCTACCTGGCGCAGCCGCCGCTGTACAAGATCAAGTGGGGCGGCAAGTTCGGTGACGAGTACGTCTACACCGACAAGGAGCGCGACGCCGTCCTCAAGGCCGGTGCCGAGGCCGGCCGCAAGCTGCCCAAGGACGACGCGATCCAGCGCTTCAAGGGCCTCGGCGAGATGAACGCGACCGAGCTGTGGGAGACCACGATGAACCCGGAGACGCGGATCCTGCTGCAGGTCACCCTCGAGGACGCCGCCACCGCCGACGAGCTGTTCAGCGTGCTCATGGGCGAGGACGTCGAGGCCCGCCGCAGCTTCATCACCCGCAACGCCAAGGACGTCCGCTTCCTCGACGTGTGACGCGCGCCGGGCCGCGGGGTGACCTCCGCGGCCCGGGCGCCGTCGTCCGCCCTCCCTGAGCACCGAACCGGAGTGACCCCAACGTGACCGAGACCCCTGCCCGCGACCGCGTCGAGCCGGTCGACCTGCAGCAGGAGATGCAGCGCAGCTACATCGACTACGCGATGAGCGTCATCGTCGGTCGCGCGCTGCCGGAGGTGCGGGACGGCCTCAAGCCGGTGCACCGCCGCGTGCTGTACGCCATGTACGACCAGGGCTTCCGCCCCGACCGCGGCTACGTCAAGTGCGCCCGCGTCGTCGGCGAGGTCATGGGCAACTACCACCCGCACGGCGACTCGGCGATCTACGACGCCCTCGTGCGGCTGGCCCAGCCCTGGTCGATGCGCTACCCGCTCATCGACGGCCAGGGCAACTTCGGCTCGCCGGGCAACGACCCGGCGGCGGCCATGCGCTACACCGAGGCCCGCCTCACGCCGCTGGCCATGGAGATGCTGGCCAACATCGACGAGGAGACCGTCGACTTCCAGCCCAACTACGACGGCAAGAACCAGGAGCCGCTGGTCCTGCCGGGGCGCATCCCCAACCTGCTCATCAACGGCTCGGCCGGCATCGCCGTCGGCATGGCCACCAACATGCCGCCGCACAACCTGCGCGAGGTCGCCGCGGCCGTGTACTGGGTGCTCGAGCACCCCGACGCGGAGCCCGAGGAGGCCCTCACCGCCTGCATGGAGCGGATCAAGGGCCCCGACTTCCCGACCCACGGCCTGATCGTCGGCCGCGACGGCATCGAGGAGGCCTACCGCACCGGCCGCGGGTCGGTCCGCATGCGCGCGGTGGTCACCGTCGAGGAGGACGCCCGCGGCCGCGTGCAGCTCGTCGTCACCGAGCTGCCCTACCAGGTCAACCCGGACAACCTGGCCGAGGCGATCGCCGAGGGCGTCAAGGACGGCCGGCTGCAGGGCATCAGCGAGATCGCCGACGAGTCCAGCGACCGCGTGGGCCGCCGGCTGGTGATCACCCTGCGCCGCGACGCCGTGGCCAAGGTCGTGCTGAACAACCTCTACAAGCACACCCAGCTGCAGACGTCCTTCGGCTGCAACATGCTCTCGATCGTCGACGGCGTCCCGCGGACACTGCGCCTCGACGAGCTGGTCCGGCTCTACGTCGACCACCAGATCGAGGTCATCCAGCGGCGGACGCGCTACCGGTTGCGCAAGGCCGAGGAGCGCGCGCACATCCTGCGCGGCTACGCCAAGGCCCTCGACCAGCTCGACGCCGTCATCGCGCTCATCCGCAGCAGCGAGTCCGCCGAGGCCGCCCGCACCGGCCTCATGGAGCTCCTCGACGTCGACGAGATCCAGGCCGTCGCGATCCTCGACCTGCAGCTGCGCCGGCTGGCCGCCCTCGAGCGCCAGCGGATCATGGACGAGCTGGCCGAGATCGAGGCCCGCATCGCCGAGCTGCAGGCGATCCTCGACTCGCCGCAGCGCCAGCGCGAGATCATCCGCGACGAGCTGGCCGAGATCGTCGACAAGTACGGCGACGACCGCCGCACGCAGTTCGTCGCCAACGACGGCGACGTCTCGATGGAGGACCTCATCGCGGAGGAGGAGGTCGTCGTCACCATCACCCGCACCGGCTACGCGAAGCGGACGAAGAGCGACCTCTACCGCTCGCAGCGCCGCGGCGGCAAGGGTGTGATGGGGGCGGCCCTCAAGCAGGACGACCTCGTCGACCACTTCTTCGTGGGCTCCACCCACGACTGGATCCTGTTCTTCACCAACAAGGGCCGGGTCTACCGGGCGAAGGCCTACGAGCTGCCCGAGGCCAACCGCACCGCCCGCGGCGCGCACGTGGCCAACATCCTGGCCTTCCAGCCGGACGAGAAGATCGCCCAGGTCATGCAGATCAAGGACTACGGCGTCGCGCCGTACCTGGTCCTGGCCACGGCGAACGGCCAGGTCAAGAAGACCCGACTGGCCGACTTCGACTCCCCGCGCAGCGGCGGCGTCATCGCGATCAACCTGCGCGAGAACGACGAGCTGGTCGGCGCCGCCCTCATCGACCCGGAGCAGGACCTGCTGCTGGTCACCCGCGCGGCGATGTCGATCCGGTTCAAGGCCGACGACGCCACGCTGCGGCCGATGGGCCGGGCCACCGAGGGCGTGCGCGGCATCGCGCTGGCCCCCGGCGACCGGCTGCTGTCGATGATGGTGGTCGAGGAGGGCGTCGACGTCCTCGTCGCCACCGAGCGCGGCTTCGCCAAGCGGACAGGCATCGAGAACTACCCGGCGCAGGGCCGCGGCGGCAAGGGCGTGCTCACCGCCGACCCCAAGGCGCGCAAGGGCGCCCTGGTCGGGGCGCTCGCGGTGACCCTCGGCGACGAGCTGTACGCGATCACCTCCGGCGGCGGCGTCATCCGGACCCCGGTCAACGGCGTGCGCCACAACAAGGACCGGGCCACCATGGGTGTCAAGCTCATGAACTTGCCCGAGGACGTGACGATCGTGGCGATCGCCCGGACGACGGACAACGACGAGCCCGCCGCCTAGGGTGAGACCGGGAGCACGGCGTGTGGCGACCTCGGGTCGCCGCTCGCCCCCGGCTCCCACTGACGGGAACGACCGGCGCCCGGGCGCCTCCGGCACCGCGCCGGGGCGACCGGACGCGACGACGCGGCGAGGGCCGCAGGCGAACGGGAGAACGGCATGAGCGACCGGCCGCAGGCGGTGCGCACCGGGGTCCGCCCGGACGGCGCGCCCGGAGCGGACGGCACGCCGGGGACGGGTGCGTCCCCGGCGGGTGCGTCTCCGGTGGGTGCGTCTCCGGTGGGTGCGACGACGGCGGGCCAGCCGGCCGCGGGCGGCCCGTCGCTGGCCAAGCCGGCCACCGGCCAGGTCCCCCTCCAGGCACCGGGTCAGGCACCGGGTCAGGCACCCGCGCAGGGTCACGGGCAGGGCCCCGGCCCGGTCCCGGCCGACGCCACCGTCCCGCCGCCGTCGGGCACCACCCAGGTCGTGCCCCCGGCCTCCGTCGCGCCCCCGCCGGCCACCGGCGCCCGCACCGGGCAGCAGCAGGCGGCGGGCAAGGGCAAGGGCCGCGGTGTCCGCGGTCCGCGCCGGGCCCGGCTGCAGCTGCGGCACATCGACACCTGGTCGGCGTTGAAGATCTCGCTCGTCCTGTCGATCGCGCTGTTCTTCGTCTGGATGGTGGCGATCGGGATCCTGTACGGCGTCCTGTCCGGCCTCGGTGTCTTCGACACCCTCAACGACCTGTTCGGCCAGCTCGGCACGGCGTCGGACGGCGAGGGCGGCAGCAACGTCATCACCCCGGGCATCGTCTTCGGCGGTGCGGCCGTCATCGGCGCGATCAACATCGTGCTGATGACCGCGCTGGCCACCGTGGCGGCGTTCGTCTACAACCTCTGCGCCGACCTGGTCGGCGGCCTCGAGGTCACGCTCGCCGAGCGCGACTAGTCGGGTACCCGCGTGCGGGGGTCCGGAAGGGCCCAGGTACGCTGGTCGAGGTCCACGGGCCTGTAGCTCAGGCGGTTAGAGCGCATCCCTGATAAGGATGAGGCCGGAGGTTCAAGTCCTCCCAGGCCCACCCGTGTACCGGTGCCCCGGCACCGCGGCAGCGAGGCCCCGTCCGTGGCCGCCGTCCCAGGAGGTACTGCGTGCTCAAGAAGCTGGCCCTGGCCGCCGTCGCGGCCGGCGCCGTCGCTGCGGTCCGCCGGCGCTCGTCCGGCACCGGCACGCGCGAGGCGGATCTCTGGCACGAGGCCACCAACGGCCCTCAGTCGGTCAGCCGCCCCACCACCGGCTGATCCCCCACTCCCCTCCGGGAGCTTCCCGGGACACAGCCCGGGGGACGTAGCTCAATTGGCAGAGCACCGCCTTTGCAAGGCGGGGGTTAGGGGTTCGATTCCCCTCGTCTCCACTCGCACGACACCGCCCGGCCCTCCCGGCCGGACCGCCTCCGGGCACGTCCTGCCGCGCCGAGGAGGCCGGTGCCGGGAGGCACCGGCGTAGCGTGGGGCCGGTCCAGCAGCGGGCGCCCTCCGACCAGAGGTCGTTCCCCGTGCCCACGGACACGCTTGTCCTGGCCTGCCGCCTCAGTGGCCTCTCCCTCACCGAACTGTGGTGGGAGTACCTGGCCCTCGGCGGAACCCGCTCGCCGGCGGAGCTGGCGGCTCGCATGGCACCCGGGCACCCGTGGCCGGCGCTCGAGGACCTGGTGCTGTCGGCGGCAGCGGACGAGGCCCTCATCAGTGGCGGTCTGCCGCCGCTCGTCCGCTCCTCGGCCGGCTGAGCCTCCGGCCCGGGTCCGCGGCCGGTGCGACCCGGGGTCGCCGCGGCGTCGGCTCCCGCTCCGGACGGCGCGGCGATACCTTGGGGCCGTGGGCGACGTCGGCGACCGTTCCGGTGGCAGCGCGCCCATCGACCGGCCCGACGAGCTGATGAGCCGCATCGCGCGCCGGCTCCAGGTGGAGCACGGCGACGTCGAGGGCCTCCTGCAGGCGATCACCACCGCGGCCGTCACGACGGTCCCGGGCGCCGAGACGGGCAGCATCAGCTACGTCCACGCACGCCGGCAGGTGCAGTCCCGGGCCGCGACCGGGGACCTCTCGCGCCGGGTCGACGAGGCCCAGGAGCGGCTGCACGAGGGCCCGTGCCTGGACGCGGTCTGGGAGCAGCAGGTCGTCCGGGTCGAGGACATGCGCCACGAACCGCGGTGGCCTCGCTTCGCCGCCGAGGCGGCCGCGCTCGGTGTGGGCAGCAGCCTGAGCTTCCGACTCATGGTCGAGGACGACCGTCTCGGCGCCCTGAACCTCTACTCCCACGGGCCCGGCGCCTTCACCGATGCGTCGGTCGAGATCGGCCTGGCGATCGCCGCCCACGCCGCGATCGCCCTCACCGGTGCCCGGACCGAGGCGAACCTTCGCGCGGCCATCGACAGCCGCGACCTCATCGGCCAGGCCAAGGGCATCCTCATGGAGCGCTACAAGATCACCGCCGCCCAGGCCTTCGCCGTGCTGGCGCGCGCCTCCCAGGAGACCAACCGCAAGCTCCTCGACATCGCCCTCACGCTCAACGACACCGGAGCGATGCCGGCACCCCGGACACCCGAGGACCCCCCCCGTCCGACCTCACGGCAGTCGGCCGGGCGGGATCCGCTCAGTAGGTGAAGCGGGCGACGCTGGTGCGCAGGTCGGCGGCCATCCGCGACAGTTCGTCGACGGCGGTGCGGGTCTGGGTCAGCGCCTGGGTGGTGGACTCCGCGGCGGTGGAGACCCCGGAGATGTTGTCGGCGATCTGACCCGATCCCTGGGCGGCCTCGGCCACCGAGCGGCTCATCTCGTTGGTGGTGGCGGTCTGCTCCTCCACCGCCGAGGCGATGGTGGTCTGCCGGTCGGAGATCTGCGCGACGATCTGCGAGATCTCCCCGATCGCGCCCACGGCGGCGGTGGTGTCGCCCTGGATGGCCTGCACCCGGCGGGCGATGTCCTCGGTGGCCTTGGCGGTCTCCTGCGCCAGCTCCTTGACCTCGTTGGCGACCACGGCGAAGCCCTTGCCGGCCTCCCCGGCCCGGGCGGCCTCGATGGTGGCGTTGAGCGCCAGCAGGTTGGTCTGCTCGGCGATCGAGGTGATCACCTTGACCACGTTGCCGATCTCGGCGGAGGACTCACCCAGCTTGGCCACCGTCGCCGTCGTGGTCTCCGCGGCGGTGACGGCACGGGCGGCCACCGCGCTCGCCTCGGCGGCGTTGGTGGCGATCTCCCGGATCGAGGCGCCCATCTGCTCGGCGCCGGCGGCCACGGTCTGCACGTTGCGCGACACCTCCTCCGCGGCACCGGAGACCACGCCGGACTGCGCGGAGGTCTCCTCGGCCGAGGCCGAGATCTGCGCCGCCGACGCCGACAGCTCCTCGCTCGAGGCCGCCACCGCGTCCGCGGCACCGACCACCGACGCCATCACGCCGCGCAGGTTCTGCACCGCCTCGTCGAGCGCGCGACCGGTCTCGCCGAGCTCGTCGCGGGAGCGCAGGCCACTGCTGCGCGTCAGGTCGCCGGCCGCCAGGCCCGACGCGACCTCCTGGACGCGGCGCAGCGGGCCGACGATCTGCCGGCCGATGACGAGGGCCAGCGCCAGTCCGAGGACGGCACCGATCCCCAGGATCACCAGGACCTGGGTCCGACCGCTGCGGTAGGACGCCTCGGCGTTCGCCTGCGTGCGCTCGACGGCCTCGGCCTGGGCCACGCTCAGCGCCTGTCCGGCGTCCACGACGATCCCGAACAGCCGGTCGCACTCGGCCAGCACCGGCGCCACGTCGACGGCGGGGTCCATGGCGCGGCTGGCGGGCAGGATGGTGCCGTCCCGGAAGGCGCGGTAGTCGGCCACCTCCTCGAGGTAGCGGTCCAGCAGGCCGGCGTCGGCCCCCTCCTGGCGCAGGGCCGCCACCTCGGCGTCGAAGACGTCGTCGAACGAGGCGATCTCCTGCTCGCGGCGCGGCTTGTCCGCGACGGGGCCGGCGAGGTGCAGCAGGACACGCTGCCGCATGCTGCCCATGGCCTCCTGCGCCTCGGCCAGGTCCTTGAGCGGCACCGCGCCCTCGCTGTAGATGCTCTCGGCGGCGGCGTTCACCCTCCCGAGCTCGAGGATCGACAGTCCGCCGACGGCGCCGGCCACCAGCAGCAGCGCCGCCAGCAGGGCCATGAGCTTGGTGTTGACGCGGCGGTCGGCGAACCAGGTGGCGCGCACCGTCTCGCTCGGGGGGACAGCCGTGCTCATGGCGGGCTCCAGGGTTCGTGCGTCGTCGTCTCGCGGGCCCTCCGAGGATGGAGGCCGCGGGGCCGCGGGCAGCGGTGGTCGCGCCGGCGCGACGCAATCGCGGCCGGACGTGCGCTGACCTGCGCCCACCGGAGCACTTGTCGATGCACCGGCGGCCACGACCGGCGGCCGGTCCCGCGGGGACGGGCCGCGTCGTCGCGCCGTCGCCGCAGGTGGAGGACGCGGCGGCCGCACGCGCGAGCGCCGCGGGTGTCCACCAGTCGACCGGCGGGAGGACCGTCGTCGCCCCCGGCCCCTCCGGTGAGGAGGGACCGGTGCGCGACACGCGCCGGACCCGCGGCCGGGGTCGGCGCGCGCGGTGGGCGGCGAGGACGTCCCGGACCGTGCAGTGGACGACGTCCGAGCAGCTGCGCGAGGGTGGGGTCGACGGCCGCGCCCGCCTCCGGCCTGACCGGGACCGGTCCGCCCGCAGGTGGGAGAGTGGAGGGCGTGACCGAATCGACCCCCGCACGCCGTGCCGTGCTGCACACCAACCACGGCGACATCACCGTCGACCTGTTCCCCGACCACGCGCCCAAGACGGTCGCGAACTTCGCGGACCTGGCCGAGGGCCGCCGCGAGTGGACGCACCCGGCCACCCGGCAGAAGACGACCGACCCGCTCTACGACGGGACGGTCTTCCACCGGATCATCGACGGCTTCATGATCCAGGGCGGCGACCCGCTCGGTCAGGGCTTCGGCGGCCCGGGCTACCAGTTCGGCGACGAGTTCCACCCCGAGCTGTCCTTCGACCGGCCGTACCTGCTGGCCATGGCCAACGCCGGCCCGGGCACCAACGGCTCGCAGTTCTTCATCACCGTCGGTCCCACGCCGCACCTGAACCGCAAGCACACGATCTTCGGCGAGGTGGCCGACCAGAGCAGCCGCGAGGTCGTCGACCGCATCGCGAAGGTGCGCACCGGCCGCAACGACAAGCCCGTCGAGGACGTCGTCATCCAGTCGGTCGAGGTGCAGCGCAGCTGACCACCGGTCCCGACGACGGGGGCGCCGGCCGGCCGCCGGCGCCCCCGTCGGCCACCTGCTACCGCCATCCGGACCGGCCGACGGGTGTCCGGTGCGTCCGGTGCGACCGGCCCATCTGCCCGGAGTGCATGACGCCGGCCTCGGTCGGCTTCCAGTGCCCCGACGACGTCCGCGCGGGCAACGCCGGCGTCCGCCGTCCCCGGCCGGCCCCCGGCCTGGCCCGCGCCCGGCGCCGGTTCGGCCCGGTGACCGTCTCGCTGGTCGCCGTCAACGTCGTCGTGTTCGTCGTCACGGCTCTCTCGGCGGCCTCCGTCGGAGAGAACCCGCTGGACAACTGGCGCTCGCCGGTGTTCCAGGAGTTCTCGCAGGTCCCCGTCCTCGTCGACGTCTTCGGCGAGGACTGGCGGCTGCTCACCGGGGCGTTCCTGCACATCGGGATCACCCACCTGCTGCTCAACATGCTGAGCCTGCTCGTCTTCGGCCCCGAGCTCGAGGGCCGCCTCGGCTGGTGGCGCTACCTCGTCGTCTACCTGGTCTCCGCCCTGGGCGGCGCCGTGGCCATCCAGCTCTTCGGGGAGCCCGCCCGGCCCGTGGCGGGCGCCTCGGCGGCGCTCTACGGCCTGCTGGGCGCTCTCGGCGTCCTCATGCTGGTGGCCCGCCAGGACCTGCGCGGCCTGCTCACCCTGCTGGCCATCAACGTCGTCATCAGCTTCCTGCCCGGGGTGTCGCTGCTCGGCCACCTGGGCGGCCTGGTCGCCGGGATCCTGGCCACCGGCCTGCTCGTCCTCGCCCGCCGGCGCACGGCCCTGCAGGCGGGGGGACTCGTCGTCCTCGCGGCGGCGATGGTGACCCTCGCCCTCGTCGTCCCCGCGCCGCTGGTCGTGCTCGGCCTCTAGCGGCGGGACTCACCCCGGCCGCAGCGCCTCGAGGGCCCGCGCGACGGCCGCCGGGTCGGCGCCCAGGTCCCGGCGGCCCAGCAGCACCAGCGTGCCGGCGTCGTCGGGACCGGCGGCGGTGTCCAGTTCCAGCAGCCGCGAGCGCACCCCCAGCCGCCGCGTCGTCCGCAGCCGCACCCGCAGGCCCGCCCAGGGCAGCCGGTCCCGGCCGCCCAGCGTCCGCACGACGACGCCCGCCCCGTCGGCCGTCAGGCGGGGCCGCAGGACGACGTCGCGCAGCGCCACGGCCAGCAGCAGCGCGCCCGCGGCACCGACCAGCACCCGGCCCGCGGCGTCCAGGGTGAGCGCCCCCAGCGCGAGCAGCGCACCGGCGAGACCCAGCGTGACGGTCTCCGCCGTCCGTGCCGACCACTGCACGTCCCCAGCCTCCCAGGCCGTGTCGTCCGTCCACAGGCCGGGGGACCTGGGGACGGCGTCCCGCACCAGGGGATCTGCCCTGTTCGGCGCGCGTGTCGACTCCTCGACGCGAGGTCCGCGCTCGCTGTGGGTGACCGTCCTGGCACGGGGGTCATGTCGACACATCCACAGCTGGGTACACAGCTGGGGACAAAGCACAGACCTGTAGTTACTCGGCTGCCCTTCTCGTCACACGCGCCCCATCGGCGAGGAAACCGCAGGTCAGCGCCGTGCACTCGAACACCCGTTCTCCACATGCGGTGGACAACCCTGGGGGTGGAGCGCCTTGTCGACCTGTGGATGCACCGGTCGGCTGTGCACAGCGGTGCACACCCCCGGTGGCGGCGGCTCCGCCCGTCCCGTGTACGCACAGAGGCCCCCGTCCCGGGCGCGGGACGGGGGCCTCTGTCGAGGGTGCGGCGGGCGGAGCTACCGCCAGCGCATCGACATGACCAGGCCGAGCACCATGGCGCCGAACCCGATGGCGAAGTTCCAGGCGCCCAGCGACACCATGAACGGGATCTGGTCGCCGGCCACGTAGTAGACGACGATCCAGAGCAGGCCCAGGACCATGAGCGTGACCATGAGCGGCGCGTACCAGCGCGGGCTGGGCTGGACGGCCCGCGCGTTGGCCGCCCGCGACTGCAGCACGCCCTCCGGCGGCGTGTAGACCGACTTCTTGCGGACCTTCGACTTGGGCACTGGCGACCGTCTCCTGCTGACTCGCTCGGTTGGCCGGTCCGTCGCGACCGGCACCATCGCCGCCCAGCCTAAGCTCCGAGGGGAGCCGCACGGTCCCCCCGACGGTCGTGCCGCCCCTCGCGTCCCCCCAGGAGCCGCTGTGACCCCGCCCGAGCCCCCGGCGACCGTCCGCCGCGGCCGCTCCGCCTGGGGCGCCCTGGTGCCCGTCGTGGCCCTCGCCGCGGGACTGCTCTTCGCGACCTCCGGCCAGACCGCCGAGGGCTCGGACCTGCGGGCCGGCGACGTCACCGAGCTGTCCGGGCTGATCGCCCAGCGCGACGAGGTCATCGCCGAGCAGCAGCGGCTCCTGGCCGACCTGCAGCGCCAGGCGCGGCGGCTCACCGACCAGGCGGCGTCCCGGGACGGCGCCGTCGCGCAGGCCCAGCAGGCCGGGGACGCCGGCGCCCTCTCGGCCGGCCTGGTGGCCCTGCGCGGCCGGGGCGTGGAGATCGTCCTCGACGACGCGCCCCGCCGGCCCGACGGCAGCCTCCCGGCGGGCGCCCGCCCCGACGACGTGGTCATCCACCAGTCCGACGTCCAGGCGGTCGTCAACGCCGTGTGGGCCGCCGGGGCCGACGGCGTCGCCATCATGGACCAGCGGCTGGTCGCCACCAGCGCCGTCCGCTGCGTGGGCAACGTGCTGCTCCTGCAGGGACGCACGTACTCGCCGCCGTTCGTGGTCACCGCGATCGGCGACCCCGCCGCCATCCGCGCGCAGCTCGCCGCCTCGCCGCAGGTGGCGGTCTTCCAGCACGCGGTCGAGGACTTCGGGCTGACCTTCGGCGTCCGTGACCGTCCGGAGGTGGCGGTGCCCGCCTACACCGGCACGCTGGACATGGCCTACGCCACAGCCGCTGACGGCTGAGCGGGCGCTGCGGTACACAGGGACCGTGAGCCGGCCCGTCCTCGTCGTCGACAACTTCGACAGCTTCGTCTACAACCTGGTCCAGTACCTGGGCCAGCTGGGCGTCGAGTGCGTCGTCCGGCGCAACGACGCCGTCACCGTCGACGAGCTGCCCGACCTCGACGTCGCCGGCGTCCTGCTGTCCCCCGGGCCGGGCACGCCCGCCGGCGCCGGGGTGACCGTCCCCATGGTCCGCGTGGCGGCCGAGGCCGGGACGCCGGTGCTGGGCGTGTGCCTGGGCCACCAGGCGATCGCCGAGGCGTTCGGCGCCGAGGTCGTCCGGGCGCCGGAGCTGCTGCACGGCAAGACCAGCGAGGTCGTGCACGACGGCGCCGGCGTGCTCGCCGGGTTGCCGTCGCCGTTCACCGCCACCCGCTACCACTCGCTGGCGGTGGACCGTGCCACGGTGCCCGACGAGCTCGAGGTCACCGGCGCGACGGAGTCGGGCATCGTCATGGCGCTGCGGCACCGCGAGCTGCCGATCGAGGGCGTGCAGTTCCACCCCGAGTCGGTGCTCACCGAGGGCGGCCACCAGATGCTGGCCACGTGGCTCGCGACCTGCGGCCTGGCCCCCGACCCCGCCGTCGTCGAGGCGGCCGCGGCCGGCGCACGCAGGCTGTCCGCCGCCGCCGTCTGACCCCCGGAGACGACGAGGGGCCCCTCCCGGACGGGAGGGGCCCCTCGCGTGTCCCGGTGGCCTCAGCCGCCGGGACCGCCTGTGTTGCCGCCGGGATCGCCACCGCCGGTACCGGGTTCGCCACCGGCCCCGCCCTCGTCGGGGGCCTGGCGGTAGACGATCAGCGTGATCTCGCCGTCGGCGGCGACGGAGGAGCCCGGCGTCGGGTCGCTCCCGGCGACCGTGCCCACGGTCTGACCGGCCTCGGCCGCCAGGTCCTGGATGGTGATCGTGCCGGTGAAGCCGGCCGCGGTCAGCGTCTGCCGGGCCTGCTGCTCGGTCTGGCCGACGATCGCGGTGGGCACGCCGATCTCCGCGGCGCCGCCGGAGACCTGCAGGGTGATCGCCTGGTCGGCGGCCGCCTGCTGGCCGGCGGCCGGGTTGGTGGCGATCGCGGTGCCGGCGGGCTGGTCGGAGTCGACCTCGCTGACGGTCACGTTGCGGAAGCCGGCGTCCAGGAGCGCCTGGCGGGCGGCGTCCTGCGCCTGGCCAGCCACGTCCGGGATCGCGTCGGTGCCGTCGGAGACCGACAGCGTGACGGTGGTGGACGGCGCGACCGCGGTGCCCTCCTCGGGGTCCACCGCGACGACGGTGCCCTCCTCGGCGAGGGAGTCGGCCTGGTCGGCGTCGACGTCGCCGGTGAAGCCGGCGTCCTCGAGCGCCGTGCGCGCCCGGTCCTCGTCGAGGTCGACCACCTGCGGCACGGTCACGGTGTCCGGGGCGACGCCCACGGTCAGGGCGACCTCGGTGCCCTCGTCGACCTGTGCGCCACTGTCGGGATCGGTGTCGAGCACCGTGCCGACCTGGGACTCGTCGGAGACCTGCTGCTGCGTCACCTGGGCGGCGACCGTCAGGCCGACGGCCTCGATCGCGGTGCGGGCCTGCTCCTCGGTCTGCCCGACCAGGCCCGCGGGCACGGCGACCCGCGCGGCGGCCTGCGGCTGCTCGTCGTCACCGGAGTTGACCAGCAGGGCCACCCCGACGACGGCGCCGATGAGCACGAGCGCGCCGACGACCAGGGCGACCACGCGGTTGCGCTTGCGCCGGCGCGCGGCCTCGTCGTCGTCCCAGTCCCCGTCGCCGTAGGCACCCGGGGTGGCACCGAGGATGGTGGTCTTCTCCTCGTCGCCCATGACCGGCGTGGCCTCGACCCGCTGCCCGGCCAGCGCCCGGAGCAGGTCGTTGCGCATCTCGGCGGCCGACTGGTAGCGGTTGGCCGGGTTCTTGCTCATGGCCTTCATGACGATGGCGTCGAGCTCCGGCGGGATGACCGGGTTGATCGAGGACGGCAGCCGCGGGTCCTCGCGCACGTGCTGGTAGGCCACCGACACCGGCGAGTCGCCGGTGAACGGCGGGGCGCCGGTGACCAGCTCGTAGAGCAGGCAGCCGAGCGAGTAGACGTCCGAGCGGGCGTCGACGGCCTCACCGCGCGCCTGCTCGGGGGAGAGGTACTGCGCGGTGCCGATGACCGCGGCGGTGGAGGTCATCGTGGCGGCGGAGTCCGACACCGCGCGGGCGATGCCGAAGTCCATCACCTTGACGGTGCCCTGGGGCGTGATCATCACGTTCCCGGGCTTCACGTCGCGGTGCACGATGCCGTTGCGGTGGCTGAAGTCCAGGGCGGCGCAGATGTCGGCCGCGAGGGTCATCGCCCGCTCCGGTCGCAGCACGCCCTCGCGGCGCAGCACGTCGCGCAGCGTCTCGCCCTCGACGTACTCCATGACGATGTAGGGCGTCGCGCCGGCCGGCGACCGGTCCTCGCCGGTGTCGTACACCGCCACGATCGACGGGTGGTTCAGCGACGCCGCCGCCTGGGCCTCCCGGCGGAAGCGGACCTGGAACGACGGGTCGCGCGCCAGGTCGCTGCGCAGCACCTTGACCGCCACCTCGCGGCCGAGCCGCAGGTCCCGGCCCCGGTGCACCTCCGCCATGCCACCGCGGCCGAGCACCCCGCCGATCTCGTAGCGCTCACCGAGCACCTGGGGGGTGGTCATCCGTGGTCCTCTCGGGCGGTGCTCTGGCGGCCAGCGGGCGCCTCCGGGCAGGCAGGAGCGCCGGGCGCGGACCCGGTTCCGGCGGTCACCCTAACGGCTGACGGAGCCCGTTCCCGGGCGGCGCGGGGGAGCCGTGTCACGCCGTCCCGTTCTCCGGGCCCGCGTTCCCGGCGCCGGGTGGGGGCCGTTCCCCGCCTCGGGCTCGGTGCCCTCGTCGACGGGCGGCTCCTCCACCGTCGGAGGTGAGGCCGTCGTGGGCGGCGGCGGTGCGGGCTGGCCCGACTGGGTCGTCGGGCTCGGTGAGGTCGTCGTGGGCGACACCGTGGTCGGTTCGGGGGACTCCGTGGCCGTGGAGGTCGGCGGCGGGGTGGACGTCTGGGTCTGGGTGGTCCCGCCGCCGCCACCGTTGCCCGAGCCGCCGCCGGTGTCGCCGTCGCCCTGGCCGCCGCCGCCGTCGTTCCCGGGGTCCTCCTCGGTCTCCGGGACGGTGTAGTCCTCCTGGGCCACGTACAGCGTGACGCCGGAGCCGCGGGGCACCGGCAGGCCTGCCGGGTCGACGGCGGCCACCTCGCCGGCGTCGAGGTCGACGCCGGCCGCGGCCAGCTGGCCGGCGTCGGCGTCGGCCAGCGTCACCTCGAGGCCGGCCTCCTCGAGCTCGGCCCGCACGTCCTCGGCGTCCTCGCCGACGTACTGCGACGCGGCGGGGATGTTCACGAACTGCTGGGTCGCGGTGGCCGAGCCGCTCGCGGTCGCGGAGCTGGACGTGGTGCCGGCCGTGGTGCCGCCGGGGTCGTCGTCGTTGCCGGCGAGGAGGAAGTACGCGCCGGCGACGACCCCGGCCACGAGCAGGAGCGAGAGCAGCGCCCACAGCAGCCGGCGGTCGGGGCCCCGGCGCCGTGCGGGTGGCTGCCCGCCCCAGCCGGTCCGGTCGTCGCCGTCGACGGGCGGGCCCTGCAGCGGCGGCATGGTGCGCGCCCCGGCCGCGTGCCGGCCGCCGGTGCGCGGGCCGGCGGCCGCGGCGGCACCGGCCGCGGCGGCTCCCGCCGCCACGCCCGTCACCGGGCCGCCGAGGACGCGGGTGCCGTCGCCGTCGACCTCGGGGATCACCTCGGTCCGCGCGGCGGCCATCATCCCGGTGCCCGAGGTCGCCGGGGACGCGAGGCCGTTGCCCGCGGCCACCGAGCGGATGGCGGCGGCGAAGTCGGCGCCGTCGGCGAAGCGGTCGTGCGGGTCCTTGGCCAGCGCCCGCTCGACGAGCAGCCGCACCGCCGGCGGGATGTCGCCGGGCAGCGGGGGCGGCGGGCGGTTGATGTGCGCCAGCGCGATGGCCACCTGCGAGGTGCCGTCGAAGGGCCGCACGCCGGTCAGGCACTCGTAGCCGACGACGCCGAGGGAGTAGACGTCGGAGGCCGCGGTGGTCTCCATGCCCTGCGCCTGCTCGGGCGAGAGGTACTGCGCGGTGCCGACCACCATCCCGGTGCGGGTCAGCGGCGTGGCGTCGCGGGTGCGGGCGATGCCGAAGTCGGTCAGCTTCACCACGCCGTCGGGCCGCACGATGAGGTTGCCCGGCTTGATGTCGCGGTGGACGACCCCGGCGGCGTGCGCGGCCGACAGCCCGTCGGCGGCCTGCTCGAGCACGTGCAGCGTCCAGTCGACCGGCAGCCGCCCCTCCTCGTGGAGGATCGTCACCAGCGGCTTGCCCTCGACGAGCTCCATGACGAGGAAGGCCAGGGTCTGCCCCGGGCCGCCGGCCTCGGTCTCGCCGTAGTCGTAGACCGAGGCGATGTTCGGGTGCGACAGCGCCGCGGTGTGCCGCGCCTCGTTGCGGAAGCGGGCGACGAAGCTCGGGTCGCCGGTGTACTCGCTGCGCAGCACCTTGGCCGCGACGACGCGGTCGAGGACGCGGTCGCGCGCCCGCCAGACCTCACCCATGCCGCCCGTGGCGATCGGCTCGGTGATCTCGTACCGGCCGGCCAGGATGGTGCCGGTGGACAGGGCCATCAGCCCCCCTGACCCTCGAGATGTGCCTGCATCACGTCGCGGGCGATCGGCGCGGACGTGTCCCCGCCGGTACCCCCGCCGTTCGCCACGAACACCGCGACGGCGATCTGCGGGTCGTCGGCGGGGGCGAAGCCGATGAACCAGTTGTGGTCGGGCACGCCCTCGGCGACCTGTGCGGTCCCGGTCTTGCCGGCCACCGCGACGCCGGGGATCCGTGCGGCCCGGCCGCTGCCGTTGGCCACGACGCTCTCCATCATCTCCTGCAGCTGGTCGGCGACCTCGGACGTGACCGGGGAGGAGAGCTCCTCCGGGTCGGACCGGTCGATCACGGTGAGGTCGGGCGCGCGCACCTGGTCGACGAGGTAGGGCGTCATCAGCGTCCCGTCGTTGCCCACGGCCGCGGCGACCATGGCGGCCTGCAGCGGGGTCATCCGGACGTCGCGCTGGCCGATCGAGCTCTGGCCCAGCGCCGCCTCGCTCTCGATGTCGCCGACGCTGCTCCCGGCGACGTCCAGCGGGATCTCCATGCGCTCGCCGGTCATGCCGAACGCCTCGGCCATCTCCCGCACGCGGTCCTCGCCGAGGTCGATGCCGAGCTGGGCGAAGGCGGTGTTGCAGGAGATGGTCAGCGCGTCGATCAGCGACTGCTCCTGGCTGCTGCTGCACGAGGACCCGCCGAAGTTCTCCAGCGTCGTGGAGGTGCCCGGCAGGGTCAGCAGGTCAGGAGCGGGGATGACGGTGTCCGGGGTGTACTCGCCGCTGGACAGCGCGGCCGCCGACACGATGACCTTGAAGACCGACCCCGGCGGGTAGTTGTCCTGGATCGCCCGGTTCAGCCGCGGGTCGGGGTCCATCGCCTCCAGCTCGTCGGCGTAGGCGCGGATCGCGTCGGGGTCGTGGCTGGACAGCTGCCCCGGGTCGTAGGTCGGCGTGCTGGCCATGCCGAGCACCGCGCCGGTCGACGGGTCGAGCGCGACGACGGCGCCGGTGACCCCGTCGAGCCCGGCCATCGCGGCCTCCTGCACGGCGGGGTCGAGGGTCAGGACGACGTCGCCGCCGGCCGGGTCGCGGCCGGTGAACAGGTCGGCCAGCCGCCGGGTGAACAGCCGCGCGTCGGAGCCGGCGAGCACGTCGTTGGCCGCCCGCTCCATCTGCGCGCTGTTGTAGAGCAGCGAGTAGTACCCGGTGACCGCGGCGTACGTCGGCCCCTGCGGGTACTGGCGCAGGTAGGTCAGCGTGTCCTGGGTGGGCGTCGACAGCGCGACCTCGGTGCCGTCGACGACGATCGAGCCG
The DNA here is from genome assembly GCF_003182485.1 of Geodermatophilus normandii. Classification (NCBI taxonomy): domain Bacteria; kingdom Bacillati; phylum Actinomycetota; class Actinomycetes; order Geodermatophilales; family Geodermatophilaceae; genus Geodermatophilus; species Geodermatophilus normandii. The sequence goes on along the minus strand of NZ_QGTX01000001.1, from coordinate 1,293,631 downwards.
CGCTCCCGGGAGTACTCCTCGCTGAGCACCCGGGTGTTGCCCGAGTCCTCGCGCAGCTCGTCGGAGCGCACGACCTGGATGTAGTTGACGTTGACGATCAGCAGCGTGAAGAGCACCAGCACGCTGATCGCCACCTTGCGCAGGGGCGCGTTCACCGGGACACCACCTCGGTGGGCGCCTCGCCGAAGGCCGCCTTGGGCGGGGTGGGCGGCGTGGCCGGCCGGCGCGCGGCGTCGCTGATCCGCACCAGGACGGCGACCAGCCCGAAGTTCGCGACCAGGGAGGACCCGCCGTAGGCGACGAACGGCGTCGTCAGGCCGGTGAGCGGCAGCAGGCCGGTGACGCCGCCGAGGACGACGAACAGCTGCCAGGCGACGGCGAAGGACAGGCCGCCGGCGAGCAGCTTGCCGAAGGCGTCGCGGACGATCAGCGACGTGCGCAGGCCGCGCTCGACCAGCACCAGGTAGATGACGATGACGGCGACCAGCCCGAACAGGCCGAGCTCCTCACCGATCGCCGAGGCGATGAAGTCGCTCTTGGCCACCGGCACCTGGTCGGGGCGGCCACCGCCGAGACCGGCGCCGAACAGCCCACCGGTGCCCAGCCCGAACAGCGACTGGACCAGCTGGTAGCCGCCCTCGTCGCGGTAGGCGAAGGGGTCCAGCCAGGTGTCCACGCGCACCTGCACGTGGCCGAAGACCTGGTAGGCGAGGAACGCGCCGCCGGCGAACAGGCCCACGCCGATGAGCAGCCAGCTCGCCCGCTCGGTCGCCACGTAGAGCATCACCACGAAGATCCCGAACAGCAGCAGCGAGCTGCCCAGGTCGCGCTCGAAGACCAGGACGAGGATCGACACGACCCAGACGGCGAGCACCGGGCCGAGGTCGCGGCCGCGGGGCAGCTCCAGGCCCATGACCCGGCGGCTGGCCAGCGCCAGCACGTCGCGCTTGTCGACCAGGTAGGCGGCGAAGAAGACGATCAGGCAGATCTTGGCGAACTCGCCGGGCTGGATGCTGAAGCCGGCCACCCGGATCCAGATCTTGGCGCCGTAGACCTCCGAGATCGACGCCGGCAGCACCGCGGGCAGCGCGAGCAGCACCAGGCCGACCAGGCCGAGGGTGTAGGCGAAGCGGGACAGCAGCCGGTGGTCGCGCAGCACGACGACGACGCCGACGAACAGCGCCACGCCCACGGTGGCCCACAGCAGCTGCACGGGGGCGTCCTCGCGGGTGGCCTCGCCGTCCTGCAGGCCGGCCAGGTCGAGTCGGTGGATCATCGTCAGCCCGAGGCCGGTGAGCACCGCGACGGCGGGCAGCAGCAGCGGGTCGGCGTAGGGGGCGAACCGGCGGACGACGAGGTGCACGACCACCCACAGCGCGGTGAACCAGCCGCCGAAGGTGAACAGGTCGGCGCGCAGCGACCCGGTGACCGTGATGTCGACGATGCACTGCGCCGCGAGCGTGATGAGGACCGCGAAGCCCAGCAGGGCCAGCTCGGTGTTGCGCCGCTTGGGCGGGACCGTCCCCGGCGCGGCGGCGCGCGGGTCGGTCGTGGGGCCGCCCATCACTCCGCCTCCCGGCAGTCCACTCCCGGCTCGGGCGACGAGGTCGGGGACACCGACGTCGGCGCGGCCCCGGTGCTGCTGTCCGTCCCCGCGTCCGGGGGCACGGCCCCGGTGTCCGGGGCGGGCAGCGTGCCGTCAGGGAGCGGCGGCAGCGAGGTCTCGGCCGACGGGGGAGCGTCGGACGACGGGGTGGACGGCTTGGTCTCGCAGGCGGGCAGGGTGGCGTCGTGCAGGTCGTCGACGATGCGCTGCGCGTCGTCGGCGTCGCCGGCCTCGATGCCCTGCCGCACGTTGTTCCGGTCGTAGGAGCTCAGGTCGTCGAGGTCGATGTCGGTGACGTCGTCGACGCGGTAGAGGTCCAGGCCGAGCAGGTCGGTGTTGAAGCCGCGGTAGACCGCGACCCGGTCGCCGCCGTCGGCGACCGCGACCCCGACGAACCAGTGGGTGAGCACCCACAGCCAGGTGGCGATCCCGCCGACCACGAGCAGCAGCACCACCCCCCCAGCGACGAACAGCCGCCGCCGAGGGCGGCGGCGGTCGGGGGGAGCGGCTGCCGTGGAGGTGCTGGTCGGTGGTGGTGGGGGAGTCGGCGGCGGGTCGGCGAGCGCGGCGCGGCCGGCCGCCGAGCGGGGGTCCACCTCGCGCTGACCGCGGTTGTCCCCGGCCGCGCCGTCGACCACCGGCTCCATCGAGAAGCCGCTGCCGGAGTCCTCGACGACGTCGGCGACGATCACGGTGATGTTGTCCGGGCCGCCGCTGCGCAGCGCCAGCTCGACGAGCCGGTCGGCGGTCGACTGCGGGTCGGGGTCCTTGAGCGCCTCGGCCAGCGTCTCCTCGCTGACCACGCCGGACAGGCCGTCGGAGCACAGCAGGTAGCGGTCGCCGGCGCGGGCCTCGCGCATCGACAGGTCGGGGTCGACGTCCTGGCCGTTGAGCGCCCGCAGCAGCAGCGAGCGCTGCGGGTGGTGGTTGGCCTCCTCGGGCGTGATCCGCCCGTCGTCGATGAGGGTCTGCACGAACGTGTCGTCGTGGGTGATCTGGGTGAACACGCCGTCGCGCAGCAGGTAGGCGCGGGAGTCGCCGACGTGGCACAGCGCGAGCCGGCCGCCGGCGAAGAGGACGGCGGTGAGCGTGGTGCCCATGCCCTCGAGCTGGGGGGACTCGCGGATGACCTCGCGCAGGTGCTCGCTGCCGTCGAAGACCGCCTCGCGCAGCGCCTGCAGCATGTCGCCGCTCGGCGCGTCCTCGTCGAGGTGCTCCAGCGCCGCGATCACGACCTTGCTGGCGACGTCGCCCGCCGCGTGCCCGCCCATGCCGTCGGCGACGGCGAGCAGCCGCGGCCCGGCGTAGACCGAGTCCTGGTTGTTGCCGCGGACGAGACCGCGGTCGGAACGGGCGGCGTAGCGCAGCGCGAGACTCATCGGACCCTGCTCACGTCTGCTCTGCCGCTCCCCGTGCTCACCTGCGTCGTGCTCACCTGCGTCGTGGTCACCTGCGTCGTGCGTGCACCGGTCATGAGCGCAGCTCCAGGGCGGTCTGGCCGATGCGGATCGGCTGGCCGGGAGCCACGAGCAGCGGACCCTGGACCCGCTGCTGGTCGAGGTAGGTGCCGTTGGTCGAGCCGAGGTCCTCGACGTACCACTGCCCGCCCCGGTTGGTCAGCCGCGCGTGCCGGGAGCTGGCGAAGTCGTCGGTGAGGACGAGCGTCGAGTCGTCGGCGCGGCCGATGAGGATCGGCTGCTCGCCCAGGGTGATCTTCGTACCGGTCAACGGGCCGGCGGTCACCACCAGGGTGCGCGGACCGCGGCCGCGCTTGCGGCCCGGCACGGCGGCGCGTGGCGGCACCGAGGCCACCCGTCCGGTCCGGCCGCCGAACAGGTCGGCGCGGACGACGCGGAACGCGGCGAAGATGAACAGCCACAGCAGCAGCAGGAACCCGAAGCGGAAGACCTGCAGGACGATCTCGGCGGTCACGGCCGGCCCCCGTGCCGTGTCCCGCCCGCGGGCTCGCGGAGCCGCTCACGTGCCGTCCTGCCGGTACACCAGCACCGAGTGCCCGATGCGGATGACGTCGCCGTCCGACAGCGCCTGGCGGGTCACCCGGCGGCCGTTGACGAGGGTGCCGTTGGTCGAGCCGAGGTCCTCCACGACGGCGGTGCCGTTGTCCAGGACGACGTCGACGTGCTTGCGGCTGACGCCGGTGTCGGGCAGCCGGATGTCGGCGTCGGTGCCGCGGCCGATCACGTTGCGGCCGGTGGTGAGCTCGTGGCGGGTGCCCGGGCCGTCGACGACCAGCACGTGCGTCAGGCCGGGCTTCGCGCCGGCGCGGCCGACGACCGACGGGTGCTGCCGCCCGGTGTCGGTGGCCACCCGGCCCGGCAGCGGCGGCAGCGGCGGGATCGCGCCCGAGCCGTGCACCGGCGGTGCCGGGGGGACGGCGACGGCGTCGGCCCGCGACCCGGGGCGCGCCGGGTCGGCGACGTGCGAGCTGACCTCGAAGACGCCGGTGGGGAGGTCCTCGGTGCGCTCGAGGCGGACCTGCACCTGCCCGAAGACCTGCCAGCCCTCGGCGTCGATGTGCTCGGAGACCATGTCGGCGAGCTCGGAGGCCAGCTGGCCGGACCACTCGGCGAGGTTGTCGTAGTCGGTGGGGCCCAGCCGGACGTCGTAGACGTTGGGGGCCAGCACCCGCCCCTCGCCCAGGACCGAGCGCTGCTCGTCGGCCTCCCGCTGCAGCGCCTTGGCGATCTCGGCAGGATGGACCTTGCCCTTGAAGATGCGGGCGAAGGCGAAACCGACCATGCCCTCGAGCCGTCGCTCGAAGCGCTGCAGCACGCCCACAGTCGCTCCTCCACGCTCGCCCGGACAGGTGGTCCTCCGACTGATCGTAGCCGGGGACCTGGGTGCCGACCGGCCAGGAACGCGTTCCGCCACGCGCGGCGACCCTCCCGGCCGGGACACCCTCTGCAACGACCGACCCCGCCGCGGGGTCACGCCCGGCGGCTGCTAATGTGGCTCCTCGCCAGGGCAAGTGGCGGAATGGCAGACGCGCACGGTTCAGGTCCGTGTGTCCGAGAGGACGTGGGGGTTCAACTCCCCCCTTGCCCACCAGGTCCGAACGGCCCCCGGGGAACCCCGGGGGCCGTTCCGCGTGTCAGGGGCCCTGTCCGGGACGGGTCCACGGACACCGCGCCGCGGGACGTGACGAGGACGTACGGCTCGGGGACGTCCCGTGCCCGGCCGCTCGCCGTGCGGGACTGCGCCGCCCGGGCCGTGGCGGGCGGGCGGGCTAGGCGGTGCCGGCCGTCTCCTGGAGGAAGGCGGCGGAGTCGTAGTAGGTGCGCACCCCGGTGAGCAGGCCGTCGTCGGAGCCGTCGCCCTCGATGACGGTGACGCCGCGGTAGGTGAACGGCTTCCCGCTGCGCAGCGTGCCGCGCGACTCCCACTCCAGCGCGGCCGTCCGCTCGCCGACGGTGCTCGAGGTGAACGTCGTCTCCAGGTCGCCGAAGACGTTGCGGTAGTCCTCCCAGAACCGGCGGGCGCCGTCCGGGCCGTGGGCCTCGTGGTCCTGGTTGAGCTTCACGAGCTCGGCGTCCTCGCCGGTCAGGTCGACCAGGGGCTGCGGGTCACGCTCGGCGTCGAGGTGGCGCAGCGCGGCGGTGAAGCGCTCGGTGAGCGTGTGCACGGGGTCCTCCCGGGGCTGGGACTGCGGTCCCGGAGGCCCTACCCGGGCCCGGGAGGGCCCACCCGCTCAGGAGCGCAGCCCGGCGCGGCGCCGCTCGCCGATCGTGCGGGCCAGCAGGACGACGCCCCACGGCCCGACCACCCACACCGGCCAGGGGTACTGGAGGTCCCCGGTGCCCAGCATCGAGACCAGCCAGATCCCGACGACGAGCACCCCGGTCACCAGCCAGCTGGTCCAGGCCGCGCGCAGGTCCGCGCCCGGGCCGCCGTGCCCCCACGTGCCGTGCCCCCACGCGCCGTGCCAGGCGCCGCCGTACACGGCCCGGGCGACCGGGCGGGGCTCCGGGCGGGACGGGCGGGGGAGGTCCGCGGTGAGCGCGGCCAGGTCGCCGTACGTGACGGCGGCGTGCGCGCGGGCCGAACGCTCCTCGTACTCCGCCAGGCCCAGCCGGCCGTCGGCCAGCGACTCGTCCAGGCGGGTGACGACGGCGGCGCGGTCGGCGTCTCCGGCGCGCAGGTGCGGCTCGGGCATCTCGGGGCTCCTCGTCAGGCGGTGTGTCCCGAGTCTCTCCCGGTCGTGCGTCCGGCCCCATTGACAGACGTCACGAGTCGGCCGTGCGTCCTGCACGGTCCTCAGCCGTTGGCGGGGGTGGCCTCCCTCGCCAGGTGCTTGCCGATCACCATCCGCTGGATCTGGTTGGTGCCCTCGAAGATCTGCATGACCTTGGCCTCGCGCATGTAGCGCTCGGCGGGGTGGTCACGGGTGTAACCGGCGCCGCCGAGCACCTGCACGGCGTCGGTGGTCACCTTCATGGCGGCGTCGGTGGCGACGAGCTTGGCGATGCTGGCCTGCCGCGAGTACGGCTTGCCGGCGTCCTTGCGGCGGGCGGCGACCAGGTAGGTGGCGCGGGCGGACTCCACCGCGGCGGCCATGTCGGCGAGCAGGAAGGCCACGCCCTGATGGTCGACGATGCGCCGGCCGAAGGCCTCCCGCTCGAGGGCGTAGGCGACGGCGACGTCGAGGGCCGACTGCGCCAGGCCGACGGCGACCGCGCCGACCCCGAGCCGCCCGGAGTCCAGCGCCGACAGGGCGATGGCCAGGCCGCGGCCCGGCTCGCCCACCATCCGGCCGGCCGGCACCGCGACGTCGTCGAGGCGGACGGCCGCCGTCGTGGAGCCGGTGAGGCCCATCTTCTGCTCGGGCGGCGCGGGGGCGAAGCCGGCGAGGTCGGGGGTGAGGTGGAAGCAGGAGATGGCGCGGTCGCCGTCGTCGGGGGTGCGCAGGAAGGTGGAGTAGAAGTCGGCGTGCCCGCCATGGGTGACCCACGCCTTCTCACCCGAGGCGACCCAGCCCTCGCCGTCGCGGACGGCGCGGGCGCGCATGGCCGCGGGGTCGGAGCCGGCGTGGGCCTCGGACAGGCAGTAGGCGCCGAGCAGGCGGCCGCCGACCATCTCGGGCAGCCACTCCTCCCGCTGCTGCGGGGTGCCGAACCGGTCCACCGGCCCGCAGGCGAGGGTGTGCACGCTGACGCCGAGGGCCACGCTGGCCCACCGCATCGCCAGTTCCTCGACGACCTGCAGGTAGACGGCGTAGGGCTGCCCGCCGCCGCCGACGTCCTCGCCGAAGGGCAGGCCGAGCAGGCCGACCTCGCCGAGCGTGGCGAAGACCTCCCGGGGGAAGCGCTCCTCGCGCTCGTACGCGGCCGCCCGGGGCGCCAGCTCGGCGTCGGCCAGGTCGCGGGTGAGCGCGATCAGGTCGGCGGCCTCCTGGGTGGGCAGCTCTCGGTCGACGGCCACGGGGTCCCCTCCATCGCGGACAGCAGTACCAGCGACGATACGCCGGTACTGTCCGGCGTCCAGGCGCATGCTGACCAGCCGGGAGGTGCCGTGACGACGACGGAGATCGTGGGAGGGACCGGCGAGCGGCGGCTGACCGCGCGCCAGGCGCAGCTGCTCGACCAGCTCACCGAGGTGTTCCTCGCCGAGGGCTTCGCCGGGTTCACCCTCGAGGACCTCGCCGTCCGGCTGCACTGCTCGAAGACGACCTTGTACGCGCTGGCCGGCAGCAAGGAGCAGCTCGCCGTCCGCGTGGTGCGGCACTTCTTCCGCCGCGCGACGGCGGCCGTCGAGACGCGGACGGCCGGCGAGAGCGACCCGGCGCGGCGGGTCACCGCCTACCTGGAGGCCGTGGCCGGGGAGCTGACGCCGGCGTCGCGGGCCTTCCACCAGGACCTGGAGGCGTTCCCGCCGGGCCGGGCCGTCTACGAGCACAACACCGCGGCCGCCGCCGAGCGGGTCACCGCGATGATCGCCGAGGGCATCGCGGCCGGGCGGTTCCGGGAGGTGCACCCCGGACTCGTGGCCGACACGGTGACCACGCTGATGTCGCGCATCGGCCGGGGGGACACCGCCCGCGCCACCGGCCTGGACGACGCCACCGCCTACCGCGAGCTGGCGTCGCTGCTGCTGCACGGGATCAGCCGGTGAGGCTCACCGCGGCGTCGTGGGACGACGAGGAGGTGCAGCGGCTGACCGCCGCCCAGCAGGCGGAGCTGCGCGCCCGCTACGACGGCGACACCGAGCCGGGGACGCCGCCGTCGGCGTCCGACGTCAGCGTGGTGCTGGTGGCGCGGGACGCCGACGGCACTGCGGTCGGGTGCGGGGCGCTGCGGGCTCTCGGCGACGGCGCGGCCGAGGTCAAGCGCATGTACGTCGTGCCGGAGGCGCGCGGGCGGGGCGTGTCGAGGTCGGTGCTCCGCGGCCTCGAGGCGGCGGCCCGGGAGCGCGGGTGGACGGTGCTGCGGCTGGAGACCGGCCCGCGCCAACCCGAGGCGATCGCGCTGTACGAGGGCGCCGGCTACCGGCCGATCCCGGCGTTCGGCGGCTACGTCGAGGAGCCGGACGCCGGGTGCTCGCTGTACTACGAGCGGGTGCTCGGGCCGGCGTGAGCGGAGGTCAGGCCGGGAGGGCGTCGTCGTCCTCGTCGGCCGGCGTCCAGGGGAGGCCGGGGCGGTGTGCCCGGTGGTGGCCGCCAGCGTGGTGCCGCCGGCCCGGGCGGCGAGGGTCAGCGCGGTCGGTGTAACGATCGGCCGGAGCCGGACATGTGGGTGTGTGATCACGATGCACGGGCCGCCGCCCCCGAGGAACCCCCGACGCGTGCGCCCCGACGAGCTGTTCGAGGAGGCCTACCGCGCCTCCGGGACCGCCGTGCTCGGGTACGCGCTGCGACGGTCGGTCAGCCGCGAGGACGCCTACGACGTCGTGGCCGAGACCTTCGCCACCGCCTGGCGGCGGCGGGCCGACCTCCCCGCCGAGCCGGACGAGGTGCGGCCGTGGCTGTTCGGCATCGCCCGCCGGTGCCTGGCCAACACCGCGCGCGGCGCCGAGCGCGCCGGCCGCCTCGGGGCCCGGCTGGGCGACGCGCTGGCGGGCGCCGAGGTGCCCGACCCCGCGGTCCTCCACGAGCACTCGACCGACCGCCGGCGGCTGACCGACGCGCTCCGGCAGCTGTCCCCGGAGGACCGCGAGCTGGTGACGCTGATCGCCTGGGAGGGCCTGACCCCGGCCCAGGCCGCCACCGCCCTCGGGCTGGCCGCGGGCACCGCCCGCGTCCGGCTGCACCGCGCCCGCACCCGGCTGCGCGCCGCCCTCGCCCCCTCCGCCGACGTCGAGGAGACCTCCGGTGCTCACTGACCGCGATCTGGACGCCCTGCTCGCCGGGGCCGCCGGCGTCTCCGATGCCGACCTGCCGGCCCTGCCCGAGGAGTTCCTGGGGCAGGTCACGGCCGACGCCGGGCTCGCCCTCGTGACCGGCCGCACCGCTCCCGGGGAGCCGGCGTCGGTGGTCGCCGCGCGGCAGCTCGCCGACGAGGCGCGCGACCGGCGCGGCGCCGGCCGCCCGCGGCGGCGGCGTCCGGGCCGCAGGACCCTGCTGCGCGTCGGTGCGGCGGTGGTCGCCGTCGCAGCGGCGTGGACGACGGCCGTCGTGGTGACCTCACCGGGCCCGGACCCCGCGCTGGTCCCCGTCCCGTCGACCACCGCCCCTGCGGTGCCGGGCGGGATCGACCTGGTCGCGGCGGAGGCCGTCACCTTCCCGGTGTCGGTCGAGGCGCCGCCGGAGGGTCTGACGCCCTACTACAGCCGCCGCGGGGGGATCGCCGCGTACGGGAGCACCCCGCCGTTCCACGTCGCCGCGTACCTCGACGTCGATCCCGTCACCGACCGCCCCGGCTCCACCGGCGCGGGGCAGCTCGTGCTCTCCCTCTACCCCGAGGACCCGCGGTCGTCGGAGGAGTACGGGTTCTGGCCGGAGGGTGCGCCGACCGGGACGGCCGACGTCGACGGCGTCCGGGCGCAGGTGTGGCGAGGGGAGGGCACCGTCAGCCTCCTCTGGGAGCGGCCCGACGGGCAGTGGGTCTGGCTGTCGGGTGAGGGTGCGCAAGCCCGGACGGAGGCGCTGGTCGCGGTGGGGGAGTCGATCGTCGACCGGCCGCGGCCGGTGGGCCTGCAGTTCGGCCTCGCACCCGCCGGGTGGTCGGTGGGCGGCTACGAGGAGAGTCGCAGCCTGGACCTGGTCAGCGACGTCGATCCCGCCCTGCTGCTGCGGCTCAGCGCGGTCAGCCCGCAGTACACCGGGGCGCTCGACGAGCTGCTCGACGGGATGCCGACGGCCGCGCCGGTGGAGACGGTGGTGGTCCAGGGGCGCCCGGGCCGGCTGGCGCTCCTGCGGGGCGACGTCGGCACCCCGCCCTCCTGGACGCTCCTCGGCCAGCTCCCCGACGGGCGGTTCTTCCGCCTCCTGGCACCGCGGGAGTTGACCCGCGAGCAGGTGCTGCAGATCGGCGAGCAGGTGACCGCCGCGCCCTGACCGCGGGCACGCCTGCACGGCCGTCCGCTGGAGTCCAGCGGGGCGGCCGTGCAGGCGTCGTGGGTCACGCGGCGACGAGCGCCGCGGGTGGGGTGATCTCGGTGCCGTCGGGTCGCCAGGTGTGCCATCGGCCGTCGGGTCGTCGTTCGACGCGGAAGCCGTGGTGGACCTTGGTGTGGTGCCGTTCGCACAACAGTGCTGAGTTCTCCAGTGAGGTCTCGCCGCCGTCGATCCAGTGCACGAGGTGGTGGACGTCGCACCAGTGCGTGGGCGCTCCGCAGCCGGCGAACACGCAGCCCCCGTCGCGCAGCTCGGCCGCGCGGCGCAGGTGGCGGTCGGCGAGGCGGTGTGCGTGGCCGAGGTCGAGCGGCGCGCCGTCGGGGCCGAACACCACGCGGGAGACGGCGCCGTCGCAGGCCAGCCAGCGGGCGCGGGCGGCGGAGATGACCGCACCGGAGCCCATCTCGGCGGCGCCCCGCCCGGTGGCCGGGTCGGCCAGGTCCTCCAGCTTCACCACCACGGCGACCTGCGGCCTGTGCCCGCGCAGGGTGGGCAGGCCGCCGGCGGCGAGGACGTTGTCGCACAGCTGCACCAGGGCGTCGCCCTGCCGCTGGGCGCGGGTGCGCTCGTCCCCGGCGGGCCGGTCGGCTTGCACGTGGGCCTCCAGTGCCGCCTGCAGCCGCTCGCCGCCGACGGCGTCGAGTTCGCCGCGGATCGACAGGCTGCCGTCGGCGTGCCTGGCCAGCGTCAGCGAGCGGCCCTCGGTGGGGTCGGGTTCGGGGCCGTCGGGGTCGAGGTCGTCGCAGTAGCGCTGCACCACCTGCACCAGGTCGCCGTGGGGCTGCTCGACCGCGACCCCGGTGACCACCGCGTCGATCACCGCCAGCTCCACCCCCTGCTCCGCGGCTGCGGCCAGCCGCGCCGGTGTGACCGCGCGGGCGGCGGCAGCGACCTGCTCGGCGGACACCAGGCCGGCGTCGTGCGCCTCGGCGAGGGCGGGCAGGTGCGCCAGCGCCCGCCCGTTGCGCACCAGCCGTGCGGCCTCGGCGGCCGACAGCCGGCAGTGCCCGCGCAGCCAGGAGGCCATCGACGTCAGCCCGTCGCGCTCGGGCGCCTGGGACAACTCCACCGCGCGCACCCGGCGGGCCAGGGTGGCGTCGATCCGGTTGCGCTCGGCGACGAGTGCGGCGACGTCGTCGAGGACGTCCCCGCTTCCCAGATCACCCGAACACACGTACGAAGTCTACGACCGCAGGACCCGCACCGCGACCGGTATCCGCAGGTCAGAAGCCTGTCCACAGGATTCCCGCGGCGCTCGACGCCAGCGGTCCCCTGATGTGGCCGGCGAGGTCCGGCGGGGGGCGCGGTCCAGGTCGTGGACCGGGCGGTCGGTGTGGTGGGCTGCCGGGTATGAGCGTCCCGCCCATGACCGCCTGGCCGACCACCGAGCCGGCGGAGGTGGAGCTCGTGAGCGGCGACGCCCGCCTCGCCGTCGACCTGCGCGGGGGCGGGCTGCGCGCCCTGACCGTCGGCGGGTGGGACGTCCTCGACGGCTATCCGGCCGGCGCGGTGCCCGCCGGCCGGCGCGGCGGCGTCCTGCTGCCCTGGCCCAACCGGCTCCGCGACGGGCAGTGGACCTGGGAGGGGAAGCAGCTGCAGCTCGACGTCGCCGCGCCCGGCAAGCCCGCCGCGCACGGCCTGGTCACCTGGCAGTCGTGGTCGGTGCTCGCCCGTCACTCCGACGCCGTCACCGTCGGCACCGTCGTCGAGGCCCGGCCGGGCTATCCCTTCCGCCTCGCCGCGGCGGTCGACCACGCGCTCGGGAACGACCGGCTCACCGTCACCGTCCGGGTCCGCAACGCCGGCGACCGGCCCGCTCCGTTCGGCGTCGGCATGCACCCCTACCTCTCCGTCGGCGCCACGGACGACGGCGGGATCGGCGACGCCGAGCTCACCGTCCCGGCGCCCACCGCCCTCGACCTCGACGGCGGCCTGCCCACCGGCACCCGCCGGCCCTTCGACGGCGCCGTCGGCCGGATCGGCGAGCGCGCGCTCGACGACGCCGTCACCGACCTCGACCGCGACGACGACGGGTGGGCACGCGTCCGGCTGCGCGGCGCCGCCGGCACGCTCGAGCTCGCCGTCGACCGGGCCTGGCCGTGGCTGCAGGTCTACAGCGGCGACACGCTCCCCGAGGGGCAGCGGCGCCGCAGTCTCGCCGTCGAGCCGATGACCTGCCCGCCCAACGCGCTGGCCGACGGCGTCGACCTCGTCGTCCTCGACCCCGGCGAGAGCTGGGCGGGCACGTGGACGCTCTCGTGGACGGCGGCTGCCTGACGTGCGGGTCCAGGAGCTGTGGCGCTACCCCGTCAAGTCGCTGCAGGGCGAGCGGGTCGGCGCCGCCGACGTCGGGCCGGAGGGTCTGGCGGGCGACCGCCGGTGGGCGCTGTTCGACCGGTCGACCGGCTTCGGCCTCACCGCCCGCCGCCACCCGGACCTGCTCTTCGCCTCCGGCCGGCTGCGCGCCGACGGCCGGGCCGAGGTGGTCCTCCCCGACGGCACGGTCACCGCCGACGACGACGTGCTGTCGGACTGGCTCGGCCGGCCGGTGACGCTGCGGTCGGCGGACGCCGAGCGCGGGCCGCGGCAGTACGAGAACCCGGCGGTGGTCGGGGACGACGCCGAGTACGACTGGGACGCCTTCGAGGGCGCCCGCGGCGCCTTCCACGACAGCTCGCGCATCCGCGTCTCGCTGGTCTCCACCGGCACGCTGGGGACCTGGGACCGGCGGCGGTTCCGGGCCAACGTGCTGCTCGACGGCGAGGGCGAGGACGACCTGGTCGGGTCGGCCGTGCGGCTGGGGACGGCGGTGCTCGACGTCGTCAAGCCGGTCAGCCGCTGCGTGATGGTGACCCGCCCGCAGCCCGGCGGCATCGGCCGCGACACCGGCGTCCTCAAGACCGTCCACCGGCAGCGCGGCGGCGAGCTGGCCGTCGGTGCGCTGGTGCCCGTGCCCGGCCGGGTGGCGGTCGGCGACGCGCTCGCGCGGCTCTGAGGGCACCATCGCAGTCGTGCGCACCGTGGAACTGCGTCCCGGCGAGGACTCCATCCGCCTCGGGCAGCTGCTCAAGCTCGTCGACGCCGTCCCGACCGGCGCCCAGGTGAAGGACGTGCTGGTCACCGGCGACGTCCGGGTCAACGGGGAGCCCGAGGACCGTCGCGGCCGGCAGGTGCGCCGGGGCGACGTCGTCTCGATCCCCGGTGCCGACGACGTGCGCGTCGCGTGACGGCCGCCGCGGGTTCCACGTGGAACGAGGACCGCGTCCCCCTCGCGGTGCCGCGCTGGCCCGAGGCCGCGCCCGCCGGGCCGGACTTCGCGGCCATCCGGGCGGAGTTCGACGTCCCCGGGGACTTCCCGCCCGAGGTGCTCGCCGAGGCCGAGCGGGTGGCGGCGGCGCTGCCGTTGCCCGACCTCGACGCCACCGACCTGCCGCTGGTCACCGTCGACCCGCCCGGCAGTCGTGACCTCGACCAGGCCGTGCACCTCGCCCGGGACGGCGGCGGCTACGTCGTCAGCTACGCGATCGCCGACGTCGGCGCGGTGGTCGCCCTCGGCGGCGCACTCGACGCCGAGGCCCGCCGCCGCGGCCAGACCCTCTACAGCCCCGACCGGCGCACGCCGCTGCACCCGCCGGTCCTGAGCGAGGGCGCGGCCAGCCTGCTGCCGGGTGAGGTCCGCGCCGCGGCGCTGTGGACCGTCCGGCTCGACGCCGACGGCGGGGTGCGCGCGGTCGACCTGCGCCGCGCCCGCGTCCGCAGCCGCGCCCGGCTCGCCTATCCCGACGTCCAGGCGCAGGCCGACGCCGGCACCCTGCCCGACGCGATCGCCCTCCTGCCGGAGGTCGGCCGGCTGCTCGAGCAGGGGGCGGCCGACCGCGGCGCCATCGAGCTCGGCACCCCCGAGCAGCAGGTGGTGCGCGGCCCCGACGGCGGCTGGACGCTGGTGGCCCGCGCCGACCTCCCCGTCGAGGGGTGGAACGCGCAGGTCTCGCTGCTGACCGGCCGGGTCGCGGCGCGGCTCATGCTCGACGGCGGCGTCGGCGTGCTCCGCACACTGCCGCCGGCCCGGCCGGAGGACGTCGCGCGCCTGCGCCGGCTGGCGCCGGCGCTCGGGGTCGACTGGCCGGCCGGGACCGGGGCGGGACGGGTCCTCGCCGGCCTCGACGTCGCCGACCCCCGCCACGCGGCGTTCCTCGAGGAGGCCGCCGCGCTGCTGCGCGGCGCCGCCTACACCCCGTTCGACGGCGCCCCGCCGGAGCAGACCGGCCACGCCGGGGTCGGCTCGACGTACGCGCACGTCACCGCGCCGCTGCGCCGGCTGGTCGACCGGTTCGCCACCGAGGTCTGCCTCGCGCTGGCCGCCGGCCGCGAGCCCGACCCCGCGGTGCGCGCCGCCCTGCCGGAGCTGCCCGGTCTCATGACCGCCTCCGACCGGCGCACCCGGTCGGTGGAGCGGGCCGCCGTCGACGCCACCGAGGCGTGGCTGCTCGCCGGCCGTGAGGGCGCGCTGTTCGACGCCGTCGTGGTCGACGCCGACGGTGACCGCGGCACCGTCGTCCTCGCCGAGCCGGCGATCCGCGCCCGCTGCGTCGGCGCCGCGCTGGAGCCCGGCTCCCGCGTGCGGGTCCGGCTCACCGAGGCCGACGTCGCCCGCCGGTCGGTGCGCTTCGAGGTCGTCGCGTGAGCCGGGCGCCGTACCTGGCCGGCCGGCTGCAGGGCTTCGGGACGACGGTCTTCGCCGAGATGAGCGCGCTGGCGGTGGCCACCGGGTCGATCAACCTCGGCCAGGGCTTCCCCGACACCCCCGGTCCGGCGGAGGTCCTCGACGTCGCCCGCGCCGCCATCGGCACGATGGCCGACCAGTACCCGCCCGGCCCGGGCACACCGGAGCTGCGGACGGCGATCGCGGCCCACGTCGAGCGCTTCCGCGGCCTGACCTACGACCCGGACACCGAGGTGCTGGTCACCGCCGGCGCCACCGAGGCCCTCAGCGCCGCGATGCTGGCGCTGGTCGAGCCCGGTGACGAGGTCGTCGTCTTCGAGCCGGTCTACGACAGCTACGCCGCGGCCGTGGCGATGGCCGGCGGCGTGCTCCGCCCGGTGCCGCTCACCCCGCCACCGGCCGACACCGAGGGCGCGGTCTGGACTTTCGACCCCGCCGACCTGCGCGCCGCCGTCACCCCGCGGGCGAAGCTCCTGCTGCTCAACACCCCGCACAACCCGACCGGGAAGGTCTTCAGCCGCGACGAGCTCGACCTGGTCGCCGAGGTGGTCCTCGCGACCGGCCTGCTGCTGGTCACCGACGAGGTCTACGAGCACCTGGTGTTCGACGGTGCCACCCACGTCCCGCCGGCCACGCTGCCCGGGCTGCGCGACCGGACGCTGGTGGTCGGCAGCGGCGGCAAGACGTTCAGCACCACCGGCTGGAAGGTCGGCTGGACCTGCGGGCCCGCGCCGCTGGTGGCCGCCGTCCGCACCGCCAAGCAGTTCCTCACCTACGTCAACGCCGGGCCGTTCCAGCCGGCGGTCGCCGCGGGCCTGGCCCTGCCGGACGCGTACTTCACGGGGATCGCCCGCGACCTGCAGCGGCGCCGCGACGTCCTGGTGGCGGGACTGCGCGCGGCCGGCCTGCCGACGATCAGCCCGGAGGCCACCTACTTCGCCACGGTCGACGTCCGCGGCGTGCAGCCCGACGGCGACGGCCTCGCCTTCTGCCGCGCGCTGCCCGAGCGGGCGGGCGTGGTGGCGGTGCCGGCCGGGGTCTTCTGGACGGCCGGCCACGCGCACCTGGGCCGGCACCTGGTGCGGTTCGCCTTCTGCAAGCGCGACGAGGTGCTCGACGAGGCGGTCGGCCGGCTGGGCAGGATGTCGGCATGAGGTCCGGGACGGGGTGGGCGCGATGAGGTTCGGCGTGGTGCAGCACGACATCGTCTGGGAGGACCGGGAGGCGAACTACGCCCGGCTGGCGCCCCAGATGGCCCGCGCGGCCGCCGCCGGCGCGGAGTTCGTGCTGCTCAGCGAGACGTTCTCCACCGGCTTCTCCATGACCCCCGGCATCGGCGAGCCCGAGGACGGCCCCTCGGCGTCCTTCCTGCGGGCGCAGGCCGCCGAGCACGGCGTGTGGGTGGCCGGCACCTGCCCGGAGGTCGCGCCCGGGGCGGACCTGCCCTACAACGCCTTCGTCCTCGCCGGCCCCGACGGCACGGTGCACCGCTACCGCAAGCTGCACCCGTTCACCCACGGCGGCGAGGCCGAGCGCTTCCGCGCCGGTGAGGGCCCGGTGACGGTGACCATCGGCGGGCTCCGGGTCACCCCGTTCGTCTGCTACGACCTGCGCTTCGCCGACGTGTTCTGGGCGGCCGCGCAGGACACCGACGTCTACGTGGTGACGGCGAACTGGCCCTCGGCGCGCCGGCACCACTGGACGACGCTGCTGCGGGCACGCGCCATCGAGAACCAGGCCTACGTGGTGGCCTGCAACCGCGTGGGCACCGGCGGCGACGGCCTGCACCACGCCGGCGACAGCCGGGTGGTCGACCCGATGGGCGAGGTGCTGGCCGCCGCGGCGGGTGGCGAGACGCTCGTGCTCGCCGACGTCGACGCCGCCGAGGTCACCGCCACCCGCGAGCGGTTCGCCTTCCTGGCCGACCGGCGCGGCTAACGGGTCTGCGGGGACCGGGTCTGGTCGACGACGATCTGCTCCCGCTGCACCTGCTCGGTGATCCGCTCCTGGCCCTGCACGACCTCGGTGGCCAGCCGGACCCGCTCCACCGGCACGACCTCGACCGACACCACGGGGCGCTCGGCGTGCAGCACGACCTCGGCCGGCAGCCCGCCCGGGCCCGACGACGGCGCGCCGCCCTGTGCCGTCCCGCCCTGGGCCGTCCCGCCCTGTGCCGTCCCCGGTTGTGCCGTCCCCGCGTACTGCTGACCGTCCGCGGGGGCCAGCGACTCACCGGGGAGGTCCGGGGCGTCGATCGGCACGTGCTCGACGCGGATCTCCTCCCGGCGGATCGGCACGGTCACCTGCACCTCCTCGGTGACCACGTACTTGACCAGCCGCACGCGCGTGGCGGCGACCTGCTCGGTGCCGACCCGCAGCTGCTCCTCGCTGCGGGTCATGGCACCGTCGGTCGCGGCGTGCTGCGGGGTGTGCCCGGCGGTGTGCTCGACCGCGGGCGGTGGCGCGGCCTGCTCGGTGGTGGTCCGCGCGCCCGCGGCCGGCTGGGGGACCGGCCGGGTGCCCAGGTCGGCCACCGCGGTGTCCGCCATCGCGGTCCCCGCTCCGACGCCGGCCGAGGAGGTGCCGGTCACCGCGCCGCCGGCCACGGGAGCGCCGCCCACCGGGGCACCGGTCAGGGCGGCGTCGCCCGTGGGAGCGCCGGTCTGCGCGGCGCCGCCGGTCAGCCCGTAGTGCGTCCGCAGCGCCGCCTCGTCCTCGGGGTCGAGGTGGTCCCCCCCGGTGATCGGCGCGTTCTTCACGGCGTCCCTGTGCACCGGCACGACGAGGACGCCGTCGTCGAAGGTGGCCTGCGTGGCGGGGACGATGGAGTGCTTGGTGCCGAACAGCCCGGTGCTCACGGCGACCCAGGTGGGAGCGCCGGTGCGGTCGTCGACGAAGAAGCTCTCGACGGTGCCGATCTTCTCGCCGTCGGGCCCCTGGACCGTGCTCCCGATCGCCGCGGACAGGTCTCGCTCGCTCAACACGCTGCTCGCCTCCTCCGTCGACGCCACGGTCTGGCGTCTTCCGCGGGGGAGTGCCCTGTCCGGAGTGCCGCGACACCCCGCGCACGCCTACGGTCGTTCCTGACGATCACGACGAGGAGGACGACGTGGGCAGCGGACAGCTCGAGGTCGAGCGCAAGTTCGAGGCGGGACCGGACGTCGTCCTGCCCGACCTGACGGTGGTCGACGGCGTGGTCTCGGCAGGGGACCCGGAGACCCACGAGCTCGACGCCACCTACTTCGACACCCCGGACCTGCGGCTGGCCCGTGCCCGGATCACCCTGCGCCGGCGCACCGGCGGCACCGACGCCGGCTGGCACCTCAAGCTGCCGACCGCCGTGGCGGGCTCCCGCCGGGAGCTGCACGCCCCGCTGGGCACCCGGCGCACGCTGGTGCCGCGCGCGGTCACCGAGCCGGTGACCGCCGTGCTGCGCGGCGCCCGGCCGGCGCCGGTGGCCGTCCTGCAGACGACGCGGCAGGTCACGCACCTTCTCGGTGACGGCGGCACGGTGCTCGCCGAGGTCGCCGTCGACACGGTGACCGGCACGGCGCTGGCGCCCGACCCCGAGACCCCGGCGACCGTCATGACCTGGCGCGAGATCGAGGTGGAGCTCGTCGAGGGCGACACGGCGCTGCTCGACGGCGTCACCGCGGCCCTCGGCACGGCCGGCATCCGGCCCTCCGACCTCCCGTCCAAGCTGGCCCGGGTGCTCGCCGACCGGCTCGCGGCGCTGACCCCCGCCCCGCCCGCCCGCCCGGCCGCCCCGGCCCCGGAGAGCGGCAGGAAGGGGAAGAAGGGCAGGAAGCGTGCCGTCGGGGGGCCGACGGCTGCCGAGGTCGTGCTCGGCGCCCTCCGCGCCCAGGTCCAGGCGCTGCAGACCGCCGACATCGGCGTCCGCACCGGCGACCCCGAGGGCGTGCACGACCTGCGCGTGGCCTGCCGCCGGCTGCGCAGCATCCTCGCCGCCTTCCGGTCGGTGCTCGACCGCACCGCCACCGACCCGGTCCGCGACGAGCTGCAGTGGATCGGCGCCGAGCTCTCCGGCGCCCGCGACGGGGAGGTGGCGCTCGAGCACCTGAAGGCCGTCGTGGCCGCCCAGCCGGTCGTCCTGGTGCGCGGCCCGGTCGCCGCGCGGCTGCAGCAGACCGAGGTCGCCGACGTCGAGCGGGGACGCAGGGCGGCGGTGCGGGCGCTGTCGGACCGGCGCCACCTGGCGCTGCTCGACACGCTGGACGCCCTGCTCGCCGACCCGCCGCTGGCCGAGGCCGCCGGCGAGCCCGGGCGCACCGTCCTCGCCGACGCCGTCAAGCGCACCGGCAAACGGCTGCGGGCGCGCATCGACGAGGCCCGGGCCCGCGAGGCCGACGACCCGGGCGCCCACGAGGAGGAGTCCGAGCACGCGCTGCACGAGGTGCGGAAGGCGGCCAAGCGGGTCCGCTACACCGCCGAGGTCGCCGCGCCGCTGCTCGGTGCGCCGGCCGAGGCGCTCGTGGCCTGCATGAAGGAGGTGCAGGACGTGCTCGGCGAGGCGCAGGACACCGTCGTCGCCCGGCAGTGGTGCCTGCGGCTGGCCGCGGCCGCCGTGGGGGCCGGCGAGGACACCTTCACCTACGGCCGGCTGCACGCGCTGGAGGAGCTGCGCGCCGAGCACGCCGACCAGCGGTTCTGGGCGACGGAGCCGACGCTGCGGGCCGCGGTGAAGGCCGTCCGGGCCTGACGCGCGACCCCGAGCCGGGGCGGGAACGTCCGGGCCCGGCCGGTCGTCTCCCCTGGCCGGGGGCGTCCACCGCCCCCACTCCCTGTCCTCCCGAACCGGAACGAGGCCCGTCCTGTCCCTGATCGCTCTGCTGGGGTTCGGGACGGTCGTCCTGCTCGCCCTCCTGGTGCTGCACGGCTACCTCTGGTGGCGCCTGGTCCGCGGCACCACCCGGCCGGGACGGACGCGGCGGCTGCTCACCTGGCTCACCGTCGTCCTGGGCCTGCTGCCCGCCGCGGCGGTGCTGCTGCGCCGCAACGTGTCCCTGTCGGCCCAGGAGCCGCTGGCCTGGGTCGGCTTCACCTGGCTCGGCATCGCCTTCTACGCCTTCCTGGCACTGCTCGTCCTCGAGCCGGTACGGCTGCTGCTGCGCCGGTCGACCCGCGCCCGGGTCCCCGCCCAGCCCGCGGCGGCCGGACCGGCCGCGACCGGGCCGGCCGCGGATCCCCTGCCCGCTCCTCCCGACCCGTCGCGGCGGCTGTTCCTCGCCCGATCGCTGGCCGTCACCGCCGGCGCGGTCGCGCTGGGCACCGCCGGCACCGGCGTCTACCTGGCCAACTCCGCGCCCGTCGTGCGGCGGGTGCCGATCACGCTGCCCCGGCTGGACCCGGCGCTCGACGGGCTGCGGATCGTCACCTTCTCCGACGGCCACCTCTCGGCCACCTACGGCGGGCGGCGCTTCGAGCGGCTGGTCGAGACGGTGAACGCCCAGCGCCCCGACGTCGTCGCGATCGTCGGGGACCTGGTCGACGGCGAGGTCGACGAGCTGCGGGAGGAGGTCGCCCCGCTGGCGGACCTGGTCAGCGGGCAGGGCGTCTACTTCGTCACCGGCAACCACGAGTACTTCGTCGACACCACCGCGTGGCTGCGGCACCTGTCCACCCTCGGCGTCGACGTGCTGCGCAACGAGCGGGTCGCGATCACCCGCGGCGGCGCGTCGGTCGACCTGGCCGGGATCGACGACCGCACCGCGGCGTCCTCGGGCGTGCCCGGCCACGGGGCGAGCGTCGACGCCGCCCTCGACGGCCGCGACGACGGCGTCCCGGTGGTGCTCATGGCCCACCAGCCGGTGCAGGTCGAGCAGGCGCGGGCCGCCGGGGTGGACCTGCAGCTGTCCGGGCACACGCACGGCGGGCAGCTGTGGCCCTTCGACTACGCCATCCGGCTCGACCAGCCCGCCGTCGAGGGGCTGTCGCGCCACGGCGACACGCAGCTCTACGTCACCTCCGGTGCCGGCTACTGGGGCCCGCCGATGCGGATCGGCGCCCGGCCCGAGGTCACCGTGGTGGAACTCCGGGCACCGGGAGGGTGAACGCGAGAGACGTCTCATACGACATGACGTCCGCAGACGTCTGCCTCCACCTAGGCTGGCGGCCGTGACGGCAGCGACGGCGGGACCGAAGTACCTCTCGGTCCGCGAGCACCTGCGGCGCCGGGTCGCCGCGATGCCCGAGGGGGCACTGCTGCCCCCGGAGCCCACGCTGTGCGCCGAGTACGGCGTCAGCCGGATCACCCTGCGGCGCGCCGTCGACGGCCTGGTCGCCGACGGCCACCTCGTGCGCGAGCAGGGCCGGGGCACCTACGTCACGCGGCCGGCGATCCGGCACGAGTACCGCGAGAGCTTCGTCCACCGCATCGCCGGCTGGAGCTCGGTGATGGCCGAGCAGGGCGCGCAGGTGGGCACCACGGTGCTCCAGCAGCGGGTGGTCCCCGCGCCCGCGACGGTCGCCACCGAGCTCGCCCTCGACGTCGCCGAGGACGTCGTCGAGCTCGAGCGGCTGCGCAGCGTCGACGGCGCGCCCAACCACGTCGCGCACAGCTTCCTGCCCGCCGAGCTCTACCCGCGGGCCGCCGAGGAGGACTTCAGCGAGGGTTCGCTGTACGACTTCCTCCGGCGCGAGTACGGCGCCGACCTCGCGCACGCCCGCATCGTCGTCGACGTCGGCACCGCCGGCCCGGACGAGGCCGACCTGCTGCGGATCGCCGCCGGGTCCCCGCTGCTCGTCGTCCGCACCACCGTGCGCGACAGCGGCGGGCACCCGCTGGTGCACAGCTTCTCCCGCCTGCGGCCCGACGTCAGCCAGGTCGAGTTCGAGGTCTCGGTCACCGGCCGCTGAGCGGTGCCGGCCGGCGCTGCAGGTCGAGCACCATCCGCACGAAGCCGGCCCGCTCGGCGGCGTGGGCGAGCAGCTCGTCGGTGACCGGCGCGCCCAGGTGGTCCAGGGGCAGGCTGGTGCACGGGTACCGGACGAGCGCCGCGGCGACCGCGGCCCGGTACAGCCGGTCGGCGGGCACCGCGAGCCCCTCGGCGGCCAGCCCCTCCGCGCAGGCGGCGACGGCGACCTCGAGCAGCCCGGGCACCTCGTCGGGCGGCGCGGTCCCGGCCTCCGCCCGGCCGAAGACGAGCGGGACGACGTCGAACCCGGCCGGCGCCGGGGTCGCGGTGCCCCAGTCGAGTGCCACGAACGTGCCCGGCTCGGCCGGGGGGCGCAGCAGGTTGGCCGGGGTGGCGTCCCCGTGCGCGGGCAGCTCGGGCACGCAGCCGAGCTCGTCGACCAGTTCGGGCACGCGGCCGGCCAGCGCCGCCAGGTCGGCGCGCAGGGCGGCCACCTCGGGCAGGCGCATCGCCGGGTGCGTCCACGTGTCGTCCGCGGCCAGCAGCGGCAGCGCGTAGCGGCCCAGCCGGTTGGCCACGTAGTTGCCGAGGAACGAGTCGCAGGGCACCACGATCCGCGGCTCGTCCCGGCGCCGGACCGCCGCGCGGCCCAGGGCGGTGGCCGCACGGCGGACGTCGTCGGCGGTCCACGGCCGGTCGGTGGTCCCGACGTCCTCCAGCCACAGCGTGACCCGCTCGCCCGGACCCTCCTGGGCGTGGACGAGAGCCGGCATCCGCAGGCCCGGCGGCAGGGATGCCGCCGTGCCCGACGTGTAGACGTCGGCCTCGGTGCGCCAGGGGATCTGCGAGTCGATGTAGGCCCGGAGCGGCGGCGGGATCTCCGGCGGGAGGCCCTCGATCGCCCGCTGCAGCTCCTTGGTCACCAGGGACAGCGTCACCGGCCCGTCGGCGTCCCGGGCGCGGACCGTCACGCGGGTCAGCGCCCGGGTGGTGGGCGCGGAGACGCGGTGGCGGATCGGCGTGGCGGTGACGTCGTCGACGGTCAGCCCGGGCCGGCCGGTCCAGCGGCGGAGGGCGGGCAGCAGCTCCTCGGCGGGGGTCCCGCCCGGGAGCGGGGTCACCGGGGCCGCCGGGAGGGGCGGAGGGGACGGGACGGCGCCCGCCGGGGCGAGGTCGGCATCGCGGACTCCGTGGGAGGATGGTCAAGCCGCTTGTCTACCTGGGGAGCGTGGAGCAGCGTGTCCGATCCCGTCAACGGAGACCGGCCGGTACCGGTCACCGCCCTGCTCGAGCAGGCCATGACCTGGATCCGCGACGACCTGTACGCCCTGAGCGACGCGCGGTTCCCGGGCCTGCGGATGCGGCACTACCGGCTGCTCGTGATGCTGCCGCCCGACGGGGAGCGGCTCAGCCGCCTGGCCGCGCACAGCGGCCTCACCAAGCAGGCGCTGGCCCAGGCTCTGGCCCCGCTGGAGGACGGCGGTTACGTCGAGGTGCTGCCCGACGCCTCCGACGGGCGGGCCCGGCTGGTCCGGCTCACCGACCGGGGCCGGGAGGCCGACGAGGCGGTGCGCGGGCGGCTCGACGCCGTCGAGCGGGACTGGGCGCGCCGGGTGGGGGAGGAGCGCTACGCCGTCGCCCGGGGCGTCCTGGCCGATCTCGCACCCGGTCCGGCCGGGTCGCCCGCGGCGGTTACGGTCGAGGAGTGACGACGGCCAGCGGGACCCGGGAGGTGGCCGCCCCGCGCAGCCGGGTGTGGCGGGCGCTGGCCGTGCTGGAGCCCTACTGCGCGGTGTGCGACGTCTCCTACGTCGTCGAGGGGGAGCGGTCCGGCACCGGCGCCCGGTTCGTCTGCGTCCCCGGCCGGCTGGCCGGCGACGAGAGCCCGCGGGACGGCGCCCCCCGCGGCGAGATCGTCGAGTGGGAGCCCGAGCGGCTGGTCGCCACGAGGCTGGAGCTGACCCCCGAGACGTGGACGACGCGGATCGAGCTCGCCGACGCGGGCGACGGCGCCACCCGCGTCACCATCACGCTCACCCACGCGCCGCGGCGGCCGCGGCTGGCCGACCGGCTGGCCCGCCGGGCGATGCAGCAGCTGGTCCAGCGCACGGTCGACGGCGAGCTGGACAAGCTCCCGGCGCACGTCGAGCAGGTCGCCGCAGGGTGATCTCCGTCCCTCGTCCGGGGGGTGGAGGCGTCGGCAGGGCGGGGACGGGTAGGGGAGCCGGCAGCAGCGCCCGGCGACCGGCCGAGTGCCCCATCCCCCTCGTGGAGGACTCGAAGTGATCGGTTTCCTCGTTGCCGGCCTCGTCATCGGTGCCCTCGCCCGGCTGATCGTCCCGGGCAGGCAGCGCCTCGGCATCCTCGCCACCCTGGCCCTCGGACTGGTCGGCTCGCTCATCGGCGGGCTCATCGCCCAGTTCTTCGGCACCGGCGACATCTGGGAGCTCAACGTCCTGGGCTTCGTCCTCGCCGTGGTCGCCGCCGTCCTGCTCATCGGCGTCGCCGAGAGCATCGCCGGCCGCAACCACCGCGCCGTCCGCTGACGCCCGCGGGGGAGTCGGCCGGCCGTTGGTCCCGACGGATCAGAGCTCGACCGACTCCCCCGGGGCCAGGCGGCCGTAGGGGGTGGGCGTCCCCGGGCCGCGCTCGCCGAGCAACCCGCTCATCAGCCCCAGTCCGGTGTCGTTGAGCAGCCCGTCGTGCAGGGCCCAGGCCTGGTCGGCGTCGACCGCCCGCACGTAGTCGATCACCTCCGACGCCTTGCACCACGGCGCGTGCAGCGGCAGCAGCAGCGTGGGCACCGGGGTCCCCGGCACCGTGAACGCGTCCCCGGGGTGGAACACCAGGCCACCCACCAGGAAGCCGACGTTGTGCACCCGCGGCAGCTCCGGGTGGACCACCGCGTGCCACTCGCCGTGCACCTGGACGTCGAAGCCGGCGACGGTCAGCGCGTCGCCGTCGCCCACCGCGTGCACCCGCCCGTCCGCACCCCCGAGCTGC
This sequence comes from Geodermatophilus normandii, assembly GCF_003182485.1. Lineage (NCBI taxonomy): Bacteria > Bacillati > Actinomycetota > Actinomycetes > Geodermatophilales > Geodermatophilaceae > Geodermatophilus > Geodermatophilus normandii. The sequence continues at coordinate 1,268,855 of NZ_QGTX01000001.1, read as the reverse complement.
TCGGCGACGGACCGGTTCGTCCACACCTCGAGCGCCGGGTCGGCGTCCATCGCCGCGCGCAGCCGGTCGGGCACGACGTGGTCGACGTGCTCGTGCGTGACCAGGACCGCCGACGCCCCGTCGAGGGCCGCGGGATCGGTGAAGGCGCCCGGGTCGATGACCAGCCGCCGGTCCCCGTCGCTGATCACGACGCAGGCGTGCCCGTGCTTCGTCAGCTCCATGACCGCATCCTGCCGCCGCCTCCGCCCGTCCGCCGCCTCACCCGGACGGGTGAGCGGTGCGCCGCCCGGCTGACGCGGCGCCGGGCGCCTGCCGACCTCCCAGCCATGGCCCCCACCGGCGCTCCCGCCCCCACCGGCGCTGCCGCCCCCACCGCGTTCGCCGCCACCACGTACGCCGCCGCCCGGAGCCGCGCCCACGGCCCGACCGCCGCCCTGTGGCACGCCGTCGAGCTGCACCGGCCGGCCGCCGAGGTCGACGGCGCCTGCGAGCTCACCCTCTGCGGCACCCTGGCCCGCGTCACCCTCGGCGAGGAGTGGCCGACCTCGGCCCGCGACGTCTGCGTCCCCTGCGTCGTCCTCGCCGGCGGCTCGCGCTGACGAGGTCCTAGGCGCCCTCGGCGAGCTCCGCGCGCAGCCGCGCCAGCAGGTCCGAGCGCGTGCCGGCGCCCAGGCGCTGGCGCATCCGCGAGACGTGGTGCTCCACCGTCTTCGCCGAGATGTAGAGCCGGCCGCCGATCTCCCGGTAGGTCCGTCCCTCCACCACCAGCCGGGCCACCTGCCGCTCCCGGTCGCTGAGCGTGCCCGACAGCACCGGCGCCGCCGGCGCCGAGTCCTCCCCGGCCTGGGCCGTCGCCTGGCCCGTCGCCTGGCCCGTCGTCTGGCCCGTCGCCTGAGCCGTCGCCTGGCCCGTCGTCTCGCCCTCCGCGGGGTCGACCAGCGCCCGCGCGCAGGCCAGCAGCGTCGAGCGCACCCGCGGGTCGGTGACCCGCGCCGCGGCCTGGCCCGCCAGCCGGGAGCCGTCCCACCCCAGCCCCGCCGTCCCGAGCGCCTCCGCCGCGGCGACCACCACGGCCGGGTCGATCTCGTCGGTCAGGACGTGCAGCCAGGTCCGCCCGGCCTCGGCCAGCGTCGCGGCGTGCGGGCTGGTCCGGGCCGCGGCCACCAGCGCCGCGGCGTGCGGCCGCAGACCGGCCGGGTCGTCGGTGATGATCGCCGCCTGCGCCCCGCTCCAGTGCAGCGGCGCCGCCCACAGCTCCGGGTCGCCGAGCCGGTGCAGCAGCGCCTGCGCCTCCGCGACGTGGCAGCGCAGCCGGTCGCCGTCGCGCAGCCGCGCCGCGGCCACCACCAGCTCCCCGAGCGGCAGCAGCGTGAACAGGTCCACCGGATGGCGGACGACGGCCTCGCGGGCCCGCACCCACGCCCGCACCAGCCCCGGGACGTCGCTGCTGCGGCGGGCGAGGCCGACCTCGAGGGCCTGCAGGAAGACCTCGTCGCGCGGCTCGAGGGGGCCGTCGTCCTGGGCCTCGGCCATGAGCTCGCGGGCCCGGCCCATCCGGCCGGCCAGCATGGCGATCCAGGCCAGCAGCAGCCGGTGCCGGGGCCGGGCCGGGCGCCCGCCGAGGTCGGTGTCGACCGCCCGCTGCAGCACGGACTCGGCCACGGTGAGCTCGCCGCAGTGCAGCGCCACGAGGGCGGCCAGCGCCGACGGGGTGTCCACCAGCAGCGCGGTCCGGCCCACCGGCTCCAGCAGCGCCGCGGCGCGGGTCAGCGTGGACAGCGCCGCCGCCACGGCGTCCCCGGCGTCCGTGCCCGAGCGCAGCGAGTCGGTGATGCCCTCGGCCATCAGCTGCTCGCTGACCGACACCATCGTCGGCACCGCGGCGGCTCCGCTCCGCGCCTCGGCGACCACCCGGGCCGCCGCCTCCCGGTCCCCGGTGGCCAGCAGCGCCAGGGCGGCCGACCCCGCGTGCTCGGCGCCGGCCAGCCGGTAGAGCTCCGCGGCGCGACCCATCAGCCCGCGTCGCGCCAGCACCGCCGCGACCACGCCGGCGGCGCGCGGGCGGTCCGCGGCCCCGGGGTCGGCGAGGGCGGCGTCGGCCCACCGCACCGCACCGTCGAGGTCTCCGGTCAGGGCGGCGGCCTGCGCGCGGCGCGCGGCCAGCCCGGCGACCGGGGCCCCGCTGTCCGCGGCCGCCCCCAGCAGCTGCCCGGCCAGGGCGGGGTCGGCGGTGAGCGCGGCGTCGGCGTGCCGCTCGAGCAGGGCCGCGGCCCGCGGGTCGCGCACCCGCTCCGCGGCCAGGCCCAGCGCCAGCCCGACCGGCTCCTCGCCGCGCTCGACCAGCAGGCCGAGCAGCGCCCGCCGGGTGCGCCGGGTGACGTCGGCGGGGGTGGCGGCCAGCAGCACCTCCTGCGCCAGCGGCACCACCCGTCCGTCGGGGAGGAGCCAGCCGGTGGCCCGGCCCGCGGCGATGAGCTCGGCCACCCGGGCCTCCGGCACGTCCAGCAGCCCGCCGAGGACGTCGTCGTCCAGCGGCGCACCGGCCGCGACGGCGTGCAGCAGCGCGCGGGTCCGCTCGTCGAGCGCGTCGAGGTCGGCGTGCAGCAGCGCCGAGACCTCCTCGGGGGTCCGGCTCGGGTCCACCGCCCCCGGCCGTCCCCCGCGCCGGGCCAGCGAGCGCAGCAGGCAGTGCACCAGGGCGGGCACCCCGCCGGTCCGGGCGAGGACGGCGTCGCTGAGCGCGGGCGTCGCGGCTGGGCCCAGGCGGGCGCGCGTCCAGCCGTCGACCGCGGCGCGGTCGGCGTGCCCGAGGACCACGGACTGCCGGTGTCCGGGAGCCGCCTCGGCGACGTCGGCCAGGAGCGCGGTCAGCTCGGCGGGGCGGGGCCAGGGCCGTGAGGCGACGACGACGCGGCCGGCCGGCTGCGCGAGGGCGCGCCGCACGCGGTCGGCGACCTCCCCGGACATCCGGTGGGCGTCGTCCACGACGAGGACGAACCCGCCGGTCACGGCGTCCGGGTCGGTCGTGCGCCCGTCGACGACCGTCAGGCCGGCGCGCCGGTGGACCGCGGCCAGGTCGTCCAGCAGGTGGGTCTTGCCGCTCCCGGCCGGCCCGGTGACGACGACGGCGCGTGCCCCGGCGGCCCGGAGGACGGCCTCGGCCGGCCCGGTGCCGCCGACCGGAGCCGGGCCGGGCGGACGCGGGCCGGGGACACGGGCGGCCGCGGCGGCGGAGTGCACGCCGGTGCTCACGGGGCCTCCGGGGTGGCGGCGCCGGTCGTCCCCGTGTCGGTCGTCCCTGGGTCGGTCGTCCCGGCGTCCCCGGCGGTGGTGTCGCCGGCGGGGGTCTCGTCGGCCGGCGGGGGGTCGGGGACCGGCTCGGGGTCCGGCTCCGGCGGCGTCGTCCCGGTGGGCGGCGCCGGCTCCTCCGGCGGGTCGGGGTCTCCGCCGGCGGGGTGGTGTCCGGGGGCGGGGCCGTCGTGGTCGGCGTCGTGGTGCCGGCGGTGGTCCCCGGAGGAGTGCCGGTCCCGGTGACGGGCGCCGTCGTCCCCGGGGCGGTCGTGCCCGTCGCCGGCGGCTGTGCGCCCTGCGCCGTCGCGGTGTCCGGCGAGGAGGCGGCCGCGGCGGAGGCCGTGCCACCGGCGGCCGTCGGGCTCGCCGCACCCGTCGCCGCCCCGGTCGTGGTGCCGGCCGCGCTGCCGGCCGGGCTGCCGGTCGTCGCGCCGGCCGCGCTGCCCGTGGCGGAGCCGGGCGCGGACCCCGTCGCCGCGGCCGGGACCGCACCGGGAGCGCCCGGTGCCGCGGCCGGGTCGTCGCCCGCCGTCCCGCCGGCGGCGGAGCGCGGCCGGGGAGCCGGTGTCCCGCTGCCGTCCCCGAGCACCGCGCCGGCGGCCGCGGGGGACGCCCCGCTGGGGAGGGTGCCGGCGTCCTCCGCGGCCTCCGCCTGGGCGACGGGGCCGCTCCCCTGGTCGGGCGCCGAGGTGTCCCCGGCGCCGAGCACGCCGGCCAGGGCCGGCGGCAGCACGAGCAGCAGCGCCAGCAGGACACCGACGACCACGGTGCGCTCGGTGCGGCGGGGCCGGGCCGGTTCGGCCGGGCTCCCCGCGGGGCGCCGGGCGCCGGCAGGTCCCCGCGGCGGGGCGGTGGGCGCCCCGCGCCGGTCGGCGCGGGGCGCCGCGTCGTCGACGGCGAGGAGCACGGGAGCCGGTGCCTCGACGGGGGGTGCCGCCGTGGCGATCGTGTCCGGGGCGGGGTCCCCGGCGGCCAGTGCCTCGGCGGCGAGTGCCTCGGCGGCGAGTGCCTCGGCGGCGAGTGCCTCGGCGGCGAGACCGGCCGCGCCCAGGGCGACCGTGAGCGCCGGGTCGGCGCCGAGGACCAGCGGCCGGCCGAGCTCTCCGGAGAGCACCTCGGCGACCAGCGGCATGCGGGACCCGCCGCCGGTGAGGACCACCGCGTCCAGGTCACCGGCGTCCAGGCCGGCCGCCTCGACGGCGGCGCCGAGCCGGGCGGCCGACTCCTCGACGGGTCCGGTGACCAGCTCGTCGAGCTCCTCGCGGGTGATCCGCACCGTCTCGGCCCCGGCCGTCACCCGGGCAGCGGTCTCGACCGCGAGGACCTCCTTGGCCCCCACGCAGGAGCGCCGCAGCGCGGTGGCGGCCGGCCCGTCCAGGGCGCCGGTCAGGCACCCCCGGACGTGGCCGACGAGCAGGTCGTCGACGTCCCGGCCACCCCAGGGGAGGGGCGCGGGCGGGGTCGCCAGGTGCACCGGCAGCGCGGCGTCGGTGTCGGCGGGGTCAGGGCCGACGACGGCGACGTCGAGGGTGGCCGCGCCCAGGTCGTACACGGCGACGGTCGGCCGGTCCGGGAGCTCCCCGGCGGTGGTGTGCGCGGCGACGGCGGCGACGGCGGCCGAGACGAGGGTGAACCGCGGCGTGCCGGCCTCCTGCAGCGCGGTGGCCAGGGCGCCCCGGCGGTGACCGGACCAGGACGGCGGCACGGTCACGACCGTCCAGGCGTCCGGCCGGCCCTCCTGCGCCTGCGCCGCGGCCCGCACCTGCCGCACCACCCCGGCCAGCACCGCGGCGGCGGGGACGGGACGGCGCCCCAGGTACAGCGGCGTCGCGGCGCCGACCCGCGCCAGGACGCGGACCGACCCCCCGTCGGCGGGCGCGCCCAGCCGGACGCCGTCGTCGGTGAGCGCGAGCGCGGCGGGACCCGGGCCGGCGTCCCCCAGGGGGAGCGGCCGGGCCTCCCCGGTCCCCCCGCGGCAGACCGCAGCGGCGACCGTCCCGTCGCCGATGTCGATGCCCAGCCCGTACTCGCCGTCGCGCACAGGTACCCCCCGTCGCACCGTCGCCGGCCCACTCCCTGAGCCGGTACGTGGCCGGACCGTATGTCGAACACGTAACGGCTGTCCCGTTCCTCCCCCCTGTCACTTCCTCCCCGGCGGCAAGTGGGGGGCGACACCCCGGGGCCCCCTAACGGGGAGTCAGCGGACACCCCCCAACGCGGTACCGCGGCAGGGGGCGGACACCCGATGCCCGGTCGTGGAGGGGGCGGTTGGACTGCCCTCGCCAGCCGGCCGACGGCGGACGGCTTCCCGACACGGAGGACCAGCCATGACGAACCTCGCGAGTTCGCTGCTCGACTTCATCCTCGACCTGTTCCGCGACCCCGAGGCCGCCGAGGCCTACGCGGCCGACCCGGCCGGCGCGCTGGCCGCCGCGGGTGTGGACGCCACGCCGGCCGAGGTCGACGACCTCATGCCGATGGTGGCCGGGTACGCGCCGGTCAGCTGGGGCGGTGGCCACGGCGGTGGGCACGGCGGCGAGCACGGCGGCCACGGTGGCGGTGGGTACGGCGGCGGCCACGGGGGCGGTGGCCACCACGGCGGTGGCAAGGACGACGACCACGGCGGCGGCCACGGCGGCGGTCACGGCCGGCACGGCGACTGCGACGACGACGAGGCGCCCGGCCACGCCCCGCCCCCGCGCCCGCCCACTGCGACGACGACGACGACCACGGCCCCGCGCCGGCCCCCGACCACGACGGTCCGGGCTGCGACACCGACGACGACCACGGCGGCGGTCACGGTGGCGGTCACGGCGGCGGTCATGGTGGCGGTCATGGTGGCGGCCACGCCCCCGCCCCGGCCGGCGGCAGCGAGACGGTGGTCATGACCCACCTGCAGAACATCTCGGTGACCTACACCGACGTCGACGTGGAGATCGACGCGTCGCACAGCATCTGGGTCAGCGGCGACGCGCAGGCCATCTTCGGCGACGACAACATCGTCTCCGACGACGGCGTCGCGGCCGGCGGCGACGTCAAGGGCGTCGAGATCGACAACAGCGACGACGACGTCACCGTCACCGACTCGGGCAACAGCTACGAGGTCTCCGGCGACGGCAACTCCGTCGGCCACGGCAACACGACGGACAACTCGGACAACTCCACGACCGACGAGTCCGACAACTCGGTGCACGTGGACAACTCCGTCAACGGGTCCTTCAACGGCAACGACGTCACCCTCGGGGACGACAGCCCGATCATCGAGGGCTCCGCGGGCGTCGAGACCGGCGACGGCAGCGTCGTGGGTGGTGACCAGGTCGGCAGCGAGAACGAGGGCGGCACGAACACCACCGCCAACAACGGCGGCCAGGTCGGCGACTCGAACGACGGGGACGACGGCAACACGTCGGTCGACCTGGACAACGTCGGCAACGACCACTCGGTCAACGACTCCCTGAACGACAACGACCTGTCCCAGGACAACGACGGGATCGACGACTCCCTCAACGACAACGACCTGTCCCAGGACAACGACGGGATCGACGACTCCCTCAACAACAACGACCTGTCCGACGACGACCTGGTCGACGTGGACGACTCCGGGAACAACAACGACCTGTCCGACGACGACGGGATCGACGACTCCCTGAACCACAACGACCTGTCCGACGACGACCTGGTCGACGACTCGCCGGTGGTCATCGTCGAGCCCGACCACGCCGCCTACTGATCCCTCCCACCCGCGCCCGGCCCCGGTGCCCAGTGCCCCGGGGCCGGGCTGCTCCCTGTCCGCGACCGGGCCCCGGGTGGTAGACCGGGCCCGGAGAGGAGGTGGCCGTGGTCACACCGGAACAGCTCGCCGACCGGGCGCTGGCGCTCGCCGACGAGTGCGAGCGCCCCGACCTGCACCGCCGGCTCACCCAGGCGCGCGGCCGGCACGCCGCCCCGGGCGTGCGGGTCCTGGTCCTGGGGGAGCCCAAGCAGGGCAAGAGCTCCCTGGTCAACGCCCTGACCGGGGTGCCGGTCTGCCCGGTCGCCGACGACGTCGCCACCCTCGTGCCCACGGTCGTGCGCAACGGGGACGCGCCGCGGGCCACGCTCGTGCGGGCGGTGGGCCCGACGTCCGGGGAGCCGGGTGCCGAGGTCGCCACCGAGCGGGTGCCCGTGCCGGTGGAGACGGTCGCCGCCCGCGTCACCGGGCCCGGCGCCGAGCGGATCGTCCAGGCGGAGGTGGAGCTGCCGCGGCGGCTGCTCGCGGGCGGGCTGGAGCTGGTCGACACCGCCGGCGTCGGCGGCCTCGGCGTCGCGCACGCGCTGAGCACGCTGGACCTGCTGCCCACCGCCGACGCCGTCGTCTTCGTCTCCGACGCCAGCCAGGAGTTCACCGCGCCGGAGATGGCGCTGCTCGAGCAGGCCACCGCGCTGTGCCCGACGGTCGTCTGCGTCCTGACCAAGACCGACGCCTGTCCCGACTGGCGGCGCATCGCCGACCTCGACCGCGGCCACCTGGCCGCCCGCGGGCTGGACGCGCCGCTGTTCGCCGTCTCCTCGACGCTGGCGCTGCTCGCCGTGCAGGCCCGCGACCGCGAGCTGCACGAGGAGTCCGGCCTGGGCCCGCTGGTCGCCCACCTGCAGGACGAGGTGGCCGGCCGCGCCGCGTCGCTGGCCCGCCGCTCCCTCGTGCACGACCTCACCGCCGTCACCGGCCACCTGTCCCTGGCGCTGCGCTCGGAGCTGCGCAGCCTGGAGGACCCGGCCTCGCGCGAGGCGCTGCTCGCCGAGCTGGACGAGGCCCGCACCGCCGTCGACGAGCAGCGCCGCCGCTCCTCGCGGTGGCAGCAGGTGCTCAGCGACGGCGTCACCGACCTCATGGCCGACATCGACCACGACCTGCGGGACCGCTCGCGGGTCGTCGTCCGCGAGGCCGAGGAGGTCATCGCCGCCCGCGACCCGGGGCCGGCCTGGCCGGAGATCACCGCGTGGCTCGACCAGCGCATCGCCGCCGCGGTGGCCGACAGCTACGTCTGGGCCGAGCAGCGGTCCCGCTGGCTGGCCGAGCAGGTGGTCGAGCAGGTCACCCGCGACGGCGGCGGCTCGGTCCCGGCGCTGGAGGTCGGCGCCGCCGGGGACGCGCTCGACACCCTCGTCGACCTCCCCGGCATGGACGACGGCTCGCTGACGCTGCGCGAGCGGACGCTGATCGGCCTGCGCGGGTCCTACACCGGCGTGCTGATGACCGGCCTGGTCACGAGCCTGGCAGGGCTGGCGATCATCAACCCGTTCTCACTGGCCGCCGGCGTCGTGCTGGGCCGCAAGGCCTACAACGACGACGCCAAGCAGCGGCGGCAGCGGCGCGAGTCGGAGGCCCGCACGGTGGTGCGCCGGCACCTCGACGAGGTGGTGTTCCAGGTGGGCAAGCACCTCAAGGACCGGTTGCGGGCGGTCCAGCGCACGCTGCGCGACCTGGTCACCGACACCACCGACGAGACCGCCCGCACCCTCGCCGACGCGGTCAAGGCGGCCCAGCGCTCGGCGAAGGAGGCCACCGCCGACCACGAGGCCCGCATCCGCGTGCTGCGGGCCCGCCTCGACCGCCTCGACCGGCTCACCGCCGACGTCGCCCGCCTGGACCGCGCCCCGGTGCCCACCCCGTGACCGGTCCCGTCCCCGACGGCGTCCGGGCCCTCCTGGACGACGCCCTCGTCCGCTGGGCGGACGTGCCGGAGGCGGCCGCGCGGCTGGCCGCGGCGCGCCGGCGGCTGGACGAGCCGCTGCGCGTGGCGCTGGTCGGCCGGGTGAAGGCGGGCAAGTCCACGCTGCTCAACGCGCTCGTGGGCGCCCGGGTGGCACCGACCGACGCCGGGGAGTGCACCCGGGTGGTGACCGAGTACCGGCACGGCGCGGTGCCCCGCGTCGTCCTGCACGGCACCGACGGCGTCACCCGCGACCTGCCGGTGCGCCGGGCCGGCGGCGGCCTCCGGCTCGACCTGGCCGGCACGCCGCCGGAGGACGTCACCGCGCTGGTCGTCGACTGGCCCTCGCCGGACCTGCTCGGCGCCACCCTCGTCGACACCCCGGGCACCGGCTCGCTGTCGGTGGGCACCAGCGACCGCACGCACGCCTTCCTCGGCACCGAGGCCGGCCTCGCCGGCGCCGACGCCGTCGTCCACCTGACCCGCCAGCCGCAGCCCGACGACCTCGCCGTCCTGAGCGCCTTCCAGGCCGCCACCGGCGCCACCGGCACCCTGACGACGACGATCACCGTGCTCTCCCGGGCCGACGAGGTCGGCGCCGGGCGGATCGACGCGCTGCAGGCGGCCGCGGCGGTGGCCCGCCGGATGTCGGCGGACCCGCAGCTGCGGGCGGTCAGCTCAGCGGTGGTGCCGGTGGCGGGGCAGCTGGCCCTGGCCGGCCGTACGCTGCGGCACGGCGACCTGGTGGCCCTGCGCGCGCTCGCCGGGGCCGACCCCGCCGCGGTGACCGCGATGCTGCTCACCGCCGACCGCTTCTGCCGGCCCGAGTCCGCCGTCCCGCTGTCGGCCGAGGTCCGGGCCGGGCTGCTCGACCGGCTGGGCCTGTTCGGCATCCGGCTGTCGGTCGCGCTGGTGCGGGCCGGGATCGGCGACGCCGACGCGCTGGCCGGGGAGCTGCTGCGCCGCAGCGGCCTGACCGAGCTGCAGCGGCTGCTCGCGGTGCACTTCACCGACCGCGGCGGGCCGGTGCGGGCCGCGGCGGCGCTGCGGCTGGTGGAGGAGCTGCTCGAGGCGCACCCGGTCGACGGCGCCGACGCCGTGCGGGCGGAGGCCGAGCGGATCCGGCTGGCCTCCGACGACGTCGCCGAACTGGCCCTGCTGGCCCGGACGCGGGCGCCCGGCGGCCCCCTCCCGGCGGCGCTGTTGGCCGAGGCCGAGCGCCTGCTCGGCGCCGCGGGGACCACGCCGGCCGACCGGCTGGGGCTGCCCGAGGGGACGCCGGCCGGGGCGCTGCGGACCGTGGCGGTGCAGGCGCTGCGGCGGTGGCGGGAGGTGGCGGCCGACCCGCTCGGCGACCGCGCGGCGGCCGACGCCGCCGACGTCGTCGTCCGGTCCTGCGAGGGCGTGCTCGCCGCCCTCGAGGACTCCTCAGCCGGGGCGGAACCAGGCCCGCGCGGAGCGGCTGAACAGCGGGAGCGGGACGAGGAGGAACAGCCCGGCGGCGCCGATGAGCGCGAGCCGGTCGAGGTCGGCGTCGCCGGCCGCGGTGCTCTGCGCCAGGTCCAGGACCAGCAGGGTCGGTAGCAGCAGCGCCAGGAGCACCCAGCGCGCCCACGCGCGGCGCCGCAGCGCGAGCGCGGTGCCGGCCGCCACGAGCGCGGTCACCAGCGCGACCGCGCCGACCACCATGGCGATCGTCGCCGCCACCGCGTCGGAGACCTCCGCCGCCGACGCGGCCGGGTCCCCGGCGGTCGCGGTCGCTGTCAGCCGCGCGTCGAGGGCCGCACGGTCGAGCAGCATCGCGACCAGGCCGGCGGCGGCGGTGAGGGCCGCGGCCCAGCAGAGCAGGCCGGAGGCGCGGACGGCGCGGGGGCGCGGGGGCACCGCCGGGGTGAGCGGCGGGGCGAGGGAGCTGGTGAGCGGGGGCGCGCCGGGGCCGGCCGGTCCGCGGCGTCCCCGGGGCGGACCGGCCGGCGCGGCAGCGGCCGTTCCCCCGCGGCCGTCCCGGCCGTGCCTGCGTCCACCGTGGCCCCCTCCACTCGCGTGGGGACCACCGTGTCACCGTGCGGCAGCCGCACCCGGGTGCCGGACCGGGTGGCCGGACGGACCCCACCGTGTCGGTACTCCGGGCGACCCCGGCATCGCGCTCCGTGGAGCCGAGGGGCCCTTGTAGCGCTGTCGGCTCACCTGCCGGTGAACCGGGGCGGGCGCTTGGCGAGGAAGGCCTCGACCGCCTCGGCGTGGTCGGCGGTGCGGCCGAGCTCGGTCTGCAGCCGGGCCTCGAGCGCGAGCGTCGCCTCCAGCGAGTCGGTCGGCGCGGTGGCCAGCACGGTCTTGACCGCGCGGTAGGCCGCCGTCGGCCCGGCCGCGAGCCGCTCGGCCAGGGCCCGCGCCTCACCGGCCACCTCGCCGGCCTCGACCACCCGGTGCACCAGGCCCCACTGCAGCGCGGTCTCGGCCGGGAAGGCGTCGGGGAGCAGCAGCAGCTCGGTGGCGCGGGCGACGCCCACGCTGTGCACGAGCCGGGCGGCGAGCGCGGAGTCGCTGGACAGGCCGATGCCGGTGAACGCCGTCGTGAACTTGGCGCCGGCGGCGGCCACCCGCAGGTCACCGGCCATCGCCAGCCCCAGGCCCGCTCCGGCGCACGCCCCGTTGACGCCGACGACGACCGGCACCCGCAGCGCCGACAACGCCAGGACCAGCGGGTTGTACTCGTCCTCGACCACCGAGAGGGACGTCGCCGCGTCGCCGCGCAGCGACTCCACGTGCTCGCCGAGGTCCTGGCCCACGCAGAACGCGCGGCCGGTGCCGGTGAGCAGGACCGCGCGCACCGACCCGTCCTCGGCGATGCCCTGCACCACCTCGAGCAGCTCGCGGCGCATCGCCCGGGAGATGCCCGGCTTCTGCAGCGTGACCGTCGCGACGCCGCCGGCGTCCTCGCGGGTCACCGTGGTGGCCGTTCCCGTCGTCGTCTCGGACATGCCGGTCACCCTGCCACGCACCCGCCCGGGTGCGGTGGAGCTGCCTCGGCGGGGGACTGGCCGGGCCCGCCGCGGCGAGTAAGGTGTGCCTGCCCTCAGTCCCGGACGCGGGGGTCCCCCCGCCGCCGACAGATGGGTCAGCCATGGGCCAGGCCTTCCTCGCCAGCTACGTCATCGGCCTCCGTGAGGGTCTCGAGGCCACCCTGGTGGTCAGCATCCTCGTGGCCTACCTGGTCAGGTCCGGCCGGCGCCGCCAGCTGCTGCCCCTGTGGGCCGGCGTGGCCGCCGCCGTCGCGATCTCGGTGCTGTTCGGCGCGCTGCTCACCTACACCGAGACCACGCTGCTGGCCGACTACCGCTCGCGCGAGCTGTTCGAGGCGATCACCTCGGTGCTCGCCGTCGGGCTGGTCACCTGGATGGTCTTCTGGATGCGGCGCACCGCGCGCCGGCTCAAGGGCGAGCTGACCGGGAAGCTGGAGGCCGCGATCGGCGTCGGCACGCTCGCCGTCGCCGGGATCGCCTTCCTCTCCGTGGTCCGCGAGGGCCTGGAGACCACGCTGCTCTTCTACGCCGCCGCCCAGGGCGCCACCACGACGGCGACGCCGCTGGTCGCGATCACCGCCGGCGTCCTCACCGCCGTCGTCATCGGCACCGGCCTGTACGCCGGCGCCATCCGGATCGACCTGTCGCGGTTCTTCACCGTCAGCGGCGTCCTGCTGGTCCTCGTGGCGGCCGGGATCCTCAAGTACGGGGTCCACGACTTCCAGGAGGCCGGTGTCCTGCCCGGTCTCGACGTCCTGGCCTTCGACGTCTCCGGTGTCCTGGACCCCACCAGCTGGTACGGCGCGACGATCGCCGGGATCTTCAACGTCACCGCGGCGCCCACGGTGCTCGAGACGGTCGCCCACGTCGCCTACCTGCTGCCGGTCCTCGCCGCCTTCCTCTGGCCGGCCCGGACGCCCGCGTCCGCCCCGGCCGCTCCCCAGCCCCCCGGCGCCACCCCGGCCCGGACCCCCTCCCAGCAGCCGGAGACCACCGAGCATGTCCGTGCGTGACCGCCGCCTCCCCCTCCTCACCGCGGGCCTCCTGGCCGCGCTGACCACCGCCGCCTGCGGCGGCGCGGACGCCGGGTCCGGCGGCGCCTCGGGCGGCGAGGCCGCCGACACGGTGACCGTCGCGGCGTCCGACGACTCCTGCGACGTCGCCAGCAGCGAGCTGCCCGCCGGCACGCACGAGTTCCAGGTGACCAACTCCGGCAGCCAGGTCACCGAGTTCTACGTCTACGCCGACGGCGACCGGGTGATGGGCGAGGTCGAGAACATCGCCCCCGGTCTGACCCGGGAGCTGCTGGTCGAGCTGCCGGCCGGCACCTACCAGACCGCCTGCAAGCCCGGCATGGTCGGCGACGGCATCCGCAGCGACCTCACGATCACCGGCGAGGCGACCTCGCTGTCGGAGGACGAGACCCTCGCGCAGGCGAGCACCGACTACCAGCGCTACGTGCAGAGCCAGACCGGCGCGCTGCTCGAGCAGACCACCGCCTTCGTCGACGCCGTGGAGGCCGGGGACGTCGAGGGCGCCAAGGCGCTGTTCCCGGTGGCCCGCACCTACTGGGAGCGCATCGAGCCGGTGGCGGAGGTGTTCGGCGACCTCGACCCGCGCATCGACGGCCGCGAGGGGGACCAGGCCGAGGGCGAGGACTTCACCGGCTTCCACCGCATCGAGCAGGCGCTGTGGGTCGGCGGCACCACCGAGGGCATGGCCCCGTACGCCGACCAGCTGCTGGCGGACGTCCGGGAGATCGTCGACCTCGCCAACGGGACGACCCTGGAGCCGCTGCAGCTGGCCAACGGCGCCAAGGCCCTCCTCGACGAGATCGCCACCGGCAAGATCACCGGCGAGGAGGACCGCTACTCGCACACCGACCTGTGGGACTTCGCCGCCAACCTCGAGGGCTCCGAGGCCGCCGTCCAGGCGCTGCGCCCCTACCTCGAGGAGGCCGACCCCGACCTGGTGGCCGAGATCGACGAGCGGTTCGCCGCCACCGAGGCCGAGCTCGAGCAGTACCGCACCGACGGCGGCTGGACGCTGCACGACCAGCTCACCGAGGACCAGCTGCGCGGCCTGTCGGACAGCATCACCGCGCTGTCGGAGTCGGTCGGCCAGGTCGCGGCGGTCGTCGCGGACCAGTGACCCGCGCGACACCGGCGCCGGGGACGCGCCGGTGTCCGCGGGGCGTTGGGACGGACGAGTTCGTCCCCACCTCGAGAGAGCCACGACGAGGGAGCCATGACGGGATCGACCGCTGAGCAGCCGGCCACCCAGCAGCAACCGGCCGGGCTGTCGCGTCGCCGCCTGCTCGGTGCCTTCGGCGCCGGCACCGCCGGCGTGCTCGCCGCGGGCGCGGCCGGCGGTGCCATCGGCCGGGCCACCGCGGACGAGGCGCCGGCGGCCGGGGCGTCCCCCACCGACGCGGTGCCCTTCCACGGCGAGCACCAGGCCGGGATCGTCACGCCCGCCCAGGACCGGCTGCACTTCGTCGCCCTCGACGTCACCACCGACAGCCGTGACGACCTCGTCCAGCTGCTCCAGGACTGGACCGAGGCCGCCCGGCGGATGACCGCCGGCCGCGACGCCGGCCCGGTCGGCGCGGTCGACGGGTCGCAGTACGCGCCGCCCGACGACACCGGCGAGGCGATCGGCCTGCCGGCGTCGGGGCTGACGCTCACCGTCGGGTTCGGGCCCACGCTGTTCACCACCGCCGACGGCGCCGACCGCTTCGGCCTGGCCGCCCGCCGGCCCGCGCCGCTGGTCGACCTGCCCGCGTTCCCGGGCGACCAGATCGACCCCGCGATCAGCGGCGGCGACCTGTGCATCCAGGCCTGCGCCAACGACCCCCAGGTCGCCGTCCACGCCGTCCGCAACCTGGTGCGCATCGGCGCCGGCGTGGTGAGCGTGCGCTGGTCGCAGCTGGGATTCGGCCGGACGTCGTCGACCAGCACCGCCCAGGCCACACCGCGCAACCTCTTCGGGTTCAAGGACGGCACCGACAACCTCAAGGCCGAGAACGGCAGCGCGCTCGACCGCTTCGTCTGGGTCGGCGACGACGAGGGTGGCAGGGCGGAGTGGCTGCGCGGCGGCTCCTACCTCGTCACGCGGCGGATCCGGATGCTCGTCGAGCCGTGGGACAGCTCCTCGCTCGACGAGCAGCAGCGCACCATCGGCCGCACCAAGGGCAGCGGTGCCCCGCTCGGGCAGCGGGGGGAGTTCGACCCGGTGGACTTCACCAAGCAGGTCGACGGCGAGTTCGCCGTCCCGGAGACCAGCCACGTGTTCCTGGCCCACCCGACCAACTCCGGGACGGCGATCCTGCGGCGCGGCTACAGCTTCGTCGACGGCTCCGACGGGCTCGGCCGGCTCGACGCCGGGCTGTTCTTCATCGCCTTCCAGCGGGACCCGGAGACCGGGTTCGTCCAGGTGCAGCGCAACCTGCGCCTGGACGCGATGAACGAGTACGTCCGCCACACCTCCTCGGCCGTCTTCGCGTGCCCGCCGGGCGTGCGCGACGACGGCGACTGGTGGGGCCGCGCCCTGTTCGACGGCTGACACCCCGGCGCGTTGCCGGGGTGTCGTCGGCGCGTCGCCGTGTCGATGCGCAGCCGTGACGCACGAGGCTCCCCGGACGGGTGGTGCTGCTGGGAGTATGTGTGGTCTCGGACGACCCGGGCACCTCTGCGGATGGGGGCGGTCGTCCGAGACGGACGGCGCCGACAGCAGGGTCGGCAGTGATGGGAGCGGTCCCGTGGTGGAACCAGGTCGCCGGATGCTCGGTGACCGCTACGAGCTCCTCCAGCTCATCGCCTCGGGCGGCATGGGGCAGGTCTGGCGCGGCACCGACGAGCTGCTGCACCGACCCGTCGCCGTCAAGGTGCTGCGCAGCGAGTACACGGGCGACCCGACCTTCCTCGCCCGCTTCCGCGCCGAGGCCCAGCACGCCGCCGCGCTGAACCACCCCAACATCGCCGCGGTCTACGACTACGGCGAGACCACGGCACGGGACACGGCCGGGGACACCGGCGAGACGCTGGCCTACCTCGTCATGGAGCTGGTCGAGGGCGAGCCGCTGTCGGCGCTGCTGCGCCGCGAGGGGCACCTGGACACCGCCACCACGCTGTCGGTGCTCGAGCAGACCGCCGCCGCGCTGGCCGAGGCACACCGCGCCGGGCTCGTGCACCGCGACGTCAAGCCCGGCAACATCCTGGTCCGCGCCGACGGCAGCGTGAAGATCACCGACTTCGGCATCGCCTGGTCGGCCGGCAGCGTCCCGCTCACCCAGACCGGCCAGGTCATCGGCACCCCGCAGTACCTCTCGCCGGAGCAGGCCGAGGGGCACCTCGCCACCCCCGCCAGCGACGTCTACGCCCTCGGCCTCGTCGGCTACGAGTGCCTCAGCGGCCACCCGGCCTTCGAGGGCGACAACGCGGTCACCATCGCGCTCAAGCAGCTGCGGTCGGAGCCCGAGCCGCTGCCGGACACCCTGCCCGGCGACGTCCGCACGCTCATCCGCCGCGCGCTGTCGAAGGACCCGGCGGCCCGCATGGCCGACGGCGCCGCCTTCGTCGCGGCGATCGCGGACGCCCGCGCGGGGCGGCTGCCGGCCCTCGAGCCGTCGCCCGTGCCGGCTGCGGTGCCGGCTGCGGTGCCGTCCGCGACGCCCGCTGTGGGCGTCCCCGCCGTCCTCGACGCCGGGCCGCCCACCCAGGCGGCGGACCCGGTCCTGCCCGGCCCCCGGTCGCCGCGGCGCAGCAGCCCGCCGCCGCCTCCCCGGCGCCGGGTCGCGGCCGTGCTGGTCCCGCTGCTGGCGCTGCTCCTCGGCGCCGGGCTGGCCGCCGTCGTCTTCTCCGCGCTCACCGACCCCGGCACCCGGCCCGTCGCCGCCGCCCAGACCCGCGACGACGACGGCGGCGTGGTGCTCGACGCCGGCGACTACGTGGGCCGCCCGATCGACGACGTCGCCACCCAGCTGTCCGCCCTCGGCCTCGGGGTGGAGCGGCGCGAGCAGGTGACCGGCTCGGCCGTCCCGGGCCGCGTGCTCGGCGTGTCGCCCGAGGGCGTGCAACTCGAGCCGGGCGACGACGTCGTCGTCACCTTCGCCGTGGCGCCGTCCGGCGGCCGCGGCACCGGCTCGTCCTCCTCCGGAGGGGACGCCGACGGCGAGGTCTCGGCCGTGACCGGGGACAGCGCGCCCGGGCGGGTGGTCGAGCCGGTCGCGCCCGCCCCGGACCCGGCCCCGGGGAGCACCGCGACGACCACCGAGGCCGCGGCGCCGACGTCGTCCACGGCGGCGGGCAGTTCCGCGGCCGACCCGGGCACGGGGGCCAGCACGGGGCCGGGAGCCACGACGGGACCGGGCACCGGCACCAGCGGCACGGCCACCAGCGGCTCCGCCACGGCGACGACGACCAGGACGACGACGCCCAGGACGACGTCGCCGGATCCCACGGGCACGACGACGTCGTCCCCGACCGAGCCCACGACGCCCACGACGGCGAGCAGCAGCTCCCCGGTTGCGGGAGGATCGACCGCCGGCTGACCCGGTCCGAGGAGGTGTGATGGGCACCAGCCCCGTGCGACGCGTCGTCGGCGGCCGCTACGAGCTGCTCGGCCTGCTCGCCACCGGCGGGATGGGCCAGGTCTGGCGGGGACGCGACGCGCTGCTGGACCGGCCCGTCGCGGTCAAGCTGCTGCGCAGCGAGTACACCGAGGACGAGACCGTCCGCAGCCGCTTCCGCACCGAGGCGCGGCTGGCCGGCCGGCTCCTGCACCGCAACATCGCCGCGCTCCACGACTACGGCGAGGCGGTGACCGACGACGGCGAGGTGGTCGCCCACCTGGTCATGGAGCTCGTCGACGGCGAGCCGCTGTCGGCGCTGCTGGCCCGCGAGGGGCGCCTGCCGCCGGACCGGGTGCTCGACCTCGTGGGGCAGACCGCCGCGGCGCTGGCCGCCGCCCACGACGCGGGCGTGGTGCACCGCGACGTCAAGCCGGGTAACGTCCTGGTCGGGGACGACGGCATCGTGCGGATCACCGACTTCGGCATCGCCTGGTCGGCCGGCAGCGCGCCGCTGACCCGCACCGGCCAGGTCGTCGGCACCGCCCACTACCTCGCGCCCGAGCAGGCGGCGGGCGGCAAGGCGGGCCCGGCCAGCGACGTCTACGCGCTCGGGATGGTCGCCTACGAGTGCCTGGCCGGGCGGCGGGCCTTCGACGGCGAGCACCCGGTGCAGATCGCGCTGCGGCAGATCCGCGACGAGCCCGACCCGCTGCCGGACGACCTGCCGGGACCGGTGCGGGAGCTGGTCTCCCGGATGCTGGTCAAGGACCCCGCCGGCCGGCTCGCCGACGGCGCGGCGGTGTGCGAGGCGGTGGCCACCGTCCGTGCCGGCCGGGCCCTGCCGCCCGCCCCGACGCCGGTCACCGCGCCGCTGCCCGCGGCGGTCGCGGCCGTTCCACCCCCGCGCCCGCCGCGCCGGGCGGGGCGCGCGCTCGCCGGCGTGGCCACCCTCGCGGTCGGTGCCGCCCTCGGCGTGGGTGTGCTGCAGGTGGCCGGGCCCGGTCAGACACCGGTGACGACCGCGGAGGCCGGCCCGACCTCCGCCGACGGCGGCGTCGACGTCCGCCGCTCGAGCCTCGTCGGCCGGTCCGCCGACGAGGTCGAGGAGCAGCTGGTCGCCGCCGGCCTGCGGGTGCGCCGCGTGGTGGTGGAGACCGCGGACGCCGCTCCGGGGATCGTCACCGCCGCGACCCCCGTCGGGCGGCTGGACCCGGGGGAGACGGTCACGCTGACGGTGGCCGCGGCCGTTCCCGCGCCGTCGTCGACACCGAGCACGAGCCCGTCCCCGGAACCGGACCCGCGGCCCTACTGGCCGCCCGCGTGGCCCTCGGCGCCGGCCGGCCAGGCCACGGAGGTGGCCGACGCGCTCCCGACGACCCCCGCGCCCGCCCCGGCTCCGGCTCCGGATCCGGCTCCCGTGCCGGATCCCGCGCCGGCCACCCCGCCGGTCGACGACACCCCGGGCAACGGCAACGGCAACGGCAACGCGAACGCCAACAGCAACGCCGGGGGCAACGGGCGCGGCAACGGCTGGGGGCGCGCCGGCTGAACCGCCGGGCCCGCCCCGGCGTCAGCGACGGCGGCCGGGGACCAGCCAGACGGCGGCGGCGACCGCCGCGAGCGCCATCGTGAGCACGAACCCGCGGTCGGTGTCGGCGCGGGGGAGGACGACGAGCGCCCAGAACACCGCCAGGCCGGTGAGCCCGCCCAGCGCGATCCGCTCGGCGCCGGCCGGCCGCAGCCGCAGCGCCGGCACCAGCCGCACCGCGGCGGCCGTCCCGCCGAGGAGCGCGCACAGCGTGGCGAACGCCGACCACGCCGGCACGTCACCCCACAGCGCCGAGCCCCCCGAACGCAACGACAGGCCGAGCTCGAGGAGCGCGAGCCCCAGCGCGGCCAGGCCCGCGGCCACGAGCGCGACGCGGTCGCGCGGCGCTCGCGGGCCCGGGCGCCGCCGGTGCCTCCGGCCGGGCGGCGGGAGCGGCCGGCGGGGGGACGGGCGGGGCACCGAGGAGGGAGTCCAGGGGGCCGGTGGGCTGGGGGCCGCCGGAGGAGGGCGTCGCGTGCTGCCCGTGCCCGTGCGCCGGGTCCGCCGCCGTCGCCGGCTGGGGCGTGGTCACCGGGTACGCCGGCGCGGGCATGGCCGACGGCGGGAGGGTGGCCGGGGCGGTCGAGGGGACGGCGGTGTGCCCCTCGGTGTGCACGGCGGTGGCGCCCGTGGCGGTGGCACCCTCCCCGGTCACGGGGATCTCCTGGGTGCGCGGGGCGGCCGGCGGGGGCGAGGTGGTCACGGGTGCTCTCTCCTCCAGGGACGGCGGGCAGCCGGTCCGCGAGGGAGGACCGGTCCTTCCCCGCACGCTATCCGCGGCGCCCGGCCGGGTCGGGGAGGTGCGGCGGCGGGTCCGGTCGGCCTGCCCCGGACCCGCGCCGGACCTACTGTCGGCCGGGTGGGTACGCGCGCGGGCATCGTCGTCACCGGCACCGAGGTCCTGACCGGCCGGGTCGCCGACCGCAACGGGCCCTGGCTGGCCGAGGAGCTGCGGCGGGCCGGCGTCGACGTCGGCACCGTCCTCGTCGTGGGCGACCGGCCCGAGGACGTGAGGGGTGCGCTGAGGTACCTCGCCGGCAGCGGCGTGGAGCTCGTGGTCACCTCCGGCGGGCTGGGCCCCACCGCGGACGACCTCACCGCGGCGGTCGTGGGTGAGGTCCAGGGACGACCGCTCGACGTCGACCCGGAGCTCGAGCAGCGCGTCGCCGTCGTCGTGGAGCGGCTGATGTCCCGGCGCGGCTGGCGGGCGGACCCGGAGGCGACGGCGGCCGGGGTGCGCAAGCAGGCGATGGTCCCCGCGGGCGCCACGGTGCTCGAGCCGGTGGGGACCGCGCCGGGCCTCGTCGTCCCGCCGGCCGACGGGCGCACCGGGCCGGTCGTCGTCGTCCTGCCCGGGCCGCCGTCGGAGCTGCAGGGCATGTGGCCGGCCGCGCTGGCCGCCGGGCCGGTGCGGGAGGTGCTGTCCGGGGCCGGTGAGCTGCGGGAGGAGACCATCCGGCTCTGGGGCACGCTCGAGGCCCAGCTGGCCGCCACGCTGCGGGGGCTCGAGGACGGGCTCGGCGGCCTGGAGATCACCACCTGCCTGCGCGAGGGCGAGCTCGAGATCGTCACCCGGTTCGCCCCCGACGCCCAGCCCGCCTACGACCGGCTGGCCACGGCGCTGGCCGAGGAGTACGCGGCGACGCTGTTCTCGACCGGGCCGACGCTCGACGACCTGGTGGCCGGCGCGCTGTCCGACCAGGGCCTCACGATCGCCACGGCCGAGTCGTGCACCGGCGGGCTGCTGGTGGCGCGGCTGATCGAGCGGGCGGGGTCGTCGGCGTGGGTGCTCGGCGGGATCACCTCCTACGCCGACTCGGCGAAGGAGCACCTGGTCGGGGTGCCGGGGGAGATGCTGGCCGAGTTCGGCGCGGTGAGCCCGCAGGTGGCGCTGGCGCTGGCCGAGGGGGCGCGCGAGCGGTTCGGTGCCGACGTCGGCGTCGGGATCACCGGCATCGCCGGCCCCGGCGGCGGGACGCCGGACAAGCCGGTGGGCACCGTGCACCTGTGCGCGGTCGGCCCGTCCGGGCAACAGACGCGCTCGGTCCGGCTGCACGGCTCCCGGACGGCGGTGCGCGAGCGCTCCGTCGTCCTGGCGCTGCACATGCTGCGCCAGCTGCTGCTCGGCGGCCCGCCCGCATGAGCGCGGTGACGTTGCACGCCACCGGGCCGGTGGCGCCCGCGGAGGCGTGGGAGCGCTACGCGGAGCCGGCGCGGTGGCCCACGTGGGCGCCGCAGATCACCGGTGTCCAGGTGCCCGTGCCGCGGCTGGCCGCCGGGGTCGAAGGCCGCGTGCGGGGCCCGCTCGGGGTGACACTGCCGTTCGTCGTCGAGTCGGTGGACGAGGCGGCCCGGCAGTGGGCCTGGACGGTCACCGCAGGACCGGTGCGGCTGCACCTCGTGCACTGGGTGGCCGACGGTCCCGGTGGCGGCAGCACGACCGGCCTGCGCATCGACGGGCCACTCCCCGTGGTCGCGGCGTACGCGCCGCTCGCCCAGCTCGCGATCGGCCGCCTCGTGCGTCCGCTCGACCGCAGCTGACCCCGTCCTGACCTGCGGAACGCGGACGGTGGATGGGCTGGGCCGACGCCGACCACGTCATCCCGCACGCCCACGGCGGCGCCACCGACTGCGCCGACCTGTGCTGCCTGTGCCACAGCCACCACCGGCTCAATGCCTTCGCGCGGATGGCGGTTCTCGATGAGCGCCGACGGGGTGCTCACCCTGACCACACCCTCGGGCATCACCCGCACGACACGGCCCCCGGGCATGCGACCACCACCGCCGGCACCCGACCCACCACCGGACGAGCCGGACGACGACCCGCCCCCCTTCTGACCGTCCCCGCCCCGGCGTTCCACGTGGAACGGACGTGCGGCCGCGAGCCGGAGGGTGGGACCGCGGCGACACGGCGGGTCGTACGGTGCGCGGCGTGAGTGCGACGCACGAGGTCACCAACCAGGTCCCGCCGCTGGTCGGGCACGACCCGATCGCCGGGGACGCGGCGCTGGCCGAGGCCTGCGTCCGGCACGCCGACGAGGCGACGCTCGCCTCGCTGGCCGACCTCGGCGCCGTGGCCGGCAGCGAGCAGGCGCGCGAGTGGGGCCGCCTGGCCGACGAGAACCGCCCGGTGCTCCGCACGCACGACCGCTACGGCCACCGGATCGACGAGGTGGAGTTCCACCCCGCCTGGCACGAGCTCATGGCCACCGCGTTCGAGCACGGTCTCGCCGGGGCGCCCTGGGCCGCGGCCGACGCCGGCTACCGGCACGCCCACGTGCGCCGCGCCGTCGGCTACCTGGGCTGGACGCAGGTCGAGGCCGGCCACGGCTGCCCGGTGACCATGACCTACGCCGCCGTCCCGGCGCTGCGGGCCGCGCCCGCCCTCGCCGCCCGCTACGAGCTCGGCCTCACCGCCACCGGCTACCGCCCCGGCCTCACCGATCCCGCCGCCAAGCCCGGCCTGGTCGCGGGCATGGGCATGACCGAGAAGCAGGGTGGCTCCGACGTCCGGTCCAACACCACCCGCGCCGTCGCCAACCCCGACGGCAGCCACGCGCTCACCGGGCACAAGTGGTTCACCAGCGCCCCGATGAGCGACCTGTTCCTCGTCCTCGCCCAGCTCGACGAGGGCGTGTCCTGCTTCGTGGTCCCGCGGGTGCTCCCCGACGGCAGCCGCAACGTCTTCCGCCTGCAGCGCCTCAAGGACAAGCTCGGCGACCGCGCCAACGCCTCCAGCGAGGTCGAGTTCGACGGCACCACCGGCTGGCTGGTGGGCGAGCCCGGCCGGGGCGTGCCGACGATCATCGAGATGGTCAACACGACGCGGCTGGACTGCGTCATCGGCTCGGCGGCCACGGTCCGCGCGGCGCTCACCCAGGCGATCCACCACGCCCGCCACCGCTCGGCCTTCGGCGCGCTGCTGGCCGACCAGCCGCTCATGCAGAACGTGCTGGCCGACCTCGCCGTCGAGAGCGAGGCCGCCACCGCGCTCGCCGTCCGGCTCGCGGCCGCGCTCGACGCGGGCGAGTCGGCGTTCCTCCGGCTGGCCGGCGCCGCCGCGAAGTTCCTCGTCTGCAAGCGCACCCCGGCCGTCGTCGGCGAGGCGCTGGAGGTCCTGGGCGGCAACGGCTACGTCGAGGAGTCCGGCATGCCCCGGCTCTACCGGCAGGCCCCGCTCAACTCGATCTGGGAGGGCTCGGGCAACGTCATCGCGCTCGACGTCCTCCGGGCACTGGGCCGCAGCAGCGAGTCGCTGGCCGCCGTGACGGCCGAGGTCGAGCTCGCCCGCGGCGCCGACGCCCGGTTCGACGACGCCGTGAAGCGGCTGTCCGCCGAGCTCGGCGACCGGGAGGCGCTGCCGCTGCGGGCCCGCCGCGTGGCCGCCCTGCTGGCCCAGTGCCTGCAGGGCTCCCTGCTCCTGCGCTTCGCGCCGCCCGAGGTCGCCGATGCCTTCTGCGCCACCCGCCTGGGCGGGGACTGGGGAGCGGTCCTCGGCACACTGCCCGCCGGCGTCCCCGTCCGGCGGATCGTCGAGCGATCGTCGATCGCCCCTGCCTGATACCCGACGGCTCCACTACTCTCGGGTAGCCGTCGCGCACGGACCGACTTCCCATCGTCCCGGTCCGGCACCGGAGACCCGCCCCGAGGGGTCCCGGCGTGCGGCAGGGGGAGAGATCACGCGTGCACCAATCCGACCACGCAGGCACGGCCGCACCGCCGCCGCACCTGCTGGCCAGCGTCCCGGACGCGGTCTGCCACCTGGACCGCGAGTGGCGCTTCACCTGGCTCAACGCCGCCCTCGAGTCGCTGCTGGGCCGGCCCGCGGACACGTTGCTCGGGCGGACGGTGCTCGACTGCATCCCGGACCTCCGCGACACCGAGTTCGAGGCAGAGCTGCGTGGCGCGCTCGCGGACGGCCGCCCGCGCGTCTTCGAGTACCTGCACCGGCCGCGGGACCGCTGGTTCGAGGTCCGCGCCTCCGCGGACAGCACCGGCCTGGTCGTGTTCATCCGCGACGTCGACTCCCGGCACCGCGCGCAGGCCGCCCAGGCGCACGCCCTCCGGCAGACCACCGCCGTCCTGGACGCCCTCCCCTCACCGACCGTGCTGATCGACCGCGCCGGCCGGATCCGCACCGTCAACCGCAGCTGGCTGGCGCTGGCCGACGTCGTGCGCGCGGGGGGCTGGGAGGTCGCCGAGGTGGGCGACGACTACCTCGCGCGGGTCTCCCAGGGGGTGTCCCGCGACGACGTCGCCCGCATCGCGGGGGGACTCGCCGAGCTCCGCGCGGTGCCGTCCGTGGGACCGACGCACACCTTCGCCTGCGACTACTCCATCGCGCTCCCCGACGGCCCCGCCTGGTGGCGGCTGCAGGCGGCCCGCGCGGAGGAGGACGGCCGGCTCGTCGTCACCCACACCGACATCACCGAGCGGGTCCGCGACCAGCAGCGCCTGACCTGGCAGGCCACGCACGACGACCTGACCGGACTGCCCAACCGGGCCCGGCTGCTCGAGCTGATCGGCGAGGCCCTGGCCGACGACGCCGGCCGCACCGCCCTGCTCTTCCTCGACATCGACGGCTTCAAGACCATCAACGACTCGCTGGGCTCCGAGGTCGGCGACGAGCTGCTCCGCCAGGTGGGCGCCCGCCTGGCCGGCCAGATCCGCCCCGGCGACGCCGTCGGCCGGCTCGGCGGCGACCAGTTCGTCGTCCTGGCGCACTCCTGCGACACCCCCGAGGCGGCGTCGCTGGCCTTCCGCCTGCAGCGGTCCTTCGCCCGCCCGTTCGTCGCGGCGGGGGTGTCGGTCCCGGTGTCGGCGAGCATCGGGGTCGCCGTCGCCCAGCCCGGCCTGCGCCACGCCCACCAGCTCCTGAGCGACGCCGACGCCGCCAGCTACGCGGCGAAGGCCGCCGGCCGCGACCGCGTGCACCTGTTCTCCCCGGGTCTGCGCGACGCCGCCCGGTGGCGCATGGACGTCGCCACCCGGCTGCGCGACGGCGCCCTCGACCAGTTCGTCGTCCACTACCAGCCGGTCGTGCGGCTCGACACCGGCGAGGTCGAGGGCGTGGAGGCGCTGCTGCGCTGGCAGCACCCCGAGCGCGGCCTGCTCGCGCCCGACGCCTTCCTCTCCGTGGCCGAGGAGACCGGCCAGCTCATCCCGATCACCCGGTGGCTGCTGCGCGAGACCACCCGGCAGGCCGCCGAGTGGGCGCGGCAGGGTCTCCGGCTGCGCATGGCGGTCAACATCAGCGCCCGCCACTTCTCCACCGAGACCCTGGTGCGCGACGTCCGGACGGCGCTGCACGAGTCCGGCCTGGCCCCCGAGCAGCTCATGCTCGAGCTCACCGAGACCTGCGTGGCCGAGGACCCGACCCGCGCCGAGGACCAGCTCGCCATCCTGCGCGGGTTCGGCGTGCGGGTGGCCATCGACGACTTCGGCACGGGGTGGTCCTCGCTGGCCCAGCTGATGGCGTTGCCGATCGGGACGCTCAAGATCGACCGCTCGCTCATCACCGCGGCCGAGCGGCTGGCCGCCGGGGGCACCGGCGCGGTGCTCGGGGCGATCGTCGAACTCGCGCACACCCTGGGCATCCGGTCGGTCGCCGAGGGCGTGGAGACCGCCGAGCACCTGCGGATGGTCCGCGAGGCCGGCTGCGACTCGGCGCAGGGCTACCTGCTGGCCCACCCGATGGCCGCCGGGGACGTCGAGCGCTGGGCGCACCGCGTCGAGGCCGGTGGCGGCGACTCCTGCGCCATGGCGCTCGCCGGCCAGCTGCGCTGAGGACGAGGAGCGCACTGCTGACCGGGGTGCCCCCGAGCGGGCGACGGCGCGCCGTCCGCCGGGCCACCGCGCCGGCCGGGCCACCGCCGCCCGCACCGCCCGCCGCACCCCTGCCCGCCACACGCCTGCCCGCCCCGGCCCCGGCCCCGGTCCCGACGGTGGCGGCCACCGGGCAGACTGCCCCCGTGACCACGACCAGCGCAGAGGCCCCCGTCACCGAGCCGCAGCACGACGAGGGTCGTGGTCGGCCGGCGCTGGACCTGCTGATCTGGGACGCGCCGAACATCGACATGACCCTGTCCACGGTCATCGGCGCGCGGCCCACCGCCGCCTCCCGCCCGCGCTTCGACGCGATCGCCGCCTGGTTCGTCGACGGCGCCGGCGACCCGGCCGCCCCGGACGCGCCCGAGGTCGAGGCCTGCGTCTTCGCCAACATCCCGCCGGTCGTCGGCTCGCTGCAGCGCTGGGTGGAGGCGCTGCGCGGCTTCGGCTACGCCGTCTTCGCCCGGCCCAAGAGCCAGCCCGACGACGACATCGACCAGGCGATGCTCGACCACATCGCGGTGCGCGAGCACAGCCACCGGCTGCGGCGGCTGGTCGTCTTCTCCGGCGACGGGCGCAACTTCGCCGAGCCGCTCGAGGAGCTGGCCCGCACGGGCACGCAGGTCGTCGTCGTGGCCTTCAGCGAGGTGGCCGGCTACGCCATCGGCTCGGACCTGCTCGAGTTCATCGACATCGAGGACGTCCCCGGCGCCTTCGCCGCCCCGCTCGACCGCGTGCGGCTCGACGCCCTCCCGCCGGACGGCGCCTGGCTGCGGCCGACCCGCAGCCTGCGGGACTTCGTCTCCACCTGGACGGCGCGCCGCAGCGGCTGATCGGCGGTGTCCGGCGCGCCCGGCCGGGGCACACAGGGACCATGGCGGTCTGCGAGGTCTGCGGCAACGACTACGACATGAGCTTCGAGGTGGTGGCCCAGGGGGCCCGGCACACCTTCGACAGCTTCGAGTGCGCCATCCACCGCATGGCGCCCATCTGCGAGCACTGCGGGGTGAAGGTGGTCGGCCACGGTGTCGTCGTGGACGGCTCCTTCTACTGCTGCGCGCACTGCGCCCGCGCCGAGCACGACGGCGCACCGGTGGCCGACTCCGCGTGAGGCCCCGGCCCGCACCGGCCGCTGGGGGCGGTCAGTCGCGCGGGATCTCCGGGGCGCGCGGCTCGGGCACCTGACCACCGAGCCCCTGGGTGCCGAACCCCTCGATCGGCTGCAGGCCCGAGGGGAGCCGGGCCCACACGTGCTTGCGGCCGGGCCGCTTCTCCCAGCCGTAGTCGACCGACAGCTGCGCCACCAGGTGCAGGCCCATCCCGCCCAGCGAGGGGTCGCGGTCCACGGCGGGCACCGGCGGGCGGTCGGGCGCCTCGTCGCTGAGGTCGAGCAGCCAGCCGGCGGGGCTGGCCACCACCAGCGCCCGGACGTCGCCGCCGCCGTGCCGCAGCGCGTTGGACGCGAGCTCCTCGAAGACCAGCAGCAGCCCGTCGCGCGCGTCCTCGGTGGACGACGTGCTGACCGAGGGGTGGGCGATGCGGGCCCGCAGGTCGGCGCGCACCCGGGACACGACGTGCATCGCCTCGAGCTGCCAGTGCCAGACGTCGCCGGCCACCGAGGGCACGGGGGTGCACGGCCACGCGTCCTGGCCCATCCGCCTCCCCCTCGCGTCCGCTCCGGTCGACCGGCGTCCATCCTGGCCGAAACCCCAGCACGGCGCAGCGGCGGGGGCGCACCGGGGGCGCGGGCGACCGCTCCCGGGCTCCCCGTCCGGCTCCGTGACGGGCAGGATGGGCGGCGTGGAGGACCTCTGGCGCGCGCTGAGCCGGCTGCAGCTGGCCGAACGGGAGCTCGGCGACGTCCTCGGCGAGGTCACCCGCCTCGCCTCCGAGCACGTCCCGGGTGCGGAGTCGACGTCGATCACCCTCATCCGCGGGGACACCGCCACCACGGCCGCCCACCACGGCGAGATGTCGCTGGCCGCCGACGAGATGCAGTACGACGAGGGCTACGGCCCCTGCCTCGACGCGGGCCGGGCCGGGGTGGTCCTGCGGATCGACGACATGCACACCGAGACCCGCTGGCCGGCCTACGTCGCCCGCGTGGTGGAGGTCGGCGTCCGGAGCTCGCTGTCGATGCCGCTGCCGTACCAGGGCACCACGATCGGCGCGTTGAACAACTACTCGACGCAGCCGCGGGCCTTCGCCTCCGAGGAGTCCGCCGAGGTCGCCCGCGAGGTGGCCGAGGTGGTCGCCGTCGCCGTCGCCAACGCCGACGCGCACGCCCTGCTCGGCGAGCACGCCCGCAACATGGAGCTGGCGATGCGGTCGCGGGCGGTCATCGAGCAGGCCAAGGGCGTGCTCATGGCGCAGCGGCACGTCGACGCCGACGCCGCCTTCGAACTGCTCCGCGAGGCCTCCCAGCGCTACAACCGCAAGCTGCGCGACATCGCGGCCGGCATCGTCGACTCCGTCGTCGGGCCGCCCCAGCGCTAGGGCTGGCGCTGGGCGGCTCAGCCCACCCGTGCGGCGAGGCCGGCCAGCCGGTCGACCAGGAACTCGACGGCCGCGGGGCCGTCCACGGTCTCGGCGACGTCGACCGCCGTGGGCGCGTCCGACACCGACCGCCGGTCCACCAGCGTCTGCCCCCGGGAGGGCCCGCCACCGGTGTCGACGACGACGTCGCGGCGGACGGTGCCCAGCGTGCCCGGCACGATCACCTCGGTGAGCGCCAGCGCGTCGTGGACGACGACGCCGGGGGTCCCGTACGCCGTCCGGGCGTGGTCGAGGTACTGCTGCAGGATCGCCGCGGCCGCCGCCCCCACCGGCCCCGCCGCGGCGAAGCGGGCGACGCCGTCCTCGCCGAGCACGGTGGGCAGCGTGACGTCGAGGCCGACGAGCACCGTGGGAACCGTCGAGCCGAGCACCCGCGCCGCGGCCTCCGGGTCGGACCAGACGTTGAACTCCGCCGCGGCGGTGACGTTGCCGCCGCGGCCCGCCGAGCCGCCCATGAGCACCAGCCGGTCGATCCGCTCCGCCGCCTCGGGGTAGGTGGCCAGCAGCAGCGCCACGTTCGTGTACGGCCCGATGGCGGCCACGGTCACCGGCTCGTCGGAGGCCAGCAGCAGCTCGGCCAGCGCGACGACGGCCGGGCGCGGGTCGACGGCGGCGGGGGAGGGCGGCAGCTCGACGCCGCCCAGGCCGGTGACGCCGTGCACGTGCCCGGCGCGCTCGGGCTGGGGGAACACCAGCGACTCGGCGGCGCCCGCGGCCACCGGCACGTCGGAGCGGCCGGCCAGGTGCAGCACCCGCAGCGCGTTGTCCGTCGTCTGCGGCAGCTCCACGTTGCCGTGCACGGTGGTCACCAGGCGCAGGTCGACCTCCGGGCTGGCCAGCGCCAGCAGGATGGCGAGGGCGTCGTCGATGCCGGGATCGGTGTCGATCACCAGGGGCCGCGCGGGGGGAGGAGCCACGGGGACCATCCCAGCAGACGGCGTGCGGCAGGATCGCGGCGTGCCCGACGTCCTCATCGCCAGCTGTGCCGCCGCTGCGGGGAAGGACGAGGACGAGCCGCTGCTGCTGGCCGCCCTGGCCGCCGAGGGGCTGACGGCGTCGTCCGCGGACTGGGCCGACGCCGACGTCGACTGGGGCGCAGCGGCCGCCGTCGTCGTCCGGTCGACCTGGGACTACGCGCCGCGCCGCGACGAGTTCCTCGCCTGGGCGCGCCGGGTGGAGTCGGCCACCCGGCTGCTCAACCCGGCCGGCGTCCTCACGTGGAACACCGACAAGCGCTACCTCCGGGAGCTCGCCGACGCCGCGGTGCCCGTGGTGCCCACCGCCTGGGCGGAGCAGCCGGGTGAGGTCGACGCCGCGCTGGCCCGCTGGCCGGGCGACGTCGTCGTGAAGCCCGTGGTCTCCGCCGGCGCCCGCGACACCGCCCGCTTCGCACCGGCGGCGCGGGCGGAGGCACGGGCGGCCGCGGAGGGCATCCTGGCGAGCGGCCGGGCGGTCATGGTGCAGCCCTACCTCGACCGGCTCGACGCCGAGGGCGAGACCGGCCTGGTGTACCTCGACGGCGCCGCGAGCCACGCGTTCGGCAAGGGCGCCCTGCTGGCGGGGGAGGCCCTCGGCCCGGGCCTGTACGCCGAGGAGGAGATCACCGCCCGCACCGCCACCGCGGAGCAGCAGGCGCTCGGCGACCGGGTGCTGGCCTGGGTGGGGGAGCGGACCGGCACGGTGCCGCTCTACGCCCGGGTCGACCTCGTGCCCGGCGAGGACGGCGCGCCGCAGGTCATCGAGGTGGAGCTGACCGAGCCCAGCCTGTTCCTGACCACCGACGACGGCGCCGCGGCCCGGCTGGCGGCGGCGGTCCGCGCCCGCCTCAGCTGACCGGCGTGCGCTCCCGCGCCTCCGCCCGGCGCCGCGGCAGCGCCGTCACCACGTAGAGCAGCACCCCGACGGCCAGCAGGATCCCCGCGAACGCCCAGGTCCCCGCCTCCTGCTGCCACAGCAGGACCAGGCACGAGACGATCCCGAGCACCGGGACGACCACCGGCACCCGGAAGTGCGGGGCCTCGACCCGGTCGCGGCGCAGCACCAGCACCGCGGTGTTGGTGCTGAGGAAGACGAACAGCAGCAGGAGCACCACCGTGGTGGCCAGCGTGGCCAGGTCACCGGCCAGGCTGAGCCCCATGGCCACCAGCGTGGTGACGGCGATGGCCACCCACGGCGTCCGGCGGCGCGGCAGCACCCGGCCCAGGACGGCGGGCAGCAGGTGCTGCTCGGCCAGGCCGTAGGCCATCCGGCTGGCCATGATCATGGTGAGGAGCGCGCCGTTGGCGACGGCGATCAGGGCGACCAGGCTGAACAGCCGGTCGGGGATGCCGGCGTCGGCGGCCCGGACCACCTCGAGCAGCGGCCCGCTGGAGCCGGCCAGGTCGCCGGGCGGGAGCACGACCGCCGCGGCGACGCCCACCAGCACGTACACCAGCCCGGCCGTGAGCAGCGCGCCGAACAGCGCCCGCGGGTAGACCCGCCGCACGTCACGGACCTCCTCGGCCACGTTGGCCGACGTCTCGAACCCGACGAAGGAGTAGTAGGCCAGCAGCGCCGCCGCGAGGGTGGCGGTCGCCGCGGACACCCCGGCCGGGAACTCCACCGAGCGGCCGAGGTCGCCGTCGCCGCGGAACAGCACCACCGCGCCGAGGACGACGACCAGCACCAGGCCCGAGGTCTCGACCAGCGTCATCACCAGGTTGGCGCGCAGGGACTCCTGGATGCCGCGGGCGTTGAGCAGCGCCACGGCCAGCAGGAAGACCAGCGCGGCGGGAGCGGCCGGCACGTCGAGGAACACGGCCAGGTAGTCGCCGGCGAAGGCCAGCGCGAGGCCCGCCGCGCTGGTGACGCCGGCGGCGAGCATGCAGAAGCCGACGAGGAAGGCCACCACCGGTGAGCGGAACGCGCGCTCGGCGAACACCGCCGAGCCCCCCGCGCGCGGGTACTTCGTGACCAGCTCCGCGTAGGACGCGGCGGTCAGCAGCGCCAGGAGCAGCGCCACCAGCAGCGGCACCCAGATCGCCCCGCCGACCTCTCCCGCGACCTCGCCGACCAGCGCGTAGACCCCGGCCCCCAGGACGTCGCCGAGGATGAACAGGTAGAGCAGCGGGCCGGTGACGGCGCGGCGCAGCTTGGTGTCCGGCTCGGCGGCGCCGGTCGCGGCCGTGTCCGGAGCGGGCTGGTCGGTCACCGCACGAGTCTGGGCAGGCCCCCCGGACCCGGCAAACGGACCGCGCCGTTCCGGGGATCCGCGGTCCGACACGCCGGGCGCGGCGGAGGGTGTCCCGGGGTGACCGGAGGCCCCGCGGCGGCCCGCCGCGCTCGCCGGCCGTCGACGGGTCGACAAGGCATCGTCGTCAGCGCCGGGTCGTCGACCCGCTGGTCAGGGCCCCACAACGGTTGCGTCACGGGCCCTCGAGGAGGTGTCCCGATCGGCCGTCCGCGAGGCCCGCCGTCCCTACCGTTCTCCCTGTCCGCAGCACCTTCCCCTGCTGCGGACACAGACCCCCCAGGAGGACGGCATGGCGATCGACCGGGCACCTGCCCCGTCGTCGGCGACCCTGCCGGACGACCTGGACCTGGCCGGCCTCATCGGCCTGCTCGACCGGGCGCACGAGCTGCCGCAGCGGCCCCGCCCCCGCCGCGCCGTGCTCACCCGCTCGCCGGGCGCCCCGCGCACGCTGCGCCCCTGCCGGCGGCCCGCCCGGTGCCCGTCCCGCGCCCGCGCCCGGTCCCGCCGGCCGCCGTCCCGGTCCCCGTCGCGGCCGTGGCGGTCCCCGCGGCGACCCCCGCTGCCGCGGCACCCGCACCGGTGGCCGTGCCGGGCCCCCGCTGGCGCGCCCGGCTGCGCGCGTCGGTCCGGCGCCTGGCGATGTGGGGCGCGGGCCCGCGGGGGGTGCACGCCGCCTGGCCGACCGCTCCCGTCGTCGTCCCGCCGGCCGGTCCCGGCCTGGTCCGGCGGCTGGCGCTCTGGGGCAGCGGCCCGGACGGCGAGCACCTGGCCTGGGGCCGCCCGCGGCGGCCCGTGCCCGCGCCCGTCCCGAACGCCCCCGTGGTGCTCACCGAGCTCCCGAGCACCCCCACGGTCCGGCCCGCGGCGTCTTCCCCCGCTGCGGCGCCGTCCCCGGCCGGCTCCACCCGGCCGTTCCCGCCCCGCCCCGCCGCCCCCGCTCGGCGGGCCGGCGCTGGCCCGGCCGGCTGGCCGGCGCGGCCCGCCGCAGGGCGGCCGACGGCGCGGGCGCCCGGCCGCACCGGCACCGCCGGTGCGGTGCGCACCCGGGGCGACCCGGGCGGGCACCCGGCGCGGGGTTCTCCCCGGCCGCCGCCACCGGCTCCCGGCTGATCCGCAGCGCGCCCCCTCCCCGGGGACGTGCGTCCGCCCCCTCGTCGACGTGCTCGACGGGCCCGGCCACCCCCTTCCCCCGCGGGTGGCCGGACCGCCGGCCCGCTCCCCGAGCAGTCCTCCCGGCCGACCACGGCCGCCCCCTGGCCCTCCTCCGCGGCACCCCGCCGCCGACCGACCTCTCCGCACGACGATCCGGCCTCGACCCCCCGCCGACCGCCTCGCACGAGGGCGGCGCGCGGACCCTCCCGGGAGGCCCGGACGCCCGTGGCGGAGCGGCGACCGGCAGCAGGTCCCCCGCCGCCGGCAGCAGACCCCTCCGCACGACGATCCGGCCTCGACCCCCCGCCGACCGCCCCACCGAGGGCGGCGCGCGGACCCTCCCGGGAGGCCCGGACGCCCGCGGCGCGGCTGCCCGGCGACGGCCGCCGCGGCGAGGAGGACCGGGTCCTGCCGGTGCCCGGCGGGAGACGACCCGCCGCGTCGTCCTCCCCGGGTCTCTGACCGCGCACGACCCGGCCGGGCAGGCGCCCGGCGGCCCGAGGTGGACGCTCGCCGGGACCCGGCCGCGGTCACCGGCCCGGCGCCGCGACGAGGACGGCGGGCGCCGGCCCGGGCCCGGCGGCGGACTGCGGAGAGACGACGACGGGCGCTCCCGGGCGGCCCGACCGGCACCGGCGCCGGTCGGGCCGCGGGGGCGCCCGTCCCCGGACCGGGACGGACCGGGTCGCGGCGACCGGCACGGCCGGGTTGCGCAACCGTTCCGGACCCGGTTCGTTCCCCTCGGGGGAGACGCCTCCACCGCGACGAGGGGACGACGATGCACGCACGCACGAAGGCGGTGCTCACCGGCACCGCGGCACTGCTCACGGTCGGGCTGGTCGCGCCGGCACCGGCCGGGGCGGTCACCGGGGGCACGGTCGACAGCACCAACGTCTACGACAACGTCGGGCTGCTGGCCTTCTACGACGACGGCGTCCGCTACCGCTGCTCGGGGACGCTCGTGTCCCCCACGGTGGTCCTCACCGCGGCGCACTGCACCTACGGGACCGAGGGCCAGACCCTGGTCACCTTCGACCCGGACATCGCCCGGACCGCCCCCGGTCCCACGGACCCGCCGGTCCTCCCGGTCGCCGCGGACCCCGCAGCGGGCTTCACGGGCGAGGAGGAGACCGACGGGTCGGACTGGTACGCCGGCACCGCGCACACCCACCCGGAGTACTCGGACTTCACCGACCTGGACACCTGGAACGACGTCGGCGTGGTCGTCCTCGAGGACCCGGTCACCGGCATCGACCCGGCGCAGATCGCCGCGCCCAACGAGCTCGACCGGTACGCCCAGCCGCGGCTGAACCGGACGACGTTCACCGCGGTCGGCTACGGCACCGAGGTGCGCCAGCCCGACTCCGGCCCGCAGAAGCCGACGCCGATGAGCTACCCGCTCGTGCGCCGCTACACCGACGTCGTCGGGCAGAAGCTGACCGCGCAGATCCTGCAGGTCAACGGCAACGAGCACGACGACCGCGGCGGCGGTGGCACCTGCTTCGGCGACTCGGGCGGACCCGCCTTCGGTCCCTCCGGGAACGTCGTCACCGTCACCAGCTACGGCTACACCGGCAACTGCCGCTACATCGACGGCCTGCAGCGGGTGGACGTCCCCGTCGTCCAGGACTGGCTCGCCGGCTTCGGCGTCCTGCCGGCCGCCTGACGCACCGCCCCGGAGCCCCGGTCCGCCACGGTGGGCCGGGGCTCCGGCGTGTCCGCACCCGGTGTCGACTCCGGCACACCGGTTGTGGTCCCCCGCCCCGGCGTGGGAGAAAGGACGACGGACCACCGCTCCCGTACGAATGGACCCCGCTCCCCGTGACCGTCCCCGAGCAGCGTCCGGGGTCGCCGGGAACGGCGCCCCGTCCGCTCTCCGCGCTCCCCGACGACCCCGAGGTCAGCCGGCTGCGGTTCGAGCTGGCGATCGACGCGGCGGGCATCGGCAGCTTCGACTGGGACCTCGTGTCCGGGACGCTGTCCTGGGACGACCAGCTCCTGGCGATCTTCGGCTACGACACCGGCGGCTTCGACGAGACCATCGGGGCCTTCGCCGCCCGGCTGCACCCCGACGACCGGGAGCGGACGCTGGGCGCCCTGCAGGAGGCCATCGAGACCTGCGGCACCTACGACGCCGAGTTCCGCGTGGTCCTGCCCTCCGGTGAGACCCGCTGGGTGCAGGGCCGCGGCCGCGCGCTGGCCGACGACCGCGGGACGGCGGTCCGGCTGCTGGGCGCCGGCATCGACACCACCCGCCTGCGCGAGGGCGACGCCCGCGTGTCCCGCGTCCTGGAGACGATGCGCTCGGCGTTCTTCGCCCTCGACCGCGAGTGGCGCTTCACCTACGTCAACGCCGAGGCCGAGCGGGTGCTGCACCGCACCCGCGACGAGCTCCTCGGCGGCGGCATCTGGGAGCTGTTCCCGGCCGCCGTCGGCAGCGACTTCGAGGTCAACTACCGCGCGGCCATGGACCGCGGCGAGGAGCGGGTCTTCGAGGCGCACTACCCGCCGCCGCTGGACGCCTGGTACGAGGTCCGCGCCTGGCCGGGGCCCGACGGGCTGTCGGTCTACTTCCTCGACGTCACCGAGCGGCGCGCCGCCGAGCAGCGGGCCCGCGACAGCGCCGCCCGCCTCGCCCTGGTCGCCGAGGTCAGCGCGATCATGTCGGCGTCGCTGGGCTCCGGCGGCGGGGAGGAGCCGGCGCTGCAGCGGGTCGCCGAGGCCGTCGTCCCGGTGCTGGGCGACTGGGTGATCCTCACGCTGTCCACCGGCGAGGACGGCCGGATGCGCGACGTCGCGAGCTGGCACCGGGACCCCGCCCTGCGGGCCACCGCCGCCGCCTACGCCGGCCTGCGGCTGGCCTCGGTGCCCGCCGACGCGCCGGTGCTGCGGGCCCTGCAGTCCGGCCGGCTGCTCACCGTCGCCGACGTCCCGGGCGCCATCCGCCCCACGCTGCCCGAGGGCGAGGTGCGCGACGCCTTCGACGCCCTGGCCCCGCGGACGGCGGTCACGCAGCCGCTGCTGGCCCGCGGGCGCACGCTCGGCGCGCTGAGCGTCTACCGCGGCGCCGGCCGGCCGGCCGCGAACGCCGAGGAGGTGGCGACCGCGCGCGAGGTCGCCGACCGCGTGGCGCTCGCGCTGGACAACGCGCGGCTGTTCGACCAGCAGCGGCGGCTGGCCGAGGCGCTGCAGCGCAGCATGCTCACCGCGCCGCCGCAGCCCGACGACGCCGAGATCGTCGTGCGGTACCAGCCGGCGGTGGAGGTCGCCCAGGTCGGCGGCGACTGGTACGACGCCTTCCTGCAGCCCGACGGCGCCACGGTGCTCGTCATCGGCGACGTCGTCGGCCACGACATCGAGGCGGCCGCGACCATGGGCCAGCTGCGCGGCATGCTGCGCGGCATCGCCCACCGCGGTGACGTCCCGCCCGACGCCGTCCTCGCCGAGCTCGACGCCGCCGTCGACGCGCTGCGCATGGGCTCCCTGGCGACCGCGGTGGTCGCGCGGGTCGAGCAGACACCGGAGCAGCGGGCCGCCGGGACGACGACGCTGCGCTGGTCCAACGCCGGGCACCCGCCGCCGCTGCTGCTCCTCCCCGGCGGCGAGGTGCGTGCGCTGGGCACCGAGCGCGGGCAGCTCATGCTCGGCGTCGACCCGGGCGCCTCCCGGACGTCGGCGGCGGTGGAGGTGCCGCGCGGGTCCACGCTGCTGCTCTACACCGACGGGCTGGTCGAGGGCCGGGACCTGCTGCTCGACGACGGCATCGCGCTGCTGCGGACGGCGCTGGCCCGCCTCGCCGACCTCCCGCTGGACCGGCTGTGCGACGCGCTGGTCGCCCGGCTGCGCCCCGAGGGACTCCAGGACGACGTCGCCCTGGTCGCGGTCCGCCTGCACCCCCAGTAGAAGGACCTCCTTGCCCCCGCGCCTCGCGGGCTCGGCGCGGGACGCTGCAAGGAGGCCGTTCCAGCACCTCACCACGGGGTCAGAGCGGGGGCAGGACCGCCCAGACGGTCTTGGCGGTGCCGTCGGCGTACCAGCCGTGCGCCGTCGACAGCTCGGCGATGAGGTAGAGACCCAGGCCGCCCTCGGAGGGGTCGCGGTCGACCGCGGGGGTCGGCGGGGTGCGGGCGTCTCCGTCGGAGACCGCGACGAGGAAGGCGTCCCCGGTGCGCCGGACCGCGGCCTCGACGCAGCCGCCGCCGTGGCGGAGCGCGTTGGAGGCCATCTCGTCGAGCACGAGCACCAGCCGGTCGCGCAGGTCGGCGGTGCCGTCCACCACCGGTGACCGGCGCAGCTCCTCGCGCACGCGGGGCAGCTCGGCGACGTCGGAGAGCTCCCAGGACAGCCAGTCGCACCCGGGTGGGGGTGACGCCGACGGCCAGCCGGGCGCGGCTGGTCCTCGTGTCACGCAGTGGCTCCCCGTGGTCGTGCCCCCGTCTCGGGCGCGCGAAGTCGAACACCTGCGTATGGCTCGCGGGCGTGGTCGGTAAACGCCGCTGCGAGCAGCGTCACAGGCGGGGAGCCGGAACGTCGTCGTCACGGCTCCGGAACACGGGACCGGGAGCGTGCTCGGGGTACCGACGTCCCCGCCCGAGGAGACCCTCCGAATGGCCCTCTCTCCC
This sequence comes from Geodermatophilus normandii, assembly GCF_003182485.1. Taxonomy (NCBI): domain Bacteria; kingdom Bacillati; phylum Actinomycetota; class Actinomycetes; order Geodermatophilales; family Geodermatophilaceae; genus Geodermatophilus; species Geodermatophilus normandii. The sequence goes on along the minus strand of NZ_QGTX01000001.1, from coordinate 1,231,298 downwards.
CCGCGGACGCGCACCGCCGCGCCCGCCTCGCAGGACCCCACCGACCCCGACGCGCGACCGCCGTGGCGCGTGGCCGTCCCCCTCGGGCTGCAGCACGTCCTGGCGATGTTCACCTCGAACCTGACCCCGGCGATCCTGCTCGCCGGGGTCGTCGGCGCCACCACCGGCGAGGCCACCCTGCTGGTGCAGGCGGCGCTGCTGTGCGCGGGCCTGGCCACCCTGCTGCAGACCGTCGGCATCGGCCCGGTGGGCAGCCGGCTGCCGCTGATGATGGGGTCGGGCTTCGCGTTCATCGCCGTCGCCGTCCCGCTGGCCGAGGAGCACGGCCTGTCGGCGGTCCTCGGCGGGGTGCTGGTCACCGCCGCCGTGCAGGTGGCCATCGCGCTGGGCATCCACCGGGTGGTCGCGCTGTTCCCGCCGGTGGTGACCGGCACGATCATCCTGGTCATCGGCCTGGGCCTGCTGCCCAGCGGCCTGACCCTGGCCGCCGGCGGCGCGAACTCGCCGGACTTCGGCTCGCCGGTGAACCTGGGCATCGCCGCGCTGGTCTGCCTGCTGGCCGTGGCGCTCAACCAGTTCTGCCGCGGGCTGCTGTGCACCGCCTCGGTGCTCGTCGCCGTCGTGGTCGGCTACCTGGTGGCCATCCCGTTCGGTCTCCTCGACCTCTCCGGCGTGGGCGACCGGCCGCTGGTCGCCGTGCCGCTGCCGTTCGAGTTCGGGCTGTCCTTCCCGCTGGTGGCCGTGCTGTCGATGGCGGTCGTCGGGGTGGTCAACATGGTCGACTCGGTGGGCACCGTGCACGCCGTCACCGAGGGCGGCGCCGGGCGGCCGGCCACCACGCGGGAGCTGCGCGGCGGGATCCTCGCCGAGGGCGGCAGCGCGGTGCTCGGCGGTGTCTTCGGGGCCCTGCCGACGACGATGTTCAGCCAGAACATCGGCCTGGTGGCCCTGACCAGGCAGATGAGCCGGCACGTGGTCACCCTCGGCGCGCTGGTGCTCGTCGGGCTGGCACTGCTGCCGCAGGTGGCCGCGGTGCTGGCCGCCATCCCGCCCGCGGTGCTCGGCGGGGGCGTGCTCGTGCTGTTCGGCATGGTGTGCGCGATCGGCGTGCAGATGCTGGCCAAGGACGGCCTGGACACCCGGTCGCTGCTGATCGTCGCGCTGTCGCTGGCGCTGGGCCGCGGCATCGCCTCGGCGCCCGCCGCGCTCGACCGGGTCACCGGCCAGTGGGGCGCGCTGTTCGACTCGGGGATCGTCGTCGCGGCCGCCGTCGCCGTGGTGCTGAACCTGGTGCTGCCCGGCCGGCCGGGCCGGCCGGCTCAGGTGCGGGAGGCGGCGGCCAGCGCGGCGCGGTAGTCGGCGACGACGGCGGGGTCGCGCATCGCCGGCCCCATGACGGCGATCCCGGACGCCCCGGCGGCGAGGCAGTCGGCCACGTCGCCGGGGCGCACGCCGCCGAGCGCGAGCACCGGCGGGGCGCCCGGACCAGCGCCGCCAGCCCCGCCGGGCCGAGCGCCGGGCCGTGACCGGGCTTGGACGCGGTCGGGGCGTACGGGGACAGCGTCACCCAGTCGCAGCCCTCGGCCGCCGCCCGGGCCAGCTCGGCGGCGGAGTGGCAGGAGCGGCCCACCAGCGGCGGGCGGGCGGCGGGGAACGGGTCGGCGGCCGACAGGTGCACCGGCAGCCCGGCCGGCGCGGACGCCGCCCCGCCCCAGACCAGCAGCCCGCCCACGGGGTCGAGCACGGCCCGCAGGTCGCGCGCCAGCGCGGTGCGGTCGGCGGTGGACAGGTCCTTGTCACGCAGCAGCACCGCCCGGGCGCCGGCCGCCACGGCGCCGGCCACCACGTCGGCCAGCGGGCGGGCCGCCTGCGTGCGGTCGGTGACGACGAGCAGGCGGGGGACGGTCACAGCGCGGGCAGCCCCTCGAAGGACGTCGAGGCCTCGGCGTGCCAGCGGCGCGGGATCCGCCCGGCGAGCCTCGCCAGCCGCCCGCCCTCGACCGCTCGGCGCATGGCCAGCGCCATCCGCTCGGGGTCGCGGGCACGGGTGACGGCGGAGGCGAGCAGGACGGCGTCGCAGCCGAGCTCCATGGCGAGCGCGGCGTCCGACGCGGTGCCGATGCCGGCGTCGAGGACCACGGGGACCTCGACGGCCTCCCGCAGCAGCGCGACGTTGTGCGGGTTGCGGATGCCCAGCCCGCTGCCGATCGGCGAGCCCAGCGGCATGACCGCCGCACAGCCGGCGTCGGCCAGGCGGCGGCCCAGCACCGGGTCGTCGGTGGTGTAGGCGAGCACGGTGAAGCCCTCGGCCACCAGCTGCTCGGCGGCGTCGAGCAGCTCGACGGCGTCGGGGAGCAGCGTGCGGTCGTCGCCGATGACCTCGAGCTTGACCCAGTCGGTGCCGAACGCCTCCCGGCCCAGCCGGGCGGTGCGCACCGCCTCGCGCGCGGTCATGCACCCGGCGGTGTTGGGCAGCAGCCGCACGCCGGCGCGGTCGAGGACCTGCATCATCGAGCCGGTCGCGGACGCCTCCACGCGTCTCAGCGCCACGGTCACCAGCTGGGTGCCGGAGGCGCGCACCGCGGCCTCGAGCGCCTCCAGGCTCGGCACGCCGCCGGTGCCGAGCAGCAGCCGCGAGGTGAACGTCTCGCCGCCGAGCACGAACGGGTCGCTGGCCTCCTCGCGCGCCGGCGCCGGTGCGAGGTCCTGGGGGCGGCCTTCGGTCCGGTCCTCCTGGCTCCCGTGCAGGGGCCCGCCGCGAGCCTGCGAGCGGTGGGGGGCAGGGGGGTCATCCAGCACGGTCAGCCTCCTGCGGTCGGGGCGAGCACCTCGACGGCGTCGCCGGGGGCCAGCCGGGTCGCCGCCCAGCTGCTGCGGGGGACGACGTCGCCGTTGCGGGCCACGGCCACGCGGTCGTGGCCGGCCGCGCGGGCGGCGACCAGGTCGGCCACGGTCGCGTCCTCGGCCAGCTCGGCCGGGGCGCCGTTGACGGTCAGCTCCAAGCGGGGCTCCTCTCGAAGCGGTCGGCGGTGAAGGGGGCGGCCACCGCGGGCAGGGCGCCGGTGGCCAGCAGCTCGGCGGTGACCTCGGCGGTGACCGGGGTGAGCAGGACGCCGTTGCGGTGGTGGCCGGTGGCCAGCACCAGCCCGGGCAGCGACGAGGGGCCGAGCAGCGGCGCGTTGTCCGGCGTGCCCGGCCGCCAGCGGGCCAGCGTCTCGGTGAGCTCCAGCTCGGTGACCTCCGGGACGACGTCGATCGCGTCGTGCAGCAGGTCGTGCACGCCGCCGGCCGTGACCCGGGCGTCGAAGCCGCGGTCCTCGGAGGTGGCGCCCACGACCAGCCGGTCGCCGCCGTAGGGGACCAGGTAGACCTGCCGGCCGCGGACCAGCGCCCGCACGGTGCCCTCCAGCAGCCCGGCCGCGCCGGCCAGCCGCAGGACCTGCCCCTTCACCGGGCGCACCGGCAGCGGCGGGACGCCGGGCAGGTCCCCGCTGCGCGCGCCCAGCGCGAGCACCGTGGCGCCGGCCGCGACGGCGCCGCCGGAGGCCAGCCGCAGCCCGGTCGCCCGGTCACCGTCGACGACGACCCCGGCCACCCGGTCGCGCACGAGCACGACCCCGGCGGCCCGCGCGGCGGCCAGCAGCGCGGCGTGCACGGCCCGGCCGTCCACGGAGTGGTCGCCCTCGACCAGCAGCCCGCCGCGCACCCGGGTGGCCAGCGCCGGCTCCCGGCGGCGGGCCTCGCGCGGGGTCAGCCGGTGCGCGGCCAGGCCCAGCTCCCGCTGGAAGGCGTGCAGCACGCCGAGCTCGCGGACGTCGTCCTCGTCGAAGCCGACCACCAGCGTGCCCGCGGTGCGCAGGCCGACCGGCGTCCCGGCCGCTGCCTCGAGCTCGGCGGCGAAGGCCGGCCAGCGGGCGAGGGAGTCCAGGCCGAGGCGCAGCAGCGGCTCCTCGCGGTAGCCGGCCTCGGTGACCGGCGCGAGCATCCCGGCCGCCGCGGCGGAGGCGCCGGCGCCGGGGGCGTCGTCGACGACGGTCACCGACAGCCCGCGCCGCGCCGCCCGCCAGGCGACCGCCAGGCCGACGAGCCCGCCGCCGGCGACCGCGACGTCGGTCACCGCGACGTCGGTCACCGCGACGTCGTCCCCCCGCGGCGGCCGGCCACGACCAGCGGCCGGATCACCAGGGGCAGCGTGAGCGCGACCGCCACGGCCAGCCCGACGAGCGACGCCGACCAGCCGTTGGCCGGGTCGATGCCGAGGTCGGCCTGCCGCGCGCTCCACCAGGCCGTCCAGCCCGCGCCCGGCCCGGGGAAGTACGTGGGGAGGGTCAGCTGGTAGGCGACGAACCCGGCCAGCCACGGCAGCAGGTACAGCGGCCGGGCCGGCGCGGTGTCGGAGGTGTCCCAGCCGCCGCGCGGGGTGAGCCAGTAGGCCACGAGCAGGACGCCGGCCAGCGGCACGAACACCGCGCCGATGAGGAAGAGGAACGGCTCGTAGGCGGCGACGTCGAAGGTCAGGGCCAGCAGCGTCGCGACGGCGCCGACCCCGACGGCGAGCACCCGCCGGTCCAGCCGGGCGACGACGTTCTGCGCCGACACCGCCGTCGAGTAGAGGTTGGCGAACGCCTCGTCGAGCTCCACCGACACCAGCACGAGCACCGCCACGGCGCCGAGCGGCACGGCCAGCAGCGCGCCGATGACGTCGGTGCCCGCGCTGCCGTAGGCGGCCAGCGCCAGCACGCCCAGGGTGAACAGGACGACGGTGGCGACGCCGTACCCGACCGCGGAGCCGACCCCCGCGGCCCGGGCGCTGCGCGCGTGGCGGGTGTAGTCGGCGGCCAGCGGCAGCCAGGAGACCGGCAGCGCGATCACGATGTCGGCCGCCGTCCAGAACGACGTCGCCCCGCCGCCCTCGAGCGGGGGCAGCGGCTCGGCCAGGACCTGCACGTACAGGTACGCGACGGCGGCCAGCGCGGCCCACACCGCGTACCGGGCCAGCACCCGGACGACGCCGAGGGGCCTGAGCGCCATGAGCGTGGCCAGGGCGCCCGCGGCGACGACGAAGGGCCAGCGGGGCGCGTCGAGGACCCGGGCCGCGGCCTCGGCGATGACCACGATCTCGAAGGTCGCCCAGCCGGTGCACTGGACGAGGTTGAACGCCGTGGGCAGCCAGGAGGTGCGGCGCCCGAGCAGCCCGCGCAGCAGCACCATCCCCGGCACGCCCTCGCGGGCCCCGGCGGCGGCGACCGCGCCGAGCAGCACGGCCCCGATCGCCGCACCGACGACGACGGCGGCCAGGGTGACCGCGAGCGGCCGCCCGGGGAGGACGACGAAGACCGCCGCCACCGGCAGCAGCACGCTGATGCCGAGGTTGGCCCACAGGCCGAGGGACTCGCCCAGGCCCATGGTGCGCGGCGGCGCCTGGTCGAGGGTCAGGGGAGCGTCGGCCCCCGGGGGGCGGACGGGACGGGTACGGACAGGGTCCGACGTGCTCATGAGCGCTCCCTACGCCGGCATTACCCGGTCAGGTTCCAGCGGTCGGCGGCGCGTCCAGCCGCCCTCTCAGCCCGGTTGCCCCGAGCTCCCGCACATGGCGGCGCCATTATGACCACCGCGTAGGGTCGCCCGCCGTGCCGGTCGCCGACCTGCTCGTCCGCCACGCCGACGCGTGGGGCCGGGCCACCCGCCATCCGTTCCTCGACGCCGTCCGCGACGGGACGCTGCCGCCGGCCGCGTTCGACACCTGGCTGGTGCAGGACGCGCACTTCCTCGCCGACCTGCTCCGCTTCCAGGCCCGGCTGCTGGCCCGCGCGCCGCGTCCGGCGCAGGCGGTGCTGGCCGGCGGGTGCGTGGCGCTGGTCGAGGAGCTCGACTGGTTCACCCGGGTCGCCGCCGACCGGGGCCTGGACCTCGACGCGCCGCAGCTGCCGGCCACCATCGCCTACGGGGACCTGCTGTACCGGCTCGACGCCGCGGACGTCGGCACCGCCCTCGCCGCGCTGTGGGCCGTCGAGCGCACCTACCTCGACGCGTGGTCGTCCGCCCTGCCCGGCGCCGGGGAGTACCGCGCGTTCGTCGAGCACTGGACCGTGCCCGGCTTCGCGTCCTACGTCGCCGGGCTGGAGGCGGCGGCCGACGCGACGGGCCCGCGCGACGACGCCGTCCTCCTGGAGGTGGTCGCCGCGGAGACGGCGTTCTGGGGGATGGCGCTCGCGTGACCCTCTCCGCCGGGCTGTGGACGGAGAGCGCCGACCTCGCCGCCGCCGCGCTGGACCACCCGTTCGTCACCGGCATCGCCGACGGCACCCTGCCGCGCGGCCGGTTCGCCGGCTACGTCGCCCAGGACGCGTTCTTCCTCGAGGCCTTCGCCCGCGCCTACGCCCTCGGGGTGGCCCACAGCCGCGACCGCGCCACGCTGGAGGCCCTCGCCGACCTGCTGGCCGGCGTCCGCGAGGAGCTGCGGCTGCACGACGGCTACGCCGCCCGGTGGGGGATCGACCTGGCCGCGGTGTCCCCGGCGCCGGCGACGCTCGCCTACACCGAGTTCCTGCTGGCCACGGCCGCGCTGGGGGACGTCGGCGAGGTCTGCGCGGCGACGACGCCGTGCATGCGGCTCTACGCGCACCTCGGCCGGGCGCTGGTCCCCCGCGCGACCGGGCCGTACCGGGAGTGGGTGGACACCTACGCCGACCCCGGCTTCGCGGACCTGGCCGCCACGCTGGAGGCGCTGCTCGACCGGGTCGCCGCCGACACCCCGGCGGTGCGGCGGGCGTACCGGCGGGCGATGGAGCTGGAGCTGGGCTTCTTCGACAGCGCCTGGGGTACCGTCGGCGGCCAGTGACTCGGGGTGTCCGCCGTCCGGCGGGCTGAGAACACACCCGTCGAACCTGTCCAGGTCATGCTGGCGGAGGGATGTCACGGCGTGGATGCCGCTGCGTTGAGTTCTGCCCGGTCGGCGCTGTCCGCCGCCGCCCCGCTCGTGCACTGCCTGACCAACACGGTCGTGCAGACGCTCACCGCCAACGCGCTGCTCGCCGTCGGCGCGGCGCCGGCGATGGTCGACGAGCCGCTCGAGGCCGAGGGCTTCGCCGCGGTGGCCTCGGCGGTGCTCGTGAACGTCGGAACCGTGCACCGGCGGACGGCGGAGGCGATGCGGCTGGCCGCCCGGGCGGCGTCGGCCGCCGGGACGCCGTGGGTGCTCGACCCGGTCGCCGTCGGGGGCCTGGCCTTCCGCACCGAGCTGGCCGCCGAGCTGCTCGGGTCCCGCCCGGCGGTCGTGCGCGGCAACGCCTCCGAGGTCATGGCGCTGGCCGGCGCCGGCTCGGGCGGGCGCGGGGTCGACTCGACGGCCGAGGCCGACGAGGCGCTCGACGCCGCCGTCGCCCTGGCCGGCCGCACCGGGGGAGTGGTCGCGGTGAGCGGCGAGGTCGACGTCGTCACCGACGGGACGCGCACCGTGCGGGTCGGCGGCGGCTCGGTCCTGCTCACCCGCACCACCGGCGCCGGCTGCGCGCTCGGTGCGCTGGTCGCGGCCTACGTCGCGGCGACGGGGGACCCGATGACCGGCGCGGTCGCCGCGCACGCGCACGTGGCGCTGGCCGCCGAGGCCGCGGCCGCCGTCGCCGCCGGTCCGGGCACCTTCGCCCCGCTCTGGCTCGACGCGCTCGACGCCGTCACGGACCTGTCCGCCGCGCAGGTGACCACGTGAGGCCGGCGTTCGACCCGGCGCTCTACCTGGTCACCGACACCGCGCTGGCCGGGCCGCGCGGCGTGCCCGACGTGGTCCGCGCGGCGGTGGCCGGCGGGGTGACCGCGGTGCAGGTGCGGGACAAGACGGCGTCGCGGCGCGAGCTGTACGCGCTGACCCTCGCCGTGCGGGAGGTCCTGGCCGGCACGGGCGTGGCGCTGTTCGTCAACGACGCCGTCGACGTCGCCCTGCTGGCCGGCGCCGACGGCGTGCACGTCGGGCAGGACGACCTGCCGGCGGCCGCGGTGCGCGCCCTGATCGGCCCCGACCGGCTGCTCGGGCTCTCCGCGGGGTCCGACGACGAGCTCGCCGTCGCGCTCGCGCTGCCGCCGGGCACGGTCGACGTGGTGGGCATCGGGCCGGTGTGGTCCACGCCCACCAAGCCCGACGCCGGCACCGGCCTGGGCCCCGAGGGCGTGGCGGCGCTGGCGGCGGAGGCGGCGGCCGGCGGGCTGCGGTCGGTGGCGATCGGCGGCATCGACGCCCGGCGGGCGCCGCTGCTCACCGGCGTCGACGGCATCTGCGTGGTCTCCGCGATCTGCGCCGCGCCCGACCCCGCCGCCGCGGCGCGTGCCCTGCGGGAGGCCCGGTGACGACGCCCGTGGCCCTGACCGTGGCCGGCAGCGACCCCAGCGGCGGCGCCGGCATCCAGGCCGACCTCAAGACCTTCAGCGCGCTCGGCGCCTACGGCACGGCGGTCCTCACCGCGCTGACCGCCCAGAACACCCGCGGCGTCACCGGTGTGCACCCGGTGCCCCCGGCGTTCGTGGGCGAGCAGATCCGCACGCTGCTCGACGACGTGACCGTCCACGCGGTCAAGACCGGCATGCTCGGCACCGCCGACGTCGTCCGCGAGGTCGCCGCGGCCCTCGCCGGCCGCGCCGCCGGGCCGGTCGTGTGCGACCCGGTCATGGTCGCCACCAGCGGTGACCGGCTGGTGGACGACGACGCGATCGCCGCCGTCCGCGCCGAGCTGCTGCCGGTGGTCGAGCTGGTGACCCCCAACGTGCCGGAGGCGGCGGCGCTGCTCGGCGCGGCGCCGGCCGGCTCGGTCGACGAGCTGGCCGCGCAGGCCGAGGCGCTGCTGGAGCTCGGGCCCGGCGCCGTGCTGGCCAAGGGTGGCCACCTCGGCGGGCCGGAGAGCGTCGACGTCCTGGCCACCGCCGACGGCGTCGTCGTCACCCGCCGGTCGCGGGTGGACACGACCGCCACCCACGGCACGGGGTGCGCGCTGTCCTCGGCGATCACCGCGCTGGTGGCCCGCGGTGTCGGGGCCCGGGGCGGTGGGAGCCGGTGGTCGAGCAGGCGCGCGACCACCTGCAGCGGATGCTGGAGGCCGGGGCGTCGCTCGGGATCGGCTCCGGCCACGGCCCGGTGCACCACTTCGCCGGGATCTGGCGCTAGGCCTCTGTCGTCACCCCGTCCCGAACAGGCGGTCGAGGCGGTAGCGGACCACGCGCAGGGCGTCGTCGACGTCGCGCTGCTGGCCGAGCACGCTGCTGACCAGGCCGTTGGTGAGCGCGAGCAGGCCGACCACCTCGATGCGCGGGTCGACGTCACCCGGCACGTCCCCGGCCTCGACGGCCTCGGTGAGCACCCCGGTGAGCCAGCGCTCGAGCGCGTCAGGGGCGTAGCGGCCGTCGACCGCCTCGGCGGGGTCGGTGAGGCCGGCGGCGTAGTAGGCGGTCCAGGCGAGCTGGTCGGCCCGGCTGTCGTCGTCGGTGGGCAGGATCGCGCCGAGGACGACGTCGAACACCGTGCGCGGCGGGAGGCCCGTGCCGATGGCGGCCGCCCGCTCGCGCACCCGCCGGTCCAGCCGGGCGGCGAGCTCGGTGACGCCCGACAGCATCAGCGTCCTCTTGTCGGTGAAGTAGTACTGCACCACCCGCAGGGAGACGCCGGCCTCGGCGGCGACCTCCCGCATCGACACCGCCTGCAGCCCGCGGGTGCTGGCGATGCGCAGCAGGGCGGCGGTGAGGTGCGCCCGCCGCTCGTCGTGGTCGACCCTGCGCGGCATCGGCACCTCCTTCGTGGTACGACTGTATCCTCGTCGACTCCGTCGGAGGCAGCCGTGACCATCCTGACCGCCCGTTCCGGCGAGCTCGACATCGCCTACGAGGTGCTCGGGGACCCCGGGGGTGAGCCGCTGCTGCTGGTCATGGGCCTGGGCGCGCAGATGGTCGGCTGGCCCGACGGGTTCTGCGCCGAGCTCACCGCGCGCGGCTTCCACGTCGTCCGCTTCGACAACCGCGACGTCGGGCTGTCCACCCACCTCGACGGGCCGGTGCCGGCGCGGGCCTGGTCGCGGGTGCCGGCCGCCTACACGCTGGCCGACATGGCCGGGGACGCGCTGGCGGTGATGGACGCCGTCGGCTGGCCGGCCGCGCACGTCGTGGGCGCCTCACTCGGCGGGATGATCGCCCAGCAGCTCGCCGTGTCCGCGCCGGAGCGGGTGCTGTCGCTGACGTCGGTCATGTCGACGCCGTCGCCGCGGATCGGCCGGATGCGCCTGCGGACGGTGCTGGCGCTGGTCCGGAAGGCGCGGCGGCTGGCGAGGGAGCGCGGTCCGGCGACGACGCCCGAGGCGATGGCGGACGCCATGGTGGCGATGCAGGAGGTCACCGGCTCGCCCGGCTACCCGCCCCGGCGGGAGGACCACCTGGAGGTGCTGCGGGTGGCCATGGCCCGCGACGACTCCGGCCTCACCGGCCCGGGGGCCAAGCGGCAGAACGCCGCCGAGCGGATCGCCCCGGACCTGCGTCCCGCGCTCGCCGCGGTGCGCGTGCCGACGCTGGTGGTGCACGGCGACAGCGACGTGGTGATCCGGCCGGAGGGCGGTCGGGCGACCGCGGAGGCGGTCCCCGGCGCCCGCCTCGTCGTCCACCCGGGGATGGGCCACGAGCTGCCGCGGGCGCTGTGGCCCCGGCTGGCCGACGACGTCCGCGCCGTCGCCGATCGCGCGGCGCGCCGCCCCTGACCGGACGAGACCGCCGATCTCGCACGGATCCGGGGGTCCTGGCGCGCGAGACCGGCGATCTCGGCGCGGTCAGCCCGTCACGAAGCCGATCAGCAGGTGGGCGTTGAGGCCGATGATCAGCGCCGCCACCACGCCGCCGACGGCGGTGGTGACCCGCCGGTTGACCCAGCCGCCCATGAGGTCGCGGCGGCTGGTCAGCCACAGCAGCGGCACCAGGGCGAACGGGATGCCGAAGGACAGCACGACCTGCGACCACACCAGCGCCGTCGTCGGGTCGCCGCCGAGGACGAGCACCGCCAGCGCCGGGGTGAGGGTGATCAGCCGGCGGGCCAGCACCGGGATGTGCCGCTTGAGGAACCCGGCCATCACGACCTGGCCGGCGTGGGTGCCGACCGAGGAGGAGGCGAACCCGCTGGCCAGCAGCGCGAGCGCGAAGGCGGTCGCCGCGCCGGTGCCCAGCTGGTCGCCGAGGCCGGCGTGCACGCCCTCGAGCGTGGTGGCCTGGTCGCCGGAGCCGGTGAACAGCTGCGCGGCGACGACCAGCATCGCGGCGTTGACCAGCCCGGCCAGGCCCATCGCCAGCAGGACGTCGATGCGCTGGGCCCGCAGCAGCCGGCTGCGACCCTCGTGCGTGCGGCCGGCGGTGACGACGTCGCCGTAGCGGCCGGGCGTGAGCGCGGAGTGCACGTAGATGACGTGCGGCATGACCGTGGCGCCGAGGATGCCGGTGGCCAGCACCAGGCTCTCCGGGCCGTCGAAGGACGGGACCATGCCGCCGGCGACACCGCCGAGGTCGACCCCCGCACCGACCAGCGTGTAGCCGAAGCCCAGGCCGATCACCAGGAGCAGCCCGGTGATGACCCGCTCGAAGGGCCGGTGCCCGCGTGACTGCGCCCCCAGCAGCACGAACGCGACGACGGCGGTGATGAGCCCCCCGACTGGCAGCGGCACCCCGAACAGCAGGTTCAGCGCCACGGCACCGCCGACGATCTCGGCGAGGTCGGTGGCGATGGCGACCGCCTCGGCCTGCACCCACAGCCCCCAGGTGACCGGCCTCGGCAGCCGCTCGCGGCACAGCGTGGCGAGGTCGCGGCCGGTCGCGAGGCCGAGCTTGGCCGTCAGCGACTGGATGAGCATCGCCATGAGGTTGGCCGCGACGATCACCCACAGCAGCGTGTAGCCGAAGGAGGCGCCGCCGGAGAAGTTGGTGGCGAAGTTGCCGGGGTCGACGTAGGCGACGGCGGCGACGAAGGCCGGGCCGAGCAGGGGCCAGACCCGGCGGCGGCCGGTGGGGGCCGGGAGCGGGGTCCGGGGGTGCCGACCAGCGTCGTCGGCAGGACGGCGGCCTCGGTCTTCGACAGGTACACGGGGGCCTCACAGGGCTGCGCTGCAGGGGGCGGGGGAGGGTCTCGTTCCTGGTCTGCCCGCCGGGGGTGTCACGGTCGGGCCAGCCCGTGGCCCGCGCGGGCCGAGGTGAGCCTCGCCTGGGCCGTCCCGGGGCCGCGGGCGGTCCGCGGCCCCGGGATCGGCTCAGGCCGCCGGGACGACGAGCCCGGCGGTGGCGGTGCGGGCGTTCGTGAAGCGCCGGGTGACGTCGGCCCAGTTGACGACGTTCCACCAGGCCTTCACGTAGTCGGCCTTCACGTTCTGGTACTGCAGGTAGAAGGCGTGCTCCCACATGTCCAGCATCAGCAGCGGGACCTGCCCGACGGCCAGGTTCCCCTGGTGGTCGTGGAGCTGGAAGATCAGCAACTTCTGGCCGACGGAGTCCCAGGCGAGGATCGCCCAGCCCGACCCCTGCACCCCGTTGGCGACAGCGGTGAAGTGCGCCTGGAACGCCTCGAAGGACCCGAACTGGTCGGCGATCGCGGTGCCCAGCTCGCCGTCGGGCCGGTCGCCGCCGTCGGGGCTCATGTTCGGCCAGAACACCGAGTGGTTGACGTGCCCGGCCAGGTTGAACGCCAGGTTCTTCTCGTGCAGGTTCGCCGTGCCCAGCCCGTCGTTCTCCCGCGCCTCGGCGAGCTTCTCCAGTGCGGTGTTCGCCCCGGTGACGTAGGTCTGGTGGTGCTTGTCGTGGTGCAGCTCCATGATGCGGCCGGAGATGTGCGGCTCCAGTGCCCCGTAGTCGTAGGGCAGGTCCGGGAGCACGTACTCGGGCATGGGGTTCCCTCCGTCAGGCTGGGTGGACGCTCCTCGTCCTGCCCGGCGGAGGTGTCACGTCGGGGCCGACCCGTGGCCCGCGCGGGCCAGGGGAGCGGCCGCCGTCGCGCTGTGGCTCCCGACCCGCGCAGGTACTTGAACGTTCATCGACATCGGCGCACACTGGGGTCATGCCGGTCCAGCGCCTCAACCACGCCGTCCTGTACGTCCGCGACGTCGAGCGCAGCACCGCCTTCTACCGCGACGTGCTCGGCTTCCGGGTCGAGGCCGAGATCCCCGGCCGAGCGGTGTTCCTGCAGGCCGAGGGCTCGACCAACGACCACGACCTCGGCCTGTTCGCCGTCGGGGCCGGCGCCGGCCCGTCGCAGGCCGGCCGCGCGAGCGTCGGGCTCTACCACCTCGCCTGGGAGGTCGACACCCTCGCCGAGCTCGCCCGGATCCGCGGCGCGCTCGTCGCCGCCGGGGCGCTGGTCGGCGCCTCCGACCACGCCACCACCAAGGCCCTCTACGCGCAGGACCCCGACGGGCTGGAGTTCGAGGTCTCCTGGCTGCTGCCGGCCGGGCTGATCACCGACGACGTCCGCGCGCAGGCCATGGCCATCCGCCCGCTGGACCTCGACGCGGAGATCGCCCGCTACGGCGCGCAGACCCGCGGCGGGCTCGGCGTCTCCGTCCCGGTCTGAGCCCATGGGTCGGACGCCACCGGACCGGGCATGACCCGGGGCGACCGCAGCCGCGACCGACCCCGGGAGCTCCCGTGACCCTGCCGACCGCCCGTCCCCTCGCCCTCGTCACCGGCGCCTCCAGCGGCATCGGCCTGGAGCTCGCCAAGCAGTTCGCCGAGCACGGCTACGACCTCGTGGTCGCCGCGGAGGACGACGAGCTCGACGCCGCCGCCGAGACACTGCGCGGCATGGGCGCCGCCGTCTCCCCGGTCCGCGGCGACCTGACGAGGTACGAGGACCGCGAGCTGCTGATCGCCGCCGTGCGGGGGGCGGACCGGCCGCTGGCCGCCGCGGCGATCAACGCCGGTGTCGGCGTCGGCGGGGCGTTCGTGGACACCGACCTCGACGCCGAGCTGGGCATCGTGGCGCTCAACTGCGGGTCCACGGTGCACATCGCCAAGCGGGTCGCGCAGGACATGGCCGCCGAGGGTGAGGGCCGGATCCTGTTCACCTCCTCGGTGGCCTCGCAGGCGCCCCAGCCGTTCCAGGCCGTGTACGGCGCGAGCAAGTCCTTCGTGCAGCACCTGGCGCTGGCACTGCGCGAGGAGCTCTCCGACCGCGGCGTGAGCGTCACCGCGCTGCTGCCCGGGCCCACCGACACCGAGTTCTTCGACCGCGGGGACCTCACCGACACCCGGATGGGCGCCACCGACGCGAAGGACGACCCCGCGCTGGTCGCCCGCCAGGGCTTCGAGGGCCTGATGAAGGGCGAGGCCTCGGTGTTCGCCGGGTCGCTGGCCAGCAAGGCGATGGGGCGGCTGTCCGCACTCACGCCCGGCAACGTCGCGGCCAAGCTCAACCGGAAGATGACCGAGCCGGGTTCCGGGGAGAGCTGACCCCTCCGGCACGATCGGGGGCGTGACCGAGCCCGTCGAGGTGCCCGCCGGCCCGCTGCTGCTGCGTCCGTGGCGGGCCGGGGACGCCCCGGCCGTCCTCGCCGCCCTCACCGACCCGGCCACCCGCGTCTGGAGCAACCCCGGCCGGGTCGCCACCCTCGACGACGCCCGCTGGTGGGTCGCCCGACGCGCCGACTGGAGCGGCGGGGGGATCGCCGCCTGGGCGGTCGCCGACGCCGGCACCGGCGAGCTGCTCGGCTCGGTGAACCTGCACTCGATCGACCGGGACCAGGGCGACGCCGAGGTCGGCTACTGGACGGTGCCCGCCGCGCGCGGCCGGGGCGTGGCGCCGCGGGCCGTGGACGCCGCCGTGCGCTGGGGCTTCGCCGAGCTCCCCGTCGACCGCGTGGAGCTGGTGCACGCCGTCGAGAACCCGGGGTCGGGCCGGGTGGCCGAGAAGGCCGGGTTCACCCTCGAGGGCCGGCTGCGCCGCTCCTACCGGTACGGCGACGGCGTCAAGCGCGACGAGCTGCTGTGGGCGCGCCTCGCCGGCGACGACGTCCCCGACCTCAGCACCCGCAGCTGACCGTCCGCGGGGCGGTCAGCGGGTCGACGTCGGGCCGGGTGACGCCGTCCGCGGTCGCCACCGGCAGCCCCTCACGGGCCCAGTACTCGAAGCCGCCGATCATCTCCCGCACCCGGTAGCCGAGCAGCGCCAGCGCGAGCGCGGCCCGCGTGGCGCCGTTGCAACCCGGGCCCCAGCAGTAGGTGACCACCGGGACGGACCGGTCCAGCTCGGCCTCCGCCCGCGCCGCGACCTCCCGGCCGGGCAGGTGCACGGCGCCCGGGACGTGCCCCTGGTCCCACGCCTCGCGGCTGCGGCTGTCGAGGAGGACGAAGCCCGGGGCGCCGGACTCCAGCGCGGCGTGTACGTCGCTGACGTCGGTCTCCACGGCCAGCCGGCGGGCGAAGTGGGCGGCGGCGTCGGCGGGGTCGGTGCTCCAGTCGCTGGTCACGCCGCCGATCGTGCGGGCCGTCGTCCGCCGGGACGAGGCCTCCGCCTGCCAGCGACCGCACGAGAACGGCCTGTGCAGGGCTGTCGGCCTTGACAGGACGGGCCTCTGACATCTGAGATGTCAGTTGTGCCCGCACCGCTGGTCCCCGTCGGCCGGGTGCTGCTGCGCGACCAGGCGCTGGCGCGGATCCGGACCGCCATCGTGAGCGGCGAGCTCGCGCCGGGCGCGGTAGTCAAGGACGCCGACCTCGCCGCCCGCCTCGGCCTGTCGGTGGCCCCGGTGCGGGCCGCGCTGACCCGGCTGGTCGACGAGGGGCTGGTCGAGGCCAAGCCGCAGAGCCACACCCGGGTCACCCCGCTGCGGCCGCGGCAGGTGCGCGACGCCGCCGTCGTCGTCCGGGCCATGCACGAGCTGGCCGCCCGGGAGGCCGCCGGGACGGCGACCGCCGACGACGTCGACGCCATGCGCGCGGCCAACGCGCGGTTCGCCGCCGCGGTGGACGCCGGCGACCTCGACGCCGCGCTCGACGCCGACGACGACCTGCACGCCGTCCTGCTCGCCCGCGCCGGCAACCCGGCGCTGACCGCGACCGTCGAGCGGTTCACGCCCGCGATCCGCCGGCTGGAGCGGGCCCGCTTCGCCGCGGCGCACGGCCGGGGGTCCGTCGTGCTGCACGACCGCCTGATCGCCGCCTGCGCGGCCGGGGACGTCGACGCCGCCGTCGCCACGACCACCGAGATCTGGACGGCGCTGCTGTCCGAACTGGAGGAGACCGATGACGAGCCTCGCTGACTTCCCCCGCACCCCCCTGCTGTTCGGGCCCTCGCCGGTGCACCGCCTGGACCGGCTGACCGCGCACCTGGGCGGCGCCGCGGTCTGGGCCAAGCGGGAGGACTGCAACTCCGGCATCGCCTACGGCGGCAACAAGACCCGCAAGCTCGAGTACCTCGTCGCCGACGCGCTCGCGCAGGGCTGCGACACGCTCGTGTCCATCGGCGGCGTGCAGAGCAACCACACCCGGCAGGTGGCCGCCGTCGCCGCGCACGTCGGCCTGGCCTGCGTGCTGGTGCAGGAGAGCTGGGTGGACTGGCCCGACGCGGTCTACGACAAGGTCGGCAACATCCTCGTCAGCCGGCTGGCCGGGGCCGACGTGCGGCTGGTGAAGGCCGGGTTCGGCATCGGTTTCAAGGAGAGCTGGGAGACCGCGCTCGCCGAGATCGAGGCGCGCGGCGGCAAGCCCTACGCCATCCCGGCCGGCGCCAGCGACCACCCGCTCGGCGGGCACGGCTTCGCGAACTGGGCGCTGGAGGTGGCGCGGCAGGAGGCCGAGCTCGGTGTCTTCTTCGACACCGTCGTCGTCTGCTCGGTCACCGGGTCGACGCAGGCCGGGATGGTCGCCGGGTTCGCGCTGCTGGAGGAGCAGGGCGGCCGGCCGCGGCGGGTGCTCGGCGTCGACGCCTCGGCCAAGCCCGCCGAGACCCGCGACCAGGTGCTGCGCATCGCGCAGCGGACGGCGCGGGCCATCGGTGTGCAGCGCGAGCTGACCCTCGACGACGTCGAGCTCGACGAGCGCTTCCACGGCGGCGTCTACGGCATCCCCGACGCGGCGACGATCCGCGCCATGGAGACGGCCGCCCGCACCGAGGGCATGGTCACCGACCCCGTGTACGAGGGGAAGTCGATGGCCGCGACGATCGACCTGGTCGGCCGGCGCGAGATCGACCCGTCGTCGACCGTGCTCTACGCCCACCTCGGCGGCCAGCCCGCGCTCAACGGCTACAGCGCGCTCTTCTCGTGAGCCGTCAGCGCTAGGGAGTCCCGTCCCCGGCGCCCAGCAGGGCGACCGTGCCGGGGAGCCGGTCCAGGGCGGCGGCGATCCGGCGCTCCTCGAAGGAGAAGTGCGACTCCACGATCGCCGCCAGGCCCTCGAGCTCGCCGGCCAGCCGCGGCGAGGCGCCCGCGTCGAGGAGCTCGCCGGCCAGCTCCTCGACGCGGCCGAGGATGCCGGAGATCCACACGTGGTCCTCGGCCATCTTGTCGAGCACCGGCGCGAGCTCGGGGAAGCGCTCGGCCAGCGCGGGGAAGGCGCCGGCGTCCTCCCCGGTGTGGTGGGCGGTCAGCGCGGCGCAGAACGCCAGGCAGTGGGCGGGCAGGGTGCGGCGGGCGTCCGGGGAGGTGCCGCCGGCCGCGGCGGAGCGGAGGGCGCGCAGGTCGGCGCGCAGCGAGTCGTGGACGCGGCGCAGCTCGGCGCCGAGGGGAGAGGCCATGCGGGGTCCTGTCCGGGGGAGGTGCGGGGGAGGGCGGGGACAGGACGACGGAGGCGGGGCGCGGGCCCGCCGCGGGCTCACCCGGCGGCCGGGGACCCGATCCGTGCGCGGCGCGAGGCCGACCCGGCAGTCACGGCCGGGGACGCTAGCGGCCCCGGTTCCCCGGGGCAACGGCCGGCAGGGACAGCGTCCGCCCGCCGGCCCGCAGTCCGGCCCCGATCAACCGCCGCAGCAGCACGACCGCCGCCGCGGTGCCCAGCGAGGTCCACGTCGGCTCGGCGGCCAGGCGCAGCAGCCCGGCCGCGAGCAGCAGGTCGAGGAACACGCCCAGCGCGAGTGCCGGGCTCCGGGTGGCGGCCAGCGCCACCGTCCCGGCGACGAGGGCCAGCGCGCTGACGCCGAGGGCGAGCAGGCCCGGGACCGGGCCCAGCGAGGTCACACGCCCCGCCCACGGTGCTCCGCCGAGGCCGGGTCGGGCGCCGGTGCTCCCGCCTCCTCGGCCACCTGCCGCCGCTCCTCGGCGATCTCCCGGGACAGGAAGTAGTTCAGCGCCGTGCGGATCGCCGCCACCGCGGCCAGCTGGCCGAGCTCGCGGAAGCTCGGCGCCACCGCCGTCCGCAGCACGTCGCTGGCCAGCTGGAACTCCAGGCCGAGGGCCAGGAAGCGCCCGAGGGTGAGCCGCACGGGGACGAACGCCGAGGTCCCGCCCCGGCGCAGGCCCACCCACACGAAGCGGGCGAACGCCCACACCGCGCCGATCAGGATGACCGCGGCCCCGCAGGCCTCGACGACGGTGACCAGGACACCGACGACGTCGGCGAGCAGTTCCTCCACGCGCGTCCCCTACCCGGGTGGCTCCGGCGATCACAGCGGGACGGCGAGACCCTCCGGAGCCGGCGCGTCCAGGGCGGCGCGCACGTCGCGGGGCAGCGCGGCCAGGCCGGCCCCGGCCAGGACGACGTCGCGGACCAGCGCGTGCCACCGGCCGACCGCGCGCACCATCCCGTGCCCGCCGGGCAGTGTGAACCGGGCGACCCGCACGCCGGCCCGGTGCGCGCGGACGGCGTACTCCTCCGACAGCCGCGCGGGCACCCAGCGGTCGCCGCGCCCGTGCGCCAGGACGACGGTGCGCCCGCGCAGGTGGGCGACCGGCTCGCCCGGCGGCGTCCACGGTGCCAGCCCGCAGACGGCGGTCACCGACGGGTCGTCGCCGGCCCGCAGCACCGCCCGGCCGCCCATCGAGTGCCCGACGAGCACCACCGGCACGCCCCCGTGCCGCTCGCGCACCTGGTCCAGGGCCCAGCGGACGTCGGCGTG
Organism: Geodermatophilus normandii; assembly: GCF_003182485.1. NCBI lineage: Bacteria > Bacillati > Actinomycetota > Actinomycetes > Geodermatophilales > Geodermatophilaceae > Geodermatophilus > Geodermatophilus normandii. Next base: position 1,212,253 of record NZ_QGTX01000001.1, on the reverse strand, counting down.
CGCGTCGGCGGCCGCGCCGTTCCAGCCGGCCACGCGGTAGCGCACGACGTAGGCCTCCACCCCGCGGCCGGCGGCGGCGCGGGACACCGCCTCCTGGATCGCGCGCATGCGCACCAGCGACAGCGCCCGTTCCCGCGGTGGCTCCACGCTGGCGACGGTGCCGCCGTGGGCGAAGACGGCGACCGCGCGGGTGGGCGCGGTCGCCGGGGTGTGGTCGAGGGCGGGGACCCGGGCGGCGGTCGTCACCGGCGCCGGCGGCCGCCACCGCGCAGCCGGGCGCGGGCCCGGTCGCCGAGGTCGCCGGCCTGCAGCAGCGCCCGGCTGACCGGGGTGGACCCGCCGCGCCGCTCGAGCGCGTGCCCGATCCGCCGGAGGAGCCCGGTGGCGAGGGGGACGAGCACGGTCACGATGAGCCAGACGCGCAGGCGCCGGGTGAGGAAGAGCCACATGGGCAGCCCCTTCCCGGCACCTGCGGCGCGCAACCGCTCAGTCGGGGTCGGGTGCCAGCCGGACGACCATCTTCCCGGTGTTGGCGCCCTTGAGGAGGTCGAGGAAGGCGGGGACGGCGTTGTCCAGGCCCTCGTAGACGGTCTCCCGCACGACCAGGTCGCCCGAGCGGATCCACCCGGACACCGTCTCGGTGAACTCGGCCCGCAGGTCGTTGTGGTCGCCCACGAGCAGGCCGGTCACCGCGAGCCGCTTGCTCACCATGAGCGCGCTGAAGTTCTTCGGGCCGGGCACCGCCTCGGTGGCGTTGTAGCCGGAGATCGAGCCGCACAGCGCCGCGCGGCCGTGCACGTGCAGCGCGCCGAGCGCGGCGTCGAGGTGCTCGCCGCCCACGTTGTCGAAGTAGACGTCGATGCCGTCGGGCGCGGCCCGCGCGAGCAGGTCCGCGACACGCCCGTCGTGGTAGTCGAAGGCGGCGGTGAAGCCGATCTCGCGCAGCCAGGCAACCTTCTCCGGGCTGCCGGCGCTGCCGATCACCGCCGAGGCGCCGCGCAGCCTCGCGAACTGGCCGACCGCGCTGCCCACGGCCCCGGCCGCGCCGGACACGAACACGGCGTCGCCCTCGCGGAAGGCGGCCACCCGGAACAGCCCGGCGTACGCGGTCTGCCCGGGCATGCCGAGGATGCCGAGGGAGTAGGTCAACGGCAGGTCCGCGTCGGCCGGCAGTTGCCGGACCGCGCGGGCGTCGAGGACGGCGACGTCGCGCCAGGCGGCGTCGGTGAGGACCAGCGCGCCCTCGGGGACGTCGGGGGAGCGCGACTCGACCACCCGGCCGACCGCGCCGCCCTTCATCACCTCACCGACCTCCCACGGCGCCGCGTAGGACGGGCCCAGCCGCATCCGCCCGCGCATGTAGGGGTCGACCGACATGGCGACCATCCGCACCACCACCTGGCCCTCGACGGGGTCGGGGTGCTCGACCTCGACCAGCGCGAAGTCCTCGGGGGTGGGCTCGCCGTGGGGACGGGCGGCCAGGTGCCACTCGCGGGCGGTGATCGGCACGGGGCGCTCCCTGCGTCGTCGGGTGGGTCGGGACCGATCCTGCCGCCGTCGCGACGGCGGCGGTCCGGCGGGTGGCGCGGCGGTCCTACGCTCGGATCATGTTGTTCTCCCGGTACAAGACCCAGCCGGTGACGCAGGACGACGCGCTGCCGGGTCGACCCGATCCCCTGCCGCACGTCCCGGAGACCCACGCGGTGAACGGCAACCGCATCCAGCCGCCGTTCCCCGAGGGGATGCAGACCGCCGTCTTCGGCGCGGGCTGCTTCTGGGGCGTCGAGAAGGTGTTCTGGCAGGTGCCGGGCGTCTACTCCACCGCCGCCGGCTACGCGGGCGGCTACACGCCCAACCCGACCTACGAGGAGGTCTGCTCGGCGCGCACCGGGCACACCGAGGTCGTCCTCGTCGTCTTCGACCCCGCCGTCGTCAGCTACGGCGAGCTGCTCAAGGTGTTCTGGGAGGACCACGACCCCACCCAGGGCATGCGCCAGGGCAACGACGTCGGCACGCAGTACCGCTCGGCGATCTACTTCGGCACGCCCGAGCAGGAGGCCGCCGCCCGTGCCAGCCGCGACCAGTACCAGGAGCGGCTGAAGGCGGCCGGCTACGGCGAGATCACCACCGAGATCGCCCCGCTCGGCGAGTTCTTCTACGCCGAGGACTACCACCAGCAGTACCTGTTCAAGGTGCCCAACGGCTACTGCCCGGTGCACTCGACCGGGGTGAGCTGCCCCGTCGGGCTCCCCGGCGTCTGAGGAGGGACCACCCTTCTCCCCGGACCCCATGCGCTCGGCCCCGGGATCCTGGAGGGTGGCCGGGCATAGGAAGCTCTACGCACGTCTCGCGCCGCTGGAGGTGCGTGGAGCTTCCCATGCCCGAGGGGGTGCACGTGGACGTCGTCCGCACGCCGGAGGAGCGGTTCGCCGCGCTGCCGGACTTCCCGTACCCGCCCACCTACGTCACGTTCGACGGCGGCGACGGCACGATGCTGCGGGTGGCGGTCGTCGACACCGGCCCCGTCGACGGCGAGGTGGTGCTGCTGCTGCACGGCGAGCCGTCGTGGTCCTTCCTCTGGCGCCGGGTGGTCCCCGAGCTGACCGCGGCCGGGCTGCGCGTCGTCGCGCCCGACCTGGTCGGCTTCGGCCGCTCCGACAAGCCCACCGACCCCGCCGCCTACTCGTACGCGGCGCACGTGGAGTGGATGCGGCAGACGGTGTTCGAGGGCCTCGGCCTGGTCGACGTCACGCTGGTCGGGCAGGACTGGGGCGGGCTGATCGGCCTGCGGCTGGTGGCCGAGCACCCCGACCGGTTCGCCCGGGTCGTCGTCGCCAACACCGGCCTGCCCACCGGCGACGCCCCGATGAGCGAGGCGTTCCTCGCCTGGCAGCGGTTCGCCACCACCGCGCCCGCGTTCGACGTCGGCCGCGTGGTGTCCAACGGGACGGTCACCGGCCTGCCGCCCGAGGTGGTCGCCGCCTACGACGCGCCGTTCCCCGACGAGGCGTCCAAGGCCGGCGCCCGCGTCTTCCCGAGCCTGGTGCCCACGGCGCCCGACGACCCCGCCGCGCCGGCGAACCGCGCCGCGTGGGAGGTCCTCGCGCGCTGGGAGAAGCCGCTCCTCACGGCGTTCTCCGACGCCGACCCGATCACCGGCGGCGGGGACCGGGTCTTCCAGCGGGTCGTCCCCGGCGCGCAGGGCATGCCGCACACCACCCTGCGCGGCGGCGGGCACTTCCTGCAGGAGGACGTCGGCCCGGAGCTCGGCCGCGTGGTCGCCGCGTTCGTCGCCGCCACGCCCCGGTGAGCCCCGGGGAGGTCCTCGCGGAGCTGCGCCGGGAGCCCGACGTCGAGGCGCCGGACCTGGTCGCCGTCGACGCCACCGACCGGCTGCTGCTCGACACCGCGGAACGGCTGCCCGAGCAGCGGGTGGTCGTCGTCGACGACGCGTACGGCGCGCTCACCCTCGGCGCGGTCGCGGCCGGGGCGCGCGACGTCCGGGTGGCCCAGGACCTGCTGGTCGGCGAGCGGGCGCTCGCGCTCAACGCCGAGCGCTGCGGCCTGGCCGGCACGTACCGCCCCGCGCCGCTGGACGCCGGGCTCTTCGACGGCGCGACCCTCGTGCTGGCCCGCGCGCCCCGGGCCCTCGACGCGCTGCGCGAGCTCACCGAGCTGGCCGCCGCGACCGCCGACCCCGACGTCACCGTGCTGGTCGGCGGGCGGGTCAAGCACATGACCCTCGGCATGAACGACGTGCTGCGGGCCGGGTTCACCGAGGTCTCGGCCACCCTGGCGCGGCAGAAGTCGCGGGTGCTGGTGGCGCGCGGGCCGCGGCCGGACGTGCGGCCCTCCTTCCCCCGCTGCCGGCACGACGACGCCCTGGACCTCGACGTCTGCGCGCACGGTGCGGCCTTCGCCGGCAGCCGCGTCGACGACGGCACCCGGCTGCTGCTCGGCGCGCTGCCCCAGGCGGCCACGGGCGCCCGGACGGCGCTGGACCTGGGCTGCGGGACCGGCGTGCTGGCCGCCGCGCTCGCCCGCGCGCGGCCGGACCTGACGGTGACGGCCACCGACCAGTCGGCCGCCGCGGTCGCCTCGGCGCGGGCCACGCTGGCACGCGCCGGGCTCGGCAGGGTGCGCGTCCTGCGCGACGACGCCGCGTCGACCCTGCCCGACGGCAGCGTCGACCTCGTCGTCTGCAACCCGCCGTTCCACCTGGGTGCGGCGGTGGTGACGGCGGCCGCCGACCGGCTGTTCACCGCCGCCGCGCGGTTGCTGCGGCCCGGCGGCGAGCTGTGGACGGTCTACAACAACCGGCTGCCGCACCGGGCGGCACTGCGGCGGGTCGTCGGCCCGACCCGGGCCGCCGCGAACGACCGCCGGTACACCGTGACGGTGTCGGTCCGCGGGTAGGCGCGCTCCCGCCGCCCCCGCTCAGAGGGTCAGGGCGAGGACCGGCTCGTCATCGGCCGTCTCGCCGGTGGGCACGAACCCCAGCGACCGGTAGAACGGCTCCGGGCTGCCCTCGCCCGCCACGACGCTCACCCGCAGCACCGGGACGCCCTGCGCCCGGACGTGGTCGGCGACGAGCGCCACGACCTGCCGGCCGATGCCCCGTCCCTGCGCGGAGGCGTCGACCATCAGCCGCCACAGCATGTGCCCGAGTTCCTCGGGGGAGTCCCAGAGCATCACGAAGCCGACGAGGCGCCCGCCCGTCCGCACCGCGCGGCACCAGGCCTGCGGGTACACGTACGCCTCGGCGAGGGACACCGCGTTCGGTGCCACGAGGTGCTCCTGCCCGGGCGCGACGCGCAGGTCGCACACGGCGCGGACGTTCTCCGGGGTGATCGGCTCCAGCTCGACGGCGTCCACGGCTCAGTGGGCGGGGCGGGCGCTGCGGGTGCGGACCGGCGGCTGGGACGACCACGGGAAGTCGATCCAGGCGTCGGTGCGGCGCCACACGTAGTCGCACCTCACCAGCGACCGGGACTTCTCGTAGACGACGGCCGTCCGCACCGCCGACACGTAGCCGGCGCAGAAGTCGCGCACCAGTTCCAGCGTCTTGCCGGTGTCGGCGACGTCGTCGGCGACCAGGACGTTCGCGCCGGTCAGGTCGACGGCGTCCAGCGTCGGCGGCAGCACCACCGGCAGGTCCAGCCGCTCGTCGACGCCGGTGTAGAACTCCACGTTCATCACGAAGAGGTTCTTGACGTCGAGCGCGTAGCCCAGCGCCCCGCCGAGGAACAGCCCGCCGCGGGCGATCGACAGGATCAGGTCGGGCTCGAAGCCGTCGTCGGCGACCTGCTGGGCCAGCTCGCGGGCCGCCGTGCCGAACAGGTCGTAGGTCAGGACCTCGCGCTCGTCGCTCACGGTCCCCACCTCAGCAGAAGCCGGGCGTGCCGAGCCACGCGACCTCGGCCGGGGGCACGTCGTCGCGCAGCACGGCGCCCTCGATGAGCCCGTAGGGCCGGTCGTCGGCGTGGTAGACGACGGGGGAGCCGGACGCGGGGGTGTTGTCCAGGCCGTACGCCGACAGGTCCTGCAGGAAGTGGTGCCGGTTGGGCATCGACATCCGCACCTCGGCGACGTCGCCGAAGCGCTCGAGCACCGCCTCGCCCATCGCGTACAGCGTCTGCTGCAGGGCCAGGGAGTGGGTCGCGGCGAAGGTCTCGAGCAGCGTCGTCCGGACGCCGGCGAAGGTGGCGTCCCAGTCCAGCCCGGCCGACGTGTAGCGCCAGCGGGCGGTGACCGCGGTGGCGAGGACGCGGTCGCGGGTCTCGGCCAGCGTCGTGTAGCGGTCGCGCGGGAAGCCCCGGAACTCCGAGCCGGTGGTCTTGAGGACGACGAGGTCGGACAGGCCGGCGAGCACGTGCACGTCGTCGCCGTCCGCGGTCACCACGGCCGTCCGGACCTCCCCGCCGGGGCGGCGGAAGGCGTGCTCGTGCGGCTGCCCGCCGACGGCGATCCGCTCCCAGCCGTAGGACTCCACGGCCACCCGGGCGCCGGTGATCCAGTCGTAGGAGCCGGCGAAGTGGCGGGCCAGGCGCAGGCCGAAGGCCTCCGGCGAGCCGACGCCGTCGCGGGCGAGGGCGAAGACGGTGTTCTTCTGCGCGTCGGTGGTGAGGACGTGCGCGTTGTCGCCGTCGGTGTGCGCGGCGGCGAAGTCCCCGCGCAGGCTGCTGCTGACGTTGAGGTCCACCAGTTCGTGCCGGGGGGAGCTGCGGTCGACCGCGACCACGCGGACCTCCGCCTTCCCGTACTGGTTGGGTCCGAGCACGATCGCCATGCCCCGCAGCCTGCCCCACGCGGGTTGCGGGGGTGTTGCACGGGAAGGACCCCCTGCCCCCCACCGCTCGCAGGCTCGCGGCCGGACCCTGCAGGGGCCGGGCAGGCCTCAGCTGCCGCGGTAGGTGGAGTAGGCGAACGGGGACAGCAGGAGCGGCACGTGGTGGTGGGCAGCGGGCTCGGTGACGGCGAACGTCAGCGTGACCTCCGGCCAGAACGCCGTCGTCCCGCGCGCGGCGAACCAGGCGCCGGTGGCGAACACCAGCCGGTGCGGCCCGGCGGCGGTGCCCGCCTCGGTCAGCCGGCAGCGGCCGTCGTCGTCCGTCACGCCCTCGGCGAGCAGGGAGTCCCCCGCGAACAGGCGGACGGCGATCCCCGCGGCCGGGCGGCCGGCGACGGCGTCGAGCACGTGGGTGGAGACGCTCATGCGCCGAGGAGCCCCTGCACCCGCAGCTCGGTGATCTGCGCCAGCTGCTCGACCACCTCGGCCCGCTCGGCGTCGGCGTCGTTGTCCAGCCGGCGGCGCAGCTCGGCGAGCACCTCCTCGGGCGACCGGCCGGCCGCGCGGATCAGGTAGACGTGCCCGAAGCGCTCCTCGTAGGCGCGGTTGCCCTCGACGATCGCGGCGCGGGTGTCGTCGTCGGCACCGCCCATCGAGCCCTGCTCGCGGCGGGAGGCCCGCGCCTCGGCGGAGGAGCCCTCCACCCGGTCGCCGATGCGCGGGTGCGCGACCAGGGCCATCTGCACCTCGTCCCAGGGCAGGCCGCGGGCGACCTCCCCCGCGCGGCGGACAAGCGTGTCCGCGTCGGGGAACGGGCGGCCGGCGACCAGCTCGGCGGCGAAGCGCGGGGCGGCGTTGCAGCCGCGCAGCGCCTCGACGGCGGCGTCGGCGGGCTCGCTGTTGAACTCGTCGAGGCGGGACACGGTGACAGGATGGCAGCCCATCCGGGCCGGCGAGGGGGACCAGCGGTGAGTGACGTGCGCGTGGAGGGTCCCGAGGTCGAGCGGGGCGAGGAGGTCCTCACCCCCGAGGCGCTGGAGTTCGTCGCCGACCTGCAGCGCCGCTTCGGCACCCAGCGCGACGCGCTGCTGGCCGCCCGGGCGACCCGGCGGGCCGAGATCGCCACCGCCCGCTGGCTGGACTTCCGCCCGGAGACCGCCGACGTGCGCGACGGCGACTGGCGGGTGCCTCCGCCGCCGCCCGGGCTGGTCGACCGCCGCGTGGAGATCACCGGCCCGACCGAGCCGAAGATGGCGGTCAACGCGCTCAACTGCGGCGCCGACGTCTGGCTCGCCGACCTCGAGGACGCCAACACCCCGCACTGGCGCAACGTCGTCACCGGGCAGCTGGTCCTGCGCGACGCCGTCCGCCGGCAGCTGGCGTTCACCACTCCCGAGGGCCGGGATTACCGGCTCCGGGACGACGGCGACCTGCCCACGATCGTCCCGCGCCCGCGCGGCTGGCACCTGCCCGAGCGGCACGTGCTGGTCGACGGGCAGCCGACGGTGGGCGCGCTGGTCGACGCCGGGCTGTACCTGTTCCACAACGCCGCCGAGCAGCTCGAGCGCGGCAGCGGCCCCTACTTCTACCTGCCGAAGCTGGAGGGTCACCTCGAGGCCGGGCTGTGGAAGCTCGTCCTCGACCACGCCGAGCGGGTGCTGGGGATCCCCGAGGGCTCCGTCCGCGCCACCATGCTCATCGAGACCATCCCGGCCGCGTTCGAGATGGAGGAGATGCTGCACGCGCTGGGCAGTCACGCCACGGGCCTGAACGCCGGCCGCTGGGACTACCTGTTCAGCGTCATCAAGGTCTTCCGCGAGGCCGGGCCGGAGTTCGTGCTCCCCGACCGGGCCGCGGTCACGATGACCGCACCGATGATGCGGGCCTACACCGACCAGCTGGTCGCCGTCTGCCACCGCCGCGGCGCCATGGCCATCGGCGGCATGGCCGCGGCGATCCCCAGCCGCAGGGACGCCGAGGCCAACGAGCGCGCGCTGGCGAGGGTCCGCGAGGACAAGACCCGCGAGGCCGGTGACGGCTTCGACGGCTCGTGGGTGGCCCACCCCGACCTCGTGCCGGTCTGCCGCGAGGCGTTCGACGCCGTCCTCGGTGACCGGCCCAACCAGCTCGACCGGCAGCGCCCCGAGGTGTCGGTGACCGCGGCGCAGCTCCTCGACGTCGCCGGGGTGCCGGGTGGGCGCACCCTGGCCGGACTGCGGGCCAACGTCGAGGTGGCGGTCCGCTACCTGGCCGCGTGGCTCGCCGGCAACGGCGCGGTGGGCATCCACGGCCTCATGGAGGACGCCGCCACCGCCGAGATCAGCCGCTCGCAGGTGTGGCAGTGGGTGCACGCCGGCGTCGTGCTCGACACCGGCGAGACGGTGACGGAGGACCTGGTCCGCCGCGTCGTCGCCGAGGAGGTCGAGGGCATCGGCGAGCTCCCGCGCCTCGACGACGCCCGCCGGCTGTTCGAGCAGGTCGCGCTGGCGGAGGACTTCCCCGACTTCCTCACGCTGCCCGCCTACGAGCTGATCGAGTGAGGGACTCCCGCCTCCACCTCCCGCGGGCTCGGGGCGGGCCCTGCGCGGAGGCCGCAACGGTGATCGGAGTGGACGCGTGACCCTGGGCGAGGACGTCTACGCCGAGCTGGACCGGCGGCTCGCTCCCGTCGACGCCGCCCGCGCGGCCGCGTACCCCGGGGAGCGGCCGGCCCGGCAGCCGGTGCACACCTGCTACGTCCCCGCCGACGCCGTCGTCCCCGGCCTGGCCGCCGGCTGGGGCACCGCGGCGCTGGCCGCCCTCGACGAGCACGGCCTCCCCGACCTCGGGTACGACGCCGGCCTGCTCGACCAGGTGCTGCCGCGGGTGCGCGCCAAGCTCGCCGCCGAGCCGGTCGAGGACCTGCGGGTCGACGCCGAGGACGGCTACCGCGGCCGGCCCGGGGCCGAGGACGGCGACGTCGTGCGCGCGGCCGGGGCGGTCGCCGCCGACCGCGCCGCCGGCACCGCCCCGCCGTCGGTCGGGATCCGCGCGAAGTCGCTGGAGGGGCCGACCCGCCGCCGCGGCGTCCGCTCCCTCGACCTGTTCCTGTCCGCCCTGGGAGCCGACACCGCCACGGAGGTCCCTCCCCGGGCGACGGTCACGCTCCCCAAGGTCACCGACGTCGAGCAGGTGCGCGCCTTCCTGCCCGTCCTCGACGCGCTCGAGGGCGCGCACGGCGTCGCGCTCGACCTGGAGCTGCAGGTGGAGACGCCGCAGGCGGTGCTCGGCGCCGACGGCGCGGTGACGCTGGCCCGCATGGTGCACGCGGCCGGCCCGCGGCTGACCGGGCTGCACCACGGCACCTACGACTACAGCGCGGCGCTGGGCATCGCGGCGGCGCACCAGTCCTCCGACCACCCGGCGCTCGACCTCGCCAAGCAGCTCATGCAGGTCGCCGTCGCGGGCACGGGCGCGCGGGCGGTCGACGGCTCCACGAACCAGCTGCCCGTCGGCCCGCGCGAGCAGGTGCACGCCGGCTGGCGGGTGCACGCCGGGTTGGTGCGGCGGGCGCTCGGGCGCGGCCTGTACCAGGGCTGGGACCTGCACCCCGCCCAGCTGGTCACCCGCTACGTGGCCACCTACGCGTTCTTCCGCGGCGCCCTCCCGGCGGCGGCCGCGCGGCTGAGGGCCTACGTCGAGCGGGCCGACGCCGGGGTGCTCGACGAGCCGGCCACCGCGCGGGCGCTGGCCGGCGTGGTGCTGCGCGGGCTGGACTGCGGCGCCGTCGACGCGGCCGAGGTCGCGGCGGCCACCGGCCTGGACCGCACGGCCCTCGACGCGCTGGCCGGACGGGACCCGGCGCGCCCGGGGAGCAGCGCCTAGGCTGCCCTGCGTGGTGGCGCGGTGACGGGGGACGGGGCCGGCCCGCGGTCCGCTCCCGGACCGGAGCCGCAGGGGGAGATGGCCGCCCGGCTGGCGACGATCGACTGGGCGGCGACCTCCCTCGGCCCGCGCGAGGACTGGCCCCAGAGCCTCCGGACGGCGCTCGACATCTGCCTGTCCTCCCGGTTCCCCATGCTCGTGTGGTGGGGGCCGCAGCTCATCGACTTCTACAACGACGCCTACCTGCCCACCCTCGGGGACAAGCACCCCGCCGCGCTCGGCCGCCCGGCGCCGGAGGTGTGGCCCGAGGCGTGGCACGAGCTCGGCCCGCTCGCCGACCAGGTGCTCAGCGGGGGCGGCGCGACCTACTCCCGCGACCAGCTCCTGCTGCTGCAGCGGTACGGCTACGTCGAGGAGACCTACTGGACGTTCTCCTACAGCCCCATCGCCGAGGAGAGCGGTGCGGTCGGCGGCGTCTTCGTGGTGGCCACCGACACCACCGACCAGGTGCTCGGCGACCGGCGGCTGTGGGTCCTGCGCGACCTGGGTGAGCTCTCGTCCTCCACGGGCACGGTCGAGGACGCCTGCCGGACCGCCGTGGGGGTGCTCGAGCGGCACCGGGTGACGGTGCCGCTCGCCGCCGTCTTCCTGCGGGAGGACGACGACCCGGAGGCGCTCCGCGCGGTGGCGGTCTCCGGCGCCGTGGAGGGCAGCGCCGCCGCGGCCGGGGAGCTGCCGGGTCCCGTCGCCGAGGTCGTCCGGCGCGTGCTGCGCACCGGCACCGGGGAGGTCTGCGACGGGCTGGCCGCCGCCGACCGGCTGGTGCGGTCCCCGATCGGCGAGGCCGTCCCCGACCGGGCCGTCGTCCTGCCCGTCGCGGTGTCGGGGGAGGACGAGGCGGCCGGCGTCCTGGTCCTCGGCGTCTGCCCCTACCGCGCCCTCGACGCCAACTACCGCGGGTTCTTCGACCTCGTGGCCGGGCACGTGTCGACGGCGGTCACCGACGCGCGTGCCTACCAGGCCGAGCGGCGACGCGCCGAGGCCCTCGCCGAGCTCGACCGCGCCAAGACCGACTTCTTCAGCAACGTCAGCCACGAGTTCCGCACCCCGCTGACGCTCATCATGGGCCCGGTCGCCGAGCTGCGGGCCTCGGCGGCGGCCACGGCCGACCCGCGGGTGGCCGAGGAGCTCGAGGTCGTCGAGCGCAACGCGCTGCGGCTGCAGAAGCTGGTCAACACCCTGCTCGACTTCTCCCGCATCCAGGCCGGCCGGATCGACGCGCGCTTCGAGCCGGTCGACCTCGCCGCGACCACCGCCGAGCTGGCCAGCGTCTTCCGCTCCGCCGTCGACCGGGCGGGCCTGCGGCTGACCGTCGACTGCCCGCCGCTGTCCGAGCCGGTCCACATCGACCGGGACATGTGGGAGAAGGTCGTCCTCAACCTGCTCTCCAACGCCCTGAAGTTCACCTTCGCCGGCGGCATCACCGTGCGGCTGCGGCAGGGGGACGGCGTCGCGGTCCTCACCGTCGCCGACACCGGCACCGGCATCCCCGCCGCCGAGCTGCCCCGGCTGTTCGAGCGCTTCACCCGCGTCTCCGGCGCCCGGGCGCGCTCCGGGGAGGGCAGCGGCATCGGGCTGGCGATGGTCCGCGAGCTCGTGGGCCTGCACGGCGGCTCGGTGGAGGTCGACAGCACGCCCGACGTCGGCACCACCTTCACCGTCACCGTGCCGCTGGGCACCGCGCACCTGCCCGCCGACCGGCTGGCCCCCGCGGTCGCCGAGGCGCCGGCGATCTCGCCCGGGGCCACGCCGTTCGTCGCCGAGGCGCTGCGCTGGCTCCCGGGCGCGGCCGACGACGTCCCCGCGTCCGCCCCCGGGTCGCAGGGCAGCCGCGCCGGCCGGGTGCTGGTGGCCGACGACAACGCCGACATGCGCGACTACGTGACACGGCTGCTCGCGCCGGTGCACGAGGTCCGCGCGGTCGCCGACGGGCAGGCGGCCCTGGAGGCGGCCCTGGCCGATCCGCCCGACCTCGTCGTCAGCGACGTGATGATGCCGCGGCTGGACGGCATGCAGCTGCTCGCCGCCCTGCGCGCGGACGCCCGCACCTCCCGCGTCCCCGTCGTCCTGCTCTCGGCCCGCGCCGGCCAGGAGGCCGCCGTCGAGGGGCTGGCCGCCGGCGCCGACGACTACCTGGTCAAGCCCTTCTCCGCCCAGGAGCTGCTGGCCCGCGTCGACGCCCACCTGCAGCTCGGCCGCGCCCGCCGCGAGGCCGAGGAGCGCTTCACCGCGATGGCCGACCTCGCGCCGGCCCTGATCTGGGTCGCCGACGGCTCCGGCCGGCGCGAGTTCCTCAACGCCGCGTGGACGGCGTTCACCGGCCGGCCGCCGGAGGCCGAGCTCGGGGACGGGTGGCAGACCGGGCTGCACCCCGACGACGCCGGACGCTACGCCGCCACCGTGGCGGCGGCGACGGCGGCGGGGGAGGGCTGGGAGGTCGAGTTCCGGCTGCGCCGGGCCGACGGCGCCTACCACTGGCTGCTCGAGCGCGCGGTCCCGATCGGCGGCACCGCCGGGGGCTGGGTGGGCAGCTGCACCGACATCAACGCCCGCTACCGGGAGACCGAGCGGCAGTCGCTGCTCGCCGCGGTCGGCACGGCGCTCGACCGCGAGACCGAGGTCGACCGGCAGCTGGCCGGCCTGGCGCAGCTGGTGGTCGACCGCCGCCTGGCCGACGTCTGCACCGCGCGGGTCGTCGGCCCGGACGGGCGGTTGCGCTACGCCGGCCGCGCGGACATCCAGGGGACCGACGAGCAGCTGGCGGAGCTGCAGCCGCACGGCGGGCTGGGCGTCGAGGTGCTCGACAGCGGCGTGCCGCTGCTGCGCCCGCACCTGTCCGGTGCCGGCGACGGCGGCGTCCGGCTGGACCTGAGCTCGGCGCTCCTGGTGCCGCTCACCGTCCGCGGCCGGGTGCGGGCGGTGCTGGCGCTCGGCCGCCGCGACGACGCCCCGCCCTTCCACGACGACGACCGCGCGCTGGTCGAGGAGATCGGAGCCCGCGCCGCCCTCGCGCTGGACAACGCGCTCCTGCTGGCCGAGGAGCGGGCCGCGGCGCGGCGCCTCGGCCTGCTCCAGCGGGTGACCGCCGAGCTGTCGGCCGCCACGACCCCGGTGGAGGTGGCCGAGGCCGCGGCCGCCTCCGTCCTCTCGCTGACCGGGAGCGGCAGCCGCGTCGGCGTCTACGAGGTCGACGCCGCCGGCCGCGCGCTGCGCCTGCTCGCGCCCGCCGGGCCCCCGGCCGACGACGCGCAGCGGTGGGCCGAGATCCCGCTGAGCACGCCGCTGGCGGTCACCACGGCGGTCACCGGGCGCCGCGCGGTGTGGATCGAGGACGTCCCGGACCGCGGGGACGGCGGTCCCGGGTCGGTCGTGGCGCTGCCGCTGCTGGTCGCCGGCCGGGTGGTCGGCGTGATCGGGGTGGCCTCCCCGGAGGCCGGCCGGCTCGGGCCGGCCGAGCGCGGGATGCTGCTGGCGGTCGCCGAGCAGTGCGCCTCGGCGCTGGACCGGGCGCGCCTCTACCGCGCCGAGCAGGACATCGCCTCCACCCTGCAGCTGAGCCTGCTGCCCGCCGCGGTGCCCCGGCTGGAGCGGCTCGCGCTGGCCGCGGAGTACCTGCCCGGTGCCGCGGGCACCTCGGCCGGCGGCGACTGGTACGACGTCGTCGAGCTGGGCGGGGACCGCGTGGCCATCGCCGTGGGCGACGTCGTGGGCCAGGGCCCGGCGGCCGCCGCGGTCATGGGCCAGCTGCGCAGCGCGCTGTCGGCGGCGCTGCTGCAGGGCAAGCCGCCGGCGGAGGCCCTCGAGCTGCTGGACCGCTTCGCCGCCCGGCTGCCCGGCGCGCTGGCCTCGACGGCGGCGTGCCTGGTGCTCGACTGGACCGCCGGCACCGTGCGGTGGGCGCGCGCCGGCCACCCACCGCCGCTGCTGGTGACCGACGGCGCGGCGACCTTCCTCGAGGAGGGCGGGGGCGCGGTCCTCGGCGCGCCGGGCCGGCGGCCCTACGTCGAGGGCAGCACCACGGTCCTGCCGGGGACGACGCTGCTGCTCTACACCGACGGCCTGGTCGAGCGCCGCGGCGAGTCGCTGGACACCGGCCTGCGCCGCGTCGCCGAGGCCGCCGCCCGCCTCGGCGGCGCCGAGCCGCGCCGGCTGACCCGCGCGCTGCTGGCCGAGGTGCTCGACGAGTCGGCCCTCCCGGACGACGTCGCGGTCATCGCCGCCCGGCTGACCCCGCCGCCGCTGCACGAGGTGCTGCGCGCCGAGCCCGCCCGGCTGCGCGGGGTGCGGCGCCGGGTGACCGCCTGGGCACTGGCCGCCGGGCTGGCCGGCGACTCCCTCGACGACCTGCAACTGGCCCTCGGCGAGGCGCTGGCCAACGCCGTCGAGCACGCCTACGCCGCCACCGCAGGGGAGGGCCGCTGCGAGTACCGGCTGGAGCGGGCCGCCGACGGCAGCATCGACGTCTGCGTGCGCGACGAGGGCGTGTGGCGGCCGGCGCCGGCCGACAAGGGGTACCGGGGGCGCGGGCTGGAGCTGATCTCGGCGCTGGCCACCGACGTCGAGGTCGGCCGCACCGTCGACGACGGCGGCCGGGAGGGCGCCGGCACCACCGTGCACTTCCGCTTCGTCCCGGCCGGTCCCGGCCCGGACCGGCCGGTGGTCCGGGGCACCGGTGGGCGGGCCGACGCCGAGCCGGCCCGGCTGACGGTGGACCGCGGGCCCGGCAGCGTGCGCCTCGGACTGTCCGGTGAGGTCGACCTGGCCGCCGCGCCGGCCCTGCGGGCGGAGGCCCTGCGCGCCATCGACGGCGTCCCGGACGGCACGCGGGTGCTGCTGGACCTGGAGCCGGTCACCTACCTGGCCAGCGCCGGCGTCGGCCTGGTGCTCGAGCTGATGCGGGTGGCGACCGCACGCCGCCTGGTCCTCCGGGTGCGCACCCGTGAGGGGTCCGCCCCGGCCCGCGTGCTCGCCCTGGGCGGTGTGGACACCGGCGCGGGGCGCGGCACCGCCGACGGTCCGCGGGGGCGCCGGTCCGCCGCCTGGGGGACGTGAGGGGCACCCGGGAGCGCGTCGACGGTGGACGTGTTCCACAATCGGGGGCGACGGGTCGGGGCAGTTCCGGCTCGCAGGCGGTCGAGGGGCCAGTGGATCCGGTGGTCGAGGCCTCCGCCAGGCAGGCGGAGCAGCGGAGCGGCGAGGGCGAGCGGAGTCCCCGCCCGTCGCCGGACCGGTCGGCCTTCGTGCACGGCGCCGCGCTCGTGCACTCCCCGGGCGAGGCGGTCGGGGTGGCCGCCGCCTACGTCGACGAGGGCCTGCGGGCCGGCGACCTGCCGGTCCTCGCCTGCGCACCGGAGACCGTCGAGGCCATCCGCCGGGCGCTCGGGCTGCGGGCCCGCGAGGTCGAGGACGACGCGCGCATCTGCCTGGTCGGCGCCCGCGCCCCCGACGCGATGGCCGTGATCCGGCAGCGGGTCGAGCGCGCCGCCACCCGGGGATCGGGGCGGCTGCGGATCCTCGCCGAGCCCGTCTTCGGGTCCGACCCCCGGCGCTGGCGCGAGGTCCGGCGGTACGAGGCGGCCTCGAACGCCCTGGTGAGCGGCGCGCCGCTGTCCTGCCTGTGCGTCTACGACCGCGAGCGGTCGCCGGCCGAGGTCCTCGCGACCGCGCGGCACACCCACCCGGAGCTGTGGATGGGCGGCGTGCGGGTGCGCAACTCGGAGTACCGGGAGCCGGTCGGCGTCCTGCGCGACCTCGGTGCCGCCCGCGAGCCGGTCGAGGCGGGCGAGCCGGTGTTCGCCGTCGACGCGGCACCCGCGCTGGCCGGCCTGCGCGGCGGGCTGCGGCGGGCTCTGGAGGCGGTCGTCCCCGACGCCGACCAGCGCGCCGACCTCCACCTGGGCATGAGCGAGGTGGCGGCGAACGCCTTCCGGCACGGCCGGCGGCCGGTCTCGGCGCGGGTGTGGGCCGACCGCTCCACCGTCGTCTGCACGATCTCCGACTCCGGCACGACCTTCGCCGACCCCCTCGCGGGCTTCCTGCCGGCGCACGGCGACGACCTCTCCGCCGGTGGGATGGGCCTGTGGTTGGCCCGCAAGCTCTGGGACGACGTCGACCTGGTGTCCGGCCCCGAGGGGTTCACCGTCCGGCTGGCGAGCGGTCTGGTGCGCCCGGGGGAGGGGCTCGGCGCGGCTTGACGCCCGCGTTCTCTCACTGCTGAGGTACCAGGGTGGAGGACGCCGTCGACCTCATCCTCGAGCAGTGGTCCCGGGAGCGTCCGGACCTCGACTGCTCGCCGATGGGGATCATCGGCCGGATCACCCAGCTGCAGCGGGAGGTCCACCTGGCCCAGCGGGCGACGTTCGCGCGGCACGGCCTGGACGCGCCGTCCTTCGACGTCCTCGCCGCGCTGCGCCGGGCCGGGGAGCCGTACCAGCTGACGCCCACGGCGCTCATGCGCACGGCGCTGGTCACCTCCGGCGCGATCACCCAGCGGCTGGACCGGCTGGAGGAGAAGGGGCTGATCACCCGCACGCGCAGCGACGCCGACGGGCGGGCCGTCGTCGTCACCCTGACCGCGGCCGGCCGGGAGGCCCTGGACGCGGCGCTGCCCGACCACCTGGAGACCGAGCGCCGCCTGCTGGCCGGGCTGTCGGAGGACGAGCTGGCCCAGCTGGCCTGCCTGTTGCGCCGGTTCCTCGTGACGCTGGGCCGCGTGCCCCAGCGCCCCTGAGACCCCAGCGGCCCCTAGTCGGCTCGCGGGACGTCGCCGGGCACGAGGTCGGGGCGGACCCGGACGAAGCGCAGCGGGTGCCGGAACACCCCGGCGGTGAGCGCGGCGTCCGCGCTGACCTCGACGACGGCGACCGGCTCCACCCGGGTGAGCGCCACCGACAGCCGCCCGCCGCCGAAGCGGCCGGTGCCGATCCGCTCGGGCCAGGGGTGGTCGGGGCCGGCGGGGGTGAGGACGGCGGCCAGCTCGGCCGACTGGGCGGGCGAGAGCGGGCTGGTGCGCCCGACGACGACCAGCTCGCCGTCGCGGTAGCGACCGGCCACCAGCTGGCTCGGCCGCTCGAGGGGACCGATGACGCCGCCGGCCAGGACCTCCGTCGTCTCCCAGGACTTGACCTTGAGCCACTCGCGCCGGCCGGCGGCGTACCGGGTGGACGCGCCCTTGGCGACCAGCCCCTCGATGCCCAGCGGGCGCAGGTCCTCGGCCCAGCCGCGCGCCTCGTCCGGGTCGGCGGTGACCGGGGACAGCTGCATCGGGGGCGCCCACCGCCGGGCGAGCTCCTCCAGCGCGGAGCGGCGGCTGCGGAACGGCCGCCGGCGCTGGTCCCCGCCGCCGGCGGCGAGCAGGTCGAAGGCGACGTAGGACGCGGGGTGCGCGGCGGCGAGGGCGGCCATCCGCGAGGGCGGGGTGACCATGCGGCGCTGCAGCAGCCCGAAGTCCAGGCGCTCGCCGTTCCAGACGACGACCTCACCGTCGAGCACCGTGCCGGCCGGGACCTGGGCGAGCGCGGCGGCGGCGACGTCGGGGAAGCGGTCGGTGAGGTCGCGGCCCTGCTTGGACCACAGCCGGGTGCCGCTGCGGCCGCGGACGACGACCAGCCGGTAGCCGTCCCACTTGGGCTCGTAGCGGCAGCCGCCGGGCAGCGCGGACGCCGTCGGCAGGTCGCGCACCGGCTTGGCCAGCTGCACCGCCACCGGACCGGCGAGGTCCGGCGGCAGGTCCGGCAGGCCGGGGACGCTGAGCGGCACCCGGACAGCGTCGGGGGTGCGGGAGCCGTGCGCAGGCTCCCGAGCAGGCGGATCACCCGTTCAGGGCAGGTCGCCACGCTGCGCGACCGATCCGCCCGGCGGCACGAGCGGCGTCCGGCTGTCCAGGCACGATCGGGTCACGGCACTGCGGCGGGGATCACCGGCGGTGCCGGAAGGAGCCGGTCGAGCCGCCGGTTGAGTGCTCAACGAGTCGTTCCGCCGTCCTCGGAGGTCCCGGTGTCCCGTCCCGTCCTGCAGGTGATCGCCGCCAGCACCCGTCCCGGCCGCCGCGGCCTCGCCGTCGCCCGCTGGCTGCAGCGCCTGGCCGAGGAGCACGCCGGGTTCGACGTCGAGCTCGTCGACCTCGCCGAGGTGGGCCTCCCGGTGTTCGACGAGCCGAACCACCCGCGGCTGCAGCAGTACACGCACCAGCACACGAGGGACTGGAGTGCGACGGTGTCCCGCGCCGACGCGTTCGTCTTCGTGACGCCGGAGTACAACCACTCCTTCCCGGCGTCGCTGAAGAACGCCCTGGACTACCTGTCGGCCGAGTGGGCGGACAAGGCGGCCGGGCTGGTCACCTACGGCGGCGTCTCCGCCGGCCTGCGCGCCTCGTCGGCGGTCAAGCCGGTGCTCGGCGCGCTGCGGGTGCACGTGGTCCCCGAGGCGGTGTCGGTGCCCTTCTTCGCCCAGTTCCTCGACCAGGACGACGAGTTCGTGCCCAACGCCGAGCTCGAGGCCGGCGGCAAGGCGATGCTCGACGAGCTCGCCCGCGTCACCACCGCGCTGCGCACCCTCCGCGCCGCGTAGCGCCGTCCCGGGGGCCTTCGGAGCGTTAACGGCCCTCTCGGGCGAGCAGGAGCAGGGCGTAGGCGGCGAGCGAGGGGCCGTCGGTGAAGCGGCCGTCGCGGGCCATCGCCCGCAGCTCGCCCTCGGTCGCGAAGGCCGCCACCATGTCCGCCTCGGTGGCCTCCCGGGCCGTCGGGCCGGGCGTGAGGTCGGTGGCCAGCCAGACGTCGAACTCCTGGGTGGACAGCCCCGGCGCGAGGTCCAGGTGGCCGAGGTGCGCCATCCGCGCGGCCCGCAGGCCGGTCTCCTCGGCCAGCTCGGCGCGGGCCAGGTCCTCCGGCGTCCCGCTGGTGCCCGACGTCAGAGCCTCGGAGGACCACGTGCCCTGGGGGAACTCCCAGGCCCGGCGGGCCACCGGGTGGCGGAACTGCTCGACCAGCCAGAAACCGTCCCGCTCGGCGGCGATCACCAGGGCGAAGTCGGGCTTCTCGACGACGGAGTAGACGCCGGTGGAGCCGTCGGCGCGCTCGACGGTGTCCTCCCGCAACCGGATCCACGGGTTCCGGTAGACCTCCCTGCTGCCCGTCGTCCGCATGCGGCCGAGCCTCCCAGAGGCGGAGCATGGGGGCAGGAGGTGGTCGGGTGACCCAGCGCAAGCCGCCGGGGGTCTCGTTCGAGACCTGGGTGGAGCGGCAGATCGGCCAGGCGCAGGAGCGGGGCGACTTCACCGGCCTGCGGGGGGCGGGGAAACCGCTGCCGGCCTTCGACCCCGACGAGACGGCCTACGACTGGGCGATCGCCAAGGCCCGCCGCGAGGGGATCAGGCCGGCGGAGATGCTGCCGCCGGGGCTGGCGCTGCGCCGGGAGCGCGACGAGCTGCCGGAGCGGGTGGCGGGCCTGCCCTCGGAGGGCGCCGTCCGCGCCGTGGCCGAGGACTACAACGCCCGCGTCGAGGCGTTCTGGCGCCGGCCGCAGCCGAGCCGGTGGTCGCCGGTGCCCGGGCTGGCCGACGTCGAGGCGCTGGTCGAGGGCTGGCGCCGCGACCGCCCGCCACCCGCCCCGCCTGCCGCGGAGGAGCCGGTCGCAGACGCGCTCCCGCGCCGCCGCTGGTGGCAGCGGCGGCGCGGCTAGGTCCTGCGGCGCGGAACCGGCTCAGGCGCCGGCGGGCACCCGGTCGAGGAAGCCGAGCACGGTGCGGATCCGCCCGTCCGCGTCGGTCACCGCGACGTCGGAGCCGATCACCGGCGCCTCGGCGCCCTCCGGTCCCAGGTGCCACGTGAAACGCACCTGGTCGTGGTGGGCGTCGGCCGGGCCGGCCAGCCGGAAGACGAAGCCCGGGAACATCCCGTGCACGGCGGCGATGGTGGCGTCGAGCGCCGCCCGGCCCGCGACGTCGGCCATCGGGTCGGTGTAGGTGACGTCCTCGGCGAACACCTGCTCGACCAGCGCCCGGCGTGCGGCGGGGTCGGTCTCGTTCCAGGCGGCGAGGTAGCGCTCGGCGAGGTCGGGGGTGGCGGTCATGGCGGTTCTCCTCCTCGGGTGGGGGGTCAGCGAGTGCGGAGGGCGGTGAGCTGGAGGGCGGCGAAGCCGGCGACGACCGCGGCCTGGAGCAGCACCCAGACGGCGCCGGCGGTCGTGAGGTCGAAGCGGCCGCTCACGACGGCAGCGACGCTGGCGGCCGACCACAGCAGGTTGGCGCCGACGACGACCTCGGTGGCGCCGGCCGAGGTCCTCGGGCGGGCCGCGACCAGGGCGACGCCGGCCGCGTAGGCCAGCAGGGAGGCGCCCAGGCCGCGCAGCACCCCGGACGGGACGCCGAGGAGCCCGGTCAGCAGCGGGGCGGCGGCGAGGTAGGCCGCGCCGTTGGCGCCGGTGACGACGGCGTCGAGGCGGAGGACGGTGCGCAGCGGATCGCGGCCCAGCAGGCCGAGGGTCCGGGAGCGGGGGCGGGTGGCTGTCGTTGTCATGCCGCAGACCGTGGCGCCACCGGAGAGGCGGGTCGATTACCTCGCAGGTAGGCGACGCCGGACGCCGTCGTCACTAGCGTCGCCGCCGTGACCACCCTGACGCGCCCGCCGGTCGGGGAGCTGCTGCGCGGCTGGCGGCAGCGCCGCCGGCTCTCCCAGCTCGACCTCGCCAACGACGCGGAGGTGTCGGCGCGGCACCTGAGCTTCCTCGAGACCGGCCGGGCGCGGCCGAGCCGGGACATGCTGCTGCGGCTGGCCGAGCGGCTCGAGGTGCCGCTGCGCGAGCGCAACGAGCTGCTCCTGGCCGCCGGGTTCGCCCCCGCCTACGGCCGCCGTCCCCTCGACTCGCCCGACATGGCCGCCGTCACCCGGGCCCTGGACCTGGTGCTCACCGCCCACGAGCCGTACCCGGCCGTCGTCGTCGACCGGTCCTGGGAGCTGGTGACGGCGAACGCGAGCGTGGCGCTGTTCCTCGACGGCGTCGCCCCGCACCTGCTCGAGCCGCCGGCCAACGTGCTGCGGCTGAGCCTGCACCCCGACGGGCTCGCGCCGCGGATCGCCAACCTGCCGCAGTGGCGGGCGCACCTGCTGCACCGGCTCGGCCGCGAGGCGCACCTGACCGGCGACCCGGCGCTGGCCGCGCTGCACCGGGAGCTCGCCGCGCTGCCCGGGGGCACCGACCGGTCGACGCCCGACGGCATCGCCGTCCCGCTTCGGCTGCGCACCGACGACGGCGTGCTGTGCTTCCTGAGCACCGTGACCACCTTCGGCACCGCCGTCGACCTCACCGCCGCGGAGCTGTCGGTGGAGGCCTTCCTCCCCGCCGACGAGCACACCGCCGAGGTGCTCCGGGCCCGCCGTTCACCCCTGGCGAACCCGCGCCTGCTCGCTCAGGACAGGGGTAGGGGAGCGGTACCCGGACCCGAGGAGGACCGATGACCGAGGTACCCGGCACCGACCGCGACCAGGCGCGGGAGAACGTGCTCGAGGAGACGCCGCTCCGCCCGGAGGGCGTCGAGGAGGACACGTCGACCGAGGGCGACGAGGGCCAGACCGGCGACGACGTCAAGCCGGCGCCGGGGAGCACCGACCCGGTGACCTGACGGGCGCTCGTGCTCTGCCCCCGATCGGGGGCAGAGCACGAGCGCGTCAGAGGACGTCGAACTCGTTGGACGTCGCGCCGCCCGAGAGCAACGCGTAGCCCGGGCCGCGGTCGAAGAAGGGCTCGTCGCCGGTGCGGGCCGCGCGCAGCTCGTCCCGGAGCGCCGACGTCGCCCCGAGGTCGGCCGTGCCGTCGTCCAGCACGACCACGCCGTAGTCCGCCCGCGCGCCGGCCACCGACACCTTGCGCCACGCCACGTCGCGCAGGACCTCCTCGACCGGCCGCTCGAGCGGGTCGCCCCACCCGCCGCCGCCGGTGGTGCGGATCCGCACGACCGTGCCGGCCGGCAGCGGCTCGGCGTCGGCCAGCGCGTCGACGTGGTGCTCGTCCGGCCCGCCCGGGTCCACGGTCACCTGGAACGGCCGCCCCGCGCGGCCGCCGTTGACCCCCCAGCAGGACAGGATCGAGCGGTCCGCGATCGACATGAAGTGCGCGTCGCGCAGCACCCGGATGTGCTTCTCGTAGCCGCAGCCGCCGCGGTACCGGCCGGGCCCGCCGGAGTCCAGCGCCAGGCCGAGGCGCTCCACCCGCAGCGGGAACCGCGACTCGGTGAACTCCGTGGGCAGGTTCCGCGAGTCCGGGACGACGTGGATGGTGTCCTCGCCGTCGGCGTACCAGCGCCCGCCGGAGCCGCCGCCGAGCACCTCGCGCATGAGGTAGGGGGTGCCGTCGAAGTCGGTGCCGTAGACGCCGGTGTAGCGGATCGTCTCCTGGTCGGCGGGCATCCGGCCGCCCGTGGCCTTGGCCAGCACGCCGGCGAGCACGCCGAGCAGCCGCAGGATGACGAACGTGCGCGCGTTGGTGGGCGCCGGGAAGACCGGCGTCAGCAGCGTGCCCTTCTCCGGGAACCGCATCTCGATGAGCGGCACGACCCCCTCGTTGACGTCGAGCTCGGCCATCCGCTCCGGCGTCTCGGCGAGGTTGCGCAGGATCGGCGCCAGCCACTTCTTGAGGAAGTTGCCGTCGGCGTAGTCGCCGCAGTGGTTGATCGGGCCCTTGGCCTGCGGGCCGGTGCCGGTGAAGTCGATGACCAGCGGGGTCTCGCGGGTGGAGTCCATGGTCAGCGTGATCCGCTGGCGGTGCAGCTTCGGCGCCTCGACGCCGTCGTGCTCGGCGTAGTCCTCCCAGACGTAGGTGCCGTCGGGGATCTGCGACAGGATCTCCCGCCGGTAGACCTCGGTCGAGTTGGCCAGGATCGCGTCGAAGCAGGCCTCGACGGCGGCCACGCCGTAGCGGTCGAACAGCTCGCCCAGGCGGCGCGCGCCCGCCAGGCAGGCGGAGCACTCGGCGTCGAGGTCGGCGGCCAGCGAGTCGGGCATCCGCGAGTTGCGCGTCATGATCGCCAGCGCGGCCTGGTTGGGCACCCCGCGGTCCCACAGCTTGATCGGGGGGACCATCAGGCCCTCCTCGTACACGCTGGTGGCCGCACTCGGCATCGACCCGGGGACGGCGCCGCCGATGTCGTCGTGGTGGCCGAACGCCTGCACGAACGCGACGACCCGCTCCGCGCCGTCGACGTGCGCGAACACCGGGACGGTCACGCACAGGTCGGGCAGGTGGCCGATCCCGCCCTCGGAGAGGTAGACGTCGTTGTGGAAGAAGACGTCGCCCGGGTGCATGGTCTCGATCGGGTGGTCGCGGACCACCGGGTGCACCAGCGCCGAGTACGAGCGGCCGGTGAGCTTGCGCAGCTGCCGGTCGTGGATGCCGGCGCGGAAGTCGTGCGCGTCGCGGATCATCGGTGAGCGGGAGGTCCGCCCGATGGAGGTCTCGACCTCCTTCTCGATGGCCGCGAGCGTGCCGGCGACGATCTCCACGAGCACCGGGTCGGCGGCCCCGGAGGAGCCGTTGTCGCGATGGAGGCTCATGAGGCCCTCTCGATCAGCAGGTTGCCGAAGCGGTCCACGGTGGCGGTGAAACCGGGGTGCACCGGCACGGTCGAGCCGAACTCCTCGATCACGGCAGGACCGGCGACGACGTCGCCGGAGGCCAGGCGGGTGCGGTCGTAGGTGGGGGTGTCGGCCCAGTCGCCGGCTCCGTCATCAGCGCCGTCGCCCCCGAAGAGCACCGGCCGCGAGCCGGTGACCGCCCGCTCCGGGCCGCCGTCGCCCGGCGGGAGCTCCACCAGGTCGGGACGGCGGATGGGGCCGATCCCGCTGACCCGCAGGTTCACCCACTCCACCGCCTGCCGCGGGTCGGCCGCGAAGTCGTAGCCGTACAGCCGGCGGTGCGCGGCGTGGAAGGCCCGCGCCACCTCGTCGGCGGCCGCGGCGTCGAGGTCGGCCGCGTCGATCTCGCTGGGCACCGGCACCCGCACCTCGAAGGCCTGCCCGACGTAGCGCAGGTCCGCCGTCCGCACCATCCGCTGCTCGTCGCGGGAGAAGCCCTCGCCGTCGAGTGCCGCCGCGGCGTCGGCCTCGAGGTCGGCGTAGACGCCGCGCACCCGGTCCAGGTCGAGGTCGGCGTGCCGGCTGATCGCCGTCTGCACGTGGTCGTTGCGGACGTCGACGGTGAGCAGGCCGAACGCGCTCACGTTGCCCGGGTTCGGCGGCACCAGCGTGCGGGGGAGGCCGAGGACGTCCATGAGCCGGCAGGCCAGCAGCGACCCGGAGCCGCCGAAGGTGGTGAGCGTGAAGTCGCGGACGTCGAGGCCGCGGGCCACGGTGACCTGGCGCAGCGCGTTGGCCTGGTTCCAGGCCGAGATCTCCAGGATCCCCAGCGCGGTGCGCTCCAGCGACAGCCCCAGCTCGCCGCCGAGCGCGGAGAGCCCCTTGCGGGCGGCGTCCACCGACAGCGGGATCTCCCCGCCGAGCAGGTGCGGGGGGATCCGGCCGAGGACGACGTGCGCGTCGGTGACCGTGGGCTCGGCGCCGCCGGAGGGGTAGCACATCGGCCCGGGGTCGGCGCCGGCCGAGCGCGGGCCGACCTTGAGCGTGCCCTCCGGGGAGAGCCAGGCGATCGAGCCGCCGCCGGCGCCCACGGTGACGACGTCGATCATCGGGATCTTCGACGGGTAGTCGCCGACCGAGCCCTCGGTGGTGAGCGTCGGCTCGCCGTCGACGACGACCGTGACGTCGGTGGAGGTGCCGCCGCCGTCGCAGGTCAGGACCCGGTCGAAGCCCGCCGCGCCGGCGATGAGCGCCGCGCCGAGCGCCCCGGCCGCGGGTCCGGACAGCATCGTGGTGATCGGCTGGTGCACCACCTCGGTGGCCGACAGCACGCCGCCGTTGCTCTTCATGACGTAGAAGGGCACGCCCGGCGCGATCTCGTCGAGGCGGGTGCGGATGTTGGTGACGTAGGCGCCCACCCGCGGCTTGACGGCGGCGTCGACCAGCGTGGTGACCGACCGCTCGTACTCGCGGTACTCGCGCAGCACCTGCGAGCTGATCGACACGACCGCGCCGGGGTGCTCCTCGCGCAGCACCTCGAGCATCGCCCGCTCGTGGGCGTCGTCGGCGTAGGCGTGCAGGAAGCAGACGCCGACGGTGGTGATGCCCGCGTCGCGGAAGAACCGGGCCGCCGCGACGGCGTCGTCGCGGTCGAACGGGCGCACCTCGGCGCCGGTGGGGTCGAGCCGGCCGCGGACGGTGCGCACCAGGTCGGCGGGGACGATCCGCGGCGGCTTGACCCAGAAGTAGCTGTTCCCGTACCCGTCGGGCACCGACTGCCGGGCGATCTCCAGCACCGACTCGTAGCCCTCGGTGGTGACGAAGCCGATCCGGTCCAGCTTGCCCTCGAGCAGCTGGTTGGTGGCCACCGTCGTGCCGTGGCTGACCGCCGTCACCGCGGCGCCGTCGAGGCCCATGAGGCCGAGGACCTTGCGCACGCCGGCCAGGAAGCCCTCGGCCGGGTCGGCCGGGGTGGACGGCGTCTTGGTGGTCGTCGTCCGCCCGGTCTCCTCGTCGACGGCGACGACGTCGGTGAACGTGCCCCCGGTGTCGATCCCGATCCGCACCCGGCGCGCCGCTGCCATGGCCGGATACCTTAGCGCTGAGACATCGCGCCGGGAAGAGCCGCGCCGGAGCGCAAGCGGGTCGTCGTCCAGGAGGAGCGCAGCGACACCACGCGGCTGCTCTCGCTCGCACCGGGCGACCCGGCGCCGACCGTGCTCGCCGAGACCGGCGGCGCACCGCCACGCGAGCCCCTCGTCGTGGACGAGGACGCCGGCCGGGCCCACCTCCTCGGGGCGCACGACGTCCTGGTGCCGGTCCTGCTCACCGTCGACCTGGCCACCGGAGAGGTCGTGCAGACCGGCCCGCTGTGCCCCGGGGACGCCGCGTTCGACCACCTCCGTCTCACCGCGGCCGGCGCCGTGGCGGTGGGGTCCTGCGAGGGCCGCGCGGAGGGGCTGTTCGTCGTCCACTGAGCGTGCCGCCGGCCGAACGAGCCGGACCGGTGCCGGAACGGGTGACGCACCCCGTGTGATCGTGATCTCATCGTCGGAGGGGGCCGGACGATTCGAAGGGGAGTCCACATGGCCGAGGTGCACGACAGCCGCGACGTCTCCGCCGCGTTGGGCTAGGTGGACGGCCGGCTGGCGCTCGAGTTCGTCGAGGGCACCGACGCCCTCGTCTGCGTCGTCGACGGGGAGGGCCGCATCCTGCTGGCCAACCCCGCCCTGCAGCGGCTCACCGGGCGCACACCCGACCAGCTCCTCGGCTACTGCTTCGTGGACGTCTACGTGGTCCCGGAGCACCGGGAGCTGGCGCTGGACGCCGTCGCGCGGGCCGTCGCGACCGGGCGGGCCCACCCGCAGGAGGGCGACTGGCTGACCGCCGACGGCAGCCGGCGCCTGATCTCGATGCAGAACAACGTGCTGACCGGTCCCGACGGGCGGCCCTACGCGGTCGCGTGCGTGGGCATCGACGTCACCGACCAGCGGCGGCGCGAGGCGCAGCTGTCGGAGCGGGCGCGAACCGACCGGCTCACCGGGATCCCCAACCGGGGCACGTTCTTCGAGGAGCTGGCCGGCCACCTCGACCCGGCGGCCGACCGGGTCTGCGGGGTGCTCTTCTGCGACCTCGACGGGTTCAAGTCGGTCAACGACGTGCACGGGCACGCCGTCGGTGACGCCGTGCTGGTGGAGGTCGCCACCCGGCTGCGGGCGATGGCCGCGCCGGGCCACCTGGTCGCCCGCCTGGGCGGTGACGAGTTCGTCGTCCTCTGCCCCGGCTCCGACGAGCCCGCCCTCGCCGCGCTCGCCGCCGCGGCGCGCCGGCGGGTCGGCGCGCCGGTGCCCACCGCGGCCGGGCCGGTGGCGGTCGGCGTGAGCATCGGCAGCGCCGTCGGCCGGCCCGGTGAGTCGCCGGACGAGGTGATCACCCGCGCCGACCGCGCGATGTACGGGGCCAAGACCCGCCGGCACCGCAGCCCCGGGCGGCCGCCGGACTAGCGGGGCCGGCCGATCCCGGTGGCGTAGAGGACGGCGAGGACGGCCCCCGACGGCGCGAACCAGATGAACCACGGGTAGGCCGGGCCGCCGTCGCCGAGGGAGACCAGCAGCCAGACGACGACGTTCACCGCGACGATCGAGGCCCACACCGTGGTGAGCACCCGCATCGCCGTCC
The DNA here is from genome assembly GCF_003182485.1 of Geodermatophilus normandii. Classification (NCBI taxonomy): domain Bacteria; kingdom Bacillati; phylum Actinomycetota; class Actinomycetes; order Geodermatophilales; family Geodermatophilaceae; genus Geodermatophilus; species Geodermatophilus normandii. The sequence goes on along the minus strand of NZ_QGTX01000001.1, from coordinate 1,184,797 downwards.
CGCCGCCGGTGTCGGAGAAGACGCGGTGCCGGGGCTCCCGTGGCGGCGGGGGCGGCGCGGGCGGTGGCTCGGGCAGGTCGCGGGTGACGCGGTCGAGCTCCCCGCGGGTGCGCGCGGCCCAGACCGCCTGCACGCGCTCGTCGAACTCGTGCAGGTCGAGCTGGCCGGCGCCGACCGCGCGGTGCAGCCGGTCCTGGACGACCCTCCGCTCGACGTCGGAGACGCGGAGCTCCTCGGTGCGCACCGGCTCGTTCATGCGCAGCATCGTGGCACCGCGGCCCGCCCCGTGGGGTCCACCGGCTGACGGACAGCGGCCCCGTCCAGGGGTTCGCCGCGAGCGTGCGAGCGGGGAGGGGGACGGGGCCTCCCTCTAGTCGAGGAGGGCGCGCAGCAGGCGGGCGAGCTCGGCACGGTCGGTGGCCGGCAGCCGGGCGAACAGGTCGCGGGTGTCCGCGCGGCGGGCGGCGTCGACCTCGGCCTGCACCCGCCGTCCCTCCTCCGTCGCCCGCAGCAGCACCGCCCGCCGGTCGGTCGGGTCGGGGCTGCGCTCCACCAGGCCCCGCTCCTGCAGCGCGTCGGTCACCTCGGTCGCCGAGCGCGGCGCGATGTGCAGCGCCTCGGCGAGGTCGGACAGCCGCGCGCCCTCGCGGGCGACCACGACCCGCAGCGCGCGGGCCTGGTGCGGCGACAGCGCCCACGGGGCGAGGGCGTCCCCCCACCGCCGGCGCTGGGTGCGGGCGACGCGCATGACCAGCTCGGCGAGCTCCGCGCCGTCGTCGTCCGCCACGGGGGAAGGGTAACGGCGATGGTGTGGTTACCGGAACGTGAGGTACCCTCAGCAATCATCTCAGGAGGTGGTCGCCGTCAACGAGATCGCCACGGGCCGCGGGAGCGGCTCGGGACGGGGCGGGTCCGGGCGGACCGTCGACCCCGCCGACCGGGCGCAGCTGGAGCGCGCGCCGGTCTCCCTGCGCCGGGTCGCGGCGCTGTTCGCCCCCCACCGCTGGCAGGTCGCGACCGTGGTGGCGCTGATCGTCGCCTCCTCGGCCGTCGCGCTGGCGACGCCGTTCCTCGTCCGGCTGGTCATCGACGAGGCCCTGCCCCGGCAGGACGTCCGCCTGCTGGTCTGGGCGGTCGCCGGGATGGTCGCCGTCACCGGGGTGACCGCGGTCCTCGGGGTGGTGCAGACCTGGCTGTCCACGACGGTCGGCCAGCGCGTCATGCACGGGCTGCGGACGGCGGTGTTCACCCACCTGCAGCGCCAGTCGCTGGGCTTCTTCACCCGCACCCGCGGCGGGGAGGTGCAGTCGCGGCTGACCAACGACATCGGCGGCATGCAGTCGGTGGTCACCTCGACGGCGACGTCGCTGGCGTCCAACGCCACCACCGTCGTCGGCACGGTGGTGGCCATGGTGGCGCTGTCCTGGCGGCTGTCGCTGCTCTCCCTCGTCGTGCTGCCGCCGGCGATCGCGCTGACCCGCCGGGTCGCCCGGATGCGCCGCGCGATCACGGCGCAGCGGCAACGGCACCTCGCCGACCTGCACGGGCAGGTCGAGGAGGGGCTCTCGGTCAGCGGCGTGCTGCTCGGCAAGACCCTGGGCGCGGGCCCGGCGGCGTCCCGGCGGTTCGCCGCGACGTCGCAGGACCTCGTGGGCCTGGAGGTCCGCTCACAGCTGGCCGGGCGCTGGCGGATGGCCTCGATGAGCGTCGTCTTCGCCGGCATCCCCGCGCTGGTCTACCTGTTCGCCGGGCTGCCGGCCACCTCCGGCGGCATGACGATCGGCACGCTGGTCGCCTTCACCGCGCTGCAGGGCACGCTGTTCCGCCCGCTCATGGGCCTGCTCGACGTCGGCGTCTCGGTGACCAGCTCGATGGCGCTGTTCAGCCGGGTGTTCGAGTACCTCGACCTGCCGGTGGAGGTCGACGACCCGGCCGAGCCGGTGGAGGTCGACCCGGCGACGGTGCGCGGGGAGGTGCGCTGGGAGCGGGTCGACTTCGCCTATCCCGACGGCGCCCGCGCCGCGCTGACCGGCGTCGACGTGACCGTCCCCGCCGGGACGACGCTGGCGCTGGTGGGCGAGACCGGGTCGGGGAAGTCGACGATGGCCTCGCTGGTCGCCCGCCTGGCCGACCCCACCGCCGGCCGGGTGACGATCGACGGCGTCGACCTGCGGGACCTGCGGCTGGCCACGCTCGCGCAGCTGGTCGGCGTCGTCTCGCAGGAGACCTACCTGCTGCACGCGACCGTGCGGGAGAACCTGCGGCACGCCCGGCCGGAGGCCACCGACGCCGAGATCGAGGCCGCGGCCCGGCGGGCGCAGGTGCACGAGGTGATCGCGGCGCTGCCCGACGGCTACGACACCGTCGTCGGCGCCCGCGGGCACCGGTTCTCCGGCGGGGAGAAGCAGCGGCTGGCCATCGCCCGCACGCTGCTGCGCGACCCGCGGGTGCTGGTCCTCGACGAGGCCACCAGCGCGCTGGACACCGCCACCGAGCGGGCGGTCCAGGCGGCGCTGGACGAGGCCCGTCACGGCCGGACGACGATCACGATCGCCCACCGGCTGTCCACCGTGCGGCACGCCGACCGGATCGTCGTCCTCGACGCCGGCCGCGTGGTCGAGTCCGGCACGCACGCCGAGCTCCTGGGCCGCGGCGGCCGCTACGCCGGCCTCGTCGCCGCCGGGGACGGCGCGGAGGACCTGCTCGCCGCGTGAGCCATCAGCGCCACGAAGGCCCTCGGGGGACGGTGACCGCCTCCAGCCGGATGCCGCGGAACGCGGCCAGGCGCTCGGCCTCGTCCCGGACTCCCGGTCCGGTTGCTGGGCGGCGACGCGGTGGGCGAGGACGTCGGCGGCGGTCGCGGTCGGCACGCCGCGGACGCCGGGCCCGGCCGGGGCGGTCCGCCCGTCCCCGGCCGGGGGAGTCAGTCGCGCCGGCCGTGCGCGGCGACCGAGAGCGGCTCCCACCGCCGCCACTCGGCCAGCCGCGACTCGTAGTCGCGGGTGGCGATGGCCAGCGGGCCGTCGCCGAGGAAGACCCGCAGCGGCGGCTCGTCGGCGTCGACGATCTGCAGGACGGCGTCGCGCGTGGCCACCGGGTCACCCGGGTCACCGGCGCGGGCCCTCCGCTGCTCGGCGGCCTCCTCGCGGAAGGCGTCGTAGGCGGTGTGCGGCTCCGCGTGCCTCGCCGAGGAGCCGCCCCAGTCGGTGCCGTAGGCGCCCGGCTCGATGATCGTGACCCTGATGCCGAAGCCCGCGACCTCGGCGGCCAGCGACTGGCTGAACGCCTCGAGCGCCCACTTCGAGGCGTTGTAGATCCCGATGTTCGGGAACGCGCTGATGCCGCCGATGGAGGAGACCTGCAGGACGTGGCCCGAGCCCTGCGCGCGCATGACCGGCAGCGCGGCCTGGGTGATCCACAGCGCGCCGAAGAGGTTGGTCTCGAACTGCGCCCGGGCCTCGGCCTCGGAGATCTCCTCGATCATCCCGAACTGGCCGTAGCCGGCGTTGTTGACGACGACGTCGAGCCGGCCGAACCGCTCGGCGGCCCGCGCGACGGCGGCGACGTCGGCGGCGCGGTCGGTGACGTCGAGCGGCAGCGGCAGGACGGCGTCGCCGAAGCGCTGCACGAGGTCGTCGAGGGTGGCGGTGTCGCGGGCGGTGGCGGCGACGGAGTCCCCGCGCTCGAGGGCGGCGACCGCCCACTCGCGGCCGAAGCCGCGGGAGGCGCCGGTGATGAACCAGGTCTTCGGCATGTCCGCGCACAGCACCGGCGCGGACCGCGGTGTTCCCGGACCGGCTCGGGACGGGAGCTCAGGACGGGGGCGGGGTGCCCCGGCGGACGCGACGCAGGCTCTTCACCCCGTACATGGCCATGTCGGCGCGGGTCATCACGGTGTCGGGGTCCTCACCGGGGCCGCCGACGGCCGTCCCGGTGCTCGCGCCGACCCGGACCTCGGCCCCGCCGGCGCCGGCGACGTCGAACGGCGGGACCATGACCGCCTCCAGCCGTCGTGCCCGCGCCGCCAGGGCGTCGACGTCCGTCTCGCGCGTCACCAGCACGAACTCGTCCCCGCCGAGACGGGCCACGACGTCGTCGGGACCGGCCAGCCCCCGCAACCGCCCGGCGACGGCCACCAGCAACCGGTCGCCGGCGGCGTGCCCGAACCGGTCGTTGACCTCCTTGAAGCCGTCGAGGTCGCAGAACAGCAGCCCGCAGCCGTCGCCGGTCTCCACGTGCAGGCGGGCGGCGAGGACGGCGAACAGCGCGCTGCGGTTGGCCAGGCCGGTCAGCGGGTCGGTGACCGCCTGCCGGCGCACCCGTGCCTCCCGCTCGCGGTGGGCGGTGACGTCGATGCCGATGAACGCGACGGCGTAGGGCCGGCCGTCGTCGTGCGCCAGGACGCTGGTCTGCAGCTCGATCCGCCGCCGGTCGCCGTCGCCGGTGAGCCAGTCGACCTCCCCGGGGATCGCCGGGCGGCCGGACAGGACCATCGCCACCGCGGCGCGGGCGAGCTCGACCTCCTCGGGGAGGGTCACGAGGTCCCAGAAGGGCGCGCCGACCAGTTCCTCGCGGGTGCGGCCGGTGAACCGCTGCAGCGCGGGGTTGGCCAGCAGGACCCGCCCGCCGCCGTCGCAGACGAGGACGAGGGCGGCCGTGGCCTCGACCGCGGCCCGGGACAGGCCGTCGAGCGCCGGGGACGTCACCGACACGGTGGCCCGTCGCTCGGGGAGGCCGGACGGGGACGTCCGTCGTGGTGCGTGCACGGCTGGATCTCCTCGGGAGGACTGCTGTCCCCCTCCTCATCGACACCGGTGGGGCCCGGCTCGAGGACGTGTACCCCCGAACGGGTGGATCCGCGGCGGCAGGAACGGCCGTTCCTGCCGCCGCGGGAGGGCTAGCGTGACCGCGTGCTCGACGGGCCGGTCACGTTCCGCCCCCTGACCCGCGCCGACCTGCCGCTGGTGGGCCGCTGGCTCACCGAGCCGCTGGTGGCGCGCTGGTGGGCGCACGAGACCACGCCCGAGGCGCTGGAGGCCGACTTCGGCCCGTGCATCGACGGCACCGACCCCGCGGAGGTCCTGCTCGCGCTGACCGGGGGCCGGCCGTTCGGGCTGGTGCAGCGGTACCGGATCGCCGACTTCCCGGAGTACGTCGAGGAGCTCGCGCCGGTGGTCGACGTCCCGCCGCGGGCGCTGTCGATCGACTACCTGATCGGGGAGCCCGACGTCCGCGGCGGCGGTGCGGGGACGGCGATGCTGGCCGCGTTCGTGGCGGAGAGCTGGGCGGCGTACCCGGAGGCCGACGCCGTCCTGGTGCCGGTGGCGGCGGGCAACGTCGCGTCCTGGCGGGCGCTGGAGAAGGCGGGGTTCACGCGGGTCGCCGAGGGCCCGCTGACGCCGGACAACCCGGTGGACCCGCCCGACCACGTCGTCTCCCTGCTCCGGCGGCCGGCCGGGGGGTGAGGGTCAGGCCGGCTGCGCCACCGGGCGCGCCGACGCGACCGGGGCGAGCGCCTCGGGCGGCCCGGGACGCCCGAAGTACCAGCCCTGGCCGAGGTCGACGCCGAGGTCGCGCAGGTGGACGGCCTCGTCGGCGGTCTCGATGCCCTCGGCGACCACCGTCACGCCGCACCCGTGCCCGAAGACGACCAGCGACTCGACCAGCCTGGACAGCACCGGGTCCACGTGCAGGCCGCTGACGATGCTGCGGTCCACCTTGATGACGTCGGGGTCGGTCACCACGATGTGCCGCAGCGAGGAGAAGCCCGCGCCGACGTCGTCGATGGCCAGCCGCATCCCGGCCGCGCGGAAGGGCACCAGCGCGGTGGTGAGCGCGTCGTAGTCCTCGACCGGGTCGTGCTCGGAGAGCTCGAGCAGGACGCGGTCCAGCGGCAGGTCGGCGAGCAGGGCGGCGAAGGCCGGCGTCAGCAGGGTCTGCGGGGAGACGTTCATCGCGACGTACCCGCCGACCCGGTCCAGGTGGGCGGCCGCGCCGCGCAGCGCCAGCAGCTCCACCTCGTGGCCGCGGCCGATGCTGTGCGCCTCCTCGAAGACGGCGTCGGGTCCCTTGCCCCACTCGCGCGGGAAGCGGCTGAGCGCCTCGGCGCCGACGCGCACGCCGGTGGCGAGGTCGACGATCGGCTGCAGGACGACGGTCGGCCCGCCGGAGGCGACGAGCGGGTCGAGGCGGCCCTCGATGTCGTCGCGGCGTTGCTGCTCGCGGAGCTCGGGCTCGATGATCACCGAGGCGGCCGAGGCGAGGACCTTCATGAGCGTCTCGTCGCGGGTGGTCAGCTCCTTGTCGGACGTGAACCCGAAGGCGCAGAACGTGCCGTAGAGGCTGCCGTCGGAGAGCGTGACCGGGGTCGACACGTAGCTGCGGATGCGCGGGATGCGGGCCGCGGGGAGGGACATCGCCACGGGGTGGCGCTTCACGTCGTCGATGACCGCCGGGAGTCGCCCGTCGAGGATGGCCTGGCAGAACGAGGTCTCCTGGGCCTGCTCCTTCTTCTCCTGCACCAGCAGCGGCACCCGGGTGTCGACCACCTCGAGGTGCTGCGTGGTGCCGTCCATGCGGCTGAGGAACGCCACGCTCATGTGCAGCGACCTGCGGGCCGTCCGGAGCAGCTCGGCGATCTGCTGCTCGGCCTCCGTGCGCTGTCGGGCCATCGGTGCTCCTCGTCCGGAAGGGGTCTCGGTCTCCCATCGACACCGGTCGTGCACGACTGGAGTGGACGCGACCGGGGGCTCACCCGGACCGATGAGTCGCGGACCCGTCCGCCGTCTGCACCCCACAGCCCCGCACCCGGAGGAGGAACCGATGCGCCCGCTCACCGTCACCACGTTCCTGACCCTCGACGGCGTCGCCCAGGCCCCGGGCGGTCCGCAGGAGGACCCGTCCGGCGGCTTCCCCCACGGCGGCTGGCTGGTGCCCTTCGCCGACGAGGCGTTCGGGCAGCAGATGGACGCCTGGTTCCGCGGCGCCGAGGACTTCCTGCTCGGCCGCACGACCTACGAGATCTTCGCGGCGCACTGGCCGCACGTGGACGCCACCGGTGACCCGGTCGCGCAGGCGCTGCAGACGAAGACCAAGCACGTGGCCTCGCGGACGCTGACCACCCTGGAGTGGAGCTCCGCCCGCCTGCTCGGCGCCGACGTGCCGGCCGCCGTCCGCGAGCTCACGGCCGCCGACGGCGGGGAGCTGCAGGTGCACGGGTCGATCGGGCTGGTGCAGACGCTGCTGGCCGAGGACCTGGTCGACGAGCTGCGCACCGTCGTCTTCCCCGTCGTGCTCGGGCAGGGCAAGCGGCTCTTCGAGGGCGGCGCCGCGCCGCGCACCTGGGAGCTGGTCTCCTCGGTGCAGACCTCGACCGGTGCGGTGGTGACCGCCCACCGGCGGGTCGGGGAGGTGCGGACCGGCTCCTTCGCGCTGGGGGACGTCGAGACATCGGTTTGATTTCCCCACCTACATCGCGGTACGGTCCTCCCGGCCGGTTGGACGGTCCAACCGAGCCGGGAGGAGGGCCCATGACGGCCGCCGTCGCCACCGCGCTGGTCTTCGACCCGAGCTGGCGGTCCTTCACGCACGTGCAGGGCGGGCTGGTGGTCGGGCACCTCCTGGCCGCCGCCGCGGACCTGGCCGGCGCCGCCCCGCGCGCGGTCACCGCCCACCTGCTCGCCGGGGTCGAGCCGGGGACGCCGACGTCGGTCGACGCCGTCGCCGACCGGGCCGGCACCACCGGCAGCGCCCGGGCCACGATGAGCCAGGACGACCGGGTGCTCGCCGTCGCCCAGGTCCTGACGCTGGCCCGCCCGGCGTCCCCGGTCACCGAGGCGGTGCCCGCGCCGCCCGGGCCGGCGGTCCGCGACGGCGTGCCGTTCCGGCTCCCGCGCGAGCTGGTGCCCATCGCCGACCACACCGAGATCCGCGCGCTCGGCTCCTCCCGCCCGCTGGCCGGCGGCCCCGAGCCGCGGCTGTCGGCGTGGGTGCGCATCGACGGCGGCCTCCCACCGCTCGTGCAGCTCGGCGTCCTGCTCGACGCGCTGCCGCCGTCGCTGTTCGCCGTCCGCACCACCCCGGCCGTCATGCCCACCGTGGAGCTCACCGCGCACCTCGCCGGCCCGCCGCCGGAGACCGGCGCCTGGGTGCGCATCGACCAGGTCACCACGTGGGCCGACGGCGACGTCGCCGTCGACGACGCCGAGCTGCGCGCCGTCGACGGCAGGCTGGTGGCCCGCGCCCGCCAGACCCGCCGGCTGCTGTCCCGCTGACGCCGGGAGCTCAGCCGTCGAGCAGCCCGGCCTCGTGGGCGAGGATCGCCGCCTGCGTGCGGTTGGCGAGGTCGAGCTTGGTGAGCAGCCGGGAGACGTAGGTCTTCACGGTCGCCTCGCTGACGAACAGCCGGCCGGCGAGCTCGGCGTTGGACCCGCCGCTGCCGAGCAGGGCGAGCACCTCGCGCTCGCGGTCGGAGAGCGTGGCCACCCGCTGCAGAGCCTCGGCCCGCCGCGGGCTCGCCCGGCTGCCGACGTAGGAGGCGATCAGCCCGGCGGTGACGGCGGGGGACAGGGTCGCCGTCCCGTCGGCCACCGCCCGCACGGCCGCGGCGATCTGCCGGGGCGGGGTGTCCTTGAGCAGGAAGCCCGCGGCTCCGGCGGCCAGCGCCGCGTAGACGTACTCGTCGACGTGGAAGGTGGTGAGCACGGCGACCTGCGGCGGGTCGGGCAGCGCGAGGATCTCCCGGGTGGCGGTCAGGCCGTCCGTGCCGGGCATGCGGATGTCGGTGAGCACGACGTCGGGGCGCAGCTCCCGCGCCGCGGCCACCCCCGCGGCGCCGTCGCCGGCCTCCCCGACGACGTCCATGTCGCCGGCCGCCTCCAGCACGGTCCGCAGGCCGAAGCGGACCAGCTCCTCGTCGTCGACCAGCAGCACCCGGATCCGCCGCGTGCCCTCCTGCGCGCTCACGCCGGCAGCACCGCCTCGACGCCGAAGCCGCCGTCCAGGCGCGGCTCGGCCGTCAGCTGCCCGCCCAGGGTGCGCACCCGCTCGCCCAGCCCGACGAGGCCGAAGCCGCCGCCGGGGACGGCGGCGGGCGGGCGGCCCGGAGGGCCGTTGACCACGCGCACGCGCAGCTCGCCGGGCCGCCGCTCGACGCACACGCGGACCGGCGCGTCGGGGGCGTGCCGCCCGGCGTTGGTCAGGGCCTCCTGCACGATGCGGTACGCCGCCCGGCCGACGACGGGGTCGACCGGCGCGGTCCCCTCCGCGGGCCCGGACCAGTCGACGGCCATTCCGGCCTCGCGCGCGGACCCGACCAGGCGCGGCAGGTCGGCCAGCCCGGGCTGCGGACCCAGCGGCGCGGCCTCGTCGACCTCCTCCGCGCGCAGCACCCCGACCATCTGCCGCAACTCCTCCAGCGCCTGCCGTCCCGCCGTCTGCACCTGACCGGCCAGCTGCTCCACCCGCTCCGCGTCCCCGGCGGCCACCTCGATGGCGCCGGCCTGCAGCACCATGAGGCTCACCCGGTGCCCGACGGCGTCGTGCATCTCGCGGGCGATCCGGGTGCGCTCGGAGACGACGGCGTTGCGGGCCAGCAGCTCCCGCTCGGCCTCCGCGCGCACGGCCCGCTCGCGCAGCGCCTCCAGGAGCAGCGCGCGGGTCCGCTGCCAGATCCCGAGCGCCGCGGGGAGGACGAGGGCGATGGCCACCCCGCCGAGGGCGCCTGCCACCTCGCTCGCCGTGCCGATGCCCCAGGGCTGGACGAGCGCGACCGTCCCGAGCACGCCGGCGGCGATGCGCACCGGCCACCGGCCCTCGTATCGGCCGACCGCGTAGGCGGTGAGCAGCATGCCGGCGGTCAGCGCCGGGACCAGCGCCCCGAGGGCGGCGCTGACGACGAACGGCACCACCGGCGCCGACCGCCGGAAGAGGAGCAGGGTCAGGACCAGGAGCAGGCCGCCGGCGACGAGGACGGCGTCCGGCGCCAGGCGGGCCTCCGGGGTGACGGCGCCGACGACGACCGTCGCGGTGCTCACCAGCGCGAGCAGGGCCTCGAACCCGATGCTGCGCGCGCGGAGGCCGGGCCAGACGCGGTCCCGGAGCCTCATGGCGGGAGCGTATTCAGGCGCGGGCCGGCGGCGGGTCGGCCGGACGTCTCGGGCTGGTGTCCCCTTTCGGATGACACGGGATCCCCCGCGCGGCGCCGCAGGTCGAGCCCCGCGGCCGACGCGAGGGGAGCCCGGCCGCGGCCACTCTCGTCGCCGTGACCGGACGAGCCGGTCGGCGACCGAGGAGGTCTCCCATGATCGAGGTCAGCGGACTGACCAAGCAGTACGGCACCCGGACCGTCGTCGACGACGTGTCCTTCACCCTCGAGCCCGGCACCGTGACCGGGTTCCTCGGGCCCAACGGAGCCGGCAAGAGCACGACGATGCGGATGATGACCGGCCTGGTCCCGGCGACCTCGGGGACGGCGCTCGTCGACGGCCGGCGCTACGCCGACCTGCCCAACCCGGGGGCCGTCGTCGGGACGCTGCTCGACGCCTCGGCGGTGCACCCGGGCCGGACCGGGCGGGTGCACCTGCAGTTGCTGGCCGCGGCGATCGGCGTGCCGGCCGCCCGGGTGGACGAGGTGCTGGCGCTGGTGGACCTGTCCGCCGCCGCGCGGCGGCGCATCGGCGGCTACTCGCTCGGCATGCGGCAGCGCCTCGGCATCGCCGGTGCGCTGCTGGCCGATCCGCCGGTGCTGGTGTTCGACGAGCCGGCCAACGGGCTGGACCCCGAGGGCATCCGCTGGATGCGCGACCTGCTGCGCGGCCACGCGGCGCGGGGCGGCACCGTGCTCCTCTCCTCCCACCTGCTGGGCGAGGTCGAGCACACGGTGGACCGGCTGCTGGTCATCGGCGGCGGCCGCATCGTCGCCGACGCCCCGGTGGCCGAACTGCTGGGCGCCGAGGGCACCGCCGTGCGCGCCGCCGCTCCGGAAGCCCTGGCCACCGCGCTCGGGGCAGCGGGGTTCCACGTGCAACACGGCGCCGACGGCGTCCTGGTCGTCCCCGGCGCCGAGCCCGGCCAGGTCGGTGCGGTCGCAGCGGCCGGGGGCCACGTGCTCACCGACCTGCGCCCGGTCCAGCGCGGCATCGAGGACCTGTTCTTCCAGCTCACCACCACCTCCTGATCCCTCCCGTCCCCCTCCTGGAGCTCGTCGTGACCACCACCCTCACCTCCTCCGTCCCCTCCGCCCGCCCGACCGCCCATCCCGCCGTCCGCGAGCGGAGCGCGTCGCCCGCCGCGCTGGTGGGCCTGGAGATCCGCAAGTCGCTGTCCACCCGGTCCGGGAGGACGCTGGCGCTGGCGTCGGCCCTCCTCGCCCCCGGCATCGCGACCGTCCTCGCCCTGACCAGCGACGACGACCTCGGGTCCGCAGCAGCGCCGATCGGCTCGCTCGGGCTGGTCACCGTCCTGGTCCTGCTGTCCGTCGGGGTCCTCTCGACCGCCGGTGAGTGGACGCACCGGACCGTGCAGACGACGTTCCTGGTCGTTCCGCACCGCGGGCGGGTCGTGGCCGCGAAGGCGGTGGCGACGGCCCTGCTCGGCGCGGTCCTGGCCGCGGTGGCGACCGCTGCGACCGCCGGCGTGCTCGCGCTGGCTCCCCTCGGCGACCTGACCTGGGACGGCGTCCCCCGGGCGATCGGGGTCGTGGTCGCCGCCGGTGCGGCCTTCGCCGTCGTGGGCGCCGGGGTCGGGGCGGCCGTCGGGAACTCGCCCGCGGCCCTGACCGGGCTGTACCTGACCGTCCTGGGTGTCATGCCGGTCCTGCGGCTGGCCCAGCCGGGCATCGCCGAGAAGCTCGACCCGGCCGACGCGACGCTCGGACTGGCGCTCGGCTCCGGCGGCACGACGCAGGTCCTGGTGCTGACCGGATGGGTGCTCGTGAGCCTGGTCGCCGGTGCCGTGACCACCCGCCGCCGTGCGGTGGCCTGATCCGTCGCGCTCCCGTCGAGGGCGGTCCCGGCTCCGGCCGGGACCGCCCTCGACGCGTCCGCCGGTCGACCCGGCCCCGGCCCGCTGGTCCCCCCGGTCGACCGGCACCCCGGCGTCCCCGCGGGAACGCCCGGCGTCAGTCCAGGCCGCCCCGGGCGACGAGCTGGCGGGCGATGACGTCGCGCTGGATCTCGTTGGTGCCCTCGCCGACGATCATCAGCGGGGCGTCGCGGAAGTAGCGCTCGACGTCGAACTCGGTCGAGTAGCCGTGCCCGCCGTGCACCCGGATGGCGTCCAGGGCCACCGTCATCGCCGTCTCCGAGGCGAACAGCTTGGCCATCCCGGCCTCCAGGTCGCACCGCTGCCCGGTCTCGTACCGCTCGGCGGCGTACAGGACCAGCTGCCGGGCGGCGGTGAGCGAGGTGGCCATGTCGGCGAGCAGGTTGCCCACGGCCTGGTGCCGCCAGATCGGCCGGCCGAAGCTCTCCCGCTCCTGCGCGTAGCGCAGTGCGTCGTCGAAGGCGGCCTGCCCGACCCCGAGCGCGCGGGCGGCCACCTGGATCCGGCCGGTCTCCAGGCCGGTCATCATCTGCGCGAAGCCGCGCCCCTCGACCCCGCCGAGGACGGCGTCGGCCGGTGCCCGGAACCCGTCGAAGGCCAGCTCGCAGCTCTCCACGCCCCTGTAGCCGAGCTTCGGCAGGTCGCGGGAGACGTGCAGCCCCGGACCGTGCTCCACCAGCAGCACCGAGATCCCGCGGTGCCGCGGCTGCGCGGCCGGATCGGTCTTGCACAGCAGCGCGACCAGCTGGGACCGCCGCGCGTTGGTGATCCACGTCTTCGCGCCGTCGACGACGTAGCCCTCGCCGTCGCGCCGGGCCACGGTCCGCATCGCCTGCAGGTCCGATCCGCCGCCGGGCTCGGTCAGCGCCATCGTCGCCCGCACCTCGCCGGTCGCCATCCGCGGCAGCCAGCGGTCCTGCTGCTCCGGGGTGCCGAACGCGACGAGCAGCTTCGCGACGACGGTGTGCCCGCCCATGGCCCCGGCCAGCGACATCCAGCCGCGCGCGAGCTCCGCGGTGACCAGCGCGTAGCAGGGCATCGACACCGGCGCCTCCCCCCAGGGCTCGGGCACCGCCAGCCCGAAGACGCCGAGCTCCCTCATCCGCCCGATCAGCGCCTCGGGGTAGGTGTCGGCGTGCTCGAGCTCGCGCACCACCGGCCGCACCTCGCGGTCGACGAAGGTGCGCACGGTGCCGACGACGTCGCGCTCCTCGGCGCTCAGCACGCTCACCGGGACGCCTCCAGCACCGCGGTCCCGGTGACGGACGCCGGCTGCCCCGTCGCCGCGGCGGTCAGGTCGACGCGGTCGCCGTCGACCCGGCCGGTCGCCCGCACCAGCGTGCCCGCGTACGCCGGCCGGGTCAGCCGGTGGGCGAAGGACGTGACGGACCGGTCCGGCGCGTGACGGCGCGGTACCTCGAGCAGCAGCAGCGCCAGCAGCGGACCGTGCACCACCAGCCCGGGGTGGCCCTCCACGCCGGTGGCGTAGGGCTGGTCGTAGTGGATGCGGTGCGCGTTGTAGGTCAGCGCGCTGAAGCGGAACAGCAGCGCCGCGTCCGGCAGCACCTCCACCGCGTGCCCGCCTCCGACCTCCGGCGACCCCGCACCGGCCGGCGCCGGTGAGGACCCGCCCTCCTGCGAGCGGTAGACGACGTCCTGCTCCTCGGTGGCCAGCAGCGCGCCGTCCTCCCGGTACTCGCTGCGGATCGTCACCAGCAGCATCTCCCCGCTGCGGCCGGCCTCGACCTCGCAGCGCGCCAGCGACGACCTCCGCTCGACGACCGATCCCACCCGCAGCGGCGCGGACACCGACAGCCGGCCGCCGGCGACCATCCGGCGCCGGTGCGGCAGCGGCGGGAGGAAGCGCCCCGCGCGCGGGTGGCCGTCCTCGCCGAGGTCGGCGGTGGCCGGGTGTTCGAGGAAGGTGAACGCGTGCCAGCCCGGCGGCAGCGGATCGCCGTCGGCGAGGGGCGGCGCGGGCTGGTCGAGGAGGGCGGCGAAGGCCGCCGGGGGCCCGGGGAGGACGGTCGCCGCGTCGGTGACCGGGTCCGGGGACCAGCCGTCGACCGCGTCGGTCAGGAGGGACACGGCGTCATCGTGCCGCCTGTGACACCGGCCGCACCGCGGAATGCCCCGGTCCCGCGCGGTGTCGCAACCGGGCGTGGACCTGTTCTCCTCCGTGACCCTCGGCGACCTCGAGCTCGCCAACCGCGTGGCCATGGCGCCGCTGACCCGCATGCGCTCCGGCGACTCCGGCGTCCCCGGGGACCTCGTCGTCGAGCACTACGCGCAGCGCGCCTCGATCGGCCTCATCGTCACCGAGGGCACCTACCCCAACCACGAGTCGCAGGCCTTCGTCGGCCAGCCCGGCATCGTCACCGACGAGCAGGTGGCCGGCTGGCGCCGCGTCGCCGAGGCGGTGCACGCCCGCGGTGGCCGGATCGTCCTGCAGGTCATGCACGGCGGGCGGGTCACCCACCCCGACACCAACGGCGGCCGCCGCGTCGTCGCCCCGAGCGCCATCGCCATCGACGGCGTGGCGCGCACGAGCACCGGCAAGCACCCGTACCCGGTGCCGCACGCGCTGAGCACCGAGGAGGTCCGCGACGTCGTCCGCGACTTCCGCCGGGCCGCCGAGCGCGCCGTCGAGGCCGGGCTGGACGGCGTGGAGATCCACGGCGCCAACGGCTACCTGCTGCACGAGTTCCTCGCGCCGTCGTCCAACGTCCGCGACGACGAGTACGGCGGCTCGCCGGAGAACCGCGCGCGCCTGGTGGTCGAGGTCGTCACCGCCGTGGCCGGGGCGATCGGCGCCGGCCGGGTGGGCCTGCGCATCTCGCCGGAGCACGGCATCCAGGACGCCCTCGAGCCCGACCGCGACGACGTGCTGGCCACCTACGGCGCGCTGCTCGACCAGCTCCGCCCGCTGGGCCTCGCCTACCTGTCGGTGCTGCACCGCGAGCCGGCCGGCGACCTCGTGCAGGAGCTCCGCCGGCGGTTCGGCGGGCACCTCATGGTCAACAGCGGCTTCTCCACGGTGACCACCCGGGACGAGGCGGTGGCGCTCATCGAGGCCGCGCACGCCGACGTCGTCGCCGTGGGCCGGCCGGTGATCGCCAACCCCGACCTGGTCGAGCGCTGGGCCGGCGAGCACCCGGAGAACGAGCCCCGGACGCACCTGTTCTACGCGTCCGGCGCCGAGGGCTACACCGACTACCCGGCGCTGCGCGCCGGCTGACCCGGTCCCGGGGAGCAGGGACGGCCGTCCCTGCTCCCCGGGACCGGACTGCTCAGAGCGCGTAGACGCCGGCCAGGTGCTCGCGCAGGACGTCGGCGTCCACCCCCTGGCCGCGGAAGCCGACGTGCCCGTCCGGCCGCACCAGGTACGCCGCCGTCCCCGGGCCGGAGATCCCGTAGGCGGTGCGGAACCCGTCGGCGGGGTCGGTGAGGACCGGCAGCTCCACCAGCGGCGGGACGGCGGTGCCCGGCGCCACGACCAGGTACGGGTGCACCTGCCCGCGGGTGTCGCGCCGGATCGCCGTCGCCAGCTCCTCGAGGGCGGCGAGGTCCGCCGAGGAGTCGGCCGAGAGCAGCAGCGTGGCGTGCGTGCCCCGGGTGAGGTCGAACAGCCGCACGTCGTGGGCCACGCCGAACCGGCGCAGGCCGGTCACGTCCGGTGCCCGGTGCCCGGGCTCCGGCCCGCCGGAGAAGGAACCGGCCGCCTGGCCCACCAGCGGGCTGTCGGCGTAGTTCATCGTCATCTGCATCTCGAGCAGGAACTGCGCCTTCTCGTCCTCCATGTCCATCTCGTCGGTGAACGCGATGGCCACGGCCCGGTCGACGATCGCCTTGCCGGCCGGGCGCCGCTCGGCCTCGTAGCTGTCGAGCAGGCCGGGGGAGGCCTCCCCGCGGACGGCGAGGGCGAGCTTCCAGGAGAGGTTCCACGCGTCCTGGATGCCGGTGTTCATGCCCTGGCCGCCGGCCGGCGGGTGCAGGTGCGCGGCGTCCCCGGCCACGAAGGCCCGGCCCACGCGGTAGCGGTCGACGATGCCGTGCTTGATCCGGAAGACCGACGACCAGCGCAGGTTGCTCGCCGTCGTCCCCGCCGGGCCGAGGTCGTCGATGGCGGCCTGGATGTCGGCCAGCGACGGCGGGTCGTACTCCTTCCAGAACCCCGCGGGGACGACGCCGCTGCCGATCGTGTCCTGCAGCCGCTTGGGCGCTAGCGTGGCCACCCGGTAGCGGTTGCGGCCGCGCAGCGGGACGCAGACCAGCATGCCGGTGAAGTCGCCGTCGTCCTCGATCCGCACCCAGCGCACCAGGTGCCCGGGCGGCATCTCCCAGTCGACGTCGACGTCGCCGAGCATGAACAGCTGCGGGAAGATCGACAGCCCGCCGTCGAACGTCAGCCCGAGGCCCGCGCGCACCGCGCTGGAGGCGCCGTCGGCACCGACCAGGTAGGCCGCCCGCGCCGCCTCGACCTCCCCGGAGGCGTGCACGAGCCGCGCGGTGACGCCCTCGTCGTCCTGGGTGAAGTCGGTGAGCTCGACGCCGCGCTCGACCTCGACGCCGAGCGTCCGCAGCCGCGCGCCGAGGATCCGCTCGGTGTCGTACTGCGGCAGGCCGAGGTGGGCGTAGGGCAGCTCCTCCAGCCCCGACCAGTCGACCTGGTGCGTGAGCTTGCCGTTGACGAACACGGTCTGCCCGTAGAGCCAGCTGCCGGCGTCCATCGCGTCGGTGACGACTCCCTGGTCCTCCCAGATCTCCATCGTCCGGCAGTGGATGCCGATGGCCTTGTCCGCCTGCGTGGACGCCTCCGGCCGCTTGTCGACGACGCGGACGGCGATGCCGCGGCGCGCCAGCTCGATCCCGGCGGTCAGCCCGGCCGGCCCGCGCCGACGACGAGCACCTCGGCGTCCGGGCGGGTCCGCGCAGCGGCCGGCGGTGCCGGGGGAGCGCTGGCGACCGGGACCGGGGAGGGCAGCGAGCCGAGCGTGATCGGCGCGGTGACCGGTCCCAGCAGCGACGCCGGCGTCTCCGGCACGTCCACGGGGTCCGCGACGGGAGCGGGGGCGGGGCCGGAGGAGCCGCCGCGACCCCGCGCACGCCGGCCTCCTGCGGCCGGTACCGGATCTCGAAGAGCTTGCGCTGGAAGAACACCGACAGCCAGCGGATGAGCGGACCGCTCTGGTCCTGGTGCGAGGGGTCCTCCACCCAGTTGCGGAAGTCCTCGTCGGACTCCCACTCGGCGAAGATGTGGTACAGGTCGGAGTCGGCCTCCTTGAGCAGCTCCTCCCGGATGAGCCCCTTCGTCCCGCGCAGCCGGTCGGTGACGATCGCGTAGGCCCGCTCGAACGCCTCCTCCTCACCGGGCGCCACCTTGGTGCTGATGTCCACGCGCACGTGGGAGGCCTGCTCGCCGCCGGTGATGCCGTAGAGCACCTCGAACGTGCTGCGGTCGGCGTCCTCGCGCAGGTCGCGCAGCTTCTCCGTCAGCGTCTCGCGGGCGGCCGAGCGGCCGAAGCCGTCGACCGCCGCCTTGTCCGCCCAGTCGCTGACGATGAGGAACGTCCGCCGGTCGGCCGAGTCCCGCATCAGCTCCTGCCGGAGGTTGCCCGGCACGGCGGCGATGTGCGCCGCGGCCTCGCGCCAGGCGTCCTCGAACTGCTGCTCGCAGCCCTCCCGCACGCGCATGCGCAGCAGCGTCCGCACCGCGCCGTCGTGCGCCGTCGCCGGCCGCTCCTCCAGGGTGGTCATGACGTCGCTCCTCCAGCGTGTCGGCGCAGCACGAGGCTGCTGTTGAAGCCACCGGCACCGCGGGCGAGGACGACCACGGTGGCCAGGTCCTGCACGCGGCCGGACCGCACGAGGTCGACCCCCGGCGGGACGTCGACCGGGTCGTCGAGGTGGGCGGTGCCGGGCACGATCCCGTCCCGCATCGCCAGCAGCGCCGTCGCGACGTTCAGCGCCGAGCCGCCGGCCATGAGCCGGCCGGTCCACGACGACGGCGCGGTCACCGGCACCGGCGTGCGGCGCCCGCCGAAGACCGCACCGAGCGCGTCGAGCTCCAGCCGGTCGAGCTCCGGGACGCCCGCGCCGTCGGCCACCACCAGGTCGACCTCGTCGGGGGAGACCCCGGCGTCGGCCAGCGAGAGCCGGATGGCCCGCGCGTACTGCGTGGCGTCCGGTGCCGGGTCCTCGTGGTGGTGGGCGTCGTGCGTGGCGCCGTAGCCGGCGACCTCGCCCCACACCCGCTCGGCGCCCCGGGCCCGGGCCGCGCCGGGCTCCTCCAGCAGCAGGATCGCCCCGCCCTCGCCGACGACGTGGCCGTTGGCCCGCCGGTCGAAGGGCTTGTAGGCGTCCTCCGGGCGCTCGGCGGTCGACAGGCGGCCGCCCGTGGTCTGGCACAGCAGCGCGTACGGGCACAGCCCGGCCTCCGTGCCGCCGACCAGCACCGCCGGGGTGCCGCGCCGCACCACCCGCCGCGCCCAGCCGATGCTGTCCAGCCCGCCGGCGCCCTCGCTGACCACGACGCCCGAGGGGCCCTTGAAGCCGTCGCGGATGGAGACCTGGCCGGTGGAGGCCGCGTAGAACCAGGCGATCGACTGGTAGGCGCCCACCGACTTCGGCCCCTTGGCCCACAGCCCCTGGATCTCGTGCTGGCTGAACTCGTTGCCGCCGGAGCCCGAGGCGAGGAACACCGAGGTGGCGTAGACGTCGTCCTCGGGCGGGGTGTAGCCGGCGTCCTCGGCCGCCAGCGTCGCCGCGGCCAGGGACATCCACGTCCACCGGTCGGTCTGCACCATGAGCTGCGGCGCCACGTGGTCGGCCGGCACGAAGTCGAGCACCTGGCCGGCCAGCGTGATCCCGTAGGCCCGCGCGTCGAAGCCCTCGACCGGCCGGATGGCCGGCTCGCCGCGCACCAGCGAGGCCCAGTGCTCCTCGACGCCGACCCCGGTCGGGGCGACGACGCCGAGCCCGGTCACCAGCAGCTCGGTCACGACTCCCTCCGGGTGGGGCTGGCCAGCACGATCGCCGACTGGAACCCGCCGAAGCCGCTGCCCACCGAGAGGGCGACGTCGACCTTCTGCTCCCGCGCCACCTTCGGCACGTAGTCGAGGTCGCACTCGGGGTCGGGCACCTCGTAGTTGGCCGTGGGCGGCAGGACGCCGCGCTGCACCGCCAGGGCCGTCGCGGCGATCTCGATCGACCCGATGGCGCCGAGGGAGTGGCCGACCATCGACTTGATGGAGCTCATCGCCACGCTGCCGGCGGCCGGGCCGAGGCTGCGCTTGACCGCCGCCGTCTCGTGCCGGTCGTTCTGCTTGGTCCCCGAGCCGTGCGCGTTGACGTAGCCGACCTCGTCCGGGGAGGTGCGGCCCTGCGCGAGCGCCCGGTCGATCGCCTCGGCCATCTCCACGCCGTCGGGCCGCAGCCCGGTCATGTGGAAGGCGTTGCAGCGGTTGGCGTAGCCGGTGACCTCGCAGTAGATCTCCGCGCCGCGCCGCCGGGCGTGCTCCCGCTCCTCGAGCACCAGCACCGCGGCGCCCTCGCCCATGACGAAGCCGTTGCGGCGGGCGTCGAAGGGCTTGGAGGCGTGCTCGGGGTCGTCGTTGCTGTCGGTGGTGGCCCGGATGGTGTCGAAGCAGGCCATCGAGATCGGCGAGATGGGCGCGTCGCTGGCGCCGGCGACGACGACGTCGGCGTCCCCGTCCTCCACCAGCTGCGCGCCGTAGCCGACCGCGTCGATGCCCGACGTGCAGCCGGTGGAGACGACGGTGGCCGGGCCGTGCGCGCCGAACCGGACGGCGAGCTCGGTGGCCCCGCAGCTCGGCACCAGCGCCGAGGCCAGGAACCGCGAGGCGTAGCGCGCGTCGACCTGCCACAGCCGGCCGGCGTCGCTGACCGACACGTACTCCTGCTCCAGGCGCATCGTGGCGCCCACCGCGCTGCCCAGGGTGACGCCGACCCGGTCGGGGTCGGGAGCGTCGTCGGCGTCCCCGACGCCCAACCGCAGCCCGCTGTCGGCGACCGCCTCGTCCGCGGCGACCATCGCCATCTGGACGAACCGGTCGTTGCGGTACACCTCCTGGGCGGTGAGGCCCTGCTTGACGCCGTCGAAGTCGACCTCGGCGGCGACCTGGGAGCGGAACCGGGCGGGGTCGAAGAAGGTGATCCGCCGGGTCGCCGTCCGCCCCTCGGTGATCATGTCCCAGAAGCCCTCCCGGCCCATCGAGCCCGGGGCGACGACCCCGATCCCGGTGACGACGACCCGCCTCCGCTCGCGCATCACCGCACGCCCGGCGGCAGCTCGGTGTCCACGTGGCCGAGCTCGGGGCGCGGCGCCAGCGGACCGCACAGGAAGACGAACGTCGCCGTCGTCGCCGTGTCGTTGACGATGCGGTGCCGCACGCCGATCGGGATGTGCACGGCGGACTCGGCGACCAGCCGCCGCTCCTCGCCGTCGAGGGTGACGAGGACGTCGCCCTCCTGGCAGTAGAGGAACTCCTCCGAGTACGGGTGCCAGTGCTCGGTCACGACCTCGCCGGGCTCCAGGGTCAGCGTGCCCATGAAGCCGGCGGTCGACCCGACGCTGGCCGGGGAGAGCAGCACCCGGATGTCCCCGCCGCGGCGGCGGTTGGGCGCGGTGTCGGCGCGGTGGACGGTGGGGCCGCAGCGCGTCGGCGTCGCCGGCGCGTGCTGGATCGTCGTCATGTCACTCCTCGGGTGGGGGCGGTCAGGTGGGCACGGAGCCCGCGAGCGCGGGGCCCGGCACGTCGGTGGGGACGAGCGCGCCCGGCCCGGAGGCCAGGCAGACGGGCAGGTGGGGCGAGACCTGCGCGACCAGCGGCCCGAGCACCGGCTCGGCGCCGATCTCGACGACCGACGTCGCGCCGGCGTCGGCCAGCGACCGGGAGGTGGCCTCCCAGAGCACCGGCGCGGTGAGGTGCCGCCGCAGCGCCGCGCGCAGCCGGCCGGGGTCCCGCGTCGGCTCGCCGTCGGCGTTGGGGACGACGGGGACCAGCGGCGCCGACCAGTCGAGGTCGGCCAGCGCGGTCGCCAGGTGGGCGGCGACCGACGCCATGAGCGGCCCGTGACACGGCGCCCGGCCGGGCAGCCGGACCAGCTCGAGCCCGGCGGCGTGCACGACCTCGGCCGCGCGGGCCAGCTCGGTGCGGCCGCCGGCCAGCACGGTGCGCCGCGGGGCGTCGACGGCGGCCACGCACAGCCGGCCGTCGCCGTCGACCTGCGCCACCGCGGCCCGGGCGACCCCCTCGGCGCCGGGGCCGATGACGGCGGCCAGGCCCGCGCACGAGGGCCGGGGGGCCAGGCAGAGCAGCTCGGCGCGCCAGTGCACCAGCTCCACGACCTGGTCGAGCTCCAGGGCGCCGGCCGCCACCAGGGCGGCGAACTCGCCCACGCCGTGCCCGGCGACGGCCACCGGGTGCAGGCCGCGGGCGGTCAGGCTGCGGAAGCCGGCCACCCCGGTCACGACGACCTCGAGGTGTGCCGCGACGGGGTCGGGAGCGGTCGCGGGGTCCCGCCACCAGGCGGCGACGTCGCGGCCGACGACGGCGTCGACCTCGGTCACGGTGGCCGCGGCCACCGGGTCGGCGAGCCAGGGGTCGACCATCCCGGGACGGGAGCCGTCCTCCCCGGGCAGGACGACCGCGGGACCCCGCGCCGCGGTCACCCCACCGCTCCCGGGTCCGTGCCGGCCGCGGCCTCGACCTTGTCCTTGATGATCCCCATCTGGACCTTGCTGTTCGCGTCGATCCGCCGCGTCATGGTCTCGGTGTCCACCGGCGCCTCGGGCCGCATCCGGAAGTCCTGGACCCAGCGCATCCGGGTGCCGCCGCCCTCGGGCGCGTAGCTCCAGCGGATGTCCATGAACTCGAACGGCCCGGGCTCCACGCGCCGGGCGCGGACCTCGTGGGTGGCCGGGTCGAGCGTCCGCTCCGACACCCAGCTCCACGTCCGCCCCGACTCGTCGGGGTGCATGGTCAGCCGGAAGCGGAACCAGGTGTCGGTGGACTCGAGGATCTCGACGGTGCGGTACTCGGTGAACAGGTCCGGCCACGACCGCAGGTCGTTGGTCATGCGCCAGACGTGCTCGATGTCGGCGTCGATGAGGATCGAGTTGTCGGTGTGGCCGACGGTCAGGCCGGGCTCGAGGGTGCTGCTCATGGTCGTTCCCTCCGGGGTCGCGGATCAGGCCGGCTGGGCGGCCTGGGCCGCGCTGACGGCCTCGACGATCTGGCCGAACGAGTAGGCGTCGGGGTTGTCGTCGGGCATGGCGATGCCGAAGCGGTCCTGCAGCTCGGTCTGCATCGAGAGGAAGGCCAGCGAGTCCAGGCCGACGTCGGCGAAGTGCGCGTCGGGGTCGCTGGTGTGCGACGCGGCCGGCAGGCCGGTCTTCTCGGTGAGCAGCTGCATGAGGTCGCTCTGCGTGAACGTGGGAGCGGACATGGTGGGGTCCTCCTCGGGACGGGGGTGTGGGACGGACGCCGGACCGGCGGGTTCGCCGGCCGGGACGAGGTGCAGTGGGCCGCGCAGGGCGGCGGGCAGGGCCGGCTCCCGGCACGCGGCGATGGCCGCGGCGCGGGTCACGAGGTCGGGCAGCCGGCGGTCGAGGAACTGGACGTCGTGCCGGTCGGCGCGGATGTCGGGGTCGCGCAGCAGGGCGCGGTGCAGGGCGGCGGTCGTGTGCACGCCGGGGCCCTCGACGCGCAGCTCGGCCAGCGCCCGGTCCATCCGGCGCACCGCCTGGTCACGGTCGGGAGCCCAGACGACGAGCTTGCCCAGCAGCGAGTCGTAGTGCGGGCTGACGTCGTCGCCCTGGCGGTAGCCGGTGTCGAAGCGGGTCCAGGGCCCGTCGGGGACGCGCAGCACGTCGAGGTGACCGGGCGCCGGGGCGAACCCGCGGGCGGGGTCCTCGGCGTTGATCCGGCACTCGATCGCCGCGCCGCGCACGACGACGTCCTCCTGCCGCAGCCGCAGGCGCTCGCCCCCGGCCACCAGCAGCTGCTCGCGGACCAGGTCGATCCCGGTGAGCAGCTCGGTGACCGGGTGCTCGACCTGGATGCGGGCGTTCATCTCCATGAAGTACGCCCGCCCGGCGTCGTCGACGAGGAACTCCACGGTGCCGGCGCCGGTGTAGCCCACCGACAGGGCGCCGCGGACGGCGAGCTCGCCGAGCTCGGCCCGCTGCTCCGGCGAGAGGTGCCCGGCCGGGCCCTCCTCGAGCAGCTTCTGGTGCCGCCGCTGCAGCGAGCAGTCCCGCTCGCCGAGGTGGAGGCCGGCGCCGTGGGCGTCGCAGAGGACCTGCACCTCCACGTGCCGCGCGCCGGACAGGTAGCGCTCGACGTAGACGGTCGGGTCGCGGAACACCGCCCGGGCGACGGTGCGGGTGGTGGCGAAGGCCTCGGGGAAGTCCCCGGGGTCGTGCACCACGGTCATGCCGCGCCCGCCGCCGCCCGCCGCGGCCTTGATGATCACCGGGTAGCCGATCTCGGCGGCGATCGCCTGGCCCTCCTCGGCGGTGCGCACCGGGTCGACCACGCCGGGCAGCAGCGGCAGGCCCGCGGCGGCCATGAGCCGCCGCGCGGTGGCCTTGTTGCCCACCTGCTGCATGACCTCCGGCGGCGGTCCGACGAAGGTGAGTCCCTCGGACTCGCAGATCTCGGCGAAGTCGGGGTCCTCGGACAGGAAGCCGTAGCCCGGGTGCACCGCGTCCGCGCCGCTGCGCAGCGCCGCCTCCACGATGTTGGGCACGTGCAGGTAGCTCGACCGCGG
The DNA here is from genome assembly GCF_003182485.1 of Geodermatophilus normandii. NCBI lineage: Bacteria > Bacillati > Actinomycetota > Actinomycetes > Geodermatophilales > Geodermatophilaceae > Geodermatophilus > Geodermatophilus normandii. The sequence goes on along the minus strand of NZ_QGTX01000001.1, from coordinate 1,160,959 downwards.
CGCCGGCGGGCCGATGTGCACGGCCTCGTCGGCCATCTGCACGACGGCCGAGTGCCGGTCGGCCGTCGAGTAGACGGCGACCACCTCGATGCCGAGCTCCCGGCAGGCCCGAGCGACCCGGACGGCGATCTCGCCGCGGTTGGCGATGAGCAGCCGGCCGATCACCGCGGTCCCCCGGGTGGGCGCAGGAGCAGCAGCACCTGGTCGTACTCGACCGACTCGGCGTCGCCGACCCGGATCTCGGCCACCACGCCCGCGGAGTCGGCCACGATCGGGTTCATCAGCTTCATCGCCTCGACGATCCCGAGCGTCTGACCGGTCTCGACCTCGTCGCCGACCCGCACGAAGGGCTCGGCGCCGGGCGAGGGCGCGGCGTAGAAGGTGCCCACCAGCGGCGCCCGCACGGCGACGGTCCCCTCGGGGACCTCGGGCGCCTCCTCCGGGGGGTCCGGCACCGCGGTGGGCGGCGAGGCCACCGCCTGGAGCCCGCCGGGCACCGGCGCCGGGGCAGCGGCCGCGGGCAGGGTGTCGGTCGCCCACTCGACCTCGACCGCGCGGTTCCCGCTGCGGACGGTCAGCCGCCGCAGCGGACCGGGCAGCGCCCGGGCGAGGTCCACGACCTCGTCCCGCAGGCTGCGGTCCTCCTCGGCCGTCACGGCGTCCTCCGATCCCGACCTCGGCGACAGCTCAGCGGGCCGCATCGCCGGCACCCCCCTCGGGGACGGGTGCGACGACGCGCAGCGGCCGGTCGCCGTCGCCGCCGATGCGCGACAGCCGCGCGGCGCGCGAGTCGAGCAGGGTGGCGACGTCGAGCCGGCTCAGCTCGTCCAGCTCGCGCACCAGGGCCGCGCGGACCATGGCGGCGGCCGCGAGCGGATCGGTGTGCGCGCCGCCGGGCGGCTCGGGCACCACCGAGGTGGCGATGCCGCTGTCGCGCAGGTGCGCCGCCCCGAGCCGCATGGCGCGCGCGGCCGTGGGTGCCGCGGTCGCCGTCCGCCAGAGGATCGCCGCGCAGCCCTCCGGGCTGATCACCGACAGGTAGGCGTTCTCCAGGACCAGCAGCCGGTCGGAGGTGCACAGCGCCAGCGCACCGCCGCTGCCGCCCTCGCCGGTCAGCACCGCGACGACGGGGACCCGCAGCCGGCTGCTGCGCATGATGATCTCGGCGATGGCGTGCGCCTGGCCGCGCTCCTCCGCCGCCGGGCCGGGGTGCGCGCCGGGGGTGTCGACGAGGGTGACCACCGGCAGGCCGAAGGTCTCGGCGTGGCCCATGAGGCGCATCGCCTTGCGGTAGCCCTCGGGGTGCGGCATGCCGAAGTTGCGGGCCACCCGCTCGCGCACCGTGTGGCCCTTCTCGTGGCCGATCACCACGACGCGCCGGCCGTCGAGCACGGCCACCCCGCCCACGACGGCGGGGTCGTCGGCGAACGCACGGTCCCCGTGCAGCTCGACGAAGTCGTCGAAGGCGGTGTGCAGGTAGTCCAGCGTCGTCGGCCGGCCGGTGACCCGGGCCCGCTGGACGACGTCCCAGGCGTCGAGCTCCGGGCGGGCGCCGTCCTCGTCGCCGTGTCCGTGGTCGTCGTCGGTCCCGGCGGCGGCCGGGACCGCCTCCGGCGCCCGGGGGGCGGTCGGGGCCGGCTCCGGGCGGGGGCCGTGCAGCTCGAGCAGCCGCACCAGCAGCGGGCGCAGCTCCGCGCGGCTCTCCACCCGGTCGACCAGGCCGTGGGCCAGCAGGAACTCCGCCGTCTGGAAGTCGCTGGGCAGCTCGGCGCGGATGGTCTCCTGCACCACCCGCGGACCGGCGAAGCCGACGTGCGCGCCCCGCTCCCCGACCAGGACGGCCGCCAGGGTGGCGAAGGACGCCGACACCCCGCCGTAGGTGGGGTCGGTGAGCACGCAGACCGACAGCAGGCCCGCCTCGTGCAGCCGTGCGAAGGCGTGGCTGACCCGCGCCATCTGGAACAGCGAGAACACGCCCTCCTGCATGCGGGCGCCGCCACTGGCACAGACGGTCACCAGGGGCAGGCCGAGCTGCAGCGCGAGGTCGGCGGCCGCGGTGACCCGGCGGCCGACCTCGACGCCCATCGAGCCGCCGAGGAACCCGAAGTCCATCGCGGCCAGCACCACCGGGGTGCCGCCGATGCGGGCGGTGCCGAGGACGACGGCCTCGCTCTCGCCCGAGCGGCCCGCGGCCTCGAGCAGCCGCTCGCGGTAGTCGCGCAGGTCGGTGAAGTCCAGCGGGTCCGGGGGGCCCGGGGGACAGGCCCGCTCGTCGAAGCTGTCGTCGTCGGCCAGGAGCGCGATCCGGGCGCGGGCGCCGAGTCGCAGGTGGTGGTCGCACTCGGGGCAGACCGAGAGGTTGCGGTCCAGGCGCTTGCGGTAGAGCAGCCAGCCGCAGCTCGGGCAGCTCACCCAGTCCACCGGCCCGGCCGCCGCGCTGGCGGGCCGGGCCGGGGTCGTCGCGGTCACGACCGCTCCGCCGACCACTCGTAGAAGCGACGGGCCATCGCGTCGCGCGGGGACTTCCAGTTCGGGTCGTAGGCGGTGATGTAGGGCCGCAGTTCCTCGCTGACCGCCCGGAAGGCCGGCAGGCTCTGCGCGACCGCCATGGCCTCCTGCTCGGGACGGTCGAACTCGATCAGGTGCACGTAGAGGCCGTGGAAGGTGAACAGCGACCGGTGCTGCACCCCGATCTCGTACGGCATCGACGTCGCGTCGGAGCGGGCGAAGACGTCGGCGACGCGGTCTGCGTCGGTGGGCGTCATCTTCGCGATGATCATGGTCTGGTGCACGGGCACTCCAGCGTCGCTGTGGGCCGGCGGGGGCCGGCCGGCCGGTGGACGGCGGACCGGTGCGGCCGGCGGGCCGGGGGACCGGTGTGCGGCGACGCTAGGGCGGCGGCGGGGCCGCCGGACACCGCCACGGGTCGGATTCGGCGGGCCCGCCCGGGGGAGGGGAGGCGTGCTCACCGGGACGGCCTCCGGCCGGAGGGGGTGGCACGTCCTCCGGCCCAGCGCCCCGGGGCGGGCCGGAGCCGTCCTTCCGGACTGGCGGACCACGACCCGGGTATGAATCCGGCGGCCCTTCGCGCTCGCCGCGTCGCGGACCGGTGGCGGCGGGTGACCGGGCGTCGCTAGCTTCCGGGTCCTGCATCAACGGCGCGGGGGCCGGACGGGAGCGGAGCTGAGGCATGGGCGAGCCGGAGGAGACCGTCCCGCGACCCCGGGACGTGTCCCGGCGAGCCGGTCCCCCGGCCCGTGTCCTCATCTGCGACGACCACGAGGTGCTCCGGCACGGGCTGCGGGCCGTCCTGCGCTGGGCGCCGGACCTCGCCGTCGTCGCCGAGGCCGCCGACGCCGGTCAGGCGCTGGAGCTGGCGACCGAGCAGCGCCCCGACGTCACCCTGCTCGGCCTCGGCACCCAGGGGCCGGCGATGACCGAGCTGGTGCGGGCGCTGACCGAGGCGGGGACCCGGGTCATCCTGCTCGGCGAGGCCGGCAGCGGCGGGGACCTGGTCGAGGCCCTCCGCGCCGGCGCGCGCGGCTACGTCTACACGACCGTCAGCTCCGACCGCCTGGTCGAGGGCGTGCGCGCGGTGGTGCGCGGGGAGACGCTGCTCGACGCGGCCGTCACCGGCGAGCTGCTGCACCACCTCGACGGCGCCCGGACGGCGTCCGCGGCCGACGAGCCGGGCGGGCGCAACGCGCTGACCGCCCGGCAGCAGGCCGTCTCGGAGCTGGTGGCAGAGGGACTGACCAACGCGGAGATCGCCGCGCGGCTGGAGGTCAGCCGCGCCACCGTCAAGGGCCACATCACGGTCGCCCTCCGGCGGCTCGGGCTCCGTGACCGGACGCAGCTGGCCATCCACGTGAACCGCCGGACCCGGCCCGGCGCCGGCTGGGAGGTCGGGCCCGTCAGGGGCTGAGCTCCGTACACGGGTCGCCACGGTGCGTATCGGCCCGGCGGGGGCTCCGGGCGAGTTCCGGTACGCCCGCACAGAAGTCTGGACGGAAGCTGTGAACAGCGTGCAGATTCCCTGTCAACGCCGGATGGTTGTGCGCTACCGTTCGGCGGGTCCGCTGAGACGGACGGGTTCCGTACAGCTGGATGTCCCGGCTCCGACCCGTCAGCCAACCGGGCAGGGGGACACAGATGGGTTCCGACGACGTGCAGAGGGGTCCAGGCCCCATGGCGCCGCGCCCGCGACGGCCGGTCGGACCGGCGCCGGCCGTGCCGGCCCCGGGCCGGTGGGGCCGCCCGGGCCCGCCCCTGCCGCGCCCGGCGCGTCCGCTCGCCATCCGGCCGCCCTCCAGCCTCGTCCGCGTGCTGCTCTGCGAGGACCGCGAGGTCTTCCGGCTGGGGCTGCGGGAGGTCCTCGAGGCCGAGCCGGACATGGCGGTGGTCGCCGAGACCGACCACCTGCCGGGGGCGCTCGCGGCCGTCGAGGCCGTGCCCACCCAGGTCGTCGTCGCCCGGCAGGGCCTCGTGGACGGACCCACGCTGCCCGTGCTGCGCGAGCTGTGCGGCCGGGGGACCTCGGTGCTCGTGCTCGCCGAGCCGCGCGAGGAGTGCGGACCCGAGCTCGTGCAGGTGCTGCGCGCCGGGGTGCGGGGCTACCTGCCCCGGTGCTCGGGCGCCGCCCGGCTGGTCGAGGCCGTGCGCGCCCTGGCCCGCCACGAGCCGGCCATCGACTCCTCGGCCACGAGCCAACTGGTGCGCTACCTGACCGACCCGTCGACGCCGGCCGAGACCGACGACCGGGCGCTGGACCGGCTCACCGACCGGCAGCGCGAGGTCGCCGAGCTGGTGGCGCAGGGGCTGAGCAACGAGGAGATCGCCCGGCGGCTGTTCCTCAGCCTCGCGACCGTGAAGAGCCACCTCACCGCCTCCATGCGGCGGCTCGGCGTCCGCAGCCGGACCCAGCTGGCCATCCTCGTCAACCGCGACCGCTCACCGGCGGCCTAGACACCACGACCCAGGCGGCCCCGACCCAGGCGGCCACGACCCAGGCGGCCACGACCCAGGCGGCCCCGACCCAGGCGGCCCCGACCCAGGCGGCCCCGACCCAGGCGGCCCCGACCTCCACGCTCCCCGCCCGGGGCCCGGGGCTCAGGAGAGGTCGCGGCGGGCGAGCAGCAGGCCGGTCAGGGCGATCGCGCCGGCGAGGAACGCGCCGAGCACCCAGGCGGCCTGGCCGCCGTCGACGACCGCGACGACGCCCGGGGTCCGCACCGTGCCCCCGGCCAGCGCGGCCACCAGCGAGCCGGCGTTCACGCCCGGCAGCGCCCGCTGCAGGGTGTCGAAGACCTCCAGCAGCGGTGCGGCCACGTTGACGACCAGGCTCTCGACGGCGAGCACCCACACCAGCCCGAGCCCGATGGCCAGCGCCGTGCCGCGCAGCGCCGTGCCGAGCAGCATGCCGAGCACGCCCCAGGTGGCGGCCACGAGGAGTCCGCCGCCGAAGCCGCGGGCGAGCTCGCCGAGCGCCGGCCAGTCCGCCGGTGCCCCCTCCGCACCGGCGATGAGCGCGCTGGCGCCGGCGGTGAGCGCGAGGCTGAACGCGACCGTGCCGGCGAGGACGGTGAGCAGCGCCAGCACCTGCCCGGCGAGGACGGTCGTCCGCCGCGGCCCCTGGGCCAGCAGCGACTTGAGCGTCCCCCAGCCGTACTCGCTGCCGGCCAGCAGGGCGCCGAGGGTGAGCAGCAGCGCGCCGCCGAACAGCGGCAGGCCCGACAGCGCGTTGCCGACCAACCGGTCGGGGAGCGTGGTGGCCAGGACCTGCTCGGGTGGGATGCCCTCGAAGGAGGAGCCCCGGCGGTAGCTGATGTAGGGGATGAGCAGGCTGAACACCAGCTGCAGGGCCGGCCACAGCCCCAGCAGCACCCAGGTGGCCGGGCGGCGTCGCAGCTTGAGCAGCTCGGCGCGGACGATCGACGGCAGGGACCCGGAGGTGCGCACGGGCCGCCCCGCGAACGCGGTCGCGACGCTCACCGCTCGCCCCGGCGCGTCCGTGTCCGGCGGGCCGGTGCCGGGTCGGGGGGTGGGCCGGCGTCCCCGTCGGTGAGCTGCAGGAACACCTCCTCGAGGGTGCGTGCCTCCTGGCGCAGCCCGGTCACGTCGACGTCGGCGAGGACCAGGGCGCGGTTGACCGCCGCCGTCTCGCCGGGGGAGGTCTGCAGGTGCAGCGCGCCGTCGACGACCGACACCCGGTCGGGGCCCAGCAGCCGCCGGGCGACCGCCGCCGCGGTGTCCAGCGGCCGGGCGTCGACGACGAGCCGCCCGAGCCCGCGCAGGTCATCGACGGTGCTCTCGACGAGCAGCCGTCCCGACGCGACGACCGCGACCCGGTCGCACAGGTGCTCCACCTCGCCGAGCAGGTGGCTGGAGAGGACGACGGTCCGCCCCTCGCCGGCCAGCCGGCGCAGCAGGCCGCGCACCTCGCTGATGCCCGCCGGGTCCAGGCCGTTGGTGGGCTCGTCGAGGACGACCAGCGCCGGGTCCTTGAGCAGCGCGGCGGCGATGCCCAGCCGCTGCTTCATGCCGAGGGAGTAGGTGCCGAAGCGGTCCCCGGCGCGGTCGGCGAGGTCCACGGTGTCCAGCACCGCGTCGACGCGCGCCGTCCCCACGCCCGCGTAGCGCGCGAGCACCCGCAGGTTGTCCCGGCCGGAGAGGAAGGGATAGAGCCCGGGACCCTCGACGAGCGCGCCCACCTCGGCCACCGACGCGCCGGCCGGCCGGCCCAGCACGGTGGCCGACCCGCTGGTGGGCCGGACGAGGCCCAGCAGCATCCGCAGCGTCGTCGTCTTGCCGGCGCCGTTGGGCCCCAGGAAGCCGAAGACCTCGCCCCGGCGGACCCCCAGCGACAGCGCGTCGACCACCGTCCGCCGGCCGTAGCGCTTGGTGAGGCGGTCGGTGACGACGACGGGATCGGCGACCGGCGTGCCGGGCACCGTCGGGGCGGGGGCGGCCGGCCGGCCGACGGTCTCCGGGGCGGTCGTCATGCGGGGACTGTGCCCGTGGCGCGCCCGGGATGTCGACGCTCCGAGGGGCCTTCGTGCCGAATCCGACCCGGGGCGTGCGACCTGTGGGGGAGGGCCCCTCCCGAGGTGGACACCCGGCTCCACCACGGGGTCCGGACGGCCTCCCCGCGAGCCGGTCGTACGACCTCCGGTGGACCCACGTTCATACCCGGGACCGCTTGGACGGCGCCGCGCTCACAGGGATCGTCTGCCGCGTTGCCAGGCACCTCACAGGTCGCCCGTGCTCCTGTCCCCGCTCCCGAGCGTCCGTCAGGGACGCCGCGCAGACGAGAGAGGCCACCCATGGACCCATCCACGACGACGAGGACGAGGACCCGCGCCAGATCACGTGTTCTGGCGGCGGCCGGCGCGGGTGTCCTCCTCTTCGCCGCCCTCCCTGCGGGCATCGCCTCGGCGCACGGCGGCGGTGACGGCCGCACCCTGCACGTCGGACCTGGCCATTACACGTCGATCCAGGACGCCGTCGAGGACGCCAACTCCGGCGACACCATCCGGATCGCTGCGGGCACCTACAACGAGGCCGTCTGCATCCAGGACAAGGGTCTGACCATCCGTGGCGCCGGACGCGACCGGACGATCATCAAGTGGGACATCGGTGTCGTGCCGACGGACCCCAGGGGGATCCCCTGCTGGCAGGCCACCGACGACGCCGACCAAGAGGATGACGACCCGCAGGACACCCTGGACGACAACGTCTCCGGGCTGTTCTTCCTCAACCCGGACAGCCCTGTGGTCGTCAAGGACCTGCAGACGAGGAACCACACGGCCAACGGCATCGCCGCCTGGGGTGCGGACGGCTTGACCGTGACCAACACCAAGGGCGTCGGTCACGACCGGTACGGGATCCTCGGCGCCAACTCGCGCAACATCCACGTGGTCGGCAATGTCGAGGAGGGCATCGACCGGTCCACGAACCCGCTGGCGCCGGACGCCGGGACCGCGGGGATCTCCGTCGGTGACTCGGCTGACTCGGGGACGTTCATCGCCGGGAACCGGGTGCGCGGCTACAACCTCGGGATCTTCCTCCGCGAGTCCAGCGGCGGCCGGGTGGATGCCAACCACCTGTCCGGCAACTGCATCGGCATCCTGGCCTTCGACGACTCCTTCACGGAGATCCCCGGGTCGCCGCCTAACGTCGAGGCCGGGGACTGGAAGATCAGCGCCAACGTCTCGGCGGCGAACAACCGGTACTGCCTGCAGGGCCCCAACGGCGACCAGCGCATCTCCGGTGTCGGCATGGCGGTCGTGAACATGACCGACGTGCGGTTCACGGCCAACGTCATCCGCGACAACAAGGCGGCGCCGCCGCAGGGCGCCGGGCCGCTGACCTTCCCGTCCGGCGGGCTCGTCATGCTCACGTTCGAGCCCTTCACCCCAGGCGGGGTCGATCCCGGCCCGGTGGACCGGGTGGACGTGGTGGCCAACTGGTTCGGCGACAACCACGGCTTCGAGTTCCGAGGTGCTCCCCCGCCCGTGAGGGTCCAGCTCGACATCCTCCTCTCGCAGGCCGTGCCGAACACCCCGGTCGGCACCCCTGGAGAGGACATCGAGTTCCGGGCCAACCGCTGCGACGCCAGCATCCCGTACGACATCTGCGGACAGCCCTACCCGGTCTGACCGCACCTCCGCCCGAGGGCGGTCCCGGCACTGTCGCCGGGGCCGCCCTCGGCGCGTGTACGGGAGTACTAGCGGCGGCGGCCGAGGAGCCAGCCGACGAGGACGCCGAGCAGGGTGAGCCCGGCCCCGCCGAGCGCACCGACGGCGAGGGTCCGCAGGTCCGACGAGGCGACGGCGGGCGCGGTCCTGGTCCCGCTGAAGACCTCCGGAGCGGACGCGGACGGCGTCCCCGCGGGGACGCTCGCGGGCTCCGTCCCCGTCGAGCTCACCGCGGCCGACGAGGCGCGGGCGGCCGCGGGCGCGGTCTCCACCGGCGCGCCGGAGGTCAACTCCCCGTCCACCGCGGCGAAGAACTGGCCGGCCATCCGCTTCGCGACGCCGGAGATCATCCGCTGCCCGACCCCGGCCACCGGCCCGCCCACCACGGCGTCGGCCGACCAGCTGAGCGTCGTCCCCTCCTCGGTGGGCTCGAGACCGATCGTCACCCTCGCCCGGACGTTGCCCGGCGCGCCGGCGCCCGAGGCGTGCATGACGTAGGACGAGTACGGCTGCTGGTCGGTCAGCCGCACCTCCCCGGCGTAGGTGCCGCGGATGGCGCCCACGCCCACCGCGACGTCCATCCGGTACTCGTCCTCGCCGGTGCGCTGCAGCGTCTCGCAGCCGGGGATCGTCCGCGCCAGCACGGCGGGATCGGTGAGGACCGCCCACACCTGCTCGGGCGACCCGTGCAGCACCGCCGACCCGTCGAGGTTCACGCGGGCACTCCCGTCTGGAGGGACGCCGCCGTCCGCTCCGCCGTCTCGTCTCTCATGAGGTCGTAGAGCTCGGTCGGCGAGATCGGCATCGACGCGATCCGCCGTCCGGTGGCGTCCTCGATCGCCGAGGCGATCGCCGCCGTCCCGGGGATGACCCCGGCCTCCCCCGCACCCTTGATCCCCAGCGGGTTCAGCGGCGACGGCGTCTCCTGGTGGTCGATGACCACGTCGGGGACCTCGGAGGCGTAGGGCATGAGGAAGTCCATGAACGACGCGTTCTGCAGCTGCCCGTCGGCGTCGTAGGCCATCCGCTCGTACAGCGCCCCGCCCACGCCCTGGGCGACGCCGCCGTGCACCTGGCCCTCGACGATCATCGGGTTCACCACGTTGCCGCAGTCGTGCACGACCGCGTAGCGGACGACGTCGATCTCCCAGGTCCGCGGGTCGATCTCGACCACGGCGGCGTGCGCGCCGGAGGCGAACGTCGAGCGGATCGGGGAGTAGTAGTCGCGGTGCTCCAGGCCCGGTGCGTCGCCGGGGGCCACGGGCGGCTTCGAGTCGTCGCCGGGGCCGGCGAACTGGGTGGCCTGCCGGGCCGCCTCGTCGAAGGCGTAGCGCAGCGGGTTGGACAGCACCGCGACGGTGCGCAGCGGGACCGACGCGCCGGGCGTGCCCCTGACCTGCACCAGGCCCTCGTCGATCTCCAGGTCCTCGGGGTTGGCCTCGAGCACCTCGGCCGCGATCCGGATCGCCTTCTCGCGCACCCCGCGGGCGGCCAGGGCGACGGCGTTGCCGCTCATCACCGCGGCCCGCGAGGCGAACGTGCCGACGGCGTACCCGAAGCGCCGGGTGTCGCCGGTGTGCACCTCGACGTCGTCGATCGGGACCCCGAGCTCGGAGGCGACGATCTGGGCGAAGACCGTCTCGTGGCCCTGCCCCTGCGAGGTCAGCCCGGTGGAGACCAGCACCTTGCCGCTGCCGAGCACCTGCACGTGGCCGCCCTCGTACGGGCCGGGGCCGGTGCCCTCGACGTAGAGCGCCATGCCGACGCCGAGCAGCTTCCCGCGGGCCCGCGCGTCGGCCCGCAGCGCCTCGGTCTCGTCCCAGCCCACCAGCGCGACCAGCTTGTCCAGCAGCCCGGGGTAGTCGCCGGAGTCGTAGATGACCGGCCGGCCGTCCTGGAAGGTCAGGTTGTGGTCGTAGGGGAACTGGTCGGGCGTGATCAGGTTCCGCCGGCGCACCTCGGCGCGGTCGAGGCCGAGCGCGTCGGCGATGCGGTCCATCGTCCGCTCCATCGCGTAGCAGCCCTGCGGCCGCCCGGCGCCGCGGTAGGGCGTGACGATGACGGTGTTGGTGTAGACGCTCTCGACGACCACCCGGTACACGGGGACGACGTAGGGCCCGACCAGCTGGGTCGCCGTCACGATCGGGACGATGATCCCGTAGGGCGTGTAGGCGCCGTTGTCGTGCCAGACGTGCACGTCGAGCGCGGTGATCCTGCCGTCGTCGTCGTACCCGACCGTGATCTCCTGGCGCTGCTGGCGCTCGTGGGCGCTGGAGACGAAGTGCTCGCGGCGGTCCTCGGCCCACTTGACCTCGCGGCCGAGCCTGATGGCGGCCATCGGCACCAGCAGCTCCTCGGGCCACGGGTGCACGATCTTGACGCCGAAGCCGCCGCCGACGTCGGGTGCGATCACCTCGACGCGGTCCAGGGACAGCTCCAGCTTCGCCGCGATCGCCGCGCGCACCGACGTCGAGGCCTGGGTGCTCGAGTGCACGCGCAGGCTGCCGTCGTCGGCGTCCCAGCGGGCGTGCACGCCCTTGCCCTCCAGCGGGGTGCAGGCGCTGCGCTCGATGTACTGGGTGAAGGACAGCGTGTGCGGGGCGGCGGCCAGTGCCGGCCCGACGTCGCCGGTCTCCTGGTGGTGCCGCGCCGCGACGTTGTCCGGGACGTCCTCGTGCACGACGGCGCGGGCCTCGCGGGCGGCGTCCACCCCGACGACGACCGGCAGCTCCTCGTAGGTGACGACGATCCGCTCGGCGGCGTCCTCGGCGACGTACCGGTCGGTGGCCACGACCATCACCACCGGCTCGCCGACGTGGTTCACGACGCCGTTGGCCAGCGGGTAGCCGGTGCGCGGCGCGTGCAGCTGCGGGTGGGGGATGAGGACGGGCAGCGGCTCGGCCATAGGGCCGGTGAGGTCCTCGTAGGTGTAGATCGCCACCAGGCCCTCGACGTCGAGGGCCGCCTCGACGTCGACGTCGAGGACACGGGCGTGCGCGTGCGGGCTGCGGACGAAGGCCGCGGCCAGCGCGCCGGCGCCGAGGTCGTCGAGGTAGCGGCCCCGGCCGGTGACGAGGCGGGCGTCCTCGCGCCGGCGGACCGGCTCCCCGAACAGCTTGGTGGTCACTGGTCCGCCCTCCGCGCGCGAACGGCGGTCACCGTGCGTCCCGCATCGTGGCGGCGGCGTGCCGGACGGCCTTCTTGATGTTGGCGTAGCCGGTGCACCGGCAGAGGTTGCCGCCGACGAGCTCGTCGACCTCCTCCTCGGTGATCTCCGCGCTGCGGTCCCGCGCCTCCAGGCCCGCCGCGATCGTCACCAGGAAGCCCGGCGTGCAGAAGCCGCACTGCAGGGCGTGGCACTCGCGGAAGGCCTCCTGCACCGGGTGCAGCACCTGCCCGCCCTGGTGGTCCTCGCGGGCCAGGCCCTCGACCGTGGTCACCTCGGCGCCGTCGACCTGCACCGCCAGCACCAGGCAGGAGCGCACCGGCTCGCCGTCGACGAGCACCGTGCAGGAGCCGCAGACGCCGTGCGCGCAGCCGACGTGCGTGCCGGTCAGGCCGAGGTCGTCGCGCAGCGCGTCGGCCAGCACCCGGCGCACCGGGACGGTCGCCTCGCGGGGGACCCCGTTGACCGTCACGCGGACGGTCCGCTCGGTGTCGATCGAGCTGGTCATGCGGCACTCCTCTGGGCGGCCTCGGCGGCGGCGTCGGCCAGCGTGCGCTCGGTCAGCACGCCCACCAGCAGGCGCCGGTAGTCGGCGCTGGCGTGGATGTCGGTGTCAGGGTCGACGAGGGTGCGGGCCAGCGCGCCGGCCGCGGCCCAGTCGGCGCTGTCGACGGGCTTGCCGGCCACGGCCTCGGTGAGGTCGTGCACCTCGGGCACGAGCCCGACGGAGATGTAGGACGCCCGCACCGCGGACACCCGGCGGTCGGCGTCGAGGGTCACGACGACGCCGGCGCCGCACACGGCGTAGTCGCCCTTGCGACGGGCGATCTCGGCGAAGGCGGTGCCGGACCGCTCCGGCAGGGCGGGGAAGAAGGCGTCGACCACGACGGCGCCGCCGCTCAGCGACGTCTCCAGCGGCCCCACGAACAGGTCCCGCCAGCCGACGGTCTCCCGGCCCCCGCGGTCGCCACGGTCACCGAGCCACCGGTGAGCGCCAGCACCGAGGTCATCTCGCCGGAGGGGTCTGCGTGGGCGATCGAGCCGACCGTCGTCCCGCGGTTGCGGATGGCGGGGTGGGCGACGTTCGCCGTCGCCCGGGCCAGCAGCGGCTGGACCCGGGCGGCCGGCTCGTCGCGGAGCAGCCGGGCGTGGCGGACGAGCGCGCCCACCCGCACGCCGTCCCCGGTGACCTCGACGGCGTCGAGGCCGGGCACCCGGTTGACGTCGACCAGCGTGGCCGGCGCCGCCAGTCGCATCGCCAGCAGCGGCAGCAGGGACTGCCCGCCGGCGAGCACCTTGGCGCCGGGGTCGGCGGCCAGGACGTCGAGCGCCTCGTCGAGGGACCGGGGGTCGGCGTAGCGGAAGGGAGCGGGTTTCACTTCTCGAGCATGTCCCTGCGACGGCCGTCGGCGCCGGGGCGCCCCACCTGGTCCACCGACGACGGGTCGGCGCTGACCTCGTGCCGGCCGCTGTGCCCGAGGGCCGGGCCGGTGCCGTCGACGAACCCGCGCTCCTCCACGAGCGCCGCCTTCATCTCGGCCGGTGCGACCGACCGTGCGACGTGCCAGCCGACCACGACGACGATCGTGCCGAACGCGATGCCGCTCAGCGGGAAGGAGTCGGTGATCTGCAGCGTCACGTTGCCGATCGCGATGATGATGCCCGCGGCCAGCGGCACCAGGTTGATCGGGTTGGCGAAGTCGACCCGGTTCTCCTTCCAGATCTTGGCGCCCAGCAGGCCGATCATCCCGTAGAGGACGACGGTGATCCCGCCCAGCACCCCGCCCGGGATGATGTTGATCAGCGCACCGAACTTCGGGCACAGGCCGAGCAGGATCGCCACGATCGCGGCCACGTAGTAGGCCGCCGTCGAGTAGACGCGGGTGGCGGCCATGACGCCGATGTTCTCGGCGTAGGTGGTGGTGGGCGAGCCGCCGACGGCCGAGGCGACCACGGTGCCGACGCCGTCGGCGAAGATCGCCCGCCCCATCACCGGGTCGAGGTCCCGCTTGGTCATCGCGGACACGGCCTTGACGTGACCGGCGTTCTCGGCGACGAGCGCGATCACCGCGGGCAGCACCAGCAGGCTGAAGTTCACGGAGAAGCTCGGCGCGGTGAAGGTGGGGAGGCCGATCCAGTCGGCCTGGCCCACCGCGTCGAAGTTGATGCGGTCGTGGGGGAACGCCGTCGCGACGCAGTACGGGCCTGCGGCGGTACAGGGGTTGCCGTCGGCGTCCAGCAGGTTCTGCCCGGGCAGCACGGAGGTGATCTGACCGGCGGTGACGTCGAGCAGGATGGACAGCAGGTAGCCGAAGACCAGGCCGAGGAGGATCGAGACGCGGGCCCAGAAGCCGCGCAGCAGGAGCGAGGCGACGATGATGAACACCATCGTGGCCAGCGCGACCCACTGGTCCTGCGGCCAGTACGTCCCGGCCACGACCGGGGCCAGGTTGAAGCCGATCAGCATGACGACCGCGCCGGTCACCGCCGGCGGCAGGACGGCGTTGATGGCCCGCGGGCCGACGAAGTGGATGGCCAGGCCGACCAGCGCGAGCACGACGCCGGCCACGAGGATCGACCCCACGACGTCACCGGAGTCCCCGCCGTTGGCCCGGATGGCCACGACCCCGCCCACGAAGGCGGCGCTGGTCCCCAGGTAGCTGGGCACCTTCCCCTGCACGATGAGCAGGAAGATGATCGTGGCGACGCCGCTCATCATGATCGCGAGGTTGGCGTCCAACCCCATGATCAGCGGGAAGACGAACGTCGCACCGAACATGGCGACGACGTGCTGGGCCCCGATGCCGACGGTGCGCGGCCAGGAGAGGCGCTCGTCGGGTGCGACGGCCTCGCCCAGTGGCGGGGTCTTCCCACCCTCGTAGAGCTTCCAACCGAACGCCATGGGGCCCTCCTCGACGGGCACGACCGATGTGGCCCGGGAGGTGCCGCCACCCCCGGGAGGCCGTCACAGTGTCACGCGACACGCAGGCGCGAAAGTGCCTCAGCGCTAAATGTTCGAGCGGCAACAAGATCGTTGCGCCGTTGATATCTCACCGCTGAGGCACCGCCCGGTACGGTCGGCGGGGTGAGCGCTCCAGGCCCCGGAGAGGGCGTCCGGCACGTCTCCCTGCGCAGCGGCGTCTACGCCGACTCCGTCCGGTTGATGCAGGTCAGCCGTGACGTCGGCGCCCGCGAGGGGGTGGTCGCGGTGCTCGTCGCGATGGCCACCCCGCTCAACGTCGACCTCGCCGCCGGCATGGGGCTCGCGCCCGACGAGACGCCGTCGCCCGACCAGCTGCTCATCGCCGTCCGGGCCGTCGACGACGACGCCCTGGCCGCCGCGGTGGCCGCCGTCGACGCCGCGCTGGCCGAGCGCGAGCGCTCCCGTGCGACGGCCGACGCCCAGCCCGCGCGCACGATCGCCGCCGGCCTCGAGGACCTCGACCCCGGCGGCCCGGCGCTGGCGATCGTCAGCGTCCCCGGGCAGTACGCCGCGCTCGAGGCCGCCGACGCGATCGCCGCCGGCCGCAGCGTCCTGGTCTTCTCCGACGGGGTGCCGGTGGAACAGGAGGTGGCGCTCAAGCGGGCCGCCTCCGAGGCCGACGTGCTGGTCATGGGCCCCGACTGCGGCACCGCGATCGTCTCGGGCGTCGCGCTCGGCTTCGCCAACGTCGTCCGCCCCGGCCCGGTGGGCGTCGTCGCGGCGTCGGGGACCGGCGCGCAGCAGGTGTCCTGCCTGCTCGACGCGGCCGGCGTCGGCGTCTCGCACGTCCTCGGCGTGGGCGGGCGCGACCTGTCCGAGGCCGTCGGCGGGCTGGCCACCCTGGCCGCTCTCGCCGCGCTGGACGCCGACCCGGCCACCGAGCGGGTGCTCGTCGTCTCCAAGCCGCCGGCGCCGTCGGTGGCCGAGGCGGTCGCCCGGGCCGCCGCCGGACTGTCCACCCCGGTGCGGTCGGCCGCGCTGAGCCCGGAGACGCCCGACCTCACCGCCGCCGTCGAGGCGCTGCTCGCCGACATGGGCCGCGACGTGCCGGTCTGGCCCTCGCGCCCCGGTCCGGCCGAGGCCGCGCTGCCCGGCGCCGTCCTCAAGGGCCTCTACTCCGGCGGCACGCTCGCCGACGAGGCGATGCTCCTCGCGGTCCCCGTGCTGGGCGACGTCCGCTCCAACACGCCGCTGCGGCTCGAGCTCGCCCTCGGGACGGACCTGTCCGCCCCCGGGCACACCGTGGTCGACTTCGGCGACGACGCCCTCACGGTGGGCCGCGCGCACCCGATGATCGACCCGACGCTGCGGCTGGAGGCGATCGACCGGCTGGCCGCCTCCGGCGAACCCGCCGTGCTGCTGCTCGACGTCGTCCTCGGCCACGGCGCCGACGCCGACCCCGCCGCCGCGCTGGCGCCCGCGCTCACCGCCGCCCGGGCACGGGCGCACCTGCCCGTCGTCGTCGCGCTGGTCGGCACCGAGGCCGACCCGCAGGGCTGGAGCCGGCAGGCCGACGCCCTCGCCGCGGCCGGTGCCGCGGTCTTCGCCTCCAACGCCGCGGCCACGCGGTACGCCATCGACCTGCTGGGAGCCGAGCTGTGACCTCGACCGGAGCGCTGGGTGGACTGCTGGACGGCCCGCCGGCCGTCGTCGCCGCGGGGGTCGAGGTCTTCTCCGGCTCCCTGCGCGCCCAGGGGGTGCCGGTGGGCGACGTCGACTGGCGGCCGCCGGCGATCGGCGAGCCCGCCGACCTCGCCGCGCTGGCCCTCGACCCGCGCCGCGCCGCGGCCAACCGGACCGCGGTCGAGCGGGTGCTGGCGGCAGGGTCGGTGCTGACCGACGTCCGGCCGGCGCGGGAGACGCTCGGGCTCGAGGGCCGGGTCCTGCTGCACTCCGGTCCGCCGCTGACCTGGGAGGCGGCCTCGGGCCCGATGCGCGGGGCGCTGATCGGCGCCTGCCTGTTCGAGGGCTGGGCCTCGACGGTGGAGGACGCCGAGGCGCTGCTCGCCTCCGGCGGCGTGACGCTCGACCCCTGCCACCACCACTCCGCCGTCGGGCCGATGGCCGGGGTGACCAGCCCGTCGATGTGGACCTGGTGCCTGGAGGACCCGGTCAACGGCGGCCGCGCGTACTGCAACCTCAACGAGGGCCTGGGCAAGGTGCTGCGGATGGGCGCCTTCAACGAGGAGGTGCTCACCCGGCTGGCCTGGATGCGCGACGTCCTCGGCCCGCTGCTGTCGCGGGCGGTGCGGTCGATGGCCGAGCCGCTGGACGTGAAGGCCGTGCTCGCCCAGATGCTGCAGATGGGCGACGAGGGGCACAACCGCAACCGCGCGGGCTCGCTGATGACCCTGCGCGAGCTCTCGCCGGCGCTGGTCGCCCTGGACGCGCCCTCGGCCGACACCGCCGCGGCGCTGGCGTTCATCGGCGGCAACGAGCACTTCTTCCTCAACCTCGGCATGCCGACGGCGAAGCTCGCGATGGACGCCGCCCGCGACGTCCCCGGCTCGACGATGGTCACCGTCATGGCGCGCAACGGCACCGAGTTCGGCGTCCAGACGGCGGGCACCGGCGACCGCTGGTTCACCGGCCCCGCGCAGACGCCGGTCGGCCTGTTCCTCGGCGACTACGGCCCCGAGGACGCCAACCCCGACATCGGCGACTCCGCGATCATGGAGACCTACGGCGTCGGCGGGTTCTCGATGGCCGCAGCCCCCGCCATCGTGCGGTTCGTGGGCGGCAGCGTCCCCGACGCGCTGGCGACCACCGAGCGGATGTACCAGCTCACGCTGGCCGAGAACCCGGCGATGGCCATCCCGATCCTCGGGTTCCGCGGCGCCCCGACCGGCATCGACGTCCTCTCCGTCGCGCGCACCGGCTGGCTGCCGCAGATCAACACCGGCATGGCCGGGCGGGTGGCCGGCACCGGCCAGGTCGGCGCCGGGCTGGTGCAGCCGCCGCGGGAGTGCTTCGAGCAGGCCCTGGCGGCCCTCGCGCAGGAGGCCCGCGCCGCGACGGCCGCCTGATCGGCCGCTCCCGCTCCGTCGAGATCGGCGATCTCGCACGCCGAGGCGTCCCGGTGGCGACGAGACCGCCGATCTCGTCCGCCGAGGCGTCCCGGTGGCGACGAGACCGCCGATCTCGTCGCCGGTCGACCGGATCTACGCCGGACCGCAGGTGAGCAGGGTGCCCAGCGCCGCGGCCAGGCCGTCGCCGCCGGTCAGCGGCGCGGGGAAGGGGGCGCGCAGGTCGTGGCAGGACGCCCGCGCCTCGACGCGGACGCGCACGCCGTGCCGGTCCAGGCCGAGAAGGCGGACGTCGTCGCGCGGGCCGGCCCAGGTCTGCACGCGCCCGAGCAGGGAGTCCAGTGCGCCGGCGTGCGCGGCGGCGAGGGCGGACTCGTCGGCGCTCACCGGGTCCGGCCGCGCGGCGGTGAAGTCGTCGGGGTCCACCTCGGCCGTCGTCCCGGCGTCGGTGAGCAGGACCTCCGCGAGGTCGAGACGGACCAGCACGGCGCCGAGGCCGACGTCGAGCAGCGCGTCCGACGGGCGCACCTCGGCCAGGTCGAGCAGGGACCGCTGCACGTCGGCGGGGTGGACCGGGGTCAGCCAGCCCGACAGCGACACCTGCCCGCGCAGGGGGTGCCGCAGGGGGAACGGCGCGCGGTCGGTGACCGTGAGCCGCGCGGGCAGGTCGCCCAGCGGGGAGCTCCGGAGCGCGCCGGCCAGCCGCCCGTCCGCGGGGACGACGACGAGGACCTGCCCGGCGGCAGTCGTCCCGCCCACCGTGACCCCGACCGCGCCGACGCCGACGGCGTGCAGCGCCGCCGAGGCCCGGGCGGCCACCGTGCGGGCGCGCTCGGCCGGGAGGGGCTGCGGGATGCCGGTGGTGCCGGCGGCGCGGGGGGAGGAGCCGGCGGTCATCGATCACCTCGGCGGTCGGCGTGCGGGTAAGGTGAACCTAACCTAACTCTGGAGGTCCCGGTGAACACCCCGCGTCCCAAGGTCCGGCTCAGCCGCCGGCTCGGCCTGCCGCTCACCCCGAAGGCGGTGGGCTACTTCGAGCGCCGCCCGTACCCGCCGGGCGAGCACGGCCGCAAGCGCAAGCAGCAGAGCGACTACTCGACCCGGCTGCTGGAGAAGCAGCGGCTGCGGGCGCAGTACGACGTCAGCGAGACCCAGCTGCGCCGCGCCTTCGACCGCGCGCGGCGGACCGGCGGCAAGACGGGTGAGGCGCTGATCCAGGACCTCGAGTCGCGGCTGGACGCCACGGTGCTGCGGGCCGGCTTCGCGCGGACCATCTACCAGGCCCGCCAGTTCGTCACCCACCAGCACGTCCTGGTCAACGGCCGCCGGGTGGACCGGCCCTCCCACCGGCTGCGGCCCGGCGACTGGATCTCCATCGCCGAGCGCTCCCGCACCAAGGAGCCGTTCCAGGTCGCCGCCGCCGGCGCGCACGCCGAGGCCCCGGCCTACCTCGAGGTGCGGCCGGCCGACCTCACCGCCCGGGTGGAGCGGGTCCCGGCCCGCGAGGAGGTCCCGGTGGTCTGCGAGGAGCAGCTGGTCGTGGAGTACTACTCCCGCTGACCGAGCACGCCGACCTCGTCGGCGAACGACAGCCGCGCGGCGGTGGCGCCCTGCAGGTCCTCGCGGGTGAGCCCGGCGACCATCTCGCGCACCAGGAAGCCGTCGGCGGTGACGTCGAGGACGGCGAGGTCGGTGTAGACGCGGTCGACCACGCCGGCGGCCGTGAGCGGGTAGCTGCAGCGCGGCACGAGCTTGGGCTCGCCGGCCTTGGTCGTGTGCGTCGTCATCACCAGCACCTGCCTGGCGCCGACGGCGAGGTCCATCGCGCCGCCGACCGCCGGGGGGTGCGAGGCGTCGTCGGTGGCCCAGTTGGCGAGGTCGCCGCGCTCGGAGACCTGGAAGGCGCCGAGCACGGTGAGGTCGACGTGGCCGCCGCGCATCATCAGGAACGCGTCGGTGTGGTGGAAGAACGCCCCGCCGGGCAGGAGGGTCACCGGCTGCTTGCCGGCGTTGATCAGCTCGGGGTCCTCCTCGCCCGGCGCCGGGGCCGGGCCCATCCCGAGGATGCCGTTCTCCGAGTGGTAGACGACCTCCTTGTCGGAGCCCACGCAGTCGGCGACCAGCGTGGGCAGCCCGATGCCGAGGTTGACGTAGGCGCCGTCGGGGATGTCCCGGGCGATCCGCCGGGCGACGTCCCGCACGTCCAGCCTCACGCTGCCTCCACCTGTACGACGCGGTCGACGAAGATCCCGGGCGTCACGATCGTCTCGGGGTCCAGCTCGCCGAGCTCCACGAACGCGTCCACCTGGACGACGGTCAGCGCGGCCGCGGCGGCCATCGTCGGGCCGAAGTTCCGCGCGGCGGTGCGGTAGACCAGGTTGCCCCAGCGGTCGGCGCGGGCCGCCCTCACCAGGGCGACGTCGCCGGGCAGGGGTTCCTCGAACACGTGCCGGCGCCCGTCGATCACGCGCACCTCCTTGCCCTCGGCGAGCCGGGTGTCCGCGCCGGTCGGGGTGAAGAACCCGCCGAGCCCCGCGGCCGCGGCGCGCATCCGCTCGCTCAGCGTGCCCTGGGGGACGAGCTCGAGCTCCACCTCGCCGGCCCGCCAGCGCTCCTCGAACCAGATCGAGCCGGCCGAGCGCGGGTACGAGCAGACGATCTTGCGGACCCGGCGCTCACGGAGCAGCGCGGCGACGTCGGTCTCGCCGGACCCGGCGTTGTTGGTGACCACCGTGAGGTCGGTGGTGCCGCGGTCGAGCAGCGCGTGCACCAGCTCCACCGGGACGCCGGAGGCGCCGAACCCGCCGACGAGCACCGTGGCGCCGTCCTCGATGCCCTCGACGGCGTCGGCCAGCGACGCGACCCGCTTGTCGATCACGTGTCCCCTCCGATCGGTCGGCCTGACGCTAACCGGCTGGCGGATCCGCGGCTCGACCCGCCAGGCTGCTGCCCGTGTGGCAGATCGGATCCCCGGGTGGCGAGGACGGGCCCGACGAGGAGTTCCTGCGCCGGATGGGCCCGCCGGACAACGAGCTGCCGACGGCGCTGCCGGGAAACGCGCTGCTCGCGCGCACCCGGGACGCGGCGATCGCCGTGACGGGTCTGCAGGTGTACTCGACCGGGGTGTCGATGACCCTCCTCGTCCGGGTCCGCGAGCCGCTTGCGCCGCGGCGGGGCCTGCACGAGGTGGTGCACGGCCTCGACGGCGGCGGCCTGCTCGTCGGGGTGGGCCTGGCCGACGGCCGGCGGGTGGCCAGCGGCGGCGTGCCCCGCAACGACCCGGACCTGGTCTGGCAGCCGACGGGGGGAAGCGGCGACGACCGCTCCGTCGAACAGGGCTGGTGGCTCTCCCCGCTGCCGCCGGACGGGCCGCTCACCGTCGTCGTCCGCTGCCCGGAGCTCGGCGTCGAGGAGACGGCCACCGAGCTCGACGGGACGGCGATCCGGGCGGCCGCGGCGGACGTGGTGGAGCTGTGGCCGTGGACGCCGCCGAAGCCCTGGAACCCGGAGCCCCCGCCCCCGGACCTGCCGCCGGGGTCGTGGTTCGCCGGACCGTGAGGCGCGACGACGTCGTCCGGGTCAGCAAGCGGCTGTCCCACGTCCTGCGGCACCGTCCCGACACCGTGGGCGTCAGGCTCGACGAGGCCGGGTGGGTCGACGTCGACACGCTGCTCGCCGCCCTGGCGGCGCACGGCCTGCCGCTGACCCGCGAGGACCTCGACCGCGTCGTCGCGGGCAACGACAAGCAGCGCTTCGCCTACGACGACCGCGGCACCCGGATCCGCGCCAGCCAGGGACACAGCGTGCCGGTGGCGCTCGGGTACACCGCCGAGCCGCCGCCGGACGTGCTCTTCCACGGCACCCCGGTGCGCAACCTCCCGGCCGTCCTCGCCGAGGGGCTGCGTCCGGGGCGCCGGCACGCGGTGCACCTGAGCCCCGACGCGGCCACCGCCCGGGCGGTGGGCGAGCGCCGCGGGCGGGCCGCCGTCCTGCGCGTCGACGCCGCGGGCCTGGCCGCCACCGGGGCGGTGTTCACGCGGTCGGCCAACGGCGTGTGGCTGGTCGACGCCGTGCCGCCGGCCTTCCTCACCGTCCTCGGGCCGTGACCACCGGGACCGGCGGGCCTACGCCTCGACGATCGCGGCGACCGGGCCGCCGCCCGACGGCCCCTGGTGCACCGCGGCCACCGACACGAACACCGCCGGGTCGCCGGTCACCGAGGCCGCGACGCCCCCGACCGTGGCCTTGATCTGCCGGTGCCAGAAGACGTCGGAGTCGTCGAGCATGGCGTTGCGCCGGCCGCGGACGTAGCCGGTCGGGTCGGCCTCGCACTTGAGGAAGACGTTGACCAGCCGGCCGCCGAGGTCGCTGACGTGCGGCCGCTCGGGCAGGTCGAGCCCGGCCTGGCGGATGGCGTCCCAGATGCCGTCCTGGTCGAGCGCGTCCTTCATCACCGAGTGGCCGATCCGGTACCGGCCGCCGTGCCCGCGGGCGTTGCCCACGACGACGATCTGCGCCCGGTCCAGCTCCACGCCCGACGAGCACGAGGCGACGGCGCTGAACAGCGACAGGTCGCGCATGACCTGCGACTGCTCCGGCATCTCGATCTCGCCGAGCGCCACCGCGATGCCCAGCGCCGTCGTGCCGTTGGACAGGTCCATCGAGCCGTGCGGCTCGTCGTAGTACGTGTCCTTGCCGCGGCTCTTGGCGTCGCGGATGGTCTCGATGGTCAGCAGCGGCGTCTTGGTCTGCACGTAGTGGACGTCGGCCGCGTCGGTGATGCCGGCGGCCTCCATCGCGCGGCGCACGCCCTCGGCGACCTTCTCCACCATCGAGATGCGGCCGATGTCCTCGGGCAGCAGCACGTCGCTCATCGCGTAGCCGACGGTCAGCCGCGGCTCGTCGGTCTTCTCGACGGCGTCCTCGGGCAGCGTGGCGAAGATCGTGGCGTGCGGGCTGATGACGCCGTCGGTGCCGCCGGACCACACGATCGGGATCTCCCCGACCTCCTCCTTGGACCGGGTGCCCTTCTCCAGGAGCACCTCGCGGAAGGCGCGGTCGGCGATGATGCGGGTGTAGTCGTTGACGCCGCCGTTGCCCTCGGTCTTGCCGATGACGGCGACGACCCGGTCGGCCTCCATGACGCCGTCGTCGATGAGCTTGGCCAGCTCGCTGGCGTCGCTCACGTTGTGCAGCGGGACCTTGCGGACCTCGATCGGTGCGGGCACCTGTTCCTCTTCTCTCACGGGTGGCCCTGCTGCGGGGGCCCGCCGCGAGCCTGCGAGCGGTGGGGGTCAGCAGGGTCCTTCTGCAGGACGGTCCCGACGGCGTCACCGGTGACGGCGTCGGCGATGTTCTCGAGCGAGGTGACGACGGCGCGCTCGCCGCCGGCCTCCACGAAGCGCAGGGCGGCCTCCACCTTCGGGCCCATGCTGCCCCGCGCGAACTGGCCCTCCCGGGCGTGCGCGCGGAGTTCGGCGACCGTGACCCGGCCGAGCGGCCGCTGGGACGGCGTCCCGAAGTCGACCATGACGTTCGGGACGTCGGTGGCGATCACCAGGGTGTCGGCCCCCAGGTCGCGCGCGAGGACGGCGGCGGTGAGGTCCTTGTCGATGACGGCCTCGACGCCGCGCAGGGGCGCGCCGTCGGCGGCGTCGGCGGTCACGGGGATGCCTCCGCCGCCGGCGCAGACGACGACGAAGCCGGCCGCCGCGAGCGCGTGGATGGCCGGGGAGTCGACGACCGACCGCGGCTCGGGTGAGGCGACCACCCGCCGCCAGCCCCGCGACCCGCGGTCCTCCCAGACCTGGCCGAGCGCGACGAACCGCTCCGCCTCCTCGCGCGGGAGGAAGCGGCCGACCGGCTTGGACGGCTCGGCGAAGTGCGGGTCGTCGGCGTCGACCAGGGTCCGCGTGACCAGCCCGGCGGTGCGCTGGGGCAGCCCCCAGGCGGCCAGGGCGGCGTCCAGCTCGTCGGCGACGGTGAAGGCGATGGTGGCCTGGGTCTGGGCGACGTTCCAGTCCAGCGGCACCGGCGGCACGACGTGCGCGGCGAGCTCGTTCTTGACCAGGAGGTTCCCCACCTGGGGGCCGTTGCCGTGGGTGAGCACCACCTCGACCCCGGCGGCCACCACCTCGGCGACGTGGCCGGCCGCCTCGCGGATCGCGTTCCGCTGGGCCGCCGGCGTCGCCGAGCCGTCCGGCCCGGTCATCGCGTTGCCGCCGAGGGCGATCACGGCGCGGCGGGAGGTCACCCCGGCGACCCTAGCGTCGTTTCTCTTAGCGGTGAAGTAGTTGGCAGGAGGTGGCGCCTCCCCACGAGGCACCGTCGGCGGGACGATCACCGCGGGCACGGGGGCCGTCCGGAGGGAGCCGGCGATGCGCGTCCACTTCGACTTCGACACCCGTGCCACCCCGGCACAGGTCCGCGAGGCCCTCACCGACACCGGCGCCCGCCGGCTGGAGGTCTGGTCGCGCTCGCTGGACCCGGCGAAGTACGAGGTCCTCGAGGAGGGCGAGGGCTGGGCCGTCGTCCGCGAGGGGAGCGCCGGCGTGCCCTTCTGGGTGCTGCTGCGCTACGAGTGGCCGACGCCGGACCGGGTCACCTGGACGCTGCTGGACAGCGACCACTGCGACCGGGGAACCGGCGAGGTCCGGATCACCCCGCGGGACGGCGGCAGTCACGTCGACGTCGTCATCCACCACGCCGGCGGCCGTGGCCTGCGGGGCCGGGCCGTGCTGCTCGCCCAGCGACTCCTCGGGCCCGTCGCGTTCGCCCGGGGTTGGCGGGCGGCCCTGGACCGGATGGCCGGCTGAGCTCAGCGGTGCCAGAAGTCGAACCGGTCGCGGCCCGGGCGGAAGCCGGCCGCCTCGACGACGTCGACGGCCAGGTCGAAGCGCTGCCCGACCGCGCCCGGCTGGTGGGCGTCGCTGCCGAAGCTGACCGCCTCGCCGCCCTCCTCGCGGAACCAGCGCACCTGGTCCACCGAGGCCAGCGGGCTGCTCGTGTTGACCTCGAGCGCCCGGCCGGTGCCGGCCAGCGCGCGGAACACCGCCCGGTACTCCTCCTCGTAGTCCTTCTCCACGTACCGGTGCGAGCCGCCGGGCCAGTACCGCCGCGGGAAGTCGACGTGCGCGAGCACCTGGAAGACGTCGCTGCTCTCGACCATGTCGACGACCTCGGCGAGGTAGCGGCGCATCGTGCCGTCGGCGTCGGAGTAGAGCAGCTGGCCGACGCCGTAGAGCCGGTCGCCGTCGTGCAGCGAGTGCAGCGAGCCGAGGACGCGGTCCACCGGCGCGTCGGCGAGGTGGGCGGCGATGCTGGCCGAGAACAGGTGCGGCTCGCCGGCCTCGACGCCGGACCAGATCCGCAGCTCGGGGAACCGCTCGCGGACCTCGGCCAGCTCGGCCCAGTAGCCCTGCGTGTCGATGGGGGCGTGCCGCGAGGCGTGCCGGTCGACCAGGCCCAGCGTGGTGGCGCGGTCGTCGGCACCCCACACGGTGAAGTCCAGGTGCTCGGTGAAGGCGATCGCCGGCAACCCCTGCGCCACGGCCTGCTCGCAGGCCCGGGCCATCGTCACGCTGCTCGGGGTGTCCCACGACCACCCGGTGTGCACGTGGTTGTCCGGCGGTCGCATCGTCCCCATCCTGCCCGCCGTCCCCAGGTCGCGCTCGGACGGTCCCGCTGTCGGGGGACGCCCCTACTGTCGGGAGCCATGAGCACCGCCGCGCCGCCGTCCGATCTCGCCACCGAGGCCCTCGGGGTCCTGCGTGAGCTGACCGGGCGGCCCGACGCGGTCTTCCGCGAGGGCCAGGACGCCGCCGTCGCCGCGCTGGTCGAGCGCTCCGAGCGGGCGCTGGTCGTGCAGCGCACCGGGTGGGGGAAGTCGGCGGTCTACTTCGTCTCCACCGCGCTGCTGCGCCGCCGCGGCGCCGGGCCCACGCTGCTGGTGAGCCCGCTGCTCGCGCTCATGCGCGACCAGGTGGCCGCCGCCGCCCGGGCCGGCATCCGCGCCGTGGAGATCTCCAGCGCCAACGCGACCGAGTGGGACGACGTCGCCGCCGCCCTGGCCGCCGACGAGGTCGACGTCCTGCTCGTCTCCCCGGAGCGGCTCACCAACCCGCGCTTCCGCGAGGAGCAGCTGCCCGGCCTGGTCGCCCGCTGCGGCCTGCTCGTCGTCGACGAGGCGCACTGCGTCTCCGACTGGGGCCACGACTTCCGCCCCGACTACCGCCGCATCCGCGACCTGCTCGGCACCCTCCCGCCGGCCACGCCGGTCCTGGCGACGACGGCCACGGCCAACGAGCGCGTGGTGGCCGACGTCGCCGAGCAACTCGGCGCCGGCGGCGTCGGGGTGACCACGGTCCGCGGCCCGCTGGCGCGCGACTCGCTGCGCCTGGGCGTCCTGCGGCTGCCCACCGACCGCGCGCGGCTGGCGTGGCTGGCCGCCCACCTCGGCGACCTGCCGGGCAGCGGCATCGTCTACACGCTCACCGTCGCCGCCGCCGAGGAGACGGCGGGGCTGCTGCGCGACGCCGGTCACGACGTGCGCGCCTACACCGGCCGCCTCGACGACGCCGACCGCAAGGACGCCGAGGAGGCGCTGCGGGAGAACCGGGTCAAGGCGCTGGTGGCCACCTCGGCGCTGGGCATGGGCTTCGACAAGCCCGACCTCGGCTTCGTCGTCCACCTCGGGGCGCCGTCGTCGCCGGTCAGCTACTACCAGCAGGTGGGCCGCGCCGGCCGCGCCGTCGAGCACGCCGACGTCCTGCTCCTGCCCGGGCCCGAGGACCTGGCCATCTGGCAGTGGTTCGCCACCTCGTCCATGCCGCGCGAGGACCACGCCGCCGCCGTCCTGTCCGCGATGGCCGACGGGAAGGCGTGGTCGGTGGCCCGGCTGGAGACGGTGGCCGACGTCCGCCGCTCCCGGCTCGAGCTGCTGCTCAAGGTCCTCGCCGTCGACGGGGCCGTGGAGCGGGTGCAGGGCGGCTGGCGGTCCACCGGCCGCCCGTGGGTCTACGACGGCGACCGCTACGCCCGCGTCGCCCGCACCCGCGAGGCCGAGCAGCGGGCGATGATCACGTACGCGGAGCCGGTGGACGAGGCGCGCTGCCGGATGGCCTTCCTCCAGGAGGCGCTCGACGACCCGACGGCCGCACCCTGCGGCCGCTGCGACGTCTGCGCCGGCCCCTGGTACCCGACCGACGTGCCCGAGGGGGCGGCGGAGGCGGCCTCGGCCGCCCTGGACCGCCCGGGAGTGGAGCTCGCGCCGCGCGCGCAGTGGCCCACCGGCGCCGACCGGCTGGGCGTCGAGGTGAAGGGCAAGATCGCCGCGGGCGAGCTGCTGGACCCGGGCCGGGCGGTGGCCCGGCTCACCGACCTGGGCTGGGGACAGCGCCTGCGGACCCTCCTCGGGGACGACGGCGTGGGCGGCACGGTGACCCTCGACCTCGAGGCCCCGGGCCTGGAGGAGGACCCCGACGCCGCCTTCGACGTCCCGGTGCAGCGGTCGATCTCCGACGTCCCGCCCGACGAGGACCTGCTCCGGGCCTGCGCCCGGGTGCTGGGCGCGTGGGACTGGGCGGAGCGGCCCGCCGCGGTGGTGGCCGTCCCCTCGCGCCGGCGGCCGCGGCTGGTGACCGGGGTGGCGCAGGGGCTCGCGCGGCTGGGCCGGCTGCCGTACCTGGGGGAGATGTCCCTGGCCTCCGGCGGGCCGACCGGCGGACCCGGTGGGAACAGCGCCTTCCGGCTGGCGGGCGTGTGGCAGCGGGTCGTCGTCGGGCCGGAGCTGCGCTCGCGGCTGGAGGAGCTGGGCGCGGTGCCGGTCCTGCTCGTCGACGACCTCGCCGACTCCCGCTGGACCATGACGGTCGCCGGGCGGGAGCTGCGCCTGGCCGGTGCCTCCCGCGTCCTGCCCTTCGCGCTGGCCCTGACCGCCTGAGGGGTCGTACACCTGTTCGATCCCGCGTAGCCTGCCGCCATGACGCTCGCGCACCAGCCGTCGATGTTCGACGTCGCCGAGGAGGCGGCGCTCACACCGCTGCGGGGCCGGGTCCGGCGCCACGTCCTCAGCCGCGGGGCGTGGGTCGACCACCTCCCGGGATGGGTCACCGGGTCCGACGAGGTGCTCGAGGTGCTGCTGGGGGACATCGGCTGGCGGGCCGACCGCCGGCAGATGTACGACCGCGAGGTCGCCGTCCCCCGCCTCCTGCGCTGGTACGGCCGGGGCGAGGACCTGCCCCACCCGCTGCTGACCGGGGCGCGCGCGGCGCTGGACGCCCACTACACGGACGAGCTCGGCGAGCCGTTCGTCACCGCGGGCATGTGCCTCTACCGGGACGGTCGCGACAGCGTCGCCTGGCACGGCGACCGGCTGGGGCGCAGCCGAACCCAGGACACGATGGTCGCGATCGTCTCCTTCGGGTCCCCCCGCCCCCTGCTCCTGCGCCCGGCCGGAGGTGGCGGCGAGACCCTGCGCTTCCCGCTCGGGCACGGCGACCTCGTCGTGATGGGCGGCTCCTGCCAGCGCACGTGGGAGCACTGCATCCCGAAGACGACACGACCGGTCGGGCCCCGGGTGAGCGTCCAG